>JAWKON010000037.1:0-84752 GCA_041391125.1 Caldilineaceae bacterium
TCCTCAGGTTCTGTTGCTGTTGTTCCCAAACAAATCAATTCTTCATCAATATTAAATTAATGCCGACTACCTGTCCGCCGCGGCCAACCCGGTGGGCCAGGAGCAGAGTATCAATGCCAGCCCCATAAGCCGTCACCAGAACACGATTGCCAGGTTCGAGTTGTAGCAAGTCATAAAGGCGTGCATCAGCCGGCTGACCAAGCCCACATACGGAGCATAGCCCTCCACGGCCAGTTGCACACCCTCTGCGATCCGGCTCTGATAGCGCAAATGACGCCCAGCAGCATGAGCGTGACGGCCATCAAATGCTTGTTCCCCAGGCGGCGACTGAGCACCAGACTTGCCGTAAAGTGGGTCTTATCACGCCCAACCCGACCGGTCGTTCGATAGATATTGGTCTGCTGGTATATGGCATGGGCAACCCTATACTCCCGTAGGTTTACCGCTTACCCCTAATCTGAGTTATAATCCTACCAATGCAAGCGCCCATATGGCCAACCGCCTGTTCACCAATTCCGCCAATAGCGCGCGAAATTCGTTTTGTCGTTTACAGAACCAGCCAAAGTCCAATCAACCCCAAATCAACATTCAACAAGGATTGTCACATTTATGTCCGCCACAACTTTATCCACCCCCTCTCCCGCGCAACCCATTTACCAGGAGCCGCTCTATCAATCGGCGCTGGACCACGTCTGGATCCACTCAGGCTCCTACGTGGACCTGGCCGAAAAGCAGGGGCTGCATGTCTTTGATCACGGCCACGGCTGTATGTTGTACGACGCCCGCGGCCAGGAGTGGATCGATGCGCTGTCGGGGCTGTGGGTGGTTAATGCCGGCCACGGGCGACAGGAGATCGGCGAGGCCATGGCGCAGCAGGCGGCCAAACTGGCCTACGTCTCCTCAGCTTCATACACATCCGTGCCGGCTGTGCAGCTCGCCGAGACGCTGGCCCAGATTACGCCGGGCGATTTGAGCCGCGTCTTCTTCTCTTCGGGCGGCTCCGAAGCGGTGGAGACGGCCATCAAAATTGCCAAACAGGTGCAGGTGCTGCGCGGCTTCCCCAAGCGCTATAAAATTATTGCCCGCCGCGGCTCGTACCACGGCATGACCCACGGCGCCATGAGCCTGACCACCGGCAACCGGGCGCAGATGGAGCGCTATTTTGGCCCGATGATGGCGGGGGTCTATCACGTGCCGTCGCCCAATCACTATCGCAACGACTTTGGGCTGGAGGGTGAAGCGGGCGACATTATGTGCGCCAAGTGGGTGGAGCAGGAGATCGAATTTCAGGGGCCGGAGACGGTGGCGGCGGTCATCGGCGAGCCCATTTCATCGGCCAACGGCTTGCACATTCCCTCGCCCAAATATTGGCAATTGCTGCGCGAAATCTGCGACAAACACGGCGTGCTGCTGATCATGGACGAGGTGATCAACGGCTTTGGACGCACGGGTAAATGGTTCGCCGCCGAGCACTTTGGCGTGACGCCCGACATTATGACCATGGCCAAAGGGCTTTCCAGCGGCTACGCCCCCATTGCGGCCACCGTAGTGCGCGGGTCGGTCTACGAGGTCTTTATGGAGGGCGAAAATGTGCTGTCGCACTTGCTCACGTTTGGCGGTCAGGCCGTATCAGCGGCAGCGGCGCTGGCCAATATTGCCATTTTGCAGCGCGAGGATCTGCCTCAACGTTCGGCCGAAATGGGGGCATATCTGCTGCAACTGTTGCAGAAGCTGGTCGACGCGCACCCCACGGTGGGTGACGCCCGCGGTCTAGGGCTCTATGCCGTCATTGAATTGGTCACCGACAAAGCTACCAAAGAAAAGATGCCGCGCGACTCCGACTTTGTCAAGCATCTCAACAACCTGCTCACCGAACACCGCCTGCTCACCCGCGTCTGGAACGTGCTGCATCTGGCCCCGCCGCTGGTGGCTACGCGCGAGGAATTGGACCGCATGGTCGCCATTGTGGATGAGTGTTTGACGCAGACCGAGCAGAAGTTTGGGTATGTTTAACGTACAGGGATTACGCAGAACGTGGGGGTTCTGCGTAATCCCTGTTTACAATGACGCCAACACCGCCGCCACCTCATCCCGCTCCTGGGATGTAAGCGGCTGCTGTGGCGGCAGCGGATCGCCCACGGCGAAGCCCTGAATCTGCAGGCCGGCTTTGATACAGGCCGCCAGCGAATATTTGGCAAAGACCTCGTTGATGCGCCACAGCTCGCGCTGCAATGCCATAGCCTCACGCCATTGCTCGGCTTTGGCCAATTCATACAGACGCACGCTTTGCGCCGGGACCACGCAGGCCGGCCCGGCCATCCAGCCCACGCCGCCAATCAGCATGACGGCCAGCGGAATGTGGGCCGAGGCGCTGAAGATTTTAAGCCGGTCGCCCACGCTGTTGAGGATGGTGAGCAACCGTCCCGTATTGGTGGAGGCGTCTTTGAGATATTGGATATTGGGCACTTCGGCCAGCTTGCGCACCATGGCGGGCGTCAAATCGCCGCCCTGAAAAGAGGGGTTGGTATAGAGCACTACCGGGCATTCCACCGCCGCCGCGATCTGGCTGAAATAGTCCACCACACCCACCGCCGGAATCGGAAAATAGTATTGCATGACGGCCAGAATGCCATCCACGCCCATAGCGGCAAAGTCGCGCGCCTGCGCCACCGCTTCGGCCGTCCCCATGGCCGCCACGCCCGCCACCACCGGCGCCCGTCCGCGCGCTGCCTCCAGCACCACCTCCACCACGCGCCGCCGCTGCGCCCAGCTCATGTAGGCAAATTCGCCTGTGCTGCCCAGCGGGGTCAGACCGTGGACGCCCTGGCTGATCAGGTGCTCGACCAGTTCGGTCAGCACGTCGGTCATTACTTCGCCGCTGGGCGCAATGGGGGAGACCAGATAGGGGAAGACGCCGTGGAATGAGTCGAACTTGGGTGTGAACATTCTTTGCTCGCTTTGATTAGAGTGCCGTTAATGATATAATGATGCCTATGCAAATGCAATCTATCTCCGGTTATCTGGTGGCGCCGCACGAATCTCTGCGCATTTGGGCTTATCAGCTAATCGGCAAACCCTGTCAATATCATCCTGTCGCCCATCGGGCGACGCCGGCCACAGAGCTTACGTTTGGCCAGCGCCTCTTTTGTTTGCTGTTTCCATGGGCGGTAAGTTTGGTGCTCATCATTGTCTTGGTAAGCGCTTGGGCTGTTTCTTTCGGCGTCTATTGGCAGCCCGCACACCGACAGACTTATTTTTCATCAGCCCCAATCTGGCTGCATGGGCTCAATCTGAGCTGGCTACTGCTCTTGGGCTATACGGTAGTCTTTTCATTTTGGGACATATTTTCTGCCATCAAGCTATGCGCCCAAAAGTTTCGCGGTCAACCACATAATTAGTCCGCCCACGATTAGCGACACCGGCAATCCAACCAGAAGTGGCAACCCCGTTATAGAATCATCCTTATCGTCATATATCTGCTCGAAGAATATCTTGTGCGCCCGTTCCCCTCTGGTAATCACCAAAAGCAATAACATCCCCATAATCATACTTGCCGATGCGCATGGCAATACCAAGGAAAGCCCCGATATGGCCGTAAGGCTTGCTCCAAAGATGGCGCTCCCCAATATCCATAACGCAGCGATGCCTAAAATCCAGGCCAGATTACGCCGAGTCATTCGATGCCTCAACCGCAGATGCCACTTCGCTAATGCAGATGAGTTCGTCTGCGCAATCTGCGGTTTATTCCTTATGCCGTCGCCCGCGCCGGCAGTTTCGGCACAAACTCGTAGGCTGGGTCCACCTTTTGCTTGCGCAGGATGGCTAGAATCTCGGTCCACGTTTCGTGTTGCGCTTATCAGCGAAGGCAGATCGTGCTCGATGGCGCGGTGGAGTGCGCCCAGCCGATAGCAGGGCACGGCGGCGCATGATGCTCGATGTGGAAGTTCGCGTGCCAGTAGAGAAACCGCACAAAGGGGTTGAGCAGAATGGTGCGCGCATAGAGGCGGAAGTCCGGCACGTTGTCTCGCAGGCCCACGTGTTGTGTATTGTTGCAGAGATAGAGCAGCCAGCCGCCATAGAAAGGCGCCAGCGTGATCAGCACCGGCAGCAGCCACAGCCCCAGCGCCAGCGAAACTACCGTTAGCAGTGCGTGGCCAATCACAAATGCGTTTGTGCTGAAGAGGGCGCGGCGTTTATCCGGTTCGCTTTCGGGAAAGAGAATGTGCGCCCACTCCTTCCAAATCAGCCGCGACTCAGCCGAATCACCCTTTGACTCGTTCATAAAAGCCCCACGGACTGACCACGGCGGCCTTTAAAAAGCTTTCCAGCGTAAAGCTCACCGGCAGCACCATACTTCCAGATCATCAGGCGGGTGCAGCGTATATTTGTGGTGCTCCTGGTGGCTGGTCCAAAGAAGACCGGGCTGAACTCCGCCTAGAAAGCTGAAAGATCCACAGAAACAGCTCATTGAGAAATTTGTCTTGCAGACCGTGCGGTGGCACAGCTCGTGAAAGCCGTTGAGCAGAAAGGCATAAAAGGTGCCGTGCACAAAGAGGATCAGCAGCAGCGCCCACACAGGCCAATGCGCTGCGGCATAAAGCTAGAAGAGCCAGTCAGCGTGAGAATCCCAAGTGGCTGCCGGTTTGCAGCAGACCCGTCCAATCACTGCGCCGGTTGAGCGCGGCCAGCGTCTGCCGCTCCAGCGGCGTACGATACCAGTTGACTTTGAGTTTGATCTGTTCGTCGTTCATGGCGGCTTCTTCTTTCAGAATTCGTGGTGTCAAGAAACGGCTTTAACGCAAGAGACGCTAAGGGCGCAAAGGACGCTATCGTTTTTCCCTTTTGCGACTTTTGCGTTTGATGAAGCATTTGAACGCAAGAGATTTACGGGCGCAGACGCTATCGTTTTTCCCTTTGCGCCCTTGCCTTCTTTTACGACTTTTGCGTTTGATGAAGCATTTTGAACGCAAGAGACGCTATGGGCGCAAAGGACGCTATCGTTTTTCCCTTTTGCGCCCTTTGCCTCTTTTGCGCCTTTTGCGTTTGATAGCATTTTGAACGCAAGAGACGCTAAGGGCGCAAGAGACGCTATCGTTTTTCCCTTTTGCGCCCCTTGCCTCTTTTACGACTTTTGCGTTTGATGAAGCATTTTGAACGCAAGAGACGCTAAGGGCGCAAGAGACGCTATCGTTTTTCCCTTTTGCGCCCCTTGCCTCTTTTGCGACTTTTGCGTTTGATGAAGCATTTTGAACGCAAGAGACGTGCGTATGGGCGCAAGAGACGCTATCGTTTTTCCCTTTGTGCCTCTCTTGCCCTTTTTTGAAGACTTTTGCGTTTGATGAAGCATTTTGAACGCAAGAGACGCTAAGGGCGCAAGAGACGCTATCGTTTTTCCCTTTTGCGCCCCTTGCCTCTTTTACGACTTTTGCGTTAAAAAATCACTCCTAACAATTCTACTCCTTCACCGCTGGTCGGTTGCGCCCCAGAAACGCCACCGGCCACGGACTGGGTACTTCGCCAATCGGCACCTCGATGATGGTGGGTGCATCCGCAGCCAACCCCTGCTCAATAGCGCCGCGCACCTGGTCGGGCGTTTCGGCGCGCAGGCCCAATGCGCCGAAGGTCTCGGCCATGCGGGCAAAATCGGGGTTGTGCAGCGCGGTGGCGATGACGCGGCCGCCATAGTTCTCCTTCTGCATGCGCAACACGTTGCCATAGGCGCCATCGGTAAAGACCAGCGTCACCAGGTTGATCTTGTGCTGTACAGCCGTGGCCAGCTCCTGCACGGTGAACATAAAGCCGCCGTCGCCGCAGACCGAAACCACCGCTTTGTCCGGATGCGCCGCCTTGACGCCCAGCGCCGTGGCAAACCCCCAACCCAGCGTGCCTTGAAAGCCGGGCGAAATATAGGTGTATGGTTTATAGACCGGGAAGGCGAACTCGCTGACGTAGCCCAGTTGGGTCACATCGCGCACATAGTAGCCATCGTCGGGCAGCACGTCGCGGATGGCGTTGATGTACGAAAGCTGTGGCTCCAAATAGGCCATGCGCTCGGCGGCCTCGGCCCGCAAATCGTCGTATTCCTCGACGCGGGAAGCGCGCACGCTGTTGTATTTGCCCACGGCCTGCACCAGCTTGGGCAACGCATCTTCGCTGCGCGCCACAATGGCCACATCCTCTGGCACAACTTTGCTATGCTCATTGGGATCAGTGTCTATGCGAATGATTTTGAGGTTCTGGTCGGTTCCCCAGCCGGAGAGCACCCGGTTCATGCGCGTGCCAATGGCCAGCACCACATCCACCTGTGGCCAGAGTTGGTGGGCGGCCGGCGTGCGCATGGCCAGCGGATCGCGGCTGCTGAGGATGCCGTGGCCCGAGCGGTTGGAGAACCACGGGGGCTTGCAGCGCCTGGGCCAATTCTTTGACGGCTCCGCCGCGCCAATGGCTGCCCATGCCCACAAAGATCACGGGGTTCTTGGCCGCGCCTAACAATTTGGCCGCCTCTTCAATTTGGTCCTCATCCACGGCGGGGTGGGTGGCGGTCAGCACGGGGAAGTCCGCAATTTCGGCGGTGGCGGAGAGTACATCCAGCGGGCATTCAACGGCCACCGGTCCCGGATGCGCACCCGTCTGCATACGCAAAAAGGCCTGCGCCACCAGGGAGGGCGCTTCGGCGGGCGCGGATACGTGGCCGGTCCAGCGCGTGAGCCGCTCCAAAATGCCGAGTTGATCGGGAATTTCGTGCAGTTGGCCAAAGCCGCGGCCGATCATGTTGGAGGGGATTTGGCCGGTAAAGCAGAAGAGCGGGGCATTGACGCTGTAGCCGGTGGCCAGCGCCGAGGCGGCGTTCAACATGCCCACGCCCGGCACCACGGCATAAACGCCCGGCCGCCCGGTGGACATGGCGTAGCCCAGCGCCATGTAGCCGGCGCCCTGCTCGTGCCGGGTGTGGATGACGCGCAGCTTGCCGCCGGCGTCGTAAAGTGCGTTATAAAGGTAGTCGTTCTGGACGCCGGGCAGGCCGAAAATGGTGTCCACGCCATGAGTGATCCAGGAGTTGACAATGGCCTGGCCGCCGGTAAAAGTGGTCATAAGGGTTTTGCTCCGTTTTTGTGAAAATTGGGGTCAGAAGTTGGGTGTAGTTTACACCATTTGGCGGGAGAAGTGAATTGCGAGGGGAGAGGGGATAGCGGAATATTCACGCAATACGGGGGCGACTGTGGTCGCCCCCGTATTGCGTGAATATTAAACTCGAACCTTAAAAACCAGCTTCTTAACCGGCGTGGGCTTGTCATCCATAGCTACCCGCGGCATATGCACATCCTGGGGCATAAAGATGGTGAACGCGCCGGCGGGCACGTTTGTAAACTGACCGTGTCCATCCAGAAAATAGACATCATTTTTGTCGTTGTAAGGCACGCTGATCGTAAAATCAGCCAGCTTGCCGTAGCCCATTTGCTCGGCGCCGCTCACCACGTATTGGATGTCGCAGTAGTTGTGGTGCGCCTCCCATTGCAGTTCGGCTTTGGGAATCGAGTCATAGGCCTGCACCATCAGGAAGACATTTTCGCCGTCGATCTGGTGCGTGCCAACGGGCAAATCTTGCCAGGCGTCGCTCTGCAAATAGCGCAAGCCGGTGGCGAAATTGGCGCTGAGGCCGCTGTATTTGTGGGCGTTTTCGAGGATGTCGATGATCATGGGGTCTCCAGTTTTATTCTTCATGAGATGAGAGAGCAGACGTAGCGCACACTCTCATTCAAAGTGGCAGTTATGAAAATGTCTGCGCCACTGACTCTTCAAATAGTTCGCTAATCCAGCCGTTTAGACTCTTGTCTTGCATCTTGGCATATACAAATAACTTTCGATGCAATTCGGGTGAGATGCGAACCGTAAATTTCCCCGAAAAGGGTCTTTCTGGCTCCTCGCCGCGTTCGGCGCAGAACGCAAGATAATCTTCTACAGAATCTTGAAACGCAGCGCGTAACTCCTGTACGGATGTTCCCTGAAATGTGATAACATCGCGCAGATTAATCACCTCACCGTGGAAGATATTGGCCGCATCATCAAATTCTACTTTCCCAATATAGCCCTTATAATCCATCATGGTTGTATCCCCACTTCACTTAAAAAACGACGCACTGATTTGACGGCTCCTTTATCCGTCTCTTTTTGCGGATGTGGCCGATGAAAAACAGCGCGAACCCCACGCAAGGCAACACGCACACGCGATCCACTACCCTCCGAGACTTCGGCGCCTAATGCAATAAAAAGCGCTTCGATATCCTTCCATGGAATATTGGCCCGCTCTGGTCTCGTAAATACTTCTTCTAAAGTTCGCTGATGTTTGCGCTGCATTTACAAATGATACCAAATTGTGGTATCAGTAACAAGTTTGATGTAATGGTCAACGTTCCTATCGCGCCGCATACCGCCCCACGTTGACCAATGTCGGGCTTTGCGGACGGCCCACCACCAGCTCGCCATTCTGTACAAAACCCTCTTCACGACCGACCAGCTCTTCCATCAACCGCGCCCGCCAATGCTGAACGCGGTCGGAGCGGGATGCACTCAGGTCGTGCAGTTCGGTGGGGTCGTCATCCAGGTTGAAGAGCAGTTCCCGGCCGGTTTGCGGGAACCAGACGTACTTTTCGTGGCCGTCGGTCAGCCACTGGTTGGCGCTGGCGGGGTCGCCGGTGTGCTCACCGTGCAGATAGGCGCGCCAGCCGGCGCTTTCGCCGCGGCAGAGGGGCAGGATGCTTTGGCCGTCAATATGATCGGGGATGGGCGCGCCAGCCGCATCGCAGAAAGTGGGCAGCAGATCACGCAGCTCAACGACTTCGTGAACCTCATTTTGCGTGGCCTGCCAATCGCCCGTCTTGGGCAAACGCAAAATAAAGGGCAGCCGCGCCGAGCCGTCAAAAGGCAGCGCTTTGGCCACCAGGTTGTGATCGTAGAGCATTTCGCCGTGGTCCGCCGTAAAAATGATGAGCGTGTTGTCCAGTACGTCCGCTTCGTAGAGCGCCATCATCATGCGGTTGAGCTGATAGTCAATGTGCGAAATCTGAGCGTAGTAGGCGCGGCGGGCCAGATCGATCTCGGCGGGGCTGGAGGGCACCGGGCTATCAAAGCCGCGCGTGGGCAGCGTTTCCGCCGCCCAATCGCCCACCGGGATGGGCGGCAGTTCCTTGTGGCGATAGTGGTCCAAATAGTATGCCGGCGGGTCCAGCGGCGGGTGCGGGCGATGATAGGACATCATCAGAAAGAAAGGTTTGGTCGGGTCGCGGCGGCGCAGAAAATCGATGCTCTGCGTGGTGACCCACGAGGTGGGGTGCAGCATTTCGGCATAGGGCCAGGCGCGGGCGGCATAGCCATTGCAGCCCAGCCCGCTGTCAACATAATCCACGGCAGATTGACCCAGCTGGTCGCGCAGCCAGGGCGTATAGTCATCTACCAGGCTGTAGTCGTCGCGCTTGCGGCGCTCGCGGTGCAGATAGCCATCGTGCAGCACCACGTTGTGAAAGCCCATGAGCTGACGCGCCGGCTGCACGTGCATCTTGCCCACGCATTGGGTGTGATAGCCGGCGTCGGCCAGCAGTCCGGGCATGGTCACGTCGTAGTGCCAGGGCACGTGGTCGTTGTAGCCCACAAAGCCGTTGTGCCGCCCATTGAGGCCGGTAAAGAGCGCGGCTCGCGCCGGTACGCACGAGGGGGTGGCCGTGTACGCCTGGCTAAAGTTGATGCCCTCGTGGGCCAATCTGTCCAGGTGCGGCGTTTCCACGGTGGGGTGGCCGGTAAAGCCTAGGCAATCGGCGCGCCATTGGTCGACGATGATGAAGAGGATATTAGGGCGGGTGTCAGTAGGCATGGTGGTCATCCGGGTCGCAGTTACTTTTTTGTATGTCCAAAATCGACCAACCAACGGCTAAAATGTTCGATCATCAATCCGGTGACGACCGTGTCATCTGCCATAGAAAATCCAATTAATACATACTCATCCACGTCTTCCCAAACACTTGGCATTGGTTGGCCTGTAAAATAGATGGTCAAGGAATCGGCGGGTGGACTATAGATCACCCGTACCTTTGACGGGTCAATCTCACGTGGGAAATGGGCCTGAACAGAATCTGGAAATATTGATGCTGCCATAAAATTGTTACGGTCAACAGGAGCTCGCATGGTTGATCCGCTATGGTTTCGATACGGCTGCCAACTGCCGCAGCCTACTCAACCGCCGCTACTCTTGTCAACCACATGAGATACAAAAGAGCCACGTTGTTACCTTGTTGGCTCGCCCAGCGTCTGCATGAGCCGATTGGCCCAGGCGAACATGGCGGAGGCGTTGTTGGCGTCGAGGATTTCGTGATCCTTGAGGCCAATTGCGCGCAGCGGGTCCAGATCGGCGGGCGTCATGGCGCCGGGGGCGCGGGTGAGCTTGGCGGCATAATCGACGATGGCGCGCTCGTGGGCATCTAGCGGTGCGTCGACGCCTTCGTCCAGAATGCGCTGCATAACTTCAGGCTGCTTGGTGAGCTGGGTGTAGCGCTGCACGTGGACCGAGGCGCAATAGGCGCAGCCGTTGATGCGCGAGGTGGCCACCGCCGATAATTCGCGGTCGGCGCGCTTGAGGCCGCGCGGACCGTACATAATGGCGTTGTAGAGCTTGGAGCGCTCGCGCAGCGCGTCCACATCCTGCACCAGCAGCAGATAATAGGGCGAGGTTTTGGCCGTGGGCGTACTCTCTTCCAGCACGGCAATCTGATCCGGCGTGGCGTCTTCCAAATCCAGCGTGGGCAGCCAGGCGCGCCAGGCCAATGTGTCGGCGGTAAAGCCGATTTTTTCGGCTGAATGAACCGGCGCGTCCAGTTGATAGCAATTGGGGGCCTCTACCGCAGCATTACTCATGCCATTGAGCAGCCGCAAGCCAGCCACGGCGCGGGCCTGAAAGGTCACGAATGCAATTAGCTGCGACAGACTTACAATGGCGCGGGTGCTAAAACCGGCTTCTTTGAGTTCGCTCACGTGTTCGCGGGTGGCGGCGGCGGGGGCGTGGACCAGCAAATCGGTGTGGCGCAGCATAGACTCGAGCCGGTCCGACAGCATATCACCCTCGCCGGACTCCTCCACTTCGGCGATCTGCTGGGCCGATTGGCCGAGTTCCTGCAAAAGCGCCCGATAGTGCGCACTGAGCTGCGGAGCGCCGGTTTGGCTGGCCGTGCGCAGTGCGGCTTGAGCGCGTTCAACATGCGATAGATCGGCCGCATCAGCGGGGCGAATCAGCGCATCGTAGCTGCCCTGGGCGTGAGTCACCACGTCGGGGCGGCGATTGCGCACGTCGGCTAAGGTAGAATCGGGGGCAATTTCGGCCAGTTGGTTGATGATGTCGGTTTGGCACATGGGATTCTCCGCGTGGTGAGTGGGTGATTTGGATTAGTACACCAGTCATACCCGCTGCGAGTGCAACGCACGGCGGACGGCGATTTTTCGTTGGTGAAGTTTGTTGCCGCCGTGCATCGCACTCTGCGCTGCGCTAATTGGCTAATCGGGCTTTGACGGCGTCGATGATGGTCTGCGATTCCGGGAAGCCGCCGTCGCGATACATGGAATGGACCAGGTCGCCGTTGACGGCCACGTCGAAGGCGCCATCCTGCCAGGGAATCAGCTCAATGGTGGCAAGCTCATAAATAAAGGTGCGCATGAGATCGCCGGCCAGCTCCAGCGTCTGCGGCTCATAGCCACAGGCCGCGCAATAGGTAATGCTGACCTTGACGCGCTCCTGCGTGGTGACTGGAGTCGGCTTGCGGAAGGCCGGCTGCGCGGCCGGTTTGCTGGCGCCGTTCGTCGATCTTAACACATGCGGCTGCACAACGCCATGCTCGACCAGTTCGCGCAATTCGCGCACCACTTCTTGGTCGGAGAAGTTGCGGTTCTCTTCGCGAAAGGCGCCAAAGGCCTGCGCCAGCCGACCGCGCGCTTCCTCGGGCATCTGGCCAAACGATGTATCGGGGGCAATCCCCTCAAAGATTGGGTCTGTTGCAAAGAGCTCGCGGCGCATTTCGGCCTGTAATTCGCTCATATGCACCGGGCGTTCGATCCAGTGGCCCAGGTCATTATAGTTCTGATCCAAAAAGGCAAAGACCGGAATCGATTGGTGCTTTCCCTCTTTGAGATACTGGTCCATAATGTCCAGATTCTGGTCGCGCAGGAAGATGCGCATGTTGAGCTTGCCACATTGGCGGGCCAGCGCCCCGAGCACGGGCAGATTGGCGATCACATCGCCACACCAGTCTTCGGCCAGCACCAGCACGTTGAGCATCTGCGGCAGGCGGGCGAAAAAATCCACATCGGCCTGATTCAACTGGACGGTCTGATCGTTGACATCAAAGCGTTCCTGGTTGCGCGTCATCTGCGCCCGATATTGCTCATACGTAAGGCCCTGTTCGAAGCGTTCTTTTGTAACTGGCATAATGGTTCCTTTCGTGAAATGAGATGTTTCCCGCCAGCGCATTCTCTCGGCGAAACTTTGGCCGCGCTTCGCCGAGATTCAGGTCAAATGTAATTTGCGCTGGCAGGGGCTTCGACTATATCCGCACTTCGCCGCCTTCTTTTTGGCTGCGATAGATGCCGTCCAAAATGGACATGACCTGCAAAGATTGTTCGGGGGGAACGGGGGAGGGCGCCTTCGGCCAGGGCGCGAGCAAAGGCTACGCACTCCAGCGGCTGCGGCTCCATGGTGTCTTTGGTAATTTTGAGCGTGCTGTTGACCAATTGGACGCGTTTCAAAATTGGAGGAGAGAAAATCGGCCTTGGGCCAGTGACAGCCGCCGCCAGTGCCGTAAAGCCAGATCTGCATGTCCTCGCCCTCAATATCGTGATGCAGCAGCCAGCTCACCTCGATCATCAATGTGGCGCCATTTTCAAAGCGCACAAAGGCGGCGGCAAAATCTTCCACATCCCAATTGGCGGAATCGACCGGCGTGCGCGTCCAGGCCGCAAATTGGCCGGGCAGATGGGCCAGCGGCGCTTTGGCCACGCCGGAGACCACCACCGGTTGCGGGTTGCCCATGAGCCAGAGCGTCAGATCCAGCACGTGGACGCCGATGTCGATGCAGGGGCCGCCGCCGCTGTGCTGCTTTTGCAAAAAGGTGGGCGACGGAATAAAGCCGTTGCGCCGCATCATCCAGCTGCGGGCGTGGTAAATATCGCCCAGTACGCCGGTCTGAATATGCTCCTTCATGGACTGCGAAACGCCCTTAAAGCGAAAGTGCTGCGCCGTCATGAGCTGCTTGCCGGAACGGTCGCGCGCCGCAATCATCTGGCGCACATCCGCGGGGGTGGGCGCCAGCGGCTTTTCGCAGATCACGTGCTTGCCGGCATCCAGCGCCGCAATGGCCAATGGGGCGTGATACATGTTGGGCGTGCAGATGTCGATGATGTCTATGTCGGGATCGCTGAAAAGCTCCGCCGGATCCGCCGCCAGCTTGGTGACGCCGTGCAGGCGGCCCCAATCTTGCAGCGCTTTTTCGTTGATGTCGATGCCCGCTGCCACCTCGGCATGTTCAGACGCGGCCCAACCCGGCATGTGCGTGCGCGAAATGCCGCCGATGCCAACGACGCCCACTTTCAGGGTCTTGCTCATGGTTCCTCCAATAATAGATATATCATATATGGCGCACAGATTTGTGCAGTGATTTTAATTACTGTATGGGGAATTTATAACAGAGGGTAGTATGCCTTATTTGGGGTGCTTTCTCAAGTTGGGGGTAATGAAGAGGTTGTAAGGAGATAAGGAGGTGATATTTTGCACGCGGATGAACGCAGATTTTCGCGGATTCTCGTCGCAAAATCAGCGTAAATCAGCGTTCATCCGCGTGCAATTTCGGCTTTTAAACTATCCAAAATATGGTTCCAACCGCCCTGATGATCGGTCCAGCTTTGCGTATCAGGCAGGTCGGTGTGGGTTAAAGTGAGTTGTGCGCCAGCGGGGTGTGGGGTCAGTTCGATGGTAACGAGGGTGTCGCGATTGTGGGTGTTGACGGAACACCAGGTGAAGGAAAGCCGCGCGGGCGGTGTAATTTCGCGGTAGCGTCCGGTGTGGCTCGAAATGCCCCAATCGCCCCTCATATCTATACGAAATTCACCATCGATCTGCAAATCCATTTGCACCACGGTTGAAGTAACGCCCGGCCCCGGACACATCCAGGCTTGAATGCTAGCGGGGTTCGTCCAGGCGGCAAAAACTTCCTCACAAGTGGCGGGCAAAATACGTTGGATCACCAGCGGCTCATTCACTTTGCACCTCACTTTGCGTCTCGCTCTGCGCACGCTGCTGCACCAAAAAGTCTTCCAGCGCATCCAGCCGCTCATTCCAATAGGGACGGTAGAAATCGATCCAGGCGCCGGCCTCTTGCAGCGGTTGCGCCTGCAATGAACAGGTGTGGGTGCGCCCCTGAATATCGCGCTGAATCAACCCGGCTTTTTCCAACACCTTGAGATGTTTGGAAACGCCGTTGAGCGAAAGGTCAAACTGCGCGGCGATCTCCAATACGGTGGCTTCACCCAGCGCCAGCAGACGCAAAATCTCGCGCCGGGTGGGGTTGGCCAGGGCTTGAAATACTTGATCCAGCGAAATGAGTGATTGTTCAACCATAGGGTTGAATCTAGCATAATCTTGGGTGGAATGTCAAAAGAGAAGTGAATTGTAAATGGTGAATGGTGAATGGTGAATGGTGAATAGGGCCGGCTACGCGCGACCCTCTCATTCACAATTCACCATTAGCAATTTACCATTTACCATTTTCTCACCCAATAACCAAGCAATTGCCCGATTTACACCTAATCCTCATAACTATCGTGATAGTGCAGCCAGGCCATCGGCCAGGGCAAGTTCTCTTCATCGCGTCCTTTGGGGACCAGATCCAAATAGTGATAGGCCACGTTGAGCATGTCCAACCCGCGGGCGTAGGTGGAATAGGTGTGGTAAATGGCGCCGTCGTCATCTTTGTAAAAGACGCTGATGCCGGGACTCTCGCCCCCTTCCTGAATGGTCTGATAATTGTACATGGCGGCGCCGCTCTCGATCTGCTGCGGCGTAAAGGAGACGTGATAGTCAAAATTAAAATCGTTACCGTACGACGAGACCCACTTAAAATCCCAGCCCATGCGTTGCTTCCAGCCTTCGAGCTTGGCCAGCGGCGCCCGTGAAATAGTTACATGCGCCACATCGCGGTGGGCTAGATGCGCGGGAATGCCGCTGTAATTGTCGGCCCAAAACGAGCAACTGGGGCAGCCCTCCTCCCAGTCTGGTCCAAACATAAAGTGGTAAACCACGAGCTGGCCTTTGCCGTCAAACAGATCGGCCAGCGTCTCTTTACCATTGGGGCCGTCAAAAACATACTCCTTTTCTACACGTTCCCAAGGCAGATCGCGGCGCTGCTGGCTCAATTGGTCGCGCAGGTGCGTAAACTCTTTTTCTTTGGCCAGCAACTCTCGGCGCGCCGCCAGCCATTCTGCTTGTGAAACAACGGGGTGATTTGTCATAATTTATCTCCTTGAATTGTTTATACTCATATATATTCAACCATTAAGTTGAATATATCACGCGAACATATGTTTTGTCAACCCCACTGTTTGTATCAATTAGAATATGCTATACTCTCATAGGTGTAAACTTAACGGAACAGCGTTGGAGCGAACGGCGGTTGAGTAGGCTGCGGCATTTGGCAGCCGTATCGAAACCAAAGTGAGCGGGTCAACCCGTTTGGTCTCGATACGGGGCAAACTGCCGCCTCTACTCGACCGGCACTGATCTCAACTCTTAAGTTTACACTTATGGCTATACTCTTTATCAGGTGCAAACTACTATCTTTTACCCGCGATTGACGCAATGCCGCATCGTATGAACGCATTGATTGGGAGGACAAGCGCTATGCGCAACCTCATCTTTGTCCAAATGTCCGGTGCGCCCGGTTCGGGCAAAACGACCGTGGCCCATGGCGTGGCGCGGGAGATTGGCGCCGTGGTCATCGATCACGATGTCACCAAGAGCGCGCTGCTGGCCGCCGAGATTAATGTAGCTACGGCCGGTCGCGCATCGTATGTGGTGCTGGATGCACTGGCGCGCCACCTGCTGCAACAGGGCCATAGCGTCATATTTGATAGCCCTTGCCTCTATGCCGAACTGCTGGCGCGCGGGCAAAAACTGGCTGCGGAAGCTGGCGCCGCTTACCGCTACGTTGAATGCCTTCTCAACGATATTGACGAGCTGGATCGACGGCTGCGCACACGCCAGCGCTGGCCCAGCCAGATCGAGGGTGTTTACGCGCCGCCCGTACCCGGTTCGGGCAAGACGCTTTCGGGCCGCCCGCGCTTCGAACATTGGATCGCCAATATGCAGCGGCCGGAGGGCGACTATTTGGTGTTGGATACAGCGCGGCCGCCCGAAGTTTGCATAGCTGATGCGGTGGCCTATGTGAAATCAGGAAAGGTGGATTTTTGGGGGGTTGACACCAAAAATAATTAATGCTATTCTTTACCCGTATGCAAAAGTACAGCGACTGCCCGCAAACCCTTTATACTTTCCGCAACTATTCCGTCCCATCACGGAGTATCGGTCAGTCGCGTGAATCTGCTGCCGCTGCCGCCGCGGTTGCCGCCAATGGTGTGGCAATCTACAAGCGACAGGGCAGGATGTAAGTTTTCACATTTCAGGCAATTCGGTTAATGCGCCCCCAAAGGGGACCCACTGGGCGATGCATTGACAACTTTGTGAACAAGCAGCCTCCCTTGCGCGGGAGGCTGTTGCGCGTTATGCGCCCTCGTTCTATTATCCTCTCGCGTTTGGGTATGGTTGCTATCAAATTAATTCTTACAGGAGAAACCGATATGCAACAACAACAAGCAAGCCTTCAAACCACAGCCAGTTTGAATCGTTGGAAAGCTGGCTGGCGCGCCACCCTCTGTTGGCGCCGCTGCACGGCATGCACACGCGCGTCAAAGAGCAATATCAGCTCAGCCATGAGGCTATGACGCAATTGATCCGCGCCGCCGACCACCCCAATCCCAAAGTGCGCTGGTTCTGCGCTCATGAATTGGACCATCTGGCGACTAATGAAAGCATCGAGGCACTGCTAAAGCTGACCAAAGACCCGGTGGCCAAAGTGCGCATAGAGGCCGTTCACGCTCTGGGCTGCGAGCGGTGCAAGCAGTGTCAACTAAATGTGGATATGGTGGGACTCATGGTCGACTTTGCGCTCAATGACCCCGTCGCCAAGGTGCGTAGTGCGGCCATCTTCGCCTTGGGCTATTTGCCGGTGGACGTGCGGGCGGCAGACGCGCTGCGGCAAATCGTGGAGGACACAGCGACGCCAGAGGAGTTGCGCAAACCTGCCCAGCGCAGTCTGAAATATCATACAACATAATGTCATTAAGTTAAGCGTCATGGCGACCGCGCCAACTGCAACGCACGGCGGACCCACTCTGTACGATTCCATAATTTGGGGACGCCGTGCATCGCAGTCTTCGCTAACTTAATGGCATTGTCATACAACAAAGGAGTAAACTCTGATGGCAGATTCTCCATTTCTTCACTCAATCTACACTGGCCAACCCAAAACTATGACCGATGCGCGCGGTGCCTGGGAGTCGTCCATTTACCGTGAGCAGGTTCATGGCCCGGTTATGTTGGAAACGCGCGGCCTCGTCGGTGATAAGGCGACCCAGCCGTATCATGGCACACGGAATTAGCCGTCTGCTGTCACTTTCTCGACCATTATCGCTTTTGGAATGCGCATTATGATATGAATCTACAAGCGGGCAACGTGGGCGAGAATTGGGCGCTGGAAAATATCCGCCGAGGATGAAGTGTGCATTGGCGACATCTACCGGGTTGGCGCCGCGCTCGTACAGGTGAGCGCTCCCCGTTCGCCATGCGAAACCCAAGCACGCCGCATCGGCCGCCCCGATTGGGTAAAGCTCACGCTACAGGAGCTGCGCACCGGCATCTATTTGCGCGTGTTGGAGCCGGGGATGGTCCAAGCCGAGATGCCTGGCGCCTTGTCGAACGGCTCAACCCGGGCAAGACCCCTCCCATGCTCAACCGCTGTTGGTATCACGAGTTTGATGCGGAGCTGGCGCAGGAATTTGCGGCCATGCCAGGGCTCATGCAGTGGTGGCAGCAGCGCTTTGCGGAAAAATTAGAGCGCACGAAATAAACCAATATATCTGTGGCTCTTCAGGATTCCAGGTGGTTGACATTCGTAGGTCACTCTTGCAGAGTGACGGACCCGGTCTACCGACGGATGTCACTCTGCAAGAGTGACCTACGAGGGCGCACCTCTCTTGTCAACCACATGAGATCCGGTAGAGCCAGATCTGATTGATTGACACATTTAATCTTTCTACCGCGAAGGGCGCGCAGAAACGCGAAGAATCTACTCGGGGACCCATTGCGCATCTTCGCGCCCTTCGCGGTAAAATAAGATTTGTCAGTCAATCAGGACCATAGCGAATATGGCGACTCCTTTTCATTGCCTCCCATCTGTTTTATAATTAACAGGCAATCCCAGAGGAGCCAGCCATGCCCATCCCCATTTTACAGACCAAACTATATATTCCACCGCTGCGCCACGCGCTTGTCCCCCGCCCCCAACTGATTACGCGCTTGAATCGGGGCGCGCAACACAAATTGACCCTGGTCGCCGCCCCGGCTGGCTTTGGCAAAACGACGCTGGTCGTCGAATGGCTTGGCCAACGCAAGGCGCCCGCAGCCTGGCTCTCGCTCGACGAAGCGGACAATGACCCCACCCGTTTTTTGAGCTATTTGATCGCCGCCTTGCAGCAGGTGGACGCCGCGGTGGGCCAATCGGCGCACGCTCTGCTGCAATCGCCCCAGCCGCTGGCCGCCGAAGCCGTGATGACGGCGCTCATCAATGATCTGACGCACATCACGGACGACGTAACGCTGGTTCTCGATGACTATCACCTGATCAGCCGCCGCCCCGTTCACCACGCGCTCACCTTTCTGCTCGATCACCTGCCGCAGCCCAACTGCACCTGTTGCTGACCACGCGCCGATCCGTCGCTGCCGCTGGCCCGGCTGCGCTTCGCGACGAACTGCACGAAATACGCGTGGATGATCTGCGCTTCACTTTGGCGGAAACAGCAGCGCTGCTCAATGATGTCAATGATTTGCAACTAGCAGAGACCGAGGTGGCCGCGCTGACAACGCACCGAAGGGTGGATTGGCCGGCCGCAATCGGCGGGTCTATCGCTCCAGCAGCAGCCGGACCGTTTCCGCTTTATACGCCCCTTTGCCGGCGACAATCACTATATTGTGGACTATTTGGTCGAGGAAGTGCTGAATCAACAGCCGGACGCGTTGCAGGACTTTCTGCTGCAAACATCGATTCTCCAACGCATGAACGCGCCCCTCTGCAATGCGGTGACGGGGCAAACCGATAGTGAGGCGCGGCTGGAACAATTGGCGCGCGCCAATCTCTTTATCGCCGCGTTGGACGACCAGCGCCAATGGTATCGCTATCATCGCCTGTTCGCCGAGGTGCTGCGCAATCGTTTACAGCGCACGCAGCCCGCTGCCATTCCCACTCTACACCGCCGCGCCGCCGATTGGTGCGAGCGCCACGGTTGGACCGCCGAAGCCATTGCCCACTTCTTGAACGCGGCGGACCACACGCAGGCGGCGCGCCTCATCGACCAAAATGCGCGCGCCCTACTGAAGCAGGGCCAGGCCACCACGTTATTGGAGTGGCTAAACAAGCTGCCCGCCGCGCTGGCGGCCGCCCCGCAACTCTGCGTAGCCAGGGCGTGGGCGCGGCTATTGGTCGGCCCGCTGGACGCTTTGGCGGCGGCTTTGCAATTGGCGGAATCCGCGGTGGCGGCGGCGGATGAGCTGACAGATGCTGACCAGCGTGCGCTAACCGCCGAAGTTCACGCCCTGCGCGTAATCGCCACCGTCGAGCAAGGCGATACCTCGGCCGCAGTCGTGCAGCTTGCCCAACAGGCGCTGCGCAATTTGCCTGCCGACAGCCCTTATTTGCAGAGTGCATTGGCAACCGCGCTGGCCTTGGCCCATCGCGCTAATGGCAACGTACAAGCCGCGGTTGCCACCTTTTCCCAAGCCCAAATAATTGCCGACCAGCACAACGATCTCTTTTCACACCTGTTGATTAACTATGAGTTAGCCGAGCTTCAAATCGAACAGGGTCAACTGCGCCAGGCGGAGGCGCGCCATCGGCAAGCAATCCAATTGGCCGCAGAACGCTTGGGGCCAGGCGCACGCCATATCGCGCTGACCGGCGCGGCGCAGATTGGTTTGGGCAAAGTGCTTTATGAATGGAACGAGTTGGCAGCAGCCCGGCAACACTTGGCGCAGGGCTATGCCATCGCCGATCAACCGGGCGGCATTGGTTTCCCCCGCAGCGCAGCGGTAGCGCTGGCCCATCTGCACCAAGCATTGGGTGACGAAGACGCCGCCACGGCATGGATGACGCGGGCGGAAGAGATGGCGCGCGGCGCGCCGCGTCCACAGGTGGCGACTGAAATCGCCTTGCATAAAGTGCGTCTGTTGCTGAAACAAGGTCAAATCGATGGGGCGACAGCGTGGCTACGCGCCCATGGCCTCGACATGACGCAGGTTCCCGATTACAGCGGCGAGGCGCACTATCTCACGCTGCTGCGCGTCCATTTAGCACAGCATGAGCGCACTGCATTATTGGCCGCCCGCGCCGTGATGACAGTCCTATTGCAGCGCGCGCAGACGCAACAGCGCCACGGGCGCATGATCGAACTTTACACGCTCCAGGCCCTGCTTTGGCAAGCGCTGGGCCAAACCGAAGAGGCGCTGCGCCCGTTGGAATACGCATTGGCCGCCGCCGAACCGGCGGGCTATTTACGCATTTTCGTTGATGAAGGGCAGGCCCTGTTTGAACTGCTCCAATTGGCGCTGGCGCGAAAAATCAAGCCCGGCTATGTCAGCCGCTTATTGGCCGCTGGCAAAGTGGAGCAGGAACGGCTGGCTGCGCAGCAGTCCGCCCAGCCGCTGGTCGAGCCGCTGACCGCGCGCGAATTGGAGATCCTCACGCTGCTCGCCAACGGGTTGAGCAACCGCGCCCTTGCCGAAATTCTGGTGATCACCATCGGCACCGTCAAACGGCACGTCATGAACATCTATGGCAAGCTGGGCGTGAACAGCCGCACCCAAGCCATTGCCAAAGCCCGCCAGCTGCGGCTGATCGACTAGGTCTATCTATGGGCTGCCCTGGCGCGAAATGGGTATTCCACAGATTCAGTATAAAAAAAGGAGGAGTCGCTGTCAGCGGCCTCCCCCTTATGCGGGTTTTATTCAATTGTAGGTTACACATTAGAAGCAGATGCGGCGGTATTTCCAGCACGGATAGGCCACAGTGACGAACCAGATGCGCTTGTAGCAGACGCCGACGTAGGGGATGTAGATGCAGAGCATTTCCAGGCGTTCTTCGAGCTGTTCCAGGGCGAAATCATTCTTGTTCAACATGGTTGGGGTCCTTTCATAGTTGTGAATTTGTTTGTAGATAGAGCGTTTATAGTTATTTAGCAGCGGGGTGCGTTGCTTATTGCTGTTTCTGTTTTGTTTGCTGCTGTGCCCCAATTGTAACGTGTCGCACAGCCGAAATGTAGGCTTGCTTTCTAACACTTTGATGCTTTTTCCTGAAACTTTGTGCATCTTTTGATAGAAATCGAGTAACTACCAAGCCAGTCGAGGCCTGAGCCTGTCGAAGGCCGCCATTCCCTTCGACAGGCTCAGGGAACGGCTTGGTAGTTACGAAATCGACGATTATACCTAGCTTTGCATAAAAACAGCGGTTTTGCCATAGGGGTTTAGCCAGAAGTAAAACCGCTGTTTTCATCTCAGCCGCAGTATGGGCTTCTACTTATCTGCTCCTTGACCGTTGGTAAACAGTTGCCCGCGGTTTTTACTTTTCTACACCCATCCTCTACACCCCTTAATACACCTTTGGATCGACGCCAAGTGCATACTCCCGCCCTATACTGTTGTGCAAAGGGTTGACATTGCCGAATGAATGATCGCTTTGCGACTGTACCCAAAAGGAGAGATGATGAACGTGCAGAAAATCATGCCGCCGACCTACGCACTTTTGAGCTTGCTGCTTATGGTTGGGTTGCACCTGGTGTTCCCCATGGCTCAAATTATCGGTCCACAATGGCGTTTGGCAGGCGTTCTGCTAATCGGTGTTGGCTTAGCGATGAACATCGTAGCGTCCAACGTCTTCAAGACGCGCCAAACAACCATCAAGCCATATGAAGCCCCAACGGTTCTGGTCACAACCGGCTTCTTTCGGTTGAGCCGCAATCCCATGTATCTGGGCGGCGTCCTGCTGCTGACGGGGGCCGCCCTTCTGCTGGGCTCTTTGACGCCTTTTGGGGTCATCCCGCTATTTATTGCATTGCTCAATGAAGGCTTTATTAAAAAGGAGGAAAGAATCTTGGCGGCTACATTGGGTGAACCCTACTTGGCCTATCAGAAACAAGTGCGGCGCTGGATTTGAAACGAACACCATGAGGAAACACAAGCAGAAATTAACTACAGATTTCACAGACTTCGACGTGAGCTCATTCTTTTGGTTAAGCGGGATCGCATGTGATTGACAAGAGGTAGCGACGGTTGAGTAGGCTGCAACAGTTGGCAGCCGTATCGAAACCAAAGCAGGTCAACCGCATGTGAATCGGAAGAGCTATTCTTTAAAAGGGAGGATAGAATGAACAGCATAATATTAGGCAACGAAGCGCGCCGCGGGACGCACAATGGTTTGGGCTGGCAAATCGCCTGGTGGAGTTTCTTTTTGATCTGCGCCCTTTACGGCGGCTACGCGCTCTATGTGGGCATGACCGAACTGCTGGCCTATCAAGGCCTAGCCGCCAGCTTGAAACCGCGCGGCATCCCGCTAATTTTTGTGCTGCACGCGCTAACCGGCAGCGTGGTGCTGATCAGCGCGGCGCTGCAACTCAACCCGAGCCTGTTGAAAAGACACAAACTTCATCGCATCATTGGGCGCATCTACGTCGGGACGGTCTGGCTGTCCAGCGCGGCGGGGCTGTGGTCGGCGCGCTTTTTTGATGTGGGCATTGTGGCCCAAATCATCTTTGCGTTGGTAGCCGTGCTCTGGTTTGGTGCAACGACGGCGGCGCTGCTGGCCATCCGTCAACGCAAAGTGGCCGCGCATCGCGAATGGATGCTGCGCAGCGTGGCTCTATCGTGCTTCTTTTTGACCTTTGAGTTTTGGAAAGCGGGCATGGCCAGCACCAGCCTGCCGGAGTCGATTGGCTATCCATTGGCGGTCTTTGCCAGTGGGAGCGTCAACCTGCTCATTGCCGAATGGTGGATTGGGCGCACGCGGAGGAGTGCATTATGAAAATGTCATCCATTGAAAAAGTATTTGTCAACAGCCTCCGCCACAGCCAGCGCGTGAGCGACCATGCACAGGCATTGCTCAACCGGATTACGATTACGCCGGGCCAAAAGTATCTGGACGTGGGCTGCGGCAACGGCGCCGCGCCCATCCGCATTGCGCGCCACTATCCGCTGGACGTGACCGGCATCGACGTGGACCCGGCGCAGATTCAAGCCGCGCAGGAGGCCGGCGCCGGCATGGACAACGTGCATTTTCAGACGCTCGACGGCGTCGAACTGCCCTTTGCCGATGCGGAATTCGATATTGTATCGACCAACAAAGTGATGCACCATATTCCACATTGGGAGCGCGCTTTGGGCGAAATGGCGCGCGTCCTCAAGCCGGGCGGTCACCTGATTTTCAGCGATCTGATCTATGCCCGCTGGCTGGCCGCGTCGGGCAACGCGTTAGCCAAAAGGTATGCCGGTTTCCCCACGCGCAGAGGCATCGACATACTGGTGGCGCGCCATCAACTGCGCCCAATTTACGGCTCCAGGTCACCGATGCACTATGAGGCCATCTGGCAGAAATGATGGCCTGAGCAATAAGCCGGAAAACAGATCGCACGCAAAGCCGCAGAGACGCCAAGAAGTCTGTCTTGGCGTCTCTGCGGCTTTGCGTGTATTTAAGTTCTCGATACGTCAGGCGCCGTCCGCACAATTTTCGATAGTTGCATTTCCTGGCAACTTTCCGTATGATTACGCTTGTCAATACGCACCCCATCCATGAGATTCCACCATGGTCGGCGACCTGGCCATCCATGTGTTGGCCCCGAAACTCACCTCCTATGAAAGATCATAAAAACTCATGGCGTCATCATAATGTAGAGTCAAACAACATCTATACAAGGTTAGAGCCATGAACTTTAACGATCATGGGGCCCCGGCAAAGCGCACCGCCCAATCGACAGCAGACAATCGCACAGACGAATCGACCGCGCACTCTGCACAGCCTCCAACGCAAGAGGGTGGCCATTCCACTTCAATTCACACCGCTGGCGGCTCCCATGTGCAGGGCGATGTGGCGGCTGGCGGCGACTTTATTGGGCGCGATCAGATCATCCAAGGGGATCGAGTCGCTGGCAATAAGATTACCGTGGTCGTCCAAAACGCTGATGAGGCGGCCGCCATCCACAAAGATGCCTGGCTGCGGCAAGCCCTGATCACCGGCGATTTTGCACGTAAACCGTTTGAGCCGGAAACGGTGCTGATCCCGGCTGGCCCGTTTCTGATGGGCAGCGATGTCGACGGCGGATTTGAATCGCCGCCGCACGAAGTGAGCCTGCCGCCCTTTCGTCTGGGCAAATACCCGGTGACCAACCGCGAATTTGCGGCGTTTGCCAAAGCCACGGGCATGCTCGTAGCGCCAGAACTGGGGTGGGATGGCCAAACGCCCTTTGCAGACCGGCTGCGCCACCCGGTGAGCGGCGTCACCTGGCGCGAAGCCCTGGCCTACTGTGATTGGCTGCGCACGGAGACTGGACGCCCCTACACGCTGCCCACCGAAGCCCATTGGGAAAAGGCCGCCCGCACACCCGACGGGCGCATCTATCCGTGGGGCAACGCGTGGCAAGCGGCGCGCTGCAACCATGAAAGTACAGGGCTGACTGCGGTGGACGCATTTCCGGCGCAGAACGCGTATGACGTTTGCGACATGGTGGGCAATGTGCGCGAATGGACCAGCACGCTATGGGGCGAAGAGCTGCGCCAGCCAGATCCGCGCTATGGTTACCCCTGGCGCAATGACGAACGCAACGACCTGACGGCCAATGACCAAATCCGGCGCGTCTGGCGCGGCGGTGGTCATAGCGACAAACTGGCGGCGTTGCGCTGCACTGCCCGCGGCGCGCAATTGCCCCCAAGCCGGGGTGCACCCCAAAAGCGCGTGGGCTTCCGCGTCATGATCATATGGGAGGAGGCATAGACGTGGCCACTGAACGGCAAAGTGCATTGAGCAAGCTCAAAGAAGAACGACGCAACAAACGACAGGACGCAGTGGAGACATCGAATTCAGACCAAGATTTTTGGAACGATCTCTATGGCCGGCTGCGCGATGGCAAGGTGGTGCCCATCATCGGCAACGCTTTGCGTAACAACCGCATTTTTGACATTAATGATGATGATGACCTGGGCCTGCCCAGTCCGGCGCCAAACAACGACGACGATGCACTAAACAAACTGGATCGCGTGGCGTCCGACCATCTTTCCGTCGATGAAGAACTGGCGGAAATGTGGGCCGAATCGATTGGCTATCCCTTGCCCGATCAGCCCCAATTGCCGCGGGTGGCGCAGTTTCATCGCGTCATCAGCGACGATATGCGCCAGGCCAAAAGCAATTATCTGAAATTTCTCAAAGAGTGTCTGCTGGATGTGGCCGCCAAGGACGCAGCGGTAGTCGAAGTGGTGGAAGGATTGCGTTCCCAGATCATCGAAAAGAACTTTTCCGACATTGTGGCCGAACTGGACTATCCACACTTTAGCGTACAGCGGCCCGACCCTTTGCGCATTCTGGCCAAGTTGCGTCTGCCCATTTATGTGACCACCAGCTACTACGATTTTCTGGAACGGGCGCTGGAAAAAGAGGGCGTGCCCAAAGAGAAGATTCACACCAAATTCTGCCTTTGGAACATGGAAAGCGAAAGCGTGGCTCCCGAGCACTTGCCCGACCCCCAATATGTTCCCAGCCGCGACGAGCCGGTGGTCTATCACCTGCACGGCTACGAAAAATATCCGCGCTCGCTGGTGCTCAGCGAGGATGACCACCTGGACTATCTGCTGGCGCTGGCCCAGGACGCCAACGCCAACAAGCCGCTGATTCCACTCTATTTGCGCACGGCGTTGGAAGAGTCTTCGCTGCTCTTAATGGGCTATCGGCTGCAGGACTGGGATTTTCGCATTCTCTACCGCGGGCTGATCAACGTGCAGCATTCGCGCCTGCGCATGTTGGACCGCATGTACAGCATTGCTATTCAGCTTGATCCCAAATATCAGGACCGCATCCAGAACAAAGAGAAAGCGCGCCAATATCTGAACGACTACTTTCGCAGCGCCAACTTTCGCGTCGAATGGAGCAGCATCGACCGCTTTATTGTGACCCTTTGGAACGAATACAACCAGCGCCGAAACCAGGGCCAGCCATGAGCATGATCAACCCAGCCGATCTCCAGCCCGCCGACCATCCATCCGCAGACGTTCCGCCCGTCACCGGTAACCCATATGTCGGTCCGCAAACCTTTTCACTGGCCCAAAGTCATCTCTACTTTGGCCGCGAGCGCGAAGCGCGCGACCTGCTCTCGCTGGTCATTGCCAACCGCGTCGTCCTCTTCTTTGCCCAATCGGGCGCCGGCAAAAGTTCGCTGATCAACACGCGGCTGATCCCCGGATTGGAGGCGCGCGGCTTTGAAGTGCTGCCCGTGGCCCGCGTCGGCGGTCTGGAGCCCGCATCCGGCATCGAACCGCGCAACATCTTTGCCCACACCGTCATGACCTATCTGGACGGTGATGAAAGGCTGCAAGCGACCTTTGCCCAACAGCGGCTGCCCGATCTGCTGCCGGCGCTGACGCCCGCAACGAACGCCCAAGGCCATACGCACTGGCGCTATGTGATCGATGAAGAAGCTGCTGAAGGGAGCGCCGGCGCGACGGATGACGCACCCGCCGCGCTGGAAAGTGCAGACACGGCGAGCGGCCAAGAATATGAGTTGCGCCCGCGCGTCCTGATCATCGACCAATTTGAAGAGATCCTGACCGCCCATCTCGATGCCTGGGAGCAGCGCGACGACTTTTTCCAACAGCTAGCCGACGCCCTGGAAGAGGATCCTTACCTCTGGCTGATGCTGGCCATGCGCGAGGATTACGTGGGCGGCTTGACGCCTTTTATCCATCTGCTGCCCGGCGATCTGCGCGTGCGCTACCACATGGCGCGCATGTCCATCGACGCCGCCTTGGAGGCCATCCGCCAGCCAGCGCAACTGGGGGGCCGCACTTGTGATGAGGGCGTGGCCGAACAGCTTGTGGACAACCTGCGTCAGATCCGCGTGGCCGGGCGTGACGGCACGCAGCCCGGCCAATATCTGGAGCCGGTGCAGCTGCAAGTCGTCTGCTTTCAGCTGTGGGAAAACTTGCAGCGCGAACAGGCGGCCACCCCCGGCGTCGTCGCCCACCCCATTATCACGCAGGCCGATCTGCGCACCTCTGGCGACGTAGACAGCGCGCTCACCGACTTTTATGAGCAGGCTATCAAGTCTGTGCTGGGCGACTCGCAGATAACCGCCACCGAGCGCCAGTTGCGTCATTGGTTCTCTAATCATCTGATAACGAGCGCCCTGACGCGCAGCACCGCCTATCGTAATGAAGAGACTGGACAGACAGCCGGGCTGCCCAACTCGGTGGTGGACGCCTTGGCCGCCCGCTTTTTGTTGCGCACCGAGCTGCGCGCCGGCGGCGCCTGGACCGAGCTGATCCACGACCGCTTTGTGCTCCCCATTCGGCGCGCCAATAATCGCTGGTTTTCCCAGCACCCCAACCCGGTGGCGCTGGCCCGCCAGCAGTGGCTGCAGGCCGGGGCCGCCGACGACCAACTGCCCGACGGCTTTGCCCTGCGCGAACTAGAAAATTTTGCCCAGCGCAATACCGCCGACATCACCGACGATGAACGCACCTTTCTGACCCAATGTCGCAACCAGGCCAAAGCGCGTCAGCAGACGGCGGCGGCGGAACAGAAGCGCCGTCGCCGCAGTCAAATGTGGACGGCAGCCGTTATGGCATTGCTAACGGCCCTCACCGGCTTTGCACTCTACCAATCCAATGAGGCCGCCAAAGCCAAGAATACCGCCGAATCTCTTCAGGCTGAGGCCGTTGCCCAAGCTGAAGCTGCCCAGGCTGCTCGGGTCACCGCCCAATCCGAATCTACCCGCGCCATTGCCAATGAACGAGTCGCCGCCACAGAGGCCGCCCGCGCCGAAAGCCAAGCCCAAATTGCCGCCACGGCCGAAGCCGCCTCCATGATAGAGGCCAAACGCGCTGATGCTGAAAAGAACCGCGCGGTAGGCTTGTTAATTCGACTGAATCAACAGACCCTCAACACAAATAAAGACTATGGCGATAGCTCGCTTATTCTCGCACGCGATCGCGTACTCATTGCGCCAGGTGTCGATGCCGATCAGGATCTGCGCTCCGCTGTAGCCAATGCACGCTGGCGGCGCACCATTCCACCAGCCGATAGTCGCCATCAGGGCTCCGTCTATGCTGTAGCCTATAGCCCTGATGGCCAAACTATTGCTTCTGGCGGCGCTGATGGCACAATTCGCCTGTGGACCGCCACTCAATTAGAACCCCGGCAGATCCTCTTGGCCATTGGGGAAGCGTGTTGTCCGTGGCGTTCAATCCCGATGGGACGCAACTCGTCTCCGCCGGTGATGACGGCGCCGTGCGCCTCTGGGATGTGGAAAGCGGCCAGCCCATGCCCCAGTTCCCCGGCCATGTGGGAAATGTTTTGTCGGTGGCCTTCAGTCCCGATGGGGCGCAGCTCGCCTTCGCTGGATATGATGGCACAGTGCGCCTCTGGGATGTGATCAACGGAAAGGAAATGTCCTCAATCACCGGCCATACTGATTGGGTTGGGTCGGTGGCCTTCAGTCCCGATGGAACGCAGCTTGCCTCCGCCGGTGCTGACCACACCGTACGCATCTGGGATGTGGCCAGCGGCCAGGAAATAACCCAACTCACTAGCCATGAACGAAGCGTATATTCCGTGGTCTTCAGCCCCGATGGGACTCAGCTCGCCTCCGCTGGGGCTGACGGCGCCGTGCGCCTCTGGAATGTAGCCAGTGGCCAGGAAGTGTCCCAGTTCCTTGGCCATGTGGGAAGCGTTTGGTCGGTGGCCTTCAGTCCCGATGGGACGCGGCTCGCCTCCGCCGGGGATGACCGCACCGTGCGCCTCTGGGATGTGACCAGCAAACAGGAAGTGTCCCAGTTCCTCGGCCACACCAATCGAGTTAGGTCGGTGGCCTTTAGTCCCGATGGAGCGCAGCTCACCTCCGCCGGAGATGACGGCGCCGTGCGCCTCTGGAATGTAGCAAGCGAAAAGGAAGTGTCTCAGCTCCTCGGCCATGCGGGAAGCGTTTGGTCGGTGACCTTCAGTCCCGATGGGACACAGATCGCCTCCGCTGAGGATGACGGCGCCGTGCGCATCTGGGATGCGGCTAGCGGCCAACTGGTTTCCAATTCATTGGCCATGTGGGAAGCGTTTGGTCGGTGGCCTTCAGTCCCGATGGGGCGTACCTCGCCTCCGCCGGGGATGACCACACAGTGCGCCTCTGGGAGGTGGCTAGCGAAAAGGAAGTACCCCGGTTCGTCGGCCTTATGGGAAGCGTTTGGTCGGTGGCTTTCAGCCCCGACGGGACGCAGCTCGCCTCTGCCGGAGCTGACCGCATCGTACGCCTCTGGGATGTAGCCAGCGGCCAGGAAGTGTCCCAGCTCATCGGCCATACCGATGGGGTTAGGTCGGTGGCATTCAGCCCCGATGGAACGCAGCTCGCCTCCGCCGGCGATGACGGCGCTGTGCTCCTCTGGGACCTGGCCAGCGACCAGCCACTGTCCCAGCTCGTCGGCCATACTGCTGGAGTTTGGGATACGGCCAGTAAACGGAAGTGTCCCAGCTTATCGGCCATACCAATGGGTTTGGTCGGTAGCTTCAGCCGATGGGCGCAACTCGCCACCGGGCTGACAGCACTGTGCGCATCTGGGATGTAGTCAGCAAAGAAGTGTCCCAGCTGTCGCCATGCCAATGGGTTTGTCGGTGGCCTTCAGTCCTGATGGGACGCAGCTCGCCTCCGCCGGAGCTGACAGCACCCTGGCATGGATGGACCAGCAGAAGTCCCAACTCGTCGGCCATACCGACTGGGTTTGGCGTAGCTTTCAGCCCCGATGGAACGCAATTGCCTCCACAGCGATGACAGCGCTGTGCGCCTTTGGGATACGGCCAGTAAACAGGAAGTGTCCCAGCTTATCGGCCATACCAATGGGGTTTGGTCGGTAGTCTTCAGCCCCGATGGGACGCAACTCGCCACCGCCGGGGCTGACAGCACTGTGCGCATCTGGGATGTAGTCAGCAAAAAGGAAGTGTCCCAGCTCGTCGGCCATGCCAATGGGGTTTTGTCGGTGGCCTTCAGTCCCGATGGGACGCAGCTCGCCTCCGCCGGAGCTGACAGCACCCTGCGCCTATGGGATGTGACCAGCGAACAGAAAGTATCCCAACTCGTCGGCCATACCGACTGGGTTTGGTGCGTAGCTTTCAGCCCCGATGGAACGCAACTTGCCTCCACTAGCGATGACCGCACCGTGCGCCTCTGGGACGTGGCCAGCGGCCAGCCAGTGGCCCAGTTCGCTGGCCATACCGATGGGGTTTTGTCGGTGGCCTTCAGTCCCGATGGGGCGCAGCTTGCCTCCGCTGGCGATGACGGCGCCGTGCGCATCTGGGATGTGGCCGATGCAAAGGAAGTGTCCCAATTCACTGGCCATGAAGAAAGCATATGGTCGGTTGCCTTTAGTCCCGATGGGGCGCAGCTTGCCTCTGCCGGGGATGACGGCACTGTACGCCTTTGGGATGTGGCTAGTGGCCAGGAAGTGGCCAAGCTCGTCGGCCATACCGATGGGGTTTTGTCGGTAGCCTTCAGTCCCGATGGGGCGCAGCTCGCCTCCGCTGGGGATGACGGCGCCATACGCCTTTGGGACAGTCCCCAAAGAGTGCTTCTGCGCACCATCGCGCGCATTTCACGACCGGCGCCGATTTTGATGGCCAGCGAGCGGCAGCAGTTTGGTATTGGGGACGAAGTGACTTTGCCTGGTCAAGCGGAACTTCAACCGTTGATGAATCAGGCTAAGGCATGGGAACTGATTGACCAAGGCCGCAGCCTAGCGCGCACCGGCGACATAGCCCGGGGGGTAACCTACTTTGCCGAAGCATTAGAGCTTGATCCTACACTGCATTTAGAGCCGCAAGAGCTGGCACAACGCATATTGCGCAACAGCCTGCAGACCTTGCTCTATGCTGGCTATGATCTAGCGCGCCAGGGAAGCCTTGAGGCAGGACAGGCCAAATTCGAGGAAGCAGCTTCGCTTGATACAACACTCAACCTGGACGAATTGATGGCCAAAGCAAAAGAACTTGCTGCCGCTGCCCTGCTCAGCGACAACCGCATTTCCGTTGCAACTGCGCTAGAAGCCTCAGAAAATGTAACCGTAACAGTCACTATATGGCAGCTCGCCCTAGATTCTTTGGAAGAAAGAAACAACCCAGCCGAAGCCTTGCGACTTTGTCAACTGAGTAGGTATGCACCGGATGCAGCGACGCCTGAAGCCGCCTGTGATTATATTGATATTTGGACACCCACCATTGCACCGAACAGCACCGTCACCAGCTCAGTAGAGAGTGAAATAGGCGATCTGTGGCAAACTGAAATTAGCGAGCCCAGCCAGATAACTATTACGTTGTCGGCAGACAACAGCAACCTAGATACATATCTCATCTTATACGATCCACAGTTCAAAATTGTGGATCAAAATGACGATATCGAACGTGGTGTAGTCCAAGACTCAGAACTCAATGATGTGGAATTAGACGAACCCGGTACTTACTGGATCGAAGCGCGCCGCTGCTGCCCCGATGATGACCAGCGCAGCGTGGGCGCCTATCGGTTGACGGCCACGGTGCGGCGGGAGGAGTAGGGTCAATTGTATATCTTACGACCGGCCCGCAATTGAAGTAGCCGTCCGTTTCGCCAAGACATTGATAAAACGCGTATTTGCATCACAAAATGCAACCTCCCCTGGGTGTTGCAGCCAGGGGAGGTGTAGTGTATGTACATCTACCCACAACAACTGCCCGCATCCACCCCACTCAACACCGCCACCGCCGCCTTCTCCTCCGCCGTACAGCACGCATCCGCCGCCACCGACGCGTCTGCGGTGCAGCAGGCATCCACGCCGCAGCAGCTTGCCGCAGGGGCCAACGTCAGTTCGTTGGTCAAATCGAGCGCGGTCAACTCGAACGCGACCGGCGCCGATTGGACCGCGGCTGGCGCGCCGCAGCACGCACTCTGCGCACCCAGCCCGTTGGCATCCACCGCCGCCGGCACGCCGCAGACGCCCGTCTCGGGCAGCTCCAGTTGCACATCGGCCGCCGCCGCCCAATCGCCCACCAGCGCGGCGGCCACCGAGCGCACCTGCTCATAACCGGTGGCCAGCAGGAAAGTGGGGGCGCGGCCGTAGCTCTTCATGCCCACCATGTAAAAGCCGCGTTCAGGGTGGCGCAGTTCGCGCTCGCCGTGGGGCGGCACGCTGCCGCACGAGTGGATGTTGGGGTCGATCAGCGGCGCAATGGCGCTGGGCGCTTCCACGCCAGGATGCAGCCCCAGCCGCAGCTCGCGCAGGAACGACAGATCCGGCCGCGCGCCGGTGGCGCCAATGACGCGGTCCACGGTGATAACTCGTTCGCCCTGCGACGTGTCGCCGATCAGCCGCACTTGCGCGCCGGCGGGCTCCAGCCGCGTGGTGAAGAAGGGGGTCACCACCTCAATGGCGTTGGCGTCCACCAGCTCTTTGATGCGCACGCCCAGCAGACCGCGCCCCGGCAATTGATCATCGCCCAGCCCGCCATAGGTATCGGCCACGTTGCCCTTGCGCAGAATCCAGGTAATGTGCGTCTGTGGATGCTCGGCGCGCAGGTCTGCCAGCTCCAAGATGGCGTTAATAGCCGAGTGGCCTCCGCCCACCACCGCCACCCGCTTGTCGGCGTAATCCGAGCGCACATGCCCCAACACGTCGGGAATGCCGTAATCTACTTTGGCGGCCAGAGCGCGTTCACCGGGCGCAAAGAGCCCATCCGCCCCAATGGGATTGGGCATGCTCCTCGTGCCGCTGGCGTCGATGACGGCGCGGGCCAGGAAACGCTCTTCATCCTCGCCCATCTGCACCTGCACCACAAAGGGGGCGCCATCACGACCGGCATCCTTCATCTTGTCAATGCGCCGTCTGCTTACAGCGGTCACACGGGCGTTCAGGTGGATCTGGCTGCGCAACTCGGGCGTCTGCGCTAAGGGTTGTAGATACCCATCGACCAGCTCCTGGCCAGTCGGCAGTTTATCCAGATCGGGCGCTTGCCAGCCGTTGCGCTCTAGCAGTGTCACCGACGCCTTATCCAAACACCAGCGCCACGGCGAAAAGAGCTGCACATGCCCCCAGGTGCGAATATTGGCCCCCACCTCGGCCCCCGCCTCAAACACAATCGGCGTCTCGCCACGCGCCACCAAATGCGCCGCCGCCGCCAATCCAATCGGTCCCGCCCCAATAATCGCCACGGGCAGTGTGTGTGTGTCCATTGTTTGCTCCTTTATTTTATATTGATGCATATCGATTCTTTGTTGTAAAAAAGGGGAGTAGAGGAGTGGGTTGTCGCGCACCCGCTCCTCTACTCCCTACTCCTACTCCCTACTCCTACCCCTACCCCTACTCCTACCCCTACCCCTACTCCCTACCCCTACTCCCTACCCCCTACCGCTCCTCTACTCCCTACTCCCTACTCCCTACTCCCTACTCCAATCTCCCCCGCCGCCACCACCGCAAAATCCGGCGCAAAGTTGCGCATGAGCGTGCCGCAGCAGACCGTGAATTGCGCCTGGTTGAGCGTGTAAAAGCGCTGGCGGCCTTCTTGGCGCACGGTGGCCAGACCGGCTTCGGCCAGCAGCTTCAAGTGATGGCTCACGGTGGGCTGATTGACGCGCCCGTGCAGCGCGTCCACCACATCGTTGACGCTCATCCACTCACAGCAGAGCAGCTTCATGATCTCCTGCCGCGTTTCGTCGGCAATGGCTTTGGCAAAGGTAATGACGTTCGGGTCAATTGACATAGTTTATATTATATCGATTTTTGTCGATATGTCAAGTGTAAAAATTTCCATCAGCACTTTTCAGGGCAAAGCGAATAGAACACTGATTGGACAGATAGGACAGATAGGACAGATAGGACAGATTTTTACTGATTTTGATAGGCGAAAATCCGCGTGAATCCATCCAATCCGTAAAATCTGTGTTCCATTCTGCTCAATCTGAAATTTCGGAACCCTATTGCCAAATCAAAAATTTCGTGATATATTTGCCCAATGTCGATCTTTTGGGCGAGCAGGCTGTTTTTCGGTTTACGGTGGCGGCGCAATCCACGTGCGTTGCCGCTTTGGGAGCGCTCGCTGCTGGCCTTCTATATCGGCCTGCTCGGTCTGGTGATGCCCTTTATTTGCTGGGGCGCATACGCCGAACCGGGGCATCCTCATGCACGACCTCACTTTGTCTTTATGGACCCCGTGATGGACATGCCGTCGATCCCAATGACGCTCGACCATGCAGCTTCACCTTCCACACACATGTCCATGCCGATGGACCCCGCGCCCGCTACGCAACCCGCCAATTCGGCCCCCGTGGGGCGCTCGACGCCGCAACTGCTCCTCTTTGCGCTAATGGTGCTGCTAGTCGGCGCCTTGTGGCAAATCGTGCGGATCGACAAGCAATACCTAATCCACATTGGTACCGCCCTCTTTGCCAAACCACCCCGGCTCAATGTGCCGACGCCACCCCCGCGCTTCGCATTTTAGCCAGCAACCCAATCAATTTGAATAACAATTTGGCAAAATTGCTTGTGACAGAGCCTATGGTCGCGCTGTGTGTAAACGCGGTTCGTAGCTTGTCGGAGAGAATGATCAAAGCAAGTTTTGTACGCGGATGCACGCTGATTTTTGCAGATTTAGGCGTCAATTAGCCAAAAATCCGCGTACAAAATCCTGCTCTCTGACATGCTGCTAGTACGCAATGGCGTAAATCGACCGCTAGATGGCGAGACCGCCAGAAGTCCGACTTCTCAGAGAAGTCGGACTTCTTAAGCGTGGGTTTACTTGCGCCGTCGTGTACTAGTGGCTTTGCGCGAGTTTTGATCTAAACTATCCTCCCTTTGCGGGAGTTAAAAGGAACAGCAAGCATGTACAATAATCGCAAAATCAATCGCAAGATCACCCTGGCCATCGTGGCCGTTTTGGGCGTGCTGATGCTCGTCCAGCGCGCGCCGCTGGCTTGGGCCGCCCCCGCTTGGCAAAGCGCCACCCCCACCCCGGCCGCTGAAGAAGAAGCCGACCACGAAGCCGAGCATACCCACAATGAGGCAGCGCCGGCGGAAACTGTGGCGCCCACGCTAGAAGAGCTGGCGGCCAGCGTCGCCGAATTGCAGGCCCAGGTGGCCGATCTGCAGGCGCAGGCAGCTGCCGCCCATCAGGCCAATGCTGGGTTGGCCAATGAGGTGACCACCGCCATCTATCTGCTGGACACCGTCGGCCTGCACGCGCTAGACGAGCGGCTCAATGGCGACGAGGCCGTCATCGAAGCCGGCGATAGCGGCATGGTGAGCCGCGTGACCGGCCTGCTCTCCTCTGTGGCATGGCCGGCCGAACTGGCGGCTGATGCGCACAACTTGACCGACGTGCTGACCCAGTTGGCGACTGCCCTGGCCGATGATAATTTGGACGAAGCGGCGCCGCTGGCCACGCAGGCCCATGAGGTGCAGCATGGACTTTCACACGCCGCCGAGCATTGGCTGGGTGAAATGACGGCAGATGGTATGCACAGCACCGATGGCGCGCCGGGCCAAGCGTTCCGCGTCACCAGCGCCGTCTATCTGCTAGACAGCGCCGGTCTGCACGATTTGGATGTGCGCCTCAACGAAGAGCAGGATCTGCAAGCTGGGGATGCGGGAAACGTGGGCCGCGTAGCCCAACTGCTCTCGTCGGTAGATTGGCCGGAAGTGCTGGCCAGCGACGCCATGAGCATGACCACGGTGTTGACCGATCTCGCCACCGCCCTGGCCGACGATGATTTGGAAACGGCAGCGGCATTGGCCACGCAAGCCCATGAAGTGCAACACGATTTCTCGCACGCCGCTGAGCATTGGCTGGCTGACGCAATGGGCGCGCATGGTGATGAAATGAGTGCAGACGAGGGGGACGAGCACACCCACGGCGAAGATGCACCTGCCGAAGAATCAGGCGATGGCGACCACGAGCATACTGAGGGCGAAGGAGATTGAGCTTGAACACCACACGCAAACTCCTCCGTTTCGTTCCGCTCGCGGCGCTTGTTTGTGCGCTATTAGGTATGTCCCCAGGCCGTCACACGGCCCACGCACACGCCGATTACGACCATTCTGACCCAGCGGCGGACGCCACGGTGACGACTGCGCCCACCAGCGTGCAAATCTGGTTTACGGAAGAGCTGTTTCGACGCCAGGGGCAAAATGGCATCGAAGTGCAGAATGCCGCCGGTGAGCGCGTGGATGTGGATGACGCGGCGATTGATGACGATGACCGCACGCTGATGACCGTTTCGCTGGCGCCAAACCTGGCCGATGGCGTTTATCAGGTCCATTGGCGTACGACTTCTGCCGATGATGGGCATGAAGGAGAGGGAGACTTTGTGTTTACGGTGGGGGCGGCTGGCACTGTGGAAAGCCGCGGCAGTGAAGCGATCACGGCGACAAACCGTGTCAGCCAGACCGAAAATTTGCAGCCGGCGACGCCCATGCCCACCAGCACGCCAATCGCCACATCATCTCCGTCACCCAGCCAGCGCGCATTGCCCTGTACAGGCGCTGCACTGCCCTTTACCTTGATGCTAGGCGCCGTGTGGATGCGCCATCGGCGGGTGGGGATCAGATAAGATTACCATAGAGGAGTTTTTCAGCAGATTAGGCAGATTTGAAAGATTTTCAAATCTGCCTAATCTGCTGATCATATTTCCGTTAATGTTTAGAGTAATTTGACTATGCGCAAACCCTCCTTACTGCATCAAATGAATAGGTACAGTCTGGGATGGCTCAGTGTGTTGATTGCGTGCAGCGTCGTGTTGAGCGCAGCACACAATGCGGCGGCCCATGCACTGCTGGTGCGCTCACTTCCGGCGGCCAATGCTGAGCTGACCAGCACACCGGCACAGGTCGAACTCTGGTTTAGCGAGCCGCTGGAAGCATCCATCAGCCGCGCCTGGGTGGTCGATGCGACAGGCAGTGAGCTGAGCGGCGGCGCCTCCATCGTAGATGCGGCTGACGCCACCCACATGACATTGCAAATGCCGGCATTGGAGCCCGGCATTTACACGGTGGTCTATCGCACACTTTCGCAGGCGGATGGTCACGAGTGGCTCGGTTCGTTCCCGCTTACGCTGCTCAATGCAGACGGCACGCCCGGCTGGCGCGGACCGCGCGCCAACCGCGGCGGGCGCCACCGAAAGCGGAACGCTGCCCACACCGCTGGAAACCTTCAGCCGCTGGCTGTCGCTGATGGGGGCGTTATTGGCTGTGGGTGCGCTCAGCTTGCGGTGGATTGCGGCCATTGCGCCAGGGACTCTACAGCCGATAACGTTCGCGCACGCCGCCACGCGTCTCTTGCGCTTCGGCCTCTTAGCCGGATGCAGTGCGGTGATCGTCGGCGGCTGGCTCCAAATGGGGGCGCTCAAACTGGCGCTGGGTGGCGAAGGGTGGGGGGCGCTATTGTTGGGAACGCGCGGCGGCAATCTGCTGCTGGCGCGTGAAGCGACGGCTGTCATGTTATTGCTCGTGGCCTGGTTTATCCCTGCCACATCCACTTTGGACGGAAAGAACTTGGCGTCTTGGCGTCTTGGTGCGAGTATCTCAACATTCATCCAGTGTGCGCTCGGCTTGGCCATTCTCGCCACCTTTTCCGCCGGCAGCCATGCCGCAGCCGTGGCGGGGCGCAACTGGGCCATGCTGGGCGATCTGATTCACTTTGCGGCGGCGGCTGTGTGGATGGGCGGGCTGCTGTTGCTAGCCATTTTGCTCTGGCAGATGCGCAACAGCTTGGGACGCGAAGATGCGCAGGCGCTGCGACAGACGGTGCAGCGCTTTTCCACCATGGCCATGCTGGCTGTATTTGTGTTGATTTGCAGCGGTGTTTTCAGCAGCGCGGTGCAGTTGCCGACGCTGGATCTGCTTTGGAGCAGCGCGTATGGCTGGCTGCTGCTCGCAAAAGTGGCGTTGGTATTGCTGGCGCTGGGGGCGGCGTTTTTGAATCACCGGCTGGTGCGCGGACCGAATGCCGACCAATGGGCGCCAAAGAACTATGCCACGTTTCTGCGCCAGGTGTGGTCGGAATCGGCTATTGGGCTAGTGGTGATGATGGTGGCGGCAATCTTGGTGCAGACGCCCGCCCCCCAATCGGCGCCCAACGCAGCCAGCTATTTCACCACCATTCTATCCGCCGACGATTTGTCCATGCATTTTCAAATCACGCCCAATCAGGTGGGCGACAATGAGTACATTGTGCATCTGTATCACGACGACAACTCAGACATTGGCGAAGTGCAGATGGTGCGGCTCTCGTTTGTACACCAGACGGCGGAATTGGGCCAGGCTAGCCTGGAGTTGGCGGATCAGGGCGGCGGGCTGTTTATGGCGACGGGCGCGTATCAGAATCGAGCCGGGCCGTGGGATATTGGGGTTTACGTGCGGCGACGCGGCATGGATGACGTGTTGACGACCACCTCAGTTGATGTGCCGCCGCCGAGCAGCGCGGCTGTGGCCGATCCGTGGCAGAATCCGATCCGGGCGGTGGGGCCGGGGCTGTTGCCCACGGGTGTTATTGTGGCGGTGGTACTGTTTCAATTGCTCTGGTTTGGCCGCAAGCGCTAAAAGCCTGCGCTCAATGCCGCATGACCCACACCGCCCACACCAGCGCACCCACGGCCAGAATGCTCCAGAAAATCAGCTCCCACGGCGCGCCGCGCGCCGCCAACACATCCATAGAAAACTGCACTGCGCCCGAGCCGGGCGCCCCGGTAACAGTGATAGAAATGTCCCAAGGTCCGTCAACCGGCAAGACCACATTGCTTTGGTAATAGTTCAGGAAAAAGCCGCTCTTTTCCACGGCCAACGTGCGAATTACTCGGTCAGGTTGACCGAGACGATGCATGGCGATCTGCACATCCAAACCGGTGGCCGCCGCGCCGGTCACATCCGCCTCCACGGCAATTTGCAGCGCCTCCGCCCGCGGCGGCTCGGGCGAGAGCCATACGGTCAATTGATAGGGACCTGCCGGTACTTTATACAAGTGTGGTCGTCCACCGCCGTGCGCCCAAGCGTGCGCCGGTTGCGCCCAGACGATAAACACGCAGAGCCACACCCAACGGCGGTGTTGCAGAATAGTAAGCATCGCTCTTTCAATTTTTCTCCACAGATCATAACCGACGGATTCTGGGTGCATGGTGAATTATACTACGGACTGGGTTTTCGGGGGGATTCTGGCATAATGAACCCGCATTACAGACACGCATGTTCTGTATATTGGAGGGAGTGATGAGCGCCGAATTGATTTCTACACGCCAATCTATAACCAATGGACAACGTCTGCATGACATAGTCGAATTAGAAGCGCTTTTGTCCGAAGATGGCAAATACGTCACAGAGGAGGAGTATTGGGCCGACTATTACCTCGGCGCCGATTCCAACTACGAATGGAACAACGGACGGCTCGAGGCCAAACCCATTTCGGATTATGCACAATTTCGCCTTTATTTGTGGTTTTTGGGCATCCTCAACGATTTTCTACATGTCAACCCCATTGGTCGCATGATCGGCTTGGAGATGGGCTTTCGGATGGAGTTGCCCCATAAAGTGGCAATCCGCAAGCCGGATTTAACCGTTGTGCTCGATACAAATCCTGTGCCATTACGGGACAAAGATCGCAGCTACGATGGCATTTTCGATCTTTGTATCGAGTCCATTTCAGACTCTAAACCCAGCCAGGTCACCCGCGATGTACAGGTCAAATTCCAAGAATATGCGGCGGGTGGCGTGCCGGAATATTTTATTCTCGATGAACGCCAAAAAGAAACCGCTTTTTATCAATTGAGCGCGCAAGGCATTTATGTACCGATCGAGCCGCAAAACCGCGTGATCCGCTCGCAAATTTTGCCGGGCTTTCAGTTCCGATTCGCCGATTTATACCGGCTGCCCGAACCGCCAGAACTGGTTGATGATCCGGTCTATGCTGGCTTTGCATCCCCCTTTGTGCGGGCAGAGCGCAAGCAGGCCGAACGCGAGCGCAACCGCGCTGAACAGGAACGCCAACGCGCTGAGCAGGAACACAATCGCGCTGAACAAGAACGCGACCGCGCTGAGCGGTATGCAGCTTTACTAAAGTCTGTGGGCATAGACGTGGAAACTCTTGACTGAATTACTCTTTGCGCCGCCTAAAAATACATGCGTGGCGTATGTGTAGCCAGGGCGGCCGTCATTTCGTCCACGCTGCGCACGGCAGTGGACAGATTGGCCCCTAATTGTGGACGACCGCCCAGATAGATCGGGCTTTTCGCGCGGCGGCGCTGCATTTCGCTGAGCAACATGCGGGCTCGACGGCCATTGTCCGGCAAGTCGGCCTTGGCACAGATGGCCTGCTGTAGCCACCGTTCCGCCTCATCATATTCCCCGCGTTGCATCAAAACCGCGCCCAAATTAACCGCTGCCAAGGCCGACTTGGGATTGGCCTGAAGTTGGCGACGCAGGCGCGTTTCGCGCGCCTCGGCCAACGAGTTGCCGCGCAGCACAATGCCCAGGTCAAACACAATTTCGGGAATTAGCTCCTGTTTGTAGCTGCTGGCGCGGTGGCGCACCAGACAGCGCGTGCGCGGCACAATCATATCCAGTTCGCGCACGACGCGCGTATTGAGCTGCACGGCCTCATTCAGATTTTGCGGGTACAGCTCGATGGTTTCACGCGCCGCCGCCACCACGTTGATCATCTCCTCCTGCTCACCGGCGCCAATCGACTGAATCAGAATGGGCTGGGTGGTGTTGTTGGTGACTTTCAGCGTTTTGCCCTCCACTTTGGCGGTGAGAAACACAGATTCGCGTTCACGCTCTGCCGCCAGATCCAGCAAATGGCGCTGCGGAAACTGCACGTCCAGAATTTCGATAAAATCGGCCGAGTAGTTTTTGAAGATGCCCACGTGCTCGTGAACTTCGTCGCCACTTTCCAACACCTCCACCACCACCTTTTCGCCAATGTAGCGCTCCAGCAGCGGATCGTGGCTGGTCCCCACGCGGCCGATGACGTTGGCGCCCAGGTCGCGCAGATGCGCCTCGCTGGAATCGGTAATGTAGCGTCCGGCCGGCTTGCGCAAACGCCCCACCAGCAATCCGAAGACTTCGGCCAGCGACTCGGAGGCGGTGGCGGTAAAGTGGCGCGAGCGCCGGCCCAACATGCGCAGCAGGCTGGGGTAAAACGCCCTTTGCAGATCGGCTTCGCGTTTGCGCTTATTTTCCTCCGTCAGATCGTCCACGTAGCGAAAAATGGCGCGAATGTCTTCATATTCATCGGCATACATAATATAGCTGGCTTCAATGTGCTCTTCATCCTGCACCGCGTTACGATAGCACAGTTCCAGCCCCGTAGCCTCCAGTTCCATGACGCCCCAAACGTGTTTGCCATCGGCCCGCTCCAGCGTGACGTGATAGCCGTCAAACGAGCGCAGGCAAGGATCGCGCCGGCTGCCCCGCAAATACCCGCCAACCAATGAAACCAGAAAAATCAACCCAATGGTGGCCAACAAAGAAACGTCAAACAGTTGCGTCAAAAACAACATCAACGAACCTCTCTACGATTGCGTAATTATTGCGGATGGTTTTGTCTATACTCGCGTTTGGCATGGAAGAAAAGGAGCTTGCATGATTTTGGTCGAGTGGTCGAATTTCATCGATGACAGAGCCAGGTATATCAATGGGGGGACAGCCGGTGAGCGTGAGGCATCACCACAAACGGGGCGCCTAAGCGACAGTGCAGGTTGGTCCACAAGTATAGCGTCTATTCCAGCAAACCGAAAATCGATAATTGTTTAGAGTATATCCTACAACACAGTCTGGCGCAGTTAACTAATTCACACCATTTGTGTTATATTTGCCCCCATGAAACCCGTCGCCCCAACGTCTGCCGCATCCGCCGTGATCACCTCGCATCTGAAGCCCTTTTTCGCCCAATCACGCACCCAAATCGTGCTAGCCGCGGCGCTCTTGCTCCACGTCGTCTTGTTGTCCCCGATTCCACTGATTTGGAAAGGCGGAGCGTTGCTGCTGCTTTGTGGCTTTGGGCCGGGGTGGTTATTGGTGGAGTGGATGGTGAATGGGCGGCCCCCAAAGCAAGGTGCTCACGGGGCTCAAGGGAAGAGGGCCGGCAAGGATGCCCGCTCTGCACTTAGTGGGCAAAGCTGTACCGACGTCGATTCTCGCCTCACGATTTATGGCGCATTGGAACAGGTGCTCTTTAGCGTGGCGGTCGGGTATGGGGTCATCATCTGGGGCATGTTGCTGTTGAGCTATTTGCCCGGCCCCATCCCATTTTGGCTGCCGCTGTTGGCCTTTGACCTGCTGCTCCTCCTGCTGCTCGTGATGCGCTACCGACAATCCCGGCTGCGCCGTGGCCTCTCTCTCCGCCGGATTGCCTGGACCACAACATCGCCAAAGTGGCTGGCCGCGGCGCTGATCAGCCTGGCGCTGGTGGGCGGCTTTATGCGCTTTCCCAACCTAGCCTACGCCGAATTTCAGGGCGACGAGGCGCGCGTCATGCTGCGGGCGGTGCAGGCCATTCAGGGCGATCCCAACGCGCTGCTGGGCCATTTGAAGGCGCCGGCCGAAATCTTGCTGCCCACGCTCATCTATGCCGTCACCGGTCAGATCGATGAAGCCACGGCGCGCCTGCCCTTTGCGCTGGCCAATTTTGCCGCCCTGTTTGGACTCTTTCTTTTGGGCCGCCGCCTGTTTGGACCGCTGGCCGGCTGGGCGGCGGCCATGCTGCTGGCGCTGGACGGCTATTTCATCGGCTTTGCCCACATTGTGCAATATCAGAGCATCGTCTTCCTCTGCGTAGCCGCTGCCGTGCTGATTATGGCGCGGGTGCGGCGGCTGGCAATGGGCGTCAATTTTGCGGATGATCCCGCCCCCGCACATCTGCACAATTTGCTGATGCTGACCGCCTTTGTGGCCGCCACCGGGCTGCTGGCCCATTACGAAGCCGCCCTGGTCGCGATTCCGCTGCTCTACCTGCTCCTCACCATCTGGCGCGAAGGCGCGCCGCTGAGCAGCTTGCTGCGCCTTTTGATGCTGCCGCTGGCGCTGGGCGCGGCAATGGTGCTCTCTTTTTATCTGCCCTTTGTGCTCAACCCCAGCTTTGGCGTCACGTACAGCTATATCACCGTTAACCGGCTGGGTGTGGAAGAGGCCGCCAGCCGCTACCCCTTCAACAATTTGGCCGACGTGGTTGATCGCACCACGCTCTACAGCAGCAGCTATTATTTGGCGCTCCTCGGCGCCTTGACGCTGGCGGCGCTCATGCTCGGCCTGCGGCGGGCGCAGAACTACACGAATCGCGCCACCTGGCGGCGCACAGTGGCGCAAATTGGCGCGGTGCTGCTGCTACTGGGCATCCTCCATCTGCTGATCTTTGGGGCGACCGACCCCACCTGGCTGCTCTTTGCCGCCGTGCTGCTCGTGGGCATTCTCACGCCACTGGCCCCGCGTGAAGAACGGCTGGTCTGGCTCTGGTTTGGCATCCCCATGATTCTGGCGCTCTTCTTTATCCGCACACCCAACACGCACGTGTATGGCTTTTTCATCGGCTGGGCGCTGCTGGCGGGCTGGGCGGTGGATCAACTTTGGCGCGGCGCGGCTGGGCGTATGGGCACGGGGCGCGCTGCCGCCACGGGCGTGCTGCTGGCCGCTGGCCTCATCGCGCTCTTTGGCTTTTATGAATATAGCTATTTTGTGCGCACCGATGTGGAGATGCTGCGCACCTGGTCCGCCCACCGGCTGGCGGGCTATCCGGTCCCCTACGCCGAGCCGACCAATCTGTCCATCTTTGGCTTTCCCTTTCGCAACGGCTGGAAAAGCGTGGCCATGCTGTATGAAACGGGCGTGCTGAACGGCGCCTTTGACACCAATGCCACCGACGCCGTAGCCCAATGGTATACGCGCGGCCGCCTCTATTGCCCGCGCGACCAGCGCTATTTTATTTGGAGCCCGGCGCTGGAGCCCAAAGAAGCGCCCGACCGCGCCGCCCGCCAAGCCGAGCTGGCACAGACCCACGATCTGCTGGGCGTGATCAGCGTGGCCGGGGAGCCGCGGCTGCATATTTTTCAGGCCAAAGAGGGCGCTGCGCCGCCGCCCCAAAGCTGGACCGATGCCGAACTGGCCGCCCACTTTGACCAAACGCTAGCCGCCCCCGATTTCGCAGCTTCCGGCGAAAGCGGCCTGGCTGCCGTGCGCAAGCGCATTCAAAATCCGCGCGATTTTACATTCGGCGGCCCGCCCGATGCCGCCCCAATCGCGCTTTTGGGGTATGATCTGTCGTCGGCGCAACCAGAGCCCGGCGCACGCGTTATGCTGACGCTTTATTGGCAAGCGCGCCAGCCGGTGGCGCAGGATTATGTGGTTTTCAACCAGATTATCGATCTGAGCGATGGCCACAAAGCCGGTCAGCGCGACGGCGAGCCGGTCTGCAACACTTTGCCCACCACGCGCTGGCAGCCCGGCCGCGTCATTGTGGATCGCTACGACATTCCCATTGCGCCCGACGCGCCGGCCCGCCCATACACGCTGCTCATGGGCCTGTATGGGCGAGACAGTGGCGAACGCGTCCCGATTTTCGACGCCAGCGGCCAGGCGCTTGGCGAGGCGGTGCAGTTGGGGGAGATGGGGGTTGGAGATTAGGGATTGGGGATACGGGTTTGGGCCAGGCGTGGAGCTTCGCGCTTGGTCCTAATCCCCCATCCCCGACCCCCAAACCCGCCCTTCCAACGAGAAAGTCTATTCACTCCATGCCCAAACGGCAACTTCTTTCCGCAGCCTTGATCGGGCTGCTCATCCTTTTGGTGACGGTGCGCATTGGCGTGGCGGTGGTGAACTTTCGCGCCTATCAGATGGACAATGATGAGGCGACTCATGCGGCGCGCGGCGTTGATTTGGTGATGGCGCTGGTGCAGGGAGATGGCGATGGGTTGTGGTTTGAGCTGACCAAGCCGCACTGGTATCCGCCGGTGCACGGGTTGCTGCTGGGCGGCTGGCTGCTGCTGTGGGGCGCGGATCTGGTCAGTATTCGGCTGTACAGCACCTTCTGTTTTTTGCTCTTTGGGGCGCTGCTCTGGCTGATTGCGCGGCAACATGGCCGGGTTATTGGCCTCGGCGCAACTGAAGCCCTAGAAAGCAACCCGCTTTGGTTTCGATACGCCCCCAACGGCCGGGGCTACTCAACCGCCGCTAGCCCGTCCCAAACGCAAGGGATTATAGAGGAATATAGTCCGCTGCTCTGGCTGATTCCACCGTTCTTTCTGGTTGCCGATGCGCTGCACAGCATTTATGCGGCCATGTCCATGTTGGAACTGCCCACGATTTTGTGTGCGTTTGGCGCTATCTTTCTATTTACGCGGGCGGGGCAGATTGTAAATCACGCACCAAGACGGGCGGCATGGCTGTTTGGGGTCAGCGCGCTGCTGGGGCTGCTCTGCTTTTGGATGAAATATAGCAACGGGCTGCTGCTGCTCGTTACGCTATTTTTGAGCACGCTGCTGCTCTTTGTGGACAGGTTGGGTGCGGATAAACCGACAATGCCGTCGCCGTCCACCGTGGCCAAAGCCGTTGCGCCGGGATGGATTCTCATTGCCCTCGGGCTGTTTGTATGGCTGGTGCTGCTGGATCAAGCGCGCTGGGTCGGTAATTATGCCAATGCCCAACCCGCCAAATTCACCTTGTGGGAAACGGAGAATTTGCTCTACTATCCGCGCTTGCTCGTCGGAGAGCCAGTCACTGCGTTGGCGCTCGTACTCACGCTGATCACGCTGCCGTGGCTGTTGCGCAGCCACCCATTGCGCCAATTGCTCTGGCCCTATCTCATCTTTTTCGGCGCCGGGTTGGCCATGATCATCATTACGCCGCAAAACAACGTGCGCTTTATCATGCCGATTCTGCCGCCGCTGTGGGTGATTGGCGGTGCGGGACTGTTTAGTTGGTATAGTCAGTTAAATGGCAAAATAATAAAAGGAGCGCTCGTCGCCATTCCGGCGGTGGTGCTGCTCTTTGGGTTAATACGCACGCAATTGAGCCTACCCGAACAGTTGGAAATCGAATACGAAAACAGCAATGGCGGCGTCAACGATGCTTATGAATTTATTGCACAAACCATCGATTTGCGCGCTCACCCCCAGGCACAGATCGCGCTCTTGGGCCGCGCCGACCAGTGGGGCGGCGCGGCGCTGCACGTCTATTTGACAGCCTGGTGTTTGCGTCAGAAAATAGCGTGCAATCTGCCGGTAATCGATAACAAAGATATGAAAGAAGGCTGGCCTCGTCAGGAATTCAGCGAGCCGGAACAGCAGCAACGCCGTCACGACGCCCTGGCCCAAGCCGACATCCTGGTCCTCTACTCCGAGCCGCCCGAGCCACCCGATGAGTGGCATCTGCTAGACGAGCGCCCCTTCATGTTTGAGCGCCATAATAAGGAGCCCAAAGAGGTGCTGGTGGGGGTTTGGGAGAGGGGGAGAGGGGGAATAGAGGAGTAGAGGAGTATTTTAGAAAGGGGGAAGGGGAGAAAGGGAGAAAGGGAGATTTGTCCGCCGAAAGTCAATGTATGCCGTGTATGCTTCTGGCAACGGATAAGGAAACTGAACCACCTACTCCCTACTCCCTACTCCCTACTCCCTACTCCCTACTCCCTGATCACCCAATCATCATGTCCCAAAAATATATTCGCCTGCTCCTCCTCCCCCTCACCACATACACCCTCCTGGCCATTTGGATGACGTGGCCGCTGGCGGCGCGCCTGGGAACCGAGATTCCGGTGGGGTTGGGCGGGGATGCTTGGGCGCATCAATGGACCTTTTGGTGGGTCAAGCGGGCGTTGAGCCAGGGGCTGAATCCATATTACACTGATCTGCTCTTTTATCCGGATGGCGCGTCGCTGATTTTTCATAATTTCGCCTGGGTGAATATTGCGCTCTGGCTGCCGTTGCAAAGTCTATTCGGCAATCTGGCGGCGTATGGCTTGACCTATATCCTGCTCTTTGCGCTCAATGGCTGCGCGCTCTATTGGCTGCTCTATGATTGGACCGGCTCGCTGGCGGCGGCGCTGGTGGGCGGTGTGGTTCACGCCACCTGGCCCTATCTGCTGTCGCAGACCGGCCACCCCAACATGATCACCGTCATGTGGATTCCGCTGGCCATTCTGTTTATGCACCGCACCTTTGCACGGCAGCGCACGGGCGACGCTTTGCTCACCGCACTCTTTCTGGCGCTGACCGGCTTTAGCCGCTGGCAGTTGCTGATCAGCGGCGGGCTGGCCTTTGGCATCTACGTGATTTATGCGCTGATCACCCAGCCAGCAAATCGCACCCGGCGCGTCTTTCTACAGATGGCGCTGATTGGCGGCGTCACGCTGCTGCTGCTGGCGCCGCTGGCCACAAGCGTCATCGCCGCCCTGCTGCAACCGGAACTGCGCGCCGACATTGCCGTGGATGAATCGCTCAACGGCAGCGATGTGGCGGCCTATTTTGTGCCCAATGCCAATAGCTGGCTGGGCGCATTTTTTGTAGAGAAGCTGCCCTATCGTGTACGCTTTACGCGTGATCAGGTTGATTTTGTGGGCTGGGTGACGCTGGGACTGGCCCTGCTGGGCATCTGGCGCAGAGGACGGCAGGCGCGGCCGTGGGTGATCATAGCCGGGGTCTATTGGCTGCTGGCGCTGGGACCGGATCTGCTGCTGGGCAACGTCAAATATGCGCAGATCCCCATGCCGTACCGGCTGGTGCAGGACTTTTTCGCCATCCAGATCATCCGCGATGCGCATCGCTTTAATGCGTTTTTGGCGCTGCCGGTGGCCATGCTGTGCGGGTTGGGGGACCTTCCCCCGGCCCCTCTCCTGAAGCGGATGGCATCCGGCGGAGAGGAGGCCGGTCGAGTAGGGGCAGCTCCGTATCGAGACCAAATGACCTGCTCACTCTGGTTTCGATACGCCCACAAACTACCGTGGGCTACTCAACCGCCGCTCGCTCAACTTGTGGGTAGCCAGCCTGGCGGGAGGGGGTCGTGACCGCGCTTATCCTGCTCATCATCTTGGAGCACTGGATCTACCCATACCGGCTGAGCACGTTTGACGCGCCCCCTGGTACACGCAACTGGCGCAGGAGCCAGGCGAGTTTGGGCTGCTGGAGTTGCCCATGATCACCGCGAGTGGGACAAAGAGTATATGCGCTATCAGATGGTGCATGGTGCGCTGGCGCAGGGGCATATTTCGCGGCCCACGCGCGATGCGTACCGGCTGCTGGACAGTACGCCCTTTTCTAAGCCGGCTGCACGCCGATAACGCAATGGACTGGGCCATTGGCGACGTGACGCACCAGTTGCGGACGCTGGCCGACGCCGACATTCGCTATCTGATTTTGCACAAACAGTTTGCCGACCCAGGTCAGATTGACGAGTGGCGGCGCTGGTTGGTCTATACGCCGGTACATGAGGATGACGAACTGGTTGTGTATGAGACGGCGCTGATTTATGGCCGCGATTTCACCCTTGACCAGTCCTTGACCGACGCCATCGGTCTGCTGGCGCTGGATTCCAATTTGGCGGCGCTGGACGGCCGCATTATGCAAGCTGGGACGGTGCAGATTGCCGCCACTTGGGGCAGCCGCGCCGCGCCGGGGCAAGCGTATCAGAGCTGCCTCTTTCTCGATGGCCCGGTGGCAGAGCAGTACTGTTTCGATCTGGGCGGGGCGTGGCCGTCGCAAAACTGGACGGATAGCGAAATTGTGCGCGAGACGTATAATGCGCAAATCAGCCCTTTTTGGCGCCGGGCGATTATGCGCTTGCATTGGGGCTGGTGGAGCCGGGAGCGGCCAGCCGATTGGGCAGCAAATGGCGCTGGGCGATTTCACAGTGTTACCGATTGCGCGCAGTTTTGACGTACCCGCCATATCCAATCCGGTGGGCGCCACATTTGGCGATGAACTGACGCTGCTGGGGTATGATCTAAACGAGGCGGACGGCGAAATTTTGGTGACGGTCTATTGGCAGGCGCAGCGGCGCATGGCGCATTCCTACAAAATCTTCGCCCATCTGCTGGACGCCAATGGCCAACGCGCGGCCCAACACGACGCCGTGCCGCGCCAGTGGGCCTATCCCACCACCCAATGGGACGCCGGCGAAGTGGTGGCCGATGGGATCACGCTCAGCTGGAGGACGCCAACGCGCCGCGGCCCTATCAAATCCTGCTGGGCGTCTATGATGAGCAGTCGGGCGAGCGCTTGGCGGCGGTGGATGCCGATGGTGTGCGGGCGGCGGAGGATGCGTTGCTGTTGGCGACGGTGCGGTAATAATCTTTTAAATCTGCGTAATCTGTTGATCCTTTCTATGAAATCATTCTGGCAGTGGTTCCTCTTCCCATATTGGCCTTCACGCTCATGGCGGTGATCATCACCTGGCCGCTGGTGCTGCATTGGCAGACGCAGATCCCGGTGGGGTTGGGCGGCGATGCCTGGGTGCATCAGTGGACTTTCTGGTGGATCAAACAGGCGCTGGCGCAGGGCAAGGACATTTTCTACACGAACCTGCTCTTTATCCCGATGGCGTTTCGCTCACGTCACACAACATTGCCTGGTTCAATATTGCCATCTGGCTGCCGTTGCAGGCCATCTGGGGCAACTTGGGGCCTATGGGATCATGTTTCTGGTCATTTTTACGCTCAATGGCTGTGGCATGTATTGGCTGCTTTTGGCGCACTCTGTTCCATGGCCGCCAGCCTCATCGGCGGGCTGGTCTATGGCTCGTGGCCCTATCTGGTCAGGCAGCCGGGGCATCCCAACATGCCCATCATCATGCGGCTGCCGCTGGCCATCCTCTTTATGCAGCGCACCTTGAGCAGAAGCGGGTGCGCGATGCGCTGCTGACCGCTTCTTTCTGGCGCTGACCGGCATTGGGCGCTGGCAGTTGCTGATTCTGGCCGGTTTTGCCTTTGGCATCTACTTTTTGTACATGCTGGCTACGCACCGTGAATACCGCACGCGGCGGCTCTTTTGGCTGTGCGGGCTGATTGGCGTCGCAGCCGTGCTGCTGATGGCGCCACTGGGCTGGCCGCTGATTGCCGACCAATTTTTGCGCAATTACCCCGAAGATGTCTTTGTTAAGGAATATTATCAGGGCAGCGATCTGCTGGGCTGGTTTATTCCCAATGTCAACATTTGGCCGTGGGCTGGGTGGTGCGCCAACTGCCGCAGCGCATCCAGTTCTTTTTTGACCGGGTCGACTTTATCGGCCACGTCACGCTGATCCTGGCCGTGCTGGGCGCCCCGCAAGTTGCGCGGCGCAGCCTGGTTTGGATTTTGATGGCGCTCTTCTACGCCATCTTTGCGCTGGGGACCGACTTCCGCTTTGCCAACGCCATTTACGAGCAGGTTCCCATGCCCTACCGGCTCATCGAAAACATCTCGCTGATCAGCATCATCCGCTACCCGCACCGCTTTAACGCCTTCCTGTCGCTGCCGGTGGCGCTGCTGGCCGGTTATGGCGCTGCTGCTGCGCGAGCGCTGGTCGGCGCGGGTCAACGGGACGCTGCTGGTGGGCGTGCTGGCGCTGCTGGTGGTGGGTGAACATTGGCTCTATCCGTACCGCATTGCGCCCATCGACGTGCCGCAGTGGCATCAGCAACTGGCGCAGGAGCCAGGTGAATTTGGCCTGCTGGAACTGCCCATGATCACCGTGGCTGGGACAAAGATTACATGCGCTATCAAATGGTGCATCAAAAACCGCTGGCCCAGGCCACATTTCGCGACCCACGCGCGAAGCTTATGCCCTGCTGCAAAGCACGTTACTTGAGCCTGCTCGAAGCCGAGAACCTGATGGGTGAGGACATTGGCGATGTGACGCACGAACTCAAGGTGTTGGCCGACCACAACATCCGCTACTTGGTGCTGCACAAGCAGTTTGCCACGGCGGAACAGATGATGCTGTGGCGCCAATGGTTGGTTTATGCGCCGGTGCATGAGGATGATGAGGTGGTGGTTTATGAAACCACGCCGGTGTACGGCCGCGATTACGAAATCGCCCAGCCCGTCACCGACGCGATTGGCCTCATTGCGTTCGATTCCAATTTGGGGGCGCTGGGCGGGCAGATGCTGCAAGCGGGCACGGTGCAGGTCTTTGCCCAGTGGGGCAGCCGGGCGGCGCCGGGGCGGGCGTATCAAAGCTGCCTCAATTTGCATGGGCCCGCGCAGGAGCAGCACTGCTTTGACCTGGGCGGTGAATGGCCATCGCAAAACTGGGCGGACAACGAAATTGTGCGCGACGCACAATGCACAGATCAGCCCTTTTTGGAAGCGGGCGACTATGCGCTCTCGCTAAAACTTGTCGACACGGAGACAAGAGATGCGGTGGGTGACCCATCGCGCTGGGCAATCTGAAAGTGTTGCCGATTGCGCGCACTTTGATGCGCCGACCGTTGAGCATCCGCTTCAGGCCACCTTTGGCGATCAAATGGAGCTGCTGGGCTATGATCTGAGCCAGGAGAGCAACCAGATTTTGGTGACGGTCTATTGGCGGGCGTTGACGCGCATGGACCATTTCGTACAAATTCTTTGCCCACCTGCTGGACGCCAACGGCCAGCGCATCGCCCAGCACGACGCCGTGCCGCGCCAGTGGAGCTACCCGACCACCCAGTGGGACGCCAACGAAGTGGTTTCCGACGTGCTCACGCTCAAGCTGGAGCAGGCTGATGCCCGCAGCCCCTATCGCATTGTGCTGGGCGTCTATGATGAGCAGACCGGCGGCGGCTGGCGGCGGTGGATGCGGAGGGGACGCGGCTGGGGGAGGATGTGTTGGAGTTAGCGGTGGAGTAGAGAGAAGAGGAGAAAGGGGGAAGGGGAGAAAGGGAGAAGGGGCGCATTGCCTCCCCCTTTCCCCTTTCTCCCCTTCCCCTTTCATGATTTGTGTATGAATTTAACGTCAAAAGAATTAGCGCAACCGAATAGAAGCATACCCCTGCGGGCGCCTGTGGCTGTTGACGGCGCTGATGGCGCTGCTGATCTGGCTGCCGCGCGGGCTGGCGCTGGATCGTTTTGTGACGGCGGATGAACATGCCTGGCTGGCGTGGTCGGGCAATTTTTATCGCGCCTGGTGCTGGGCGATTATGCCGCCACCTTTCAGCGCTATCATCCGGGCGTGACGGTGACGTGGGCGGGGCTGTTTGGCTATTTGTGGCGCTATCCGGCTTACCCCACCGAAGCACCGCGCGAATTTGGCTGGCTGACCGAGGAGATCGAGCCCTTTTTACGCAGCAAGGGCATTGAGCCGATTGAGATGTTGGCCGCCGGGCGCACCTTTATTGTGCTCTTTATTACGCTAGCGCTATTGGCGAGCTTTGGATTGGCCGTGCGCCTACTGGGTTGGCAGTCTGCCAGCCTGGGCATGTTGCTCATTGCGCTCGACCCATTCCACGTGGGACTGTCGCGGCTGATGCATTTGGATGGCCTGCTCAGCAGCTTTGCGCTGCTGTCCGTGTTGGCCTTTCTCCAATTCACCGCCACCCGACGCACCGCCACGCTCCTCCTCTCCAGCCTGGGTGCAGGCTTGGCGTGGCTGACGCGATCGCCGGGCATTTTTCTGGTCCCGTTTATGGCGCTTATTGCGTTTAAGGAATATGTGGGATTTACGATGTACGATGTACGATTTACGAAAAGATCTCGTCGACGAAGTGACCTCGTAAATCGTACATCTGAGATCGTACATTCCCTTTCATTTCGCCAGTGGTTTCAGCTCATGCTCCTGTGGGGCTTCATCGCCGCCGCTATCTTCTTCCTGCTCTGGCCAGCCATGTGGGTGGACCCGGTGGGCAGCTTGCGGCAGATGGCCCAGGCGGCGGGGGAGGCGGCGGCGGAAGGGCATCTGAAGCCGACGTTTTACAATGGACAAATTTACAGCGGCGATCCAGGGTTGAGTTTTTACGCGGTGACGTACCTGTGGCGGACAACGCCGTTGGTGTTGATTGGGCTGGGATTGACGGTGATTGGATGGATCGCACGGTGGGGACCATTCGGCCAGCAAACTGTGCGCAAGACGTGCTATTATTTACTGCTTTTTGCGCTGGGCTATGGGCTCTTTATTTCGCTGGGCGCCAAAAAGTTTGACCGCTATTTGCTGCCGGCGTATCCGCCGCTGGCGTTGGTGGCAGGGACGGGGTGGGCGGCGTTGGTGGAATGGGTGGCCGGATTGATGATGCATGGACCGGAAAAGCACACAATTCAGAGCAATGGTGGGGCTTCTGTGCTTGATGGGGATGACGGGCGGATTTCCCAACCCCTCCCTACTAACGATGACCGTAGCTGGGATAATATTCGTTGCGCAGGCGGCGCCGCTCTTTTCAACTTTTCCATATTATTTGAGCTATTATGATCCGCTGATGGGCGGGGCCGCGGCAGCGCCCAATGTGATGCAAATTGGTTGGGGCGAGGGGCGGACGCGGCGGCGCGCTGGTTAGCGCGGGAGGCCGCGGACGAGGATGTTGATGCACAGGCGTTAAAGGTGGCCACGGCCTATACCAACGGGCCGTTTTCGTACTTTTTCCCTGGTGAATCGCTGCCCATCTATTTTTGGCACGAGGCCGATTTTGCCGTGCTCTATCGACAGGATTTTCAGCGACGACTGCCGCCGCCGCGGCAGATTGCCTTTTTTGAGCAGATCGCGCCAGTCTATACGGTGCAGCTCAACGGCATTGACTACGCGCAGGTTTATGATTTGCGGGCAGGCGTGCTGCCGGACTATGTGACCGATTGGCGCATAAACGCGCAGCCGGTGATACGGCTGGTGTCGTACCAATTCCCTCCAGCGTGGTGGCCGGGCGAAGCGCTGCCGGTGACGCTTTATTTGCTGGGGCTAGCGCCAATGCCTGAAAATGTGAGTATTGTGCTGCGGCTGGTGGGGGCGGACGGCGCCGAAATTGCCCGCGACGAGGGCTGGCTTGGGGTCGCCCACCAGCACCTGGCAGCCGGGCGATGTGTGGCCCGATGGCCACCTGTTGACCATTCCGCCCAATACGCAAGCGGGCATCTATCGGCTGGATGTGGCCTTTGTGGAGCCGAACCGGCGCGCACCTACCCGCCACGCAGCCCAGCACCGGCGCCGATCTGGGTGAATGGCTCCAGCTCGATTACGCCTCCATTGGCAACGGGCGCGACCGACCGGCCGTGCGCTATGGCGCACCGTCCATCTTTGGCGGGCAGATCAGCCTGGTGGGGCTGGACGTGCAGAGTGAAGGGGCGCTCAATGTTAACGGGGAGCGCGCTGTCTTAACTGTCCACCCCGGCGCGCACGTTACGCTAGCGCCGAACTGGCGACGCGTTGGCCCTATTGCGCGCAATTACACTGTCTTTGCACAGGTGTGGCCCGCCGATGGAAACGGCGACCAGCTCACGCAGCAGGATCAGCCGCCGCTCAATGGCTTCCTGCCCACCACGCTCTGGCGCGCCGAACAGACCATTCGCGACCGCATTGAACTGACCATTCCGCCCGCCGCTGCGCCCGGTCGCTACATCGTGCGCATAGGTTTTTACGATCCCGAGACGTTGGTGCGATTGGGCGTTGGGGCAGGGGATGCGGTGGATTTATTGGAAATTCAAGTAGAGGAATAGGGAGTAGGGAGTAGAGGAGTAGAGGAGATTGGTTGACTCCTCTACTCCTCCGCTCCTCTACTCCTCCACTCCTCTACTACAAAAGAGGAAAAACGCCATGCACCCCTGGCGCCGCGCGCTCTACGCGCTGCTCCTCCTCAGCGCCCTGCTGCTGCCGAGGATTTTACAACTGGATCACTTTGTGACGCCGGATGAGAAGCGGTGGATGACGCGCGCCGGCAATTTTGCGCATGGGCTGGTGCAGGGCGAGTTTGCAAACACGTTTCAAAAAGGCCATCCGGGCGTGACCACCATGTGGATTGGCGCGCTGGGCTATGCGTTTGCCTTTCCCGAATTTCCGTATGTGACGCCCGGCCAGCTTGGCACCACCGATACGTCGCCCGAGGACTTTTTCGCCACGCAGGGCAAAGATCCGCTGCAAGTGTTGGCGGCGGGCCGCACGGTAGCGGTGCTGGTCAACGTGCTGGTGATTGGGCTGGCGCTGGCTTTGGCGGCACGCTTTTTACGCTTTCCGTATATTGGCATCGGGCTGCTGCTGGTGGCGCTGGACCCGTTTCACATGGCGCATGCGCGCCTGCTGCACACCGATGCGCTGCTGGCCAGTTTTGCTTTTTTGACAGTGGTCGCCTATCTCTGCGCAACGCGGTCCGCCCGCCCAAACCGACTGCTCATTTTATCGGGCATGGCCGCCGGGCTGACCTGGCTGACCAAGACGCCGGGGCTCTTTTTGGTCCCGTTTGTGGGGCTGCTGCAATTGGTGCATTTTGGGCGGGTGTGGCGCACGCAACAGTGGGACAGAATGCATGCGCCGCACGCTGATGTCGTGAAACCGACCCGCTATGGTTTCGATACGCCCCACACTGCCGGGGCTACTCAACCGCCGCTCGCATTGCCGACAAAGTATCAGCCGTTGGTACACACCGTGTGGGGCGAATTGGTGCGGCCGCTGCTGATCTGGTTTGGCGTGGCGGTGATCACCTATGTGGCGTGCTGGCCGGCCATGTGGGTGGCGCCGCTGCAAACGCTGGGCAACGTTTTTTCGCTGTCGCAGGAATACGCAGAAGAAGGCCACTCCAGCTCCATGTACTTTATGGGCCAGTTGCGCTGGGGCGATCCGGGGTTTAGCTTTTATCCGATCAGCTATTTGTGGCGCACAACGCCGGTGGTGTTGGTGGGGCTGGTGCTGGCAGTGGGATTTATGAGTTACGGTTTACGATTTACGATGCTTCGACCGCGCTCAGCACAGGTTTACGATGCGTGGTTGACGAACAGGTCTCGTCACGACCCCCTACTCCCTACTCCCTACTCCCTACTCCCTACTCCCTACTCCCTACTCCCTACTCCCCACTCCCTACTCCCTACTCCCCACTCCCTACTCCCTAGTCTGCTCGGTTTTGCGCTGCTCTATCTGCTGCTGATGAATCTGGGCGCCCAAGAAGTTTGATCGCTATTTGCTGCCGATTTATATGCCGCTGGATCTAGCGGCGGGTATTGGATGGGGGATGGCGTTGGATTGGCTGCGGCGGCGCGTTTTGCCTGTTTCGCAACAATGGGCGGCGATTGGTATGGCCGGGCTGGTGGTGCTGGGGCAGGCGGGGCTGGCGTTGCCCACTTTTCCCTACTATTTGACTTATTATAACCCGCTGCTGATGCGTACGCGCGACGTGACCAATGACATGCTGATCGGCTGGGGCGAGGGGCTGGATGCGGCGGCCCGTTATCTGGCGCAGCAACCCGACGTGCGCCAAACGACAACGGCGGCCTGGTATGGCTTTGGCCCTTTAGCTGGTTTTATCCGGGCATTCCGGTTTCGCTTTCGGACGATTTTCAGGCTGATTATCTGGTCTTTTATCAAAATGAAGTGCAGCGCGAGCTGCCGGCGCGCCAGCTTTTGCTCAACTATTTGCGCCGGCCGCCGGAACAGACGGTGACGCTCAACGGCATTGAGTACGCCTGGATCTATCCGGTGACTGAGCAGACGCTGCCCGATTATGTGGTCGAGTGGGACGGCCAGATTCGGCTGACGGCCTATGCCGCACCCACGGGCGAGCTGGCGCCGGGGCAGCCGGTGGAGCTGACGCTCTATTTGGAGAACCGAGCGCCCATTGCGCAAAATTTGAACATGTTGCTGCGCGTGGTCAATCAGGCCGGCGCGGAGCTATTTCGGGCGGACCGCTGGCCGTTTGGCTCGGCCACCTCCACCTGGCCGGTGGGCGAGCGCTGGATTGACCGCGTCGAGTTTGTGATTCCGCTCGATGTGGCGCCCGATCTCTATCGCATTGAACTGAGCTTTTATGACCCGCAGACGCTAGAGCGGCTGCCCATGCGGGCGGTGGCCAGCGGTGAATCCGTGGGCGACCCGCTGATCATAGATTATTTGGCCATAGATGTGATCGATGCAGGAGCGCGTCTACAGCCGCTGGCCAAGCCCATCAATTTTGGCGATCAGATGTTGCTCCAGCGCTGGCAGCTTTCCGACAGCCAGGGGGCGGCCATCGATCCGGCGGCACAATCATTTCAACCGGGGCAAATATTAACAATCGACGCGCTATGGCAGGCGCGCGCCATGATGGACGCCAACTTTACTGGCTTTGTACACATGGTGGACGCGGGCGGCCAGCTTGTAGCCCAGGATGATCACCCGCCCATGCACGGCTTTTTGCCCACGCGCATGTGGTTTCCACGCCAACCCGTATCGGATCGATACGAAGTGATGCTGCCTGCCGACTTGCCGGATGGAACCTATCAACTCTATATGGGGCTATATGAGCCAGAGTCAGGAAAGCGGCTGCAAATCCGCGAAGCTGGTGCGGAGCAGGGCGATGCACTGCCCGTGCAACAAATACAGATTTCGCCAAATCCTTAAGTTAGGTGTATACTTCGCCAGTAAACATGACTGCAAATCCTCCGCACTAGGCATCGAATTTAGTTCTACTAATTTGCGGTTGTGCGAAATTGCCATGACTACACTGAAAAACCTTTGATCAACAGATTTAAGAATTGCACAGATTATGTTGTCCCCAGGGGGGAGAATCTACATAATCGATGAAATCTGTTGATCATATATTTTTACATCCATAGGTTGATCCAATTTTACCTTCCAATGATCCGATTTTGATGCTAGTCCACCCATTGGCATCTGTTTGGCGCGGAGTCTTATAGAATGGCCAAAAGTCATTATTTTCTCTTTTCTCTTCTTCTGAGCGGGCTGCTCGCTCTCGTGTACTTTGTGCGACCACTATCCGGTATCGAAAACGAGGCCAAGCCACCCGCTGTTGTGCTGCCCGTCGAGCAATCATCCGCCATCATTGCCGAAAACGTGCATTCCCTCGCCCCGTTGACCTCCAATTCCGAAAGTCCCATCATTGCCAGCCTGACCTGGGAGCCTGCCGAACAGGTGATTCGCCTGGGCCAGGATAGTGATAATTATCCGCTAACCTGGGCCGCCGATGGTCATCTTTACACGGCCTATGGCGATGGGCATGGCTTCGATCCGCCCGTCGAGAAAAAGTTGAGCATGGGCTTTGCGCGTATTGAGGGCTCACCGCCCAACATCAGCGCCTTTAATATCCGATCTGCGAATGAAGTCGTCGGGGAAGGGCGCAAATTCATGAAATCTGCGGGCCTGCTGGCGATTGACGGCATTATCTATATGTGGGTGCGCAATTTGGACGACGTGGGCAACTATTGTCGCCTGGCCTGGAGCGAGGACAATATGGTCACCTGGTCCTATAGTTCCTGGCTGTTTGAGCAATTTGGCTTTTGCACGTTTATTAATTACGGGCAAAACTATGCCGGCGCGCTTGACGATTATGTCTATATGGTGTCACATGACCACCCAAGCGCCTATAAGACGGCCGAACGTTTTGTTTTGGCGCGCGTCCACCGCAGCCAAATTCGTGACCGCAATGCGTATGAATTTTTCAAGCGCGTTGAATCGGACGGCACGCCGCAGTGGTCCACCAATGTGCTGGCGCGCGGCAGCATTCTAAACAGCCCGGGGGCGCAAGCACGCCGCGGGGCCATTACCTACAACGCCGCCATTGGGCGCTATATTTGGTGGCAAGGCATTCCGAATACAGAGGACGTGCGCTTTTCCGGCGGGATTCGCATTTACGATGCTGCCGAGCCGTGGGGACCGTGGTCTTTAGTTTATAATGCATCGCTTTGGGACATTGGACCAGGCGATCTGGGCAATTTCCCGTCCAAATGGATCAGCAATGATGGTCTGACTATGTATCTGGCCTTTTCGGGCGACGATAAATTTTCGGTGCGCAAAGCGACGCTGGCGCTCTATGCAACGCCCACGCCTTCCGCCACCAGCACGCCGGTGAACACCCCTACCCCCACCAACACGGCCACTTCGACCAATACGCCGACGCCATCCAATACGCCCACATCGACATCGACAACCACGTCGACGCCCACCGGCACGGCCACATCCACCACCACCGTCACGTCTACACCCACCGAGACGCGTACGCCCACGGTGACGCCTACCGAAACCAGCACGTTGACCGCGGCCGAATTATTGACCCCGCGTCCAACAAGCACGCCCACCTTTACGCCCACACCCACCGAAACCTCCACCCCCAGCGTGACGCCCACGCCGACGCAATTTGTGGTTTCCAGCTATGACACTGACAACGACGGCATCTTTGATTATTATGAAGATTACGATGCCGATGGCAATCTGAATAATGACGATACAGATAGCGATGGAATCCCCAATTTTAAGGATAACGACGACGACGAAGATCGATTTCCGACCATTGAGGAGAAGGCCGATCCCAATATTAATGGCAGCCCGGAGGATGCCACGGATACAGATCAGGACGGCATACCCGATTTCCTCGATAACGATGATGATGGTGATGGCGCCCCAAGTTCGCAGGAAGGGCTTAGAGATCTCAACAATAATGGCATTCCCGACTATTTGGATCCCCAAGTGGCGGACGCAGACTTTTTGCCCATCTCTATGTATACTGAAGCAACGGCCACGCCCACCGCTCCGCCGACCTCTTCATTGGAGATCGTGGAAATTCCGATTCGCCAATACACAGACGATGCTGAAGAGCAATTAGGCGGCGCCGTAACGCTAAAAGATCCCGAGATCGAATTGGGCGCCGAACGTGTGCCGCAACATGCCGGCTTCCGCTTCCAGGGGCTGGAGCTGCCGCCCGGCGCCACCATTGTCAACGCCTATATCCGCTTTACGGCCGACGATTTTGCCTATGAGCCTGCCCATTTCACAATCTATGGCGAGGCCGTGGCGAATCCCGAACGCTTTAAAGAAGCGAAGTTGAATATTTCCCGGCGCCCCTCCACCAACGCCGTGGTGGACTGGCCCAATCTGTCGGACTGGGCCAAAAAGGAAAAGTATCTGACGCCCGATCTAGCGCCAATTGTCCAGGAGATCGTAAATCTGCCGGACTGGGAGTCGGGCAACTCGATGGCCTTTATTATTACTGGCGAAGGCACGCGTATTGTCAAAGCCTATGATTTAGACGTCGATTATGTAGCCGTGCTGCACATTGAATACCTGCCATAGGGCAGCGTGGCCTCTCCCAGATGGGGCGCTAAAGCGCAACATCTATCTCTCTCCACCTTGTGGAGAGGGGCGCGGCGCACCCGCAGGGTGCAAAGTAGGGAGAGGCCATGCACCCCATTCATTCAGTCGACCCACCATGCACCCGATCCCATTTCACCTTGTCATCTTGTCATCCTGTCATCCTGTCATCCTGTCCCCCTGCCCCCGTTCCCCATAAGCGGCATCAGCCAGCCCCATGTCTAGTCGCACCCGCGGCAGCCTGCTCTGCATCCTGCTTCTGGCCGCTGCCCTGCGCTGGATCCCGCTGGATCTGGTCCCCTATTCATACGACGAAGCGCACATCACCGGCATGGCGCAAGGCGTGGCCGCCCTCAGCGGCTACCTTCCGCTGCTGAGCGGCGGCACTACGCTGGGGATTCAGCGCTCGGCGCTGGACGTTTATCTGCTGGCCTTACCGCTAATCTTGACCGGTGGGCGTGTTGAAGGGGCGGTTTGGGGCGTGGGCGCCCTGGGCATTCTGGCCGTGGCGCTGACCTATGCACTGGGGCGGCAAGTGGGCGGCAAGCAGCGCGGTGAGCTGGTGGGGCTGCTGGCCAGCCTCTACATGGCGGCCAACCCCTGGCTCGTCTTCTATGACCGCAAGCTGTGGGCGCATATTCAAGTGCTCTTCAGCGTTACGCCCCTGTGGCTGGCCTGGCGGGCAGTCGTTCCAACGGACGAGGAAAGCTCGACCAATCGTAGGGCGGGTTGGGAAACCCGCCAACCGGCCCCACAGACCGCCAATCTCTTCCAACCAAACCAAACAGGCCGGCGCTGCCTTCTGGTTCCCCATCGCAGCGCCTCCAATTGTTGAGCCACGTGCTGGGCCTGGTGCAAATTCTAAGCTGGCTGGCAGCCCTGCTGATTGCCCCGCGCCGCTGGCCGGCGGGCGCTGCTGCTGGGCGCGGTCGTTGCGCTGCTGCTGTTGCTGCCCTATGGCTGGGCGCTCTGGCAGCAGATGCCACCCGATGCTCCCGCACGCATCGGCCAGATCGGCGATCAGCTCAACGCGCCAACTGCGTCGTGGCAAAAACTCATCGATCCGGCCGAATGGCTGCTGGCCCGCCAACTGGTCACCGGCGGCGGCATCTCCAGCATTGTGGGGCGCATGGAAACCGCAGCGCTCTGGTGGCAGCTCAACCGCACGCTGATCTCGCCGCTTCTATTGCTGTTGGTCGGCGTGGGCATTGTAGGACAAGCTTTTCAGCTTGTCACCCTCAGAAAAAATGTAGGAGCCCGCCTGCTCTGGCCTGGGGCATCGGCCCTCTGCTTTTGGGGCTTCAACCAACCGAACTCTATCTGCAATATTGGACGGTGCTGCTGCCGCTGCCGGCGCTATTTTTCGCCCTGGGGGTCACAACCGCGCCTGATGTACTGGCGCGCTGGGTACAAATCAACTGGCTGCACGCTGGCGGGTCTAGTTGCGGCAACTGTGATGCTCGTCTGGGTGGGCAGCTATTTAGACGTGCAATCGATTGTGGCGCGCAGGGCAAGCGGCGTCACACTGCGCGGCTGGCAGCAAGCGCTGAGCGTGGCGCGCGACAAGCCGCCGCGGATCAAACGCAGGAGGTGCGTGGCCGTCCACGGCGTCGATCCGGGCTATGAGAGCGAGCCAGCCGTGGTGGCCACGCTGCTGGGCAGCCCGCCCTTTGCGCGCTTTGTGGCCCCTCGGCGCCGCCAGCTTTGCTCTTTTCCTACGACCGGCCCAGCCTCTACTTTTGGACCATCGACGCGCGCCGACCGAAGCCCAACTGCAACAGTGGGGCCAGCTCATCGCCACCCAACCGCTTGCCGACCGCGGTGCGGCGCGGCTCTATCGCATTCCGCCCTTTGTCGATCTAAAGTTTGACTACACGCAACTCGACCCCACGCCTACCTTTGATGCGGGCATGACGCTGCTCGGCTACCATTTCCCCGCCGACGCCAAAGCCGATCAAGCGCTGCAAGTCACGCTGATCTGGCGCGTGCTAGAGCCGCCCTGGGAAGTACGTCAGCGCGACTTTACGGCCTTCAACCACATCCTCAACGCCCAGGGCGACATGGCTGGCCAGGTCGATGGCCTGGCCACACTCAGCCGCGACTGGTGGCCGGGCGACGTGCTGATTCAACCATACGAGATAACGCTGCCCGCCGGGGAATACACCTGGCGCGTGGGGCTTTATAGCCGCGTGGATGGCGGGCGTTCTGGTTTGTTGGGGGGTGGGGATGCAGTGGATTTGGCGGGATTAGTGGTGAAGTGAGGAGGATATGGACATCACTGGATATAGTGTTCACGTAAGGAAACGTGTGTCATTTCTAAAGGCAATGATGGATCATTTTTGTGGAAGTGCGCTCATTTCATTCGAAGGAGATCTGTCAGCAATCGATATTCAAAATATACCCAATACATCTACTCAACCAACCGGCGACTTGCGTAGAAACACCTTCGATCCGCAAAGAGACTTCATCGTTCTGCCCTTAGAGGCACATACAATAGACATAATTAGAAATGACATTCTGCACCGAATTGGGCTTTCAAGACGAGTTGATCACATCTTAATTGCACAAGATGGAAAGCTGGTTGTAGGAATCTATGATCGTTTTGATGAAGGTAGTGTTTGGGTAAGCCCTCAAACTTCCCGTTCATTTCTGGATTCCCTTGCTGAGCAAGACATCATCAATTCATATACGTTCCTCACCTATTCTGAATGACGTTCGCTGGTATATGCGTGCGGAAATGGGTCTATACGAAAAAGAGCCGCCCACGCGGGCGGCTCGCTTGTCAACGGTCAATCTAGTGGCTTGATGAGCTGCACCTCAATAATTTTTTGCGCAAAATCACGGGCAAAGGATACTAAATGTCCTTCAATAACCGCCCTCTGGAGACCAGGCTCAATCTCACTTTCTGCAGGGGCAGCAGTATCGTCCAGCGCCTCCCGCGCAAAGAAGAGTGCCGCTACAAGCTGACCATTATCCAGCAGTTAGTTGGACGCTTCCAAGCTATAGAGCGTTTCCCATGACGACTCCACGAGCGGCCATCCTTTCGCGCATTTCGGCCCCCGTTACAACTCGAGTGGGGTCTGCTTTGAATTTTTCCATGATCTCAATAGACTCGATTATGAATTCCAACAGAAAGATGCCGCGCTGAGGCTCTGACTCGCGGGCGCATATATTTTGCCAAAGGTTATCAAGCCTGCTTTTCTCTATTTTGTCCAGCCGCAGTAATGCTGAATCCTTATTTTTGCGCAGCGAACTAACAAGCTCCATCAACAGGTCCAAATTTTCGGTCGTCTCTTGCATTGCTTCCTGTTCTAGTGTTTGTATAGTCATAGAACCTCCATTTTCATAGAGAAGTGATAATTTCAAACTACACCAAGAATACATTGCATGCGTTGCATTGTCAATGTCGATAAAAAGGATTACGCAGGGAGCGTTTCTCTTTGGGGGAGGGGAGATGTACCCGATTACGCAAATAAATGGTTTCGCAGCGCCTCAATCAACCCCGACTGCACCGCATCCTCCAACGTATAGGCCTGATGGTTGAGCCCACTCATATAAATTTTGAGCATGACGTCAAAATCGCGCAACGCGGCGTCCAGATTGAGCGGATGCGCCTGCGCATCGTCCTCTAGCCAGTCGAACATGGCTTCGGTCATGGCGGCCTGGCCCAGAATATCCTCATCGGCATAGTTGTGATGGCCGGACTCCCGGCGTCCGTCAACATTGGTCTCCCAGCCCCACATGGTCCAATGCACAAAGCCGCGCTCCCCGTAAACCGCAATACGCTTGTGGACGTTGGTGCGCGCATCACCGGCCAGCACGTAGGGCGCATTGGCCCCACAGCGCAGCAGCGCGCTGACGCCATCCGCAAAAGTAATGGCGCCCAGCGTCTGGTCCGGGGCGAAATGTTGGCGCGGCGTCGCTGCCAGGCCATCGGCGCCCGAGACCTGGCCCATAATGTTGACTGGTTCTTCCTGCGGATAAAAGGCGCCGATGGCCTGCAGCGTGTGGGTGCCTTGATAGGCCATGTTCATGCGGGCGCTGGCGTCGATCAGCCGCACCTGGCCGATCTGGCCCTCCTGCACCAGCTTTTGCAGCGCCGCCCGCCGCGGATGAAAGTGCAGTTGATGGTTAATGGCGATTTTGACGCGGCTGCGCGCCGCAAATTGGCGGATGGCCAGATAATCTTCGCCCTGGATGGCCAGCGGCTTTTCCACAATAATGGCGGGGATGCCGGCTTCTTCGGCCGCTTCGAAAATTTCCAGCCGCACATTGGGCGGCGTGTTGACGTGGACCAGATCGGGCTTTTCCTGAGCAAACATTTCGTGATAATCGGTGTAGCGCGCCGCCACGCCAAAGCGCGCGCCAAATTCATCGAGCTTGTCCCGTTGGCGCGTAGAAATGGCGGCCAGTCGACCGCGACGAATGTGCCGCTAGGCTTCGACGTGGCCGCGGGCGCGCCCACCGCTGACGGCCACAATGGCGCATTTATACATGGATAGCCTCCTTTGGGGAAGTGGCATTATGGTATTCTTGACTCGAGCTGACGTGTTGTCGCGGGTGGCGGGTTGCGAGTGGCGGGTTGCGAGTTGAGATTCGTAATGGCCAAATTTAGGGCGTTTTTCACATACGCCCCGATTTGGGCGACGGCGGCGCGCGCCTGTGGTTCCAGCCAGTAGAGCATGTGCCAATCGTGGATCATATCGTCCCACACGTTGAGCGTCACGTCGACGTTAACCGCCTGCGCGCGCTGCGCAAATTCGCGCGCTTCATCGCAAAACAGTTCAGCGGATCCAACCTGAATCAACACCGGTGGCAGATCGCGCAGCTCTGCATAAAGGGGCGAAGCCAGCGGCGTTTTCGGGTCCACGCCGCTCAGATACATGCGGGCGCACGCGGCGACCAGCTCGGGATTCAGATAGTCGACGCCGCTGTTGGCGCGGATCGAGGCGCAACTCAGGTTCAAGTCCAGCCAGGGCGAAAGGCAGACGGCAGCTCTGGGCAGCGGCAGTCCGGCATCGCGCAGACGGGTCAGCGCGGCGATGGCCAGCCCCCCACCCGCCGAATCGCCAATGAAAACGATCTGGCTGGGGTCCATATTGTGCGCCAGCAGCCAGCGATACACCGCGCACGCATCGTCCAGCGCCGCTGGAAACGGATACTCGGGCGCCAGCCGATAGTCCAGCGCCAGCAGCCGCACACCGCACGCCCGCGCTAGGGTCGTGGTCAGGCCGCGGTAGCTGTACAGAGAGCCGGCCACATAGCCGCCCCCGTGCAGAAAGAGCGCCAACTGCGCATCCTCCACCGGGCCCGCGGTCACCCATTCTGCCTTTGCCGGCAGTCCAACTGCGGGCCGGATCGCCACATCGTTACCCAGCGGCGGCAGCACAATTTGCTCCATGAGTCGCCGCACCTGCGCGGCCGTAATGCGATTGCCGCGCGGGGCGTGGCTGCGCAAAAAGTGGACAATGCTCTCAAAGCCCCAAGACCAGCCCGGCCGCTGCGGCCCCGCTAACATGCGCCGCATGGTGACGGTCTGCGCGGCCGCGGCGAACTGTAAATTCAGTTGGAGAAAGTCGGTGAAGTTCATGGGTAAGATGACAAAGTGACCGGATGACAAGATGACAAGATGAACTTCATCCGGTCATCCGGTCATCTTGTCAGGCTTTATGGGCGATCTCAAATGCGGCCTGGGCCAGCCGCGGCACCATATCGCCAAAGGCGGCAAAGCGTTGATCTTGGGTTTGGCCGCGTTGGTAGCGGATGTAGATTTGGGCGATGATAACGGCCAGGCGATAGAGCCCCAGCGCGTGATAAAAGTTGATGTGCGACACGTCGCGACCGCTGCGTTGGGCATAGCGCGCCACCAGATCGGTGCGGGAAAGGAAGCGCGGCTCATCCACCGGCATCATGGAGGCGGCTTTGTAGTAGGCCGGGTCGGACGGCTCGGACCAGTAGCAGAGCAGCGCGCCCAGGTCGCAGAGCGGATCGCCCAGCGTACACATGTCCCAATCGAAGACGGCCACAATGCGGCCGGGGTCGTCGGCAGCTAGCATGGCGTTGTCCAGCTTGTAGTCGTTGTGCACCAGCGTGGCGGCGCTGGCGGCGGGCATGTTGGCCTTGAGCCAGCCGTAGACCGCATCCATAACGGGCAGTTCCTCAGCCTTGGCCGCCTGCCAACGTTTATACCAGCCCTCGATCTGCCGCTCGACAAAACCGACGGGCCGGCCCAGCGTTTCCAACCCCAGCTCCGCATAATCAACGGCGTGAAAATCGGCCAGCGCATCGACCAGCGCCGCGCTCATCTGGCGCGGGGCGTCGGGAATGTGATCGTAGATGGGTGGAATTGCGCGACGCACGACCACGCCATGCCGCCGCTCCATGACAAAAAAGTCAGCGCCGATGATCGACTCATCATCACAATAGTGAAAGGCACGCGGGGCCAGCGGAAACGCCTTGTAGAGCACCGAAAGCACCGTCGATTCGCGCCGCATGTCGTGGGCCGATTTGGCCACCGGTCCCAGCGGCGGGCGGCGCAGCACGTATTCGACGAGCTGACCATCGGGTTGCGTATATTGGAGCAAATAAGTCAAGTTGGCCGCGCCGCCGCCGAATTGGCGCACGGTCAGCGGGCCGTTGGCGTGGGGCAGCTTATCGTCCAGGTAGGCGGCCAAGCGCGCCTCGTCAAAGCGCTCATCGGCGCGTACGGTGATGGTGTCGGCTGGGGGTGGGGTGGGTGTGGATTGGCGTGGCGTCATCATGAGTGCATGATACTGCGTTTGGGCGCGTATTTCAAGTTCAATATAATGTAAACTGAGTTGATCCCCTTGACAGGGGTAAGTTAAAGGGCCTAAAATAGAGGGGCTCAATTGGGGATGATATAGGGACGTATTAACGATATAGAAAGAGGGTCATATGATACAGACCAAATTCACGCTTTACGACAATCAGGTTGACTTTTTAACGCAGTTTCGCACCTATGGCTTTAAAGACAAGAGCGACATGGTGCGTCACGCGCTGGATGCTTTACAGCATGCGTTTGAACAGCAGCAACTGCGGGAGTCGGCAAAGCTGTATGCTGAACTCTATGATGAGGATGCAGAATCACGAGAGTGGATAGAAGCGGCGGCCCAACAATGGCCAGCGTAACTAACCTGACGCGCGGCACAATTATTGACATTGATTTGGAACCAACACAGGGAGCCGAAAATGGTAAAATTCGGCCCTGTGTGATTGTGACAAATAATATTTACAATGCACGCGTACCCGTCATTCAGGTTGTACCCATTACGGCATGGAGTGAACGCAAAGCGCGTATTGTGACAAATGTAGAACTGCCGGCATCGCAGAACAGTGGGTTGACCAAAAGGTCTGTGGCCGACTGTTTGCAAACACGCCCTGTCGATCATCGCTTCCGCCTCGTCAAAATTCGAGGGCGCCTGCCGGAAAGCATCATGCGGCAAATTGATCAAGCATTGCGCATTGTGTTCGATCTTTGATGCTCACTTCACCAAACATCAATGTCGCGCCCCAAAGACGCCGCGCCTACGGTTAGCTTTTACGGCTTTTCTTGGCAGAGAAAGGCATTGCTGGGTTGTTCTATGGCATCAGCGTTCAAGATGACCCATCCTTTTTTGTCGGCCAACTTATCAGTTATTACCATAGCGATAAGCGAACGCGGAATCACAATGGTATCGCCGGGAAAAATCGAACCACACTCAGATTTACCAAACAACGCGCTATCGGGGTGTCCGAAATTGTATGCACAAAGTTCATCCTGAGCGTCGGAAGATCTGTAATAAAGTTTCGCAATGCACGCCATGATCTCGCCCGACTTTACAATGTGCGTGCGCTCCACCAAATTAGGCGTGAGAACAGGCGCAAAGGTTGGCTCTGCCGTATTGGTGGGCACATTAGTAGGCGTCGGTGTTGGCGGGCTGGTCGCAGTGTGGATCGCAGTTGGCGTAAATGTGGGCAGAAGTGGCGGCGCCGGCGTCCGCACAATGCCGGTAAGCTCGGTTTTAGGCACCCCCATCTCCAAGGAGATGCGGAAACCGTTTAGCCCCCACTGTATGGATATGGCTGCGACAATGGTGATGATAGACGAAATGAAGCCCAGCACGGCGATGGCGCGCTGTTTCCATTCTTTCTTGTTATCATCTGGCGGGTTACAACTATGTCCAGTGTTCATTTCATTCTCCTGTGCGCTATGCGAATGCTGGATATACCCGAACTACGAAAAGCCAATCGGATGATAAGGTGATTCCCATGCGTTTATAAAGAGTATGATTTTCGCACTTGACCGTCGCATCAATAATTTGATACTATAAAATGAGTCAGGCTCGGTGAATGAATTTTGGCCTATTTCTGGGTGAATTGGATAAATTCGATTTCCAACTCATTCCCACATGAAATGGCTAAACGTATCAGTCATCGGTGGCCAAGGGGAAACATGCTGCCGGCCAAAGTAGTCATGTTTCCCCTTATTTTTTGCAACTGTACAGGCGTTCCCTGAGCTTGTCGAAGGGAACATCGCCTTCGACGAGCTTAGGCCCCACTGGCTGTAAAGTCATTTTTTTGAGATCAAAAAACCCCTCAATGGTCATTGAGGGGTTTTTAAGTTGCGCAAAATCGGAGCACTCACTATGGATGCAGCCCCCTCAATGGATATTCTGTTCGTTCCACGTAATCTGCAAGAAAAAATTGGATCATGACGATTCTCATTATATATTGGGATGACAAACTTGCTGACAAAATATCTTACTGTTTAACAAGATAACGCATTTGTTGGCGTTTGTCAATCACCTTTACAATATTGTTAGATTCTTTAAAGATGTATGCGTTGGGTAAATGTAGGGAACTGGTATTTGTAAATTTGATAAAATCAGCCGAGTGGCGAATTTTTATCGGCCAAGCCTGACTCATTGGCTGCCGTAGATCAAACGCATAAAAAGGTGATATATACGGCCTTATGAAGGCGTTATCTCCTCGATACCTATCACAATATGGCATGACGATTTTCTCCACAGAAAAAGGGAGGCGCAGATTCGCTTGAATCTGCGCCTCCCTTTTTTTAAATGATGTCGGAGCCGCCTAATACAGCGCCTGCACCTCCTGATCCTGACCCACGTATGACGCCACGTGACCCACCACCGTGTCCCCGTCCACCAGTGTGGGGGCGTTTACTACGGTCCATTCGCCCTGCGTTTCCAGCGGTTTGACGCTGGCGGTCACCACGTTTTCGCCGCGCACTACCTGCACGGAAAACTCACCATTCTGCTCTTGCAGCGCCGTGGTGGGGACCAGCCACTGATTGGCGTCGCTGGTCTCGCCGGCAAAGGTGGCCACGGCGTTCATGCCGGGGCGCACACCGTCTAGGTCGGCATCGGTCAGGCGCAGGGTGACCGGGTAGTTGACCACATCTTTGTCCGACTCGTTGATGGGGTCGATCTGCTCGATGACGCCGGTAAAGGTGCGGTTGCGGATGGCGTCGATGGCCACGGTGGCTTCCTGGCCCAGCGCCAGGTTGGGAATGTCCACCTCGGCTACCTGCACGGTGAGCTTGAGTTGGCGGGTGTCCGCAATGGTGGCCACGGTTTTGCCCACCGTGCCGCGCTCACCGGCGGTCACATTTACATCCAGCACGGCGCCCTCGATGGGAGCGGTGATGGTGGCTTTGGCCAATTTGGCCTGCGCTTCGTCCAGATCGAGCTGGGCTTTGCTCACCTTGGCCTCGGCGCTTTGCAATTCAGCGCTGGAGGCGCCGGTTTGCAGCTTGGTGAGCTTCTGCTCGGCTTCGCTGACTTTGGCCTGCGCTTCGGCCACTTCGGCGGGGGCGGGGCGATTCTTGAGCAAGTCCAAATCGCTGACGGCGCGCTGCACGTCGCTGCGGGCTTCCTGCACGTCGCCAGCGGCGGCGGCCTGATTGGCCCGGTTGAATTTGGCCTGCGCCTGTTCAAAATCGATGGTGGCTTTTTGCAGCGCCGCGGCTTCGGGCGTCATGCCCACGTCGTTGCGCCACTTGATGGCGTCATACGCGCGCTGGGCTTCTTTGCGGGCCACGTCGGCCTTTTCCATAGCGGCTTTGGCTTCATCAATTTCGGCGCTGCTGGGGGGCGCCAGCAAGTCATTCAACTTGGCCTGGGCGGCGGCCACTTTGGCCTCGGCCGCGCTCAGCTCTTCGGGGGTGGCGCCGGCCTGCACTTTGAGCAGATTTTCACGCGCCGCTGCCAGATTGGCTTGAGCCACGGTGATTTCACCGGGGTCGCTGCCCTGTTGCAGCTTGGCTAATTCGGCCTGGGCCGTCTCAAGATCCACCTGGGCGCGGGTGACGGCGCGGGTGAGTTCATCGGTGTTGAGCGCCACCAGCAGGTCGCCAGCGGAGACCCAGTCGCCCACGTTGACGGCCACATCCTGAATGGCGCCGTCCACTTCCAGCACCACCTGGCGTTTGCTGATCAATTCGACCGAACCGGCGGCGGACAAGTCACTGATGACGGCGGCGGCGGCGCGAATGCGCACCAGATTGGGGGCGGCTTCGCCCGCGTTATCGGCGGTGGATGGCCCCACCGGCTGCGTGACGCCGGGGTCACGAGAAACGTCAATATCGGCGGCGGATGCACCGTCCGGTCCACCGGCGCAAATCAGCACAACGTCCACAGCGGCCACAAGGGCCAAGAAGATGATGACTAGTTTTCGAAGTGACATGGTTGAATTCCTTTATACAATCTGAAGCTGGATTTGGTGGAAAAGCGCAACTGCTCACCTCTCCCTGGCCCTCCCCTCGAGGGGAGGGAATGAAGGCTCCTCCCCTTCGAGGGGGAGGCCGGGAGGAGGTCCAAGACCCGAGTAGTTACACTAAAACTTTTGCTGATTTCAGGATACCAGTTTTTAAATTGAAAATCCGCCAGCGATTCTATCAAAGCGGCGGAAAGTTTCTGTCAATTGTGGGGAGATGACAAGAGTGAAAGGGTGAGATAAGGTGATAAGGTGACTGAGCCTGTCGAAGTCACCTTATCACCTGCCACCCTTCACCCCTTCACCCTTTCACCCCTTCACCCTTTCACCCTTTCACCTTATCACCCTCTCTACTCATACCGCAGGGCGTCGATGGGATCCAGCCGAGTGGCGCGGATGGCGGGGTAGAGGCCGAAGACGAAGCCGCTGAAGAGCCCGACGGCCAGCGCCAGCAGCAGCGCCCAGAATTCGAGCACAATGTCGAACGGGAAGTCGGGGATGCCGTTGAGCAGGGTGCTGACGGTGTAGCTGAGCAGGATGCCGATGAGGCTGCCCAGGGCGCACAGCACCAGCGCCTCGATGAGAAATTGCAGCAAAATGTCGCTATCTTGGGCGCCCAGGGCTTTGCGCAGACCAATTTCGCTGGTGCGCTCGGTGACGGAGACGAGCATAATGTTCATGATGCCGATACCGCCCACCAGCAGGCTGACCGTGCCGATGCTGCCCAGCAGCGCCGTCATCATGTTGGCGATGTTGCCGGCAATCTCCAGCAGGCGGGCCTGGTTGAGAATGTGAAAGTCGTTTTTGTCATTGACGTTCAGGTCGTGGCGCAGGCGCAGCGTCTGTTCGATCTGGCTTTCGGCATAGCTGATCAGCTCGCGGTCCGCCACCTGCACGGTGATTTCCGAGACCACAAAGTCGCCACGATAGCGGGGGCTGTTGATCAGCCGGTTCTGCGCCACCTCCAGCGGGGTGTAGATGGGGCGGACGTAGGCTTCGCTGTCATCGCCGCCGCTCTTTTTGAGGATGCCCACCACGGTGAAAGGCTCGTTGTTGATGCGGACGCTTTGGCCCACCGGGTCCACATTTTTGAAGAGGTCGCGGGCGGCCAGCGAGGAAAGGACGACCACACGCTGCTGAGAAGCCTCTTCGGCGGCGCTGAAAAAGCGGCCGCGCTCGATTTTGAGATTTTTCACATCGGCATAGGCGGCGGTGGCGCCGTTCACCTGGCTCTCAATGGCCTGGTTGCCGTTGGCCACCCGCATAAAGGTGGAGTTGGTGGGCGCCACGGCGCGAATTTCGGGATGCACGCGGGGGTCGGCCAGCGCCGCCGCATCGCCGGAGGTAAGCGTGCTGCTGTCGCCAACGTTTTCCGTTTTGGGCGTGATGACCAGCGTGTTGATGCCCTGGCCTTCAATCTCGTTGGTCACGCCGAGAGCGGCGCCGCGGCCAATGCCCACGGTGGTCAACACAGAGGCCACGCCAATGATCAGGCCCAACATGGTGAGCAGTGAGCGCATTTTGTTGGCCATAATACTTTCCCAAGCTACACTGGAATATCGAAACGCTTTCATGGGAAATCCTCCTGGAGAATTAAAGGGATTAGGGATTAGGGATTAGGAATTAGGGATTAGGGGTTGGGGGTACGCGACGGCTTTCTCGCGTAGTCCCAATCCCTAATCCCCAACCCCGATCTCCACTTACCGTCGTTTTTCGTCTTTGACGATTAGGCCGTCGCTGAGCATGATGATGCGGTCGGCGCGTTTGGCGACGGACATGTCGTGGGTGACGACGACGAGCGTCATGCCTTGCTGGTGTAGCTCTTTGAAGAGCCGCATCACGTCCTCGCCAGTTTGCGAGTCGAGGGCGCCGGTGGGCTCGTCCGCCAGCAGCAGGCTGGGGCGGGTGACCAGCGCCCGGGCAATGGCGACGCGCTGCTGCTGGCCGCCGGAAAGTTCGTCGGGGCGGTGGTGGGCCCGTTCGCCCAAGCCCACGTGGGTGAGCGCTTCTTTGGCCCGTTCCCGGGCTTCGCTATTGGACACACCGGCGTAGAAGAGCGGCAGTTCAACCTGGCGTTGGGCCGGGGTGCGCGGCAGCAGGTGAAAGCGCTGAAAGACAAAGCCGATCTGCCGGTTGCGCAACATGGCCAGTTGATTCTTCGCCATGCCGCTCACTTCAACGCCCTGTAAATAATATTCGCCGCTGGATGGGCGGTCGAGCAGCCCAATCATATTCATCAACGTGCTTTTGCCGGAACCGCTGGCGCCGATGATGGCCACATATTCGCCGCTCTGAATGGTGAGCGAGACGCCGCGCAGCGCATGAACCTGATTTTCGCCCATCTGATACGTTTTGGTCATCTGGCTGATTTCGATGACGGGCTGGCGATGGGGGGATGACAAGGTGACCGGGTGACCGGGTGACCGGGTGACCGGCTGGCTGGCCATTTGGTAATTGGTGAATTGGGGGGACGGCGTTGCGGGCGATTGGCGGCTGATGAATGGAATGTTCATGATTGGGACTCTTTATGGTTACGGTTGGCTTTGTGGGACAGTCAGTCAGTGAGACAGTTAGTCAGTGGGACAGTTAGTCAGTGAGACGTCAGTGAGACAGTAAGTCAGTGGGACAGTCAGTCAGTAGAGTGTTGTAAGACTGACCTACTGTCTTACTGTCCCACTGCTCTACTGCCCCACTCGAAACATCTACTCGGCGCTACACACTTCGCCGATTTGACAGGTTTGCAGCCAGGAGAAGACGTTGTTTTGCAGTTCGCCTTCAGGACCGCGCCGATGACGGCTTGGTCAACGTGGCCGTTTTGGTCGATGAAATAGGTGAAGGGTATGCCGCTGACTTTGTACTGCTGGGCGATGTCGCTGCTGGGGTCGACCAGAATCGGGAAGGTGAGGCCCTGCTCGGCGGCAAATTGGGCGACTTCTGCCGTGATGTACGGCTGACCACGGTGATAAGTTGCATGTTGGTATTGGGGTCGCTGGCCAGCGCTTGCAGGGCGGGCACTTCTTCACGGCAGGCAAAGCAGTCCGGTGACCAGAAAGTGAGCATGACCGGCTGGCCGCGCTCTTGGGCCAGGTCGATTTGGCTGCCATCCAGCGCTGTACCTGCAAATTGGGGCGCCACTGTGCCGGCGGCCAGCCCGGTCCACACCAGGTTGACCAGCAGCAGATAGCCGATGGCCATTGTCAACACGGCCAACACACCGATGGAAAAGCGGCGCAGCCAGCGGCGCATGGTTGTGCCGGCGTTCGCTGAACCGTGGGCGGCACCATACGAGCGCAAAACGGGCGGCGTCAGCGCCTTGAGAGAGCCAACTTGGGCCAGCAGGGGGGATGCGGAGCCACTTTGCGATGTGGTTCCCAATTCGGGATTCGTGACGGTTGAGCGATTGATATTTGTGTTTAACATGATCTGTTTCCTTTTGTCTTTTATCGCATCACCCCACCCGACGTCGGGGGAGAAGCCAGGTGGAGTGCGTGGGTGCGGTATTCTTTGATGTGTTTATTGTAGTTGAAGAAAGAAGCCAAATCCACGGAATTTTCTATCAGATTGAGCGTGTTTTCTATGAAAGGGGTGCGGTAGAGGATAGAAAATAGATTTATTACTGTATTGCTTATTGCTGTATTGCTCTAGGGCCCTGCAATACAGCAATAAGCAATACAGCAATATCGACAGGCGATTTACGAAGCGACCGCGGCCGGCTGATTGGGGTTGAAGCGCGGGCGACGATTTATGAACTTTGCGAAAAGGGGGCCGCTAAGTCGCTTTAACTCAAAGCCCAGACCGATGACGATGAGCGTGGGCATAAAGAGGGCGCCCAGTTGATTAAAGGCACCGATGAGGTTGCCCTGGCTTAAGGCCATCAACATGTCCACAGTGGCGGTCTGCACCAGCGCAGGATAGCTGATCATGGCCTGCCACATGGCCGGCAGCCAGGCGATCATGAAGAGCGGCCAGATGACGATGGACAGGGCCAAATATCCCCAGATTACGCGGCGCACCCACTGCGGCCACTGGGCAAAGGGAGAGGGTTGCGGCGCCGGCTTCTGCAGGGTGATCTTTTGCCAGAGCTGGCGGGCGATTTGGAGCGTCGCGGCCCGCGTGCGGTTGTGCAGGTTGGGTACGCCGGTCAGGTCGGAGAGCAGCCAGTAGCCATCCATTTTCATCCACGGTTCAAAGTTGTAGATGACCACCACATCAATGGCCATTATCAGCATCAGGAAGGTGAGATTGCCCGTCCACCAGTAGAGCAGCAGCGCCAGCGGTACGCAGAGCATTTGGATATAGACGCCGCCAATGTCCACGGCGGCGCGCTGGCGGCGGGTCAAGCGCCAGGCTTGCGTCACGTCCACATAAAAAATGGGCATGGAGAAATAGAGGCCAAACCCCAACGATCCATGCGGGCAATTCCAACGCTGGCAGGCCGCCACATGGCCCAACTCGTGCAGCGCAATGCTGAAGAGCATACAAAAGGCCAGCAGCGGACCGGCAAATTGAGCCATATTGAGTTCGGGCTGCATGCTCAGCTCGCGATAGGCAAAAACGTGGGCAATGACAATGAGTGCAATGGTGGGGGCCGCCACGCTCCAGCGGAAGAAGCCGCTGAAGAGACCGGCTAACGGAGCCAGTCGCTCGGCGCTCAGAATGGTGCGGCGAAAGTGCATACCCAGATAGGTAGAGGAAGCGGCCGGTGCGGTGGATTGGGTGGGCTGCCCATCGACAGTGACGAGCCCCTTTTCGATGAGCTGCGTGCAGAGTGCGCTAAGCTGATCGAGCGGGATCTGCTGGCCGGTGCGTTGGTGGAAGCTGACGGCCAGGTCAACCGTTGTGGTCGGCGTGCGCAGCAGATCGAGCAGGTGATAAAAGCGCTCGTTTATTTGAAAATGGCGGCCATCCGGCGACTCTACGCGATATTGCTTTTCCTGGGAGCTGCTGTCGAAGGCGACGATTTCGAGACCGGTTTGCAATTGCAGGGGGCTGGTTGGTGCTGGCGTGGTGGTGGTTGTGTTTGTGGCGGACATGGGGTACTCCTTAAACATTAGATTTTCGATTGCGAGATTTTCAAATCTAGCAACCGCACACGATGGGCGGTACACGAGAATCTTCGCCGATCAGTTGGCCGTAGCGGGTCTCTATAGGCATTTCTTTTTGACCGTTATCTTCGGTTGGCGGAACACGGGAATCTTCGCCGAACGGTTGGTGTAAACGGATTTATTTGTGTCTACTGTATTCGATTGATGAGGCCCGATTGACTCTGTGCGGTTGCTAGATGTCTGTGTTAAGTATAGGTCTTTTGCTGGTCATAAACGAGGGGTCTTTTCTAACAAGGAGGGCGAAAATTCTATAAAAATGGCGGTGCGCGGATAGAGTTTGGGCAGGTGACACTCTTGAATGAGTGAAACCGCTGCCGCTGTTCCCTGAGCCTGTCGAAGGGAGCAGCGGCAGCGGTTTGTCTGCAAATAAAAAAGGAGGAGTCGCTTGTGGCGGCCTCCCCCTTTTACGGGTGGTATTCAGTTTTGGGGTGCGCATTAGAAGCAAATGCGATAGTACTTGATGCAAGGATAGGCGACGGTGACGAACCAGATTTTCTTGTAGCAGGTGCCGACGTAAGGGACGTAGAGGCAGAACATTTCCAGGCGTTCTTCGAGCTGTTCCATCAGAAATCATTCTTGTTCAACATGGTTGGGTTCCTTTCAATTTTGTGAATTTGTCAGTCAGTTGATTTGTTGATTGATGTAGTTCAGTTTAGAAGCAAATGCGATAGTACTTGATGCAAGGATAGGCGACGGTGACGAACCAGATTTTCTTGTAGCAGGTGCCGACGTAGGGGACGTAGAGGCAGAACATTTCCAGGCGTTCTTCGAGCTGTTCCATCGAGAAATCATTCTTGTTCAACATGGTTGGGTTCCTTTCAATTTTGTGAATTTGTCAGTCAGTTGATTTGTTGATTGATATAGTTCAGTTTAGAAGCAAATGCGATAGTACTTGATGCAAGGATAGGCGACGGTGACGAACCAGATTTTCTTGTAGCAGGTGCCGACGTAAGGGACGTAGACGCAGAACATTTCCAGGCGTTCTTCGAGCTGTTCCATCGAGAAATCATTCTTGTTCAACATGGTTGGGTTCCTTTCAATTTTGTGAATTTGTCAGTCAGTTGATTTGTTGATTGATATAGTTCAGTTTAGAAGCAAATGCGATAGTACTTGATGCAAGGATAGGCGACGGTGACGAACCAGATTTTCTTGTAGCAGGTGCCGACGTAAGGGACGTAGAGGCAGAACATTTCCAGGCGTTCTTCGAGCTGTTCCATCGAGAAATCATTCTTGTTCAACATGGTTGGGTTCCTTTCAATTTTGTGAATTTGTCAGTCAGTTGATTTGTTGATTGATATAGTTCAGTTTAGAAGCAAATGCGATAGTACTTAATGCAAGGATAGGCGACGGTGACGAACCAGATTTTCTTGTAGCAGGTGCCGACGTAAGGGACGTAGACGCAGAACATTTCCAGGCGTTCTTCGAGCTGTTCCATCGAGAAATCATTCTTGTTCAACATGGTTGGGTTCCTTTCAATTTTGTGAATTTGTTGGTTGGTAGAGCGTTTATTTGTTGTTCAGCAGTGGGGTTGTGATGTTGGCTGCTGTTTCTTTTTTGTTGTCTGCTGTGTCCTAATTGTACCCTGCCGCCGCCCCGAATAGTAGGCTTGCTTTCTAATACTTTGGTGATTTTTCCTGAAATTTTGTGCATCTTTTGATAGAAATAGGCAATTTGACATAAAAAAGATCAACAGATTACGCAGATTTCACAGATTATTTCTTCTAATCTGTGCAATCTGCGTAATCTGTTGATCAAAAAGTAGTTGAAGATTTGCTGAGACGAGGTAGCGAGTCGCCGCTGGGAGGTGGGGAAATAGAGGCTTAAATCGTTGTTTCAGTCGCTGGAATTGGACTTTTCACTCTGAAGCTGCAGCTCGTATGCCACTTCGCCAAAGCTGATCAGGTCGTTGTGACGCAGCAGCAGCTCTTCGCCAGGGTTGAGACGCTTCCAGTTGAGAAAGGTGCCGGCGCTGCTGCCATTGTCGCGCAGATAGAGCCGGTCATCGCGCTGAATCATGACGGCGTGTTCGCGCGAGACGCGCGGGTCGTTGATGACCACCGTGTTATTTTTGCTGTGGCGACCAATGTGGATCTGCCGCCGTTCGCCGGACGCCGGAATGAGGCTGTATATTGGCAGCTCTCTGGGCAAGTTGGGATCGCTGGTGGCGCGAACAAGACGCCCAATCAGCGGGCGCTCTACTTCACGGACGCGATAGGTGGCTTCGTCATCTTCCGGGCGCTGCGGAATCATGGTGAGTTCATCACTCAAATCCTCTTCATCATCCCAGAATGATGTGCTCTTGGGGGGAGGCGTCTGTACAGTTTTGGGGCGCGTCGGCAGGTCCGCCGTATTGCCAAACTGAGGCTCTTCTCGAGAGGGTCTTTTGCCCGCCGGGCTCGATGAAGCCGGCGGTCTTGACTTCGACGGTTGCGCGGCGGCAGGTTTGTGCCCAGCCGGTGGATTCTGCGTCGCCGTGGAGGGCTGGCGGCGCTTGCTGTCCACAGATTGCCCGTCATCATAGAGATCAAAATGCGGATTGCCCACGACTGCGCTTTGATCGGCGCGGCGCTGTTTGCGGCGGCTGGCCCGGCGTTCACTATATATTAAGTAGCCAATGAGCAGCAGCAACACAGGCAAGCTCCATACCAGCACGGCCCGCGGCGCCGAAACTTGCAGCCCTGGAATCGTTACGCTATCCGCCGCATTGGTTTCACCATCCGTCGTCTGCGCATAAATGGCCGGATCGGCTGGCGCATCTAGCAGGTGGCTCGGGGCAGGCGGTGCGGATTGCGCTGCTGCCCGCTGCCAGCCCGCCGCGCCCAGCGCCGCCAGAGTCATAATTATGATGCACATGCCGCAAATCAAGCGATAAATATTCATCAACAGAACCTTGGCCAGAACAGGATTGGAAAATAATCAACTATCGGCACACAGTATAACACAACACCCGTTTTTCGGGATAGCAAAACCTGATGCGGGGAGCCATTCGCTTAGAGGGCGAGATGGCCGACGATATGACCAGAGCTGTCAGGTTCGGCGCTATCGGATATAGAAAGTGTGCGCGGTACATGTGGCTGCACCGGTTAACCCGAACCTGGCAGCTCTCACCGACGCATGTATCAGCGTGCGCCACCAAAGGAAAGTGTACCCCTAACGCGGGATACATTTCAGGATTGGGGCCACTGCCTTCCTGGCCCAACCAGCCACCGCTTACGCCTGGCCAGTTGCCTGGCCAGGTGGCCAGGCGTTCGATTATCCGAGTGGCCAGCCCACAACTGGCCGCGGGTCTGATCTGAATTTGGGGAAATGACCTTATAGTTGAGAGGAATATGCAGCAGCAAATTCACACGCACGGGCGGCGCCCGTTGGCAAGTATTTGTAGGATGCAATGCTCAGAAAAGAGGAGTGACTCAATGATAACGCAGCGCAGGACAATGGCCGGCATGATTTTGCTGGCGCTGCTGGCGATGGCTGTGCTGGGGGCTTGCGCCGGCTCGGCATCGACAGCAGACTCGACGGGCCAGGATGGCGCACCTGTAGTCACCGTTTACAAGTCGCCCACCTGAGGATGCTGTGGCGACTGGGTAGCGTACTTGCAGAAAAATGGCTTTACCGTACAGGCGCAGAATGTAGCAGACCTCGCCTCCGTAAAGACCGAACATCAAGTACCCATGGAACTCCAGTCTTGCCATACGGCCATCGTGGATGGCTACGTTGTTGAAGGACATGTACCCGTTGCTGAGATCAACCGCCTGCTGTCCGAGCGACCGGACATTGCGGGCATTGCCGTACCGGGTATGCCCATTGGGTCACCCGGCATGGAAGTGGCGGGATACGACCCCGAGCCGTTTGACGTGATCGCTTTTGATCATTCTGGCCATAGGCAAGTCTTCGCTAGTTATGACAAGTAATGCCAACTGCGGTTGTAATAGCCAAATGGCATCAGCGCCGCATTGGCTTACCCGTTGTGCACACAGAGGAGTGCAACTATGAAAAATCACTACGAAGTTTTAATTGTTGGCGGCGGCACGGGCGGCATCACCGTGGCCGCCCAGCTTCGACATAAAGCCAATCCGCCCGAAATGGCCATCATCGAGCCATCGACAAAACATTACTATCAGCCCATTTGGACGCTGGTGGGCGGTGGTGTAGTTCCCAAAGAAGTTTCCGAACGCGATGAGGCGGATTACATCCCCGCCGGCGTCGACTGGATCCCGGACGCAGTTGAGTCGTTCGACCCCGACAACAATCAGGTTACGACGCGTGGCGGCCGCACCATTGGCTACGATTATCTGGTGGTGGCCGCGGGCATCCAGATCGATTGGGGCAAGATCCCCGGTTTGCAAGAAGCGGTGGGCAAACCGGGAACAGGCGTTTGCAGCAACTATGATTACGATACCGTCGAATCAACCTGGGAGAATATTCGCAACTTTAAAGGCGGTACGGCCATCTTCACCATGCCGGGAACGCCCATCAAGTGTGGCGGCGCGCCGCAGAAAATCCTTTATCTGGCCGAAGATTACTTCCGTCAGCACGGCGTGCGCGACAAAAGCACGGTTATCTTCGCTTCAGCGGGCGAGCGCATTTTTGGCGTGGAGAAATATCGCAAAACGTTGGAAGGCGTGGTGGCGCGCAAGGGCATTGAAACAAGGTTCAAACACGACCTGATTGCCCTGCATCCCGAAAAGAAAGAAGCCGTTTTCAAAAAGGTGGGTACAGAGGAAACGGTGACCCTGCACTACGACATGATCCACGTGACGCCGCCCATGAGCGCGCCCGACTTTATCAAGCACAGCCCGTTGGCCAATGCGGACGGCTGGGTGGATGTGGACAAATTCACGCTGCGCCACGTGCGCTATCCCAATGTCTTTGCGCTGGGCGACGCCAGCAGCCTGCCCACCTCCAAAACGGGCGCGGCCATCCGCAAAGAGGCGCCCGTGCTGGTCAAAAATCTGATGGCCGTGCGCAAAGGCGCGGCGCCGGCCGCCCAATATCACGGCTACACGTCGTGCCCGGTGGTCACCGGCTACGGCTCGCTGGTGCTGGCCGAGTTCGACTATGACGGCAACCCGGACGAGACCTTCCCCTTTGACCAAGCCAGGGAGCGCCGCAGCATGTACTTGATGAAAAAGTATGCGCTGCCCGCCATGTATTGGCACGGCATGTTGCGCGGGCGGGCGTAAATAAGCCCATAGTGGGACAGTAGGACAGTAACTCAGTGGGACAGTTTCAGTCACTGTCCTACTGAACTACTGCTTTACTTCCGCCGCTATATATTAGCTATTTCTGCCTTTCTGACAAAAGACAATTTGTGATCCCCAAAGCCTCCTCTAAATGAGTGAGGCTTTTTTATTATCATCATAGCCCCCCAGCCAGCCAGTGTCCGACCTATCCGAGTGACGGATGCCGCTTGTACGCGTCTGGTGTAAGCTAATTTCTAGAGCTGTTATGTACAACGCAAACATAGACAAAAGGAGCGGCACATGAACAAATCTCAATCTTATGTGCGCTGGTTTGATACGCTAACCGTGGCCGATGTGCCCATTGTGGGCGGCAAGAATGCCTCGCTCGGCGAAATGGTGCGCGCGATGAGCGCGGATGGCATCCGCGTGCCGAACGGCTTTGCCACCACGGCCGCGGCCTATTGGGCCGTGTTGGAAGCCAACGACCTGAAGGACAAAATCAAAGACACATTGGCGCTCTGGAAACGCGGCCTCATTACGCTGCAAGATGCCGGCCGCGCCATTCGCAGCATGTTGCGCGAGGCCACGCTGCCGGATGAATTAAGCGCCCAAATCTTGGAAGCTTATCACCAGTTGAGCCGCCAATATGGCAAGCGCGATGTGGATGTGGCCGTGCGCAGCAGCGCTACCGCCGAAGACCTGCCCACGGCCAGCTTTGCCGGCCAGCAGGAAACGTTTCTCAACGTGCATAGTGATGGCGAAGTGCTGGAGGCATGTCGCAACTGTTACGCCTCGCTCTTTACCGACCGCGCCATCACCTATCGCGAAGAGCAGGGCTTTGACCACATGCAGGTCGCGCTCTCCATTGGCATCCAGAAAATGGTGCGCGCCGACAAAGCCAGCTCGGGCGTTATGTTCACCATTGATACAGAGACCGGCTTTCCCAACGCCGTGGTGATCAACGGGGCGTGGGGGCTGGCGAAAATGTGGTGCAGGGCGGTGAATCCCGATGAATTCACCATTTACAAACCGCTGCTGAGCGACCCCCACTTTATGCCCATCATCCAAAAAGAGCTGGGCGCCAAAGAGCAGAAGATGGTCTACGCGGTGGGCGGCAGCCGCGCCGTGAAAAACGTGGCCACCACCAAAGAAGAGCAGCGCATGTTTGTGCTCAATGATGCGGAAATTGTGCAACTGGGCCGCTGGGCCTGCGCCATTGAAAAGCATTACGGGCGCCCCATGGATATCGAATGGGCCAAGGATGGCGACACCGGCGACCTCTTTATTGTGCAAGCCCGGCCCGAGACGGTGCAGTCGCAATTGGAGGCCAGCTCACTCAAGACCTATACGCTCAAAGGAACGGACCAACGGCTGCTCACCGGCATGTCCGTTGGGCAGGCCATTGCCGCCGCCCCCGCCTGCGTCATCAAAAGCGCCGCCGATATTGCGCTCTTCCAGCCTGGCGCCATTCTGGTCACCGGCATGACCGACCCCGATTGGGTGCCGATTATGAAGCAGGCCGCCGGTATTATTACAGACTTTGGTGGACGCACATCCCACGCGGCCATTGTGAGCCGCGAGCTGGGCATTCCGGCCATTGTGGGCACCGGCGAAGCCACCCACGTGCTAAACAACGACCAGGCGATTACGCTCTCTTGCGCCGAGGGCGACCACGGCTATGTGTACGACGGCATTCTGGATTTCGATGTACAGGTGCTGGATCTGGGCAACCTGCCCACACCGCGCACGCGGCTGATGATGAACATTGGCGACCCCGATGCGGCTTTCCGCTGGTGGCGCTTGCCGGCGCACGGCATTGGCCTGGCGCGCATGGAATTCATCATCAACAACGCCATCAAGATTCACCCCATGGCGCTGGTGCGCTACGCAACGCTCCAGGATGAACATGCCAAACGCGAAATCGCCCGTCTGACCGCCGGTTATGCCGACAAGACCGAATACTTTGTGGACCACCTGGCGCTGGGGATTGCCAAAATCGCCGCCTCCCAATATCCGGAGCCGGTGATTGTGCGCATGAGCGACTTTAAGACCAACGAGTACGCCAACCTGATTGGCGGACGCGAATTTGAGCCCGATGAAGAGAACCCCATGCTGGGCTTCCGCGGAGCGTCGCGTTATTACAGCCCACGCTATCGCGAAGGCTTTGCGCTGGAGTGCCGCGCCATCAAGCGCGTGCGCGAGGAAATTGGTCTAAGCAACGTGGTGGTGATGATCCCCTTCTGCCGCACGGTGGAGGAGGCGGATCAGGTGCTGGAGGTGATGGCGGAGAATGGTTTGCGGCGGGGGGAAAATGGGCTCAAGGTCTACGTCATGGCCGAGATTCCGTCCAACGTGATTCTGGCCACTGAGTTTGCCGAGCGCTTCGACGGCTTCTCGATTGGCAGCAACGACTTGACGCAACTGACCCTGGGCGTTGACCGCGACTCAGGCACGTTGACCGCGCTCTTTGATGAACGCAACCCGGCCATCATGCGCACCATCGAAATGCTGCTGGAAAAGGCCCACGCCGCCCATACGCCGGTTGGCATCTGCGGCCAAGCCCCCAGCGACTATCCCGACTTTGCCGCCTTCCTGGTGGCCCACGGCATCGACTCCATCTCGCTCAACCCGGACAGCGTCATCAACGTGCTGCAGCGGGTAGCGGAAGAGGAGGCCAGCCACCGCATGGAGTTACCATCCGCGATGGCGACCCACACTGTGGCGGCTTAATTGTTGTGCCGTTTACATCAAAACGATCAATTCGTAGGTGCGGCATCCCTGTCCATAGGCATCAAGCGAAGGGGTATAGGCTAGTGGCGGTCGAGTAGGGGCGGCAGTTTGCCCCGTATCGAGACCAAACGGGTCTACCCGCTCACTCTGGTTTCGATACGGCTGCATACGGCCGCAGCCTACTCAACCGCCGTTCGCTCTCCGGT
>JAWKON010000038.1:0-84621 GCA_041391125.1 Caldilineaceae bacterium
ATGGCGTTGCCTACACGGCCAATCTCGGCAGCGATACGGTGCTGGGCATCACCAACAGCGCGCCCCAATCCTACACTTTGAACGGTCTTAACACGGCTTCTGCCGCCATCATCAGCCAGTCTGGCATGGATGGCGCCAATGGCGGCTGGGCCGTGCTCTATGGCGCAAATCCAGTGCAGGCGAATAACCTGAATCTCACCATCGATGAGGACCAAATTCGCGACAGCGAACGCGGCCATGCATCGGAGCAGGTGGCCTACATTGTATTTGAATAAAGTGTGACGATTCAGGCGTTGCCTTCGACAAGCTCAGGCAACCCCTGAATCGTTACATAAAATTTTCTTTTCACAATTCAATTGGAGATTTAACATGAATCAAAGCAAAGCCATTTTTGCCATAATTGTGCAGCAAAAATGGAAGAAACGTCCTCACAGTTGGCTGATTGCGATTTTGGCCACAGTGGCTTTTTCGCTGACAGCCAGCGCCAACGTTTTCGATCCGTTTACACAAGCTCATGGTCGCTACGTTTGGGGTGACTATATTTTGGCCGGCAATTCTGTAATGCGCTGCATTACCTCGGCTGATCCTGACGCCCGCGATGTTAATAACAATGGCAACACGACGGAAGCGCTTGGTCCGTTGCTCGGTTGGATCCACTATGCAGCCTGTCTCGCAGATTCGCAGCAAACGACCAATCCGGCAGCTTTTGATCCAGTGCCCAATGATCAGCGCTGGATGGTTTTTAACAATACGGATACCACAACATCCGGAATCTTTAACTCCAGCGAGGCGACTTTTTCAATTCCACCGGGTGCGGATATTACCTTTGCGCGTCTCTATTGGAGCGGAAACCGCGCCGAAGCGGTTAATGATGGCACGGTGAATCCCACCACGCAAGTGCCGCTTTTACAGGCTAATGGCCAGCAGGGCACGGCGGCCAGCCCGTGGTATAGCTGCAACGCGGCATCGGCGACTTTTGATTGGACTACCTACGGTAGCGCTTCTACGCTTACAAACGGCGCCATCGTTTCGCGGCGCCAGGTTGCGGCCCGGCGTCTTGATGGCCAGCTCAACCAAATGCGGATACGCGTCAACGGCAGCGCCTATCAGACTGTTACAGCGGATGAAGGGCCGTACTTTGGCGTACAGAACTTTGGCGGCGTCTATTATGCCAGCCAAGCCGATGTCACCAGCTACATGCAACAGCAACTGGATGCCAATGAAGTGGCTGGCGTCCCCACCCAGCTTGCCGTGACTGGGGCCAACATTGCGTCCGGGCAAGGCTTTAACTGTCACGGCGGCTGGAACCTGGCCGTTGTCTATGAATACCCGGCCCGCAATGCGACATACGCACCGGATCTGCGCTATGTTGAAATCTTTGACGGCATGGCCGAAGCAGTCTCTAGCACAACCGGTCCTGGCGATCCAGGCAACCCCGACGAAGTAAACCTGGCCATGAGCCAGTTTACATCCGCCTCCGGCGTAGTTGAGCCGCGCTTTGGGCTCGTTGCCTATGAGGGCGATCAGGGATTGGTCAATGACCAGATGCAGTTTGAATTTGGTGAACCCATGCAGACCAATGTGGTCGAGCCCAAGACCGGCCGAACGGATAACTATTTCTCGAGCACCATTGGTGATTATAGCAACTTTAGCACGGGATTTGACCCGCAGTTGACGCGCAACCCATCGTGGGCCAACAACGATGGCGTCGATTCCAAGGTGGACGGCTTAAGTCCGAGTATCTTGACCAACTCCGGCGCCAATCTCAACGTGCGTATCTTCACGAGCGGTGATCGTTTTGTGGTTCAGGTGGTCACCTTCTCGGCCGTGGTCGCCAGCATTTCGGGTACGGTTTATGAGGACAATAACAACAATGGCCAGCAGAACGCCGGCGAAGCTGGCATTTCCAATGTAACCCTGACCCTCACCGGAACCGACAGCAGCGGCGCCCCGGTTAATATGACGACCACCACCGATGCCAATGGGGACTACACTTTTGTCAACGTGCCGCCGTCAAATGGCGCGGGCTACACAATTACCGAGACACACCCAGCTGGCTATGTCGACGGCCAGGACGCGCCCGGCACAGTGGGGGGCTCAACTGTGGGCGCCAGTCAGGAACCGGATAAGATTGTCAGCATTGTCTTTGATCCCACTGTGGGCAGCGGCTTTGACTACGACTTTGGCGAAATTGTCTCCGCCCAATTGAGCGGCACGGTCTGCATCAACGTCAATGACGACGGTCTGTGCGACGCCAACGAGCCGCCCATTGAAGGCGTTACCATCACGCTGGACGACGGGGATTCCAATACGCCGCCGCTGGTCACGGCCACCGACGACACCGGCTACTATGAATTTATCGACCTGCTGCCCGGTAACTACACGGTGACCGAAACCCAGCCCGCCGGCTACAACAGCGTTAACGATGCCGACGGCGGCACCGACAACGTGATTGCCGCCACGGTGCAGGCCGGCGACAACATTGTGGATCAGGACTTCTATCGAGGAACCGCTGCCCGCCAGCCTAAGCGGTTCTGTGTACGATGATCTGAACAACAATGGCGTGCAGGATGTGGCGGAACCCGGCATCCCCGGCGTGACCATTACGCTGGATGACGGCCAGAGCCAGACGACCGCCACCACCAACGCCACTGGCTATTATGAATTCACCAATCTGGCGCCGAACACCTACACGGTCACCGAGACCGACCCCAATGGCTACACCTCCACGGGTTCGGAACCGGGCACCGTTGGCAGTCTCGTTGTGGATGCCAATACAATCCAGGTCATCCTGAGCGCTGGCGAAGATAGCCAGGAGAATGACTTCCTGGACGGTCAGGCGCCTTCATCCATTGGCATTGAGAAGATTCTCACCGGCGCAGGTCCATTCCAACCCGGAGATGAAGTCAACTTTACCATTCGCATTACCAATACCGGCAGCATCACCATTACCAACCTGCCGTTAACCGATACGTATGACATTGGCTACCTGACGTATGACACCGTATTTGACGCCACGAGTCCCAATCCGGCCACCGACGCGACCAACGATGGCAGCATCTACTGGGCCAACGTGATCAACTTTGACAATGATGGTCAGCTCGACCCGAATGAAGTGGTCAACTTGACCGTCACCTTTATTGCCAAAGCCGCCACGACCAGCCTGGCCGGCGGCGTCGAATGTGAACCGGCCGGATACACCTACAACAAAGCCCGCGCGGCTGGACAGGAATCGTGCGTGGAGGTGCAGATCAATCCGGCGCCGGGCAAATCCACACTGGGCGACTTTGTCTGGTACGACATCAATGGCGATGGCATCAAAGATGCGGGCGAGCAAGGCATTGACGGCGTGCGCGTCGAGCTTTATGAAGTGGTTGATCTGGGCGGCGGCATTACCGAGACGCAATTCATCACCTTCCAGATTACCGGTCCCGACCGCACGGGCGTCGACTCTGATGACACGCCCACCTATGGCGATGCCGGCGCCTATGACTTCCAGGTGCTGGACAACAAAACCTATCAGGTGGTGATCACCGACACCAACTTCTTGCCCGGCGGCGCACTGGAGCACTATATCTATGTGGGTGACAATGCCAGTGAGCCCTACAGCGGTCTCAACCCGCGCACGGTGGCCATTGGCACGCAGGAAGATAATAACGATGCTGATTTCCCGTTCACGCTGATGCCAAGTTTGCAAGTGACAAAGGTGCTCAACGGAGTGAATCCGTTTGGCGTCGGCGTGAACGTCAGCTTCACCATCCGCGTCACAAACACAGGGAGCGTCACCATTACCACCTTGCCGCTGGAAGATCGCTATAGCAGCGTCTTCCTTGCCTACGCTAGCGCCACCCCCGCACCCGATTCAGCCGTCGAAGGCGTTCTCACCTGGAACGATCTGCTGACCAGCCTGAACGATACGGACGGCCTGGGCGTCGGCGAATCGGTGAGCGTCGATGTCACCTTCACCACGGAGGCCGACACCACGCTGCTCTCCGCCGTGGCTCCCTGTACGGAAAATGGGCAAGCGCCGAACCTGGCGCGCGTCATGAATGCGATGGCGGACGCCATGCCCGTTGTGCCGGATGCCGACGATAGCGACTGCGCCAGCGTGCAGATACTCAATCCCACGGGCGTTCAACTGGCCGAACGCAGCTTGACTCAAACCCCCGATGGTGTACTGGTGGGCTGGGGCATGGTGGAAGAGACCAATGTGGTTGGCTTCTATGTGTGGCATGCCAATGGTGTTGAATCCAGCCGCCGCAGCGCGATGATTCTGACCAAAGTGGGCGGGCAGCAAACTGGCGGCGTTACCTATGAATGGCTAGACGCCGACGCCACACTCACGCGTGGCGATGCCTATGTGCTGGAGATTGTGTACACCGATGGAACCAGCCAACGCGTGATCATCGATGCGGTAAATGGCGTTTCGGTCTATTTACCGCTGATCGAGAAATAAAGGCGAGTGCGGAATAGGGCAAATGTTATGTAAAAGAAAAGCGGTGCTCAATGAGCACCGCTTTTCTTTTACGTGACTTTCATCTTTTCCCATTTATGACGGAAACCGCCTCCGGGCAGAGCCCGGCCTCGATCAAAATCAGCCGGACCGTATCTGGTTTCACAGAGTCAGGAAAGATCTGACAGTCATTGATGAACCGGGCGATCTTGCGAAATCCCCACTTGGGCTGCTTTTGCTTCAAGTATATTACGTGATCAACCACACGATTGGACGCGCGTGGGGGGCCTTTGGGCGCGTGTTTGCCATATATTGCCAGCGCCTCAAATCCGCCATGTAGAAAGCGTTCTTTCCACTGATAAAAAGTATCACGGCTAACCCCGGCGTGTCGACAAGAATAGGCAATATTACCGGTTTCTAACCAGGTTTGGAAGAGCAATTTACGCTGCTCGAATTTTGTCCGATGGTATTGATTGAGTACATTGCTCATAGCGGTATTCTCAAATTTGATGGAATCAGACCCTCTATATGTGCGCCTTTGCCGAGCCTAAGTCGGCGGCGCATATAGAGCCTGCGGCAGGCACATACACTTTTACTTTTTATGGTCAGGATAGGTTATTGATGTAGACATAATGATACCGTATGTTTTTTATAAATGTAAATAGTACCTTAGTACTATCGGTCCAATATACTTTCTTCATAAATATTTTCAGAATATATCTCAAATAAAAAGAGTTCTGGACTACGTGGTAGTCCAGAACTCTTAACACAGAACGCGTCGGTCGGTTACGACCGAACAAGGCTTGCATACTTTGAGATACTTTAAGATTCTTATGCGTCTACATCGTCTTGTGGCGCATAGCCAACCAACTGGCGCGCCTGTTCAATGTCCCAGCGCATATCGGTATTGTTAGACATGCCATTAATCACGGCAAAATGAATCTCCGGATCGGCCTGAACACAGCACTCGAACAGATGGCAAAAGTCGCGGTTGGATAGCCACATGCGCCGAAACCAGGGGTCGCGCTGGGGCGCAATGTCCGCGCTGCGATTGTCGCCGCGCATGACCCAGCCGATGCGCACGCCGATAATCGAAAGCCCGCGGGCGTCGGCATAACATTTGCCAATCCGCTCGCCCACCAGCTTCAGCGCGCCATAGGGAATACTATTGCGCATCTGCCCATCCACCGTCCAATGGGCGCCTGGTTTGGCCGCAATATCGGTGGTTAACACATGGGGTTCCGGCACATCTTTATATTCACCCATGGCGTGGTTGGAGCTGGCATAGACCACACGGCGCACACCGCTCTGCGCCGCGGCCTCAAACACATTGACCACCGCTTCCAAATTCGAACCCAGCAGATCGGCCCACGGCGGCACGGGATTGGGATTGGCAGCCAGATGCACCACCACATCCACGCCCTGAAAGTGCTTTACCCACGCCGCATCCCACGTGGCCAAATCGGCCTCCACAATATCGGTTTGCTCCCTTGGCCTGCACATCCAGCAAACGCAGCATATATTTATCTGGCTGCGCAGCCAAATGTTGGCGCAATTTGTGACCCAGATTGCCGGCGGCGCCGGTGATCAAAACTGTTTTAGGTTGGTTCATGTCGCGTTTACCCTAGTTTCTAGTCAATGTCGTTAAGTTAGGACTTTTCGTATTAAAGTAAACAGTTATCAGTGCTCAGCGCCCAGGGTGACGTCCACACTGACTACTGAAAACTGAGCACTGATAACTGCTAACTTAATGACATTGAATTTCTAGTAGTTCAACAGATTAAACAGATTCTGTAGATGCACAGTAATCTGTTGATGAAAATAGCTTTCTGAAATGCCGAGTAGCTACAGAATTTGTCACAAAAAACCAGCGCCCGTGGTACAATCATTTTCGTAGACTGCACCTAAAAGTTTACATACAGGTAACTACTCAGGCATCTGCAAACTGGGTAGTTACAATTTCTGGCAGCACCATTTCGAGCAGCACCATTTCGAGCAGCACCATGTAGTACCCGCGGCAATGGGAGCCGGATGCTGGCGACCTATTTATCAAATTTATTATTAGTCAGTTATCACCCATTGTCAACTTCATTCATGTTTTCTCCTTGATCTGTGTGGAGTAGCAAAAGGCCCCAGGCTAAGCTTGGGGCCTTTTGCTACTTTCAGCAGGGGTATCTTTACGGCGCCAACTGCGGCCCCACATCTTTATACCACCAGACCTGCAAGCGGCCTTCACCGGTACGGTTATAATACTCAACCCGCATGGTGTGATACCCAACACCTAAATCGAAGAATTTGTTGTAGCCTTCCCAATAGCCATCATTCCACTCTTCCAATACGCGGATGTCGTCAATAAATATGCGCACGCCGTCATTGACGCGGGCGGCGAAGACATAATTACCGCTTTCAAAACTAAAATCACCCAGCCAGCGCGCCGACCAATTGGTGGTCGGCACCCCATACCCCGGCGTGCCGCTGCTCCAAAACAGATCCAAAGGCGCCGCCGCGCCCGTGCCTTCACGCCGCCGCATTACGGGAATGCCGCTCAGGTCGGGGTTGTCAAAGTAGTCGGCAGACCAACTGCTGCCGCCTAGATCGGGCGCTTGGATGGTGCTAGGCGTGGCGGTAGCCACTATAGGCGGCGCCACCCCATAAGTAAACATGACAAACGCCAATCCACCCACTTCATAATACTCGATGCGAAGCGCGTGGCTGCCAGCCAGGTAAAGGTCCACCACATATTCAACATCACCCGCCGAAACGTTCCACTGATCCAGTATCAGTCGTTCATCCACCCACACGCGAATCCCATCGTCGGCGCGGACCGTAAAACGATACGTATTGGGGGCAAAATCGAGCGTGCGTTCAAAGCGGATGGAAAAATTGTCGGCGTTGACGCCAGCCGCCGGCGCGCCGCTCCCCCAGTTCATGTTGATCGACTCCACATCCGCCACCAGCACGGGCGTTCCGGTCAGCGTTGTGTTGTTAAAATAAGAAGTTTTCCAGTTGCGAATGGTGGGGGTGGGCGTCAGCGTAAACGTGGGCGTGGGCGCCACCGGCCCCAGCACAATCGGCAAATTCAGCGTGAGGTTGGAAACAGTGACCAATTGCATAGCGACCCAGCCATCCACCACATTCATACAGCGCAAATGCAGCCAATCGCCCACCTGGCTGCGTCCGGTCACCTGACACTGTTCATTCATGGAAAGCTGCTCAACCACGGCATAGTTTTGGCCCGGCCCACTGTATAAATTCACCCCATTGACGCGCACGGTCGCCGTAGCAACAGCCGCCGTCGCCGACGGTGTAGCAGTAGTTATCGGTGTCATCCCCTCGGCCAAGATTTCCGAAATGATAATCATAGCCGGTTCAGAATCCGACGCGGGCTGGCGCACACCCCAAATGCGCACTTCGGGCGCCGGTGACTGCTGAGCCAGTTCGTCGACCTGCTGCTCAATGGCCGCGGTTTCGCCAACCACCGCAATTGCTACCCCATTATTGGGCGTAAAATAGTAGCTAAAAAGCTGATCATCCGCCGTGCTCAACTTACTGCGCACACCATAAACGCGTGGATTCTTGCGCCAGCACTGCCATTGGATTCAACATGGAGGGGAAAATAAGGGTCGCCAGTATCGCCAAACTAAAGTATAAACGTGAACATTTTGCCCTGTGTAATTTAACCATGATCACGGTCCTCGCTTCTCGGCATATGGCGCCGAGAAATCATCTCAATCGATGATGGCCGTCAGGTGGCCTATGATTCAAGCAGCTCCATGCACGCCAGATCTTCAACGGCCAACAGGCAGCGCTCCGTACGGTCCCACCAGAGACCGGGGGCGCGTCGTGGATGCCAGCCCCCAATAAAGATCGAAAAGAGACGCAATATCGACGCCCGATAATCATACCATAAATCGTCCCACGTATACCCAGTCACCCCACCAGTCTCGAGTTGGGCCAGATAGCGCTGCAACAGCGGTCGCTCGAGCCGGGCGCGCCGTTCAGGATACCACTGGGCGGCCATAAAAAGCGCCAGATCGTCGGTGGCGCAGTCGATGCGCCAGCTCTGCCAATCGGTAATGCGCACGGTGTCAGCCGTGGTTTTGGGAAAGAGGAAATTGGCCGTATGCGTATCGCGGTGTACCAGCGTGACGCCTTGGCCGCGCGTCAGCCGTTCCACGCGCCGCCGCGGCCACTGCGTAATGATGCGCCCGATCAGCACCTGGCGTTCCGCGGTCACCCGGTCGCCCACATAGTCGCGCCAGGCCGCAAAATTCGTTGCGCCGGTGCGCTGCAATTCCCGCACAGACTCCAGCGTGCGCGGCTCGGCCACACCCTTGCCCAGGCGCGGATGCTCCCACCAAAACGCGTGAAAAGCCGCCAGCGCATCCATCACCTGGGCGCTGTGGGCGTCGGTGGGCGGCAGGGGCGGCGTGGCGGCTGTATGTGTTTCGCTCAGATCCTCCAACAGCAGGTGCGATGCGCTATTTTCTGGATTGTAGGCGGCGTCAAAACAGCGGGCCAAGGGCCACCGCCGTTGCGGATGCGCCGCTTCCATCATGGGGACAAGCTTGCTATAAAATTCAGCTTCCTTGTGCGCCCACGGAAATTCAGCTTTGTTGATCTTCAGAAAAAGGTGCGTCGGACACTCTGCCGCGTTGGCGTCCGCCGTGTAGGTCAGATGCAGGTGCGCGTGATGCGCCACCCCGCTAACGCTGACCGCCGCTCGCTCCACGCCAGCCACAGCGCCGTGAGTCAGGCAGCCATGTGCATAAAGCCGCGCGGTTAGCCAAGTAGTCGTGGCCTGTTCAATGTGGGTCAAGGCGGAGTTCATAGGCGATTGTCAGTGGGTTTTGGATCAACAGATTGCGCAGGTTTTCGCGATGGATGCCTCTCTAATCTTTTAAATCCCTGAAATCTGTTGATCCCTTTCTTTGTCATCACGCCAGCCGAATGTAGCCAGCACCGGCAAATGATCGGATTCGCCGTGGATGCGGGCCACGCGGCATGAAATGGGGAGCAGATCCGGCGTACAAAAAATCATATCCAGCCGCATGAGGCGGCGCGGCACGGGCAGCCCGCCAAAATCGGCCCCGTGCATGGGAAAGGAGTGGCCCCATCCCCAGCCGGCCGCCCGCTGTGCATCGACCAGCCGGCCGCGCAGCAGCTTGTATACGTCACTCAGGTCGGTGCTGTTAAAATCACCCGCCACGATGATCGGCTCGCGGCGGCTGCCCATATCCGCCAGCAGTCGTTCAAAATAGGCGCGGCGTTGGGCAAAGCTCTCGGTCACCCTTGGCCCCAGCGGACCCCCTTCACGCAAATAGCGCACGATCAGCGTGGCGCGCGGGTGAATATTATAGAGCAAAATAGGGCGTTGGGGTAGATGCACGCGCACCATCTGCACGCGAAAATCTTTGGCCTGCAAATGGCTGGCATCTACGAGCTCCAGCGGATAACGGCTGATCACGCCCAGGCGGCGGGCGGCCACGGCTTCGCCCACATCAAAGAGCCGGTACGGATAGAGGTGCGCCGTCTCTGCGGCCACCAGTTGGGCCATTGGCGGCAGCAATTCTTGCAAGGCCACCACATCGGGGGCGGCGCCGGTCACGGCGCCGATTTCCAGCGGCGTGCGGGCAGTTGCGCGCTGTCGACTTTGCCACCAGATGTTGAAGGTCATCAGCGTAAAAGTGGACCCAGCATCCACAGCCGCGGGGGCGGCTTTGCGCCCAAAATAGTCGGCATAGAGCCAGCCAAGGATCAGCAATGGCGGCGCCACGGCAAGCCAGCCCAGCCAAGCCAATGGTGTGGACAGCCAGAGCGCCCCGCCAATCTGCCCCAAAATAGGCCAGAAAAAGTGCGGCGCAAACGGGGCCAGCAGCGCCAGTTGCCAACGCCTGTCGCCAAAACGCCGATGGAGGCCAAACCAGCCGAGCAGCAGCAGCGCGTAACCCCAACTCGCCGCCAGGATGGCAGCGCTACCGCCCATACTCCTCGTCGTAATCTTCCATGGAGGCTTCGACCACCTTCAATGCATGCTCACACCCATAGACCAGATCAATGGAGATATTGGCCGGCTTGCCGGGGATCAACTTATATGTGGCAAAATAGTGGCGCAGCCGTTCGACCAAAATGGCGGGTATATCGCTCAAATCGTGGGCATCGCCCCACACATTGTCATTCTCCAACACGGCGATAATCTTGTCGTCGGCCTCGCCATCATCCACCATCTGCAAACCACCCACCACGCGCGCGTTCAAAATCACCTCGGCGCGGTTGATGGGGCGCTCGCTGATCACGCAAATGTCCAGCGGATCGCCATCGCCGCGGGCGGAATGGGGCGAAAGCGCGGTGACGCGGTCGCCGCAATAGGTGCGCGGGATAAAGCCGTAGAGCGCCGGCGGCTGCGAAGAGGTGCGCTGCGGCCGGTCAACACGCACATAGCCGGTCACTTTGTCGATCTCATATTTGACCAGGTCAAAGGGCGTAATTTCAATATACGCATGCACGAGCTGCGGCGGCGCTTTGCCCACCTCCAGCCCGTGCCACGGATGCGGCCGCCAACGATAAAATGGTTTGGGAAATGGCATAGGATTATTCAACTCACGAATCTGATTTGTGATGGCGCCCAATATAGAAGTGATCAACAGATTACACAGATTCCAAAGATTTCATAACTACTAACCCCTCCCTAGCCTTCCCCTCAAGGGGGCTGCTGGGAAGGGGTCTCAGACCTTGGTAGTTACAAGATTTCATAATCTGTGTAATCTGTGTAATCTGTTGATCAACCCCTTTTCCGAATCTTTAGAACACCAGTCTACCGCAACCTTAGCGGGCTGACAAATGGTCACAAATGCGTCTGTTTATTGCCCCAAGTTGGCAATGGGCAGATAGAGCAACGGTCCTGGCTGCGAGCCCGTCCCTGCCGGCAGATCTTCATCTACAGGCGTGGGTGTTACGGTGGGTGGCTCGGTGGCGATGGGAATGGGCCACGAGGTGGCTGTCAAAGTCGGGTTTATCAAGGTGCCAGCCGGCGTTTTGACTGCGCTCGGCGATGGTTGCGGCGTGACCGCGACGGCTGCCGTGGGGGACGGGCGCAGCGCGGCGGTCGCCGTTGGCGGCGGTGTGGCGGTGGGTGCTGGCGTATGGGTGGCGGTGGGCGTTGGCGTGGGCAAAATGCCGACACACGATGCTGTGCCGGCATCGGTAAAGCCCAGCCCTTCCACCGGAATAAATTCCCAACTATAACTCTCAGCGTGCAGCGTCAGCTTGAGCACGCCATACGCGTGGCTGCTGCGTACTTCACTGTTGCGCCGCGGGCTGCCAATGGCGTGCAGCGATTTGCCGCCGGTGCCGACGACAAACTGGCGAATACCATTTTGTGGGTCCGCCTGGCCCGCGGGGTTCTGCGGCGCAAAGCGCTCATAAATATGGTCATGGCTGCCCAGCACCACATCGGCGCCGTACTCGTATAGCACGTCCCAAAAAGGCTGCACGTACGGGTTGTTGCCGTGCGAAACGCCCGAACTGAAGCGCGGCTTGTGCCAATAGGCCAGCGTGCAGGAGGTGGGATTGGCCGCCAGATCGGCGCGCAGCCACTGCACCTGCGCAGCAGTGATCCCCACATCCTGTTCACTGTTTAGCACCACAATATGCCATGCGCCCAAGTTGTATGAATAGTACCCCTTGCAATTGTGATTGCAGGGTTGATCCAGGGGCGAAGCGGCGGCGCCAAAGTACGCAAAGTAGCCGCTGGCGCCTTCCGTTTCATATTCATGGTTGCCCACGGCCGGCATTGTGCGCGCCATGTGCCGGCCCCATGTTGGCCCATAACATTTTTGAAATTCGGTGAGTTTGCCGCGTTCGTACGCATTGTCGCCCAGCGTGTAGACTGTGCCAGGAATGCTATCCAGCAGTTGGGCCGTCATCTCTGGATAAGGTGAGCCACAGATTGCGATATCGCCCGCCCCCACCAGCACGGGATCGCTCTGGGCCATCCAGGATGTGTCTGAAGCGCGCGCATTCTGCATAAAGAGACGCGGCATAAAAAGGAGGGCAGCCAGGCTGGCAAAACAGATAAAGCGCATAAATTTTTGCGCGGATTTGCTGCTAGCAAAGCCAACAGCATTCGTTAAGCGAGTAAAAATAGTGAGCATCCTGGTACGATTCTAATTGGAGCCCACTAGGGGATGGGCGGCAGGAATTTGAAATAAGTACCGCAGTTATACCACTGGCCACCACAAATGTGTATTTCATTTTCATAACAGAAAAGAAAGAATGCAGGAACTTACAAAGAGGTAAACTTATCTACGGGGGCAGTCTGTGCGATTTTTGTAGGTTATACGCTGATACTATGAATGCTTCCTTAATTCCACACTAAAACCATCCAACTTTGGTATGCCTTTTCCCAAAAATCTTACATAAATACCGTGTAAACCTAGCGAAAAAATTACAATAAAACATTCTGATGTGTAAGCGTTTTGAAACATATTTTGCAGTGATGCATGATATAATTGACATAACAAAAGATACGTTTAGATGTCGTTCATAATATGCCACACCAACGTCTACTGTTCTACCTCGTACTCCTTGGTGCAGACCGTAGCTCTCCACATCAAATCACCTGGCAAATTTCTAAACTGACCTGTCTAAATTGAACACGGCTGCGGTATGTTTTTGCATCGCGCGCCAAAACCAATGCCAAAAATCAAGTACAGCGCTCAACTTTACGCAATATGGCAAGGTTTATTGGCCCCTGTGCAAGCTCGAATGCACTAAATTCAGGCCAGTTACAAAGCTCACGTATCGGCGTTATGTCATGTAGTATGTCAAGTTGTACGGTGAAAGGATTTCCGGTTATGCACCCCTGCCCATTTCTGTACCAGAAGTACGCGCGCGCCGTCTTCACACGCTTTACAGCCGCCCTCTTTGGCCTGATGGCGCTGGTGCTCGTGGCGCCTTTCGGTTCCGCGGTCGCGTTTGCCCAGAGCGCCGGCCCCGAAAGCGCGCTTACGGCGCAGCATGCCTTCAGCTTTACGGGCAATTACTGTGTGGCCTACGGCGGCGTCAGCCTCATGCCCAATGAAAACAACAATATGATCGATCTGTACATCAATGGGGCGCCGGTTCAGTCCTATTGGCTCTGGTCGGGCCGCGACCCCAAGGCCAGCGCCGCCGTGGACGACACCATTGTGGCCGAGCGCTTTGATGGCAACGGCGGTGTGATCACCATTCAAGCTACCAGCGTCGAGCAAGCTGACAATGGGGATGGCGTCTATTTTTCCTATTTGAATGACGCCGATCCCGTGCCGCTGAATTTTGGCTACAATAAAATCACCATGTCGGGCAACGGCCACGCCGCCCCGCACGGCGTCGCCTTGGTCGTTGTGTACGAGTCCGTCGACCGCTGTCCGACTGGCGAACAGAAAGCTCTATTTTGGCGCCGACACTTTTACTTACCAAAGCACCACGGCGCCCACCGGTCCCGATTCGGAAGTGGCTTGTGTGGACTTTGACAAACCGGTGGCGGACCCACACACGCGCCGCTTTGCCTTCTTTGTGGCGGGCATAGCGGGCACTTCAAATGGCAGCTCGATCTGGTGGCAGACCGGCAGCGGCGCTAAGCCAAGCTATTTGGCGCCCGATCCGGCGACCAACGTGGCCCAAACCGGCGTCAACGAAATTCACGACCCGTTCATCACCAACCCCGGCCGCGAGTTTGATATTTACACGGCGGATCTGGGTGTGAACACAGGCGACACCTGGGCCTGTTTGCAGATCGAATCGCCCGCAGACGAATTGGGGATTCGCGCCGACTGGATCGGGCTCACCTACAGCGAATATGAACCGCAGGGCAGCTTTGGCAACCTGGTCTGGTTTGATTACAACGGCAACGGTTATGTGGAAGATGGCGAACCGGGCATTCCCAACGTGCGCATGGTTTTGTCCGACGCCGACGGCAACGAAATTGCCAGCACCTTGACCGACGAAAATGGCTATTATAACTTTCCGCACCTGAAACCGGCTGTGTACACCGTTGCCGTGGACACCAGCACGCTGCCGGCCGGCGCCATCCCCACCTATGAGCTGGACCAGCCCGACAACGGCCTGCTGGACAGCAGCCTCACCGCCCATGTGTTTGACCCCAATTGCCATCCGGCCACCGATGTGGACTTTGGCTTCAAGCTTTTGGGCACCATCGGCGACCGCGTCTGGTATGATACCAATGGCGATGGCGTGCAGGACAGCGGTGAAGTGGGCATCCCCGGCGTTACGCTGCAACTGATTCAGCGCGAAACCCAGACGGTGATCGCCACCCAGCAGACGGTGGGCGACGGCTTCTACACCTTTACCGATGTCGAGCGCGGCAACTACATTGTGCGCGTGGTCACCTCCACGCTGCCGCAGGGCTACTATCAGTCGGGTGATGCCGATGAGATTCTGGACAACCAATCGGAAACCTACCTGCCCGGCGGCGGCCACATTTATACCATGGATTTTGGCTATACGAATCGCGCCTCATTGGGTGACTTTGTCTGGCACGATCTGAACGCCAATGGTGTGCAGGAAGTGGGTGAGCCCGGCATTGGCTCGGTGCATGTGACGCTTTATAATGGCGCTGGGACCAAGCTGTCCGAAACCACCACCAACAATAGCGGCTACTATCGCTTTGTCAATCTGGATGCCGGTTCCTATATTGTCGAATTTGCGGCGCCGGCAAACTACATTTACAGCGCCAAAGATCAGGGCGGCAACGACGCCACCGATAGCGACGCCGACGCCGCCACCGGCCGCGCGCCGCTAGTTACGCTAGCCGCCGGCGAAGCCAACATGACCATCGACGCCGGGCTCTATCAGGTGGCCTGCCTGGGCGATACCGTGTGGGAAGATACGAATAACAACGGCATTCAGGACGAGGGCGAGCCGGGCGTCGAGCTAATTCCGGTCACCTTGTATGATGGCGACGGCAACATAATTGACACCACGCAGACCGACGCAAACGGCAATTACCAATTTTGTGACTTGATGCCGGGCGACTATTCGGTGAGCTTTGAGCTGCCCACGGAGAGTCATTCCTTCAGCCCGCAGGACCAGGGCAACGATGATGAGACGGACAGCGACGCCAATCCGCAAACTGGCCGCACGATCACCTTTGAGCTGCACAGCGGCGAATATGCCGACCAGTGGGACGCCGGCATTTATGCGCCGCCCATCCTGCACGTAGCCAAGCAGATCGAATCGACGCTGGCCTATCCCGATGCGCTGCTGACCTACACCATTGTCTATTCCAACTCGGGCATGGGCATAGCCACCGGTGTGGTGATCACCGAAACGGTGCCGCAATATACCACCTTTGTGCCGGCAGAGAGCAGCATCGGCTGGCAATGCGCCGGCAACCGCACCGCGGCGGGCACCGTCTGCGCCTTTGAAGTCGGCACGATTGCGGCGGGCGCCGGCAAGAGCGACCTGCTCTTCACCGTGCGCGTGGACGCCATATTGCCCACCACCGACATTCAGCTTAGCAACCGCGTGTTGATTGCCGGCAGCCAAACGCCGGACGAACCCTCCGGCCAAAATGCCTTCGAGCTGATCACGCAGGTGGTCACCCCGCAAGCGCTGGAGGAAGGGACGGAGCCAACACACAGCTCCAACACCGGGCGCACGCTCTATTTGCCGGTATCGATCTCGGCCAAATAGCACCTTCGTGGAACAGTAGCACAGTAGCACAGTAAGACAGTGGGACAGTAAGACAGTGGGACTGACATACTGTCCCACTGTCCCACTTGAATAAGGCCGGCGGCTGATTTCATCCAAAGGCGGTCAATTGGCGCAATTGACCGCCTTTTAGTTTGCCCAAATTTGCCTCAGTCGATACCATATGTAAAATTAACTAATAAAGCAGCCATCACTCACGAAAGCCAAGCGTCGCCATGTCAAATCCCATCAACCGCATGTTCTTTGGCGCCATCATTGCGCTCATGGCGGGCATTAGCTTTGGCATTTATATGTTGCCGCAAATCGCTTACGCCCTGCTGCCCACGCTGCCCGCCGACGTGAGCGCCCGCATGGCGCCCTATCTTATCTACACCGCATTGCTTTGGGCGCCCTGGGGTGCATTGGCCGCCCGCCGCGGGAGGTTACGCTGCGGTGTTTTGCTTATGGGGTGGGCGGCTTCATGGCGGGGGCTGTCTATAGCGCCATCGGCGGCGCCCCAGGCGGCCACTGAATTTCATCGCCCTGGGGGCGGCACTAGGCACTTTACGGCGCCTGGCGCCGGCGCCCTACTCGGCGGCGGCTTCCCACCAATGGATGAAAAGGGCAGGCATTAGGGAATTGGCGATTGGGGATTAGGAATTGGGATCGTTGCGACACGCCTACTCCCTAATCCCTACTCCCTAATCCCTACTCCCCAAAACAAAGGATACAACACTATGGATATCGGCATTGTCGGTCTGCCTAACAGCGGCAAGACCACGATTTTTAATGCGCTGACGCGCAGCAACACAGAGACCGCCGCCTATTCGAGCGGCCAATTGGAAGTACACACGGCCATTGTCAACGTGCCGGACGAGCGCGTGGATGTACTCTCGGCCATGTTCAAGCCCAAGCGCACCATCTACGCCACGGTAACCTACAACGACATTGCCGGGCTAGGGCGCGATGCCGCCAAGACGGGCATTAGCGGGCCGCTGCTCAACGCCATTGCGGCCAATGACGCGCTGCTGCTGGTGGTGCGCGCCTTCGAGGATGAGGGGGTGCCGCACCCGGACAATTCGGTGGACCGGCGCGCGATCTGGCCAATATGGAGGCCGAATTTATCCTCAACGATATGAGCGTTATTGAAAACCGGCTGGGGCGGCTGGCGGGCGCCAAACACCGCGGCTCGCCCGAAGATCGCAAACAGATGGCCGAAGAGGAAGTGCTGTTGACCCGCTTAATGAACGCGCTCGAGGCCGAGACGCCGCTGCGTCAAATCGAAATCTCCGATGGCGAGCGGCGGGCGCTGGGCGGCTTTGGCCTGCTCTCGCTCGCTGCTGCTGCGCTGATCAACGCCGGGGATGATGACGAGGAATCCCAATACGCCGACTTGCTCGATGACAACACTTTCTTTTTGCGCGGTCGCCTGGAAGCCGAAATCGCCCAAATGCCGCCGGAAGAGGCCGCCGAATTTCTGGCCGACTTTGGCATTGCCGAGGCCGGGCTCAATCGCTTTATCCGCTTTAGCTATAACATGCTGGGGTTGCAAAGCTTCTTCACCGTGGGCGAAGATGAAGTGCGCGCCTGGACCATCAAGCGCCACACCCTGGCCCCCACCGCCGCCGGCGTGATCCACTCCGACCTGCAAAAGGGCTTCATCCGCGCCGAAACCATTGCCTACACCGACCTCATAGCCGCCGGCAGCATGGCCGAAGCCCGCAAACACGGCAAGCTCCGCCTGGAGGGGAAGGAATATGTGGTGGCGGATGGTGATATTTTGAATATACGTTTTAATGTGTAGGGGGAAATATGAAGGGGTGAAAGGGTGAGTGGGTGAAGGGGGCAGAAGTGACATGCTCCTTCACCCCTTCCCCTTTCACCCTTCAATTCTTCACCCATGCCGCACGTGCTCAAGCCCAGCTTGAAGAGTTCGACCACGTGGTCGTCATCGAGCTGATAGTAGACTTCGCGGCCCTGTTTGTCGGGGAAAGCCGCCGCCCGCCACGGTTCGATCACAATGGTGTCGCCGTCGTGGAAGTTGCGCATGTGCAACTGGCACGCCGTCACTGCGGCTTTGGGACCGTGCGCAATCCCGTTGATCATCACACCGCACATGCCGCAAATGCCCTCGCGGCAATCGTGATCAAACGCCACCGGCAGATCGCCCTCGCGGGTTAGCTTTTCGTTGAGCAGGTCCAGCATCTCCAAAAAGGAGTATTCGGGACTCACATCTTTCAGCTCATAATCGACCAGACGCCCTTCCGACTGCGCATTCTTCTGGCGCCAGATTCGCAACTTGAGATTCATCTTCGCATTCACTCCTTCATCACTGATTTGGCAAGCAGGAGGTTGATCAACAGATTACGCAGATTTTAGAGATTTCTAAGCCCCGAAACGCAGCAGCCGCGTCCCGTTGAGCGTGACCAGCAGCGAGGCGCCCACATCGGCCAGCACGGCCAGCCACATGTTGCCCAAGCCAAAGAGCACCAGCACCAAAAAGAGCAATTTAACCCCAACGGCAAAGGCCATGTTGGCGCGGATGGTGCGCATGGCGGCGCGGGCCAGCCGCAGCGCATAGGGCAGCTTGCGCAGCTCGTTGCCCATGAGCGCCACGTCCGCCGTCTCCAGCGCTTGGGCCGAACCGGCGCCCATGGCAATGCCCACCGAAGCCGCCGCCAGCGCCGGCGCATCGTTGATGCCGTCACCCACCATCGCGACCATTTCATATTGACGCAACAATTCTTTGACGGCATCCACCTTTTGACCGGGCAGCAGTTCGGCGCGCACGTCGCGGATGCCGGCCTGTTGGGCAATGGCGGCGGCGGTGGCCCGGTTGTCACCGGTGAGCAGCACGCTGGCCTCCAGACCCAGCGCGTGCAGCTCGGCCAGCACCGGCTGGCTGTCCTGGCGGATGGCGTCGGCCACCGCAATGTAGCCGCGATAGCGCCCATCCTCGCTGAGCAGCATAGAGGTGCAGCCGCGGTCGGCCATGTCGCCAATCTCCTGGCAGACGGGAGCGGCGTGGGGTACTTGGGCGTCAAAATAGGCGTGACTGCCCAGCACCATTTGGTGTCCATCCACTTCGCCGCGCACGCCTTGCCCCACCAGCGCCACCACATTTTGCGCCGGCGCCGAGTCAAGCGCAAAGCCGCGCTGCGCCGCCGCATTCACCACGGCGCGCGCCAGCGGATGTTCGCTGCGCCGCTCCAACAGGGTGGCGGCGGCCAGCAGATCGTTGCACGGCGCACAGCCGAAACAAGCATCTTCACTGTTGGTTTGCGCCAAGCCCAACTGTTCACAATTGACGGCTTTCACCTTGACTACGCTGGGCTGGCCTTCGGTCAACGTGCCGGTTTTGTCGAACGCAATGGCGCGCACTTTGGCCAGCAGCTCCAAATACACGCCGCCTTTGATCAGCACGCCGTTGCGGGCGGCATTGCTAATGGCGCTGATGATGCTCACCGGCGTGCTGATGACCAGCGCACACGGGCAGGCCACCACCAGCAGCGTCAACGCCCGATAGAGCCAGCCTTGGTCGCCCCAAAAGGACTGCTGCAAAATCAGCGGCGGCAGCGCGGCAATCAGCAAGGCAATGCCGACCACCAGCGGCGTATACCACTGGGCAAAGCGATCCACAAAGCGCTCGACCGGCGCCTTGCGCGCCTGCGCCTCTTCCACCAGCGCGATGATGCGGCTGATCATGTTGTCGGCGGCCAGATGTGTCACCTCAATTTCCAGCGCGCCTTCGCCGTTGATGGAACCGGCAAAAATCTCGGCGTCTTTGGTTTTGGCCACCGGTGTACTTTCGCCGGTAATCGGCGCTTGATTGACCAGCGACGCGCCCGTAAGCACTCGACCATCCATGGCGATGCGCTCGCCCGGCTTGACCAAAATGGCGTCGCCAATTTGGAGCTGCGCCACCGGAACGGTGACCTCCTCTACCCCGCAAAACGGACATGGTCCGCCCGTATAGCCATCGCGCCCCAAGTGCGCCCGGCAATCCATACAGGGGCGCAGCACGGTGGCTTCCTGGGGCGCCACCTCCATCAGCGCTTGGATGGAGTGACGCGCCCGCTCCATGGTGTAGCCTTCCAGCGCCTCACCAATAGCAAAGAGCACCATGACCAGCCCGGCCTCGGTCACCGCGCCGATGACGACCGCACCCACGGCGGCAATCACCATGAGTAGGTTCATGTTGATCTGCCGGCTGAGTCGCAAGGTGCGCCAGGCGCTCTGCGCCACCGGTGCGCCGGCCACCACCAGCGCCAGCAGCGACGCCACGTCCAGCAGCGGGCTGGACAGGTTGAGCATGGGCAGCAGTTCATTAAAGAGCAGACCGGGCAAGATGAGAATGGCGCCGATCAGCGCCTGGGTGGTGGCGCGGCGTTGGAGCAGAAAGCGCCCAAAACTGATCACGGCGTTGTCGGTGGATGCGACGGTTGTGGCGGGCTGAGCGCCCTCTTCCTGCACGCCGTAGCCGAGTTGACGGACGCGTGCCACCACTTCATCCGGCGCCACATCGCCCTCCACATGCAGCAGCGCGGCGCCAAAATTCAATGTGCATTGCTGCACGCCGGGCAGGCTGCTGACGCCCCTCTGCACCGTTTTGGCACAGTCGGCGCAGTCCATGCCGGTGATGCGCAGCTTGATGGGTTGAGGTGTGGACATGGTTGGATTTCCAAGTTGAAATTCGTTTCATATACTCAAATATATGAGCAAGTATTCATATATTTGGCGTAATAAAACAGCTCGCAAAATTTAGCAAGCTGAATATTAATCGTGACATACCCCTTGATATTCCTGCCACTCTGGCGACGTCCATTCACCATGGCTGGCGATCCGGCGCTGTAACCCAATGGCATCGAGGTGAAATTCTAGTTCTCGGGAAGGCACATCTTGTTCAGCGGTCGCAAATTTGCGTAACAATATCCCCGCTTCGTGACCGATCCAATCGGGAAGTTGCCAGCCACTATGAATTTGAACGGCGTACGCGCCAAGCATCATCCAACCTTGGGCAGTATCAGTTTCCGTTGCGAGTTCATGCTCGATTAGCTCGCTAGATTGATTTGCCGAAGAGATGCGTCGGGCAAATAGCTTACAATAAGAATCGCTGCGCGCTATAGAAAAAGAAGGTGGGCAGGCGGGGCAGCGCGATAATAACTGTAAAATTCACTATCCGGTGGCAACACTGTCAGATCCCCCCAACCACCGCTCTTCAAATTGGTCTGAAGTGGCGTCAACAATCGTGCCGTCAGACAATTGGTTCCAGCAATGAATCCAACAAATTTCACCGTCCAGCAATCGTAGGTGACCCCAACAGTAGGCCCATCTAATTCTGCCTCGATAGCCTCGGCGACCTTGCCACACCTTCCATCAGATCTGCCGCTATTTGTCACTTGCGCGACGACGAATTGCGCCCGCAATTGCGTGAATCGCTTTTCAATCACTGCTATTTTCATTGTTTTGATGTTATAAACGCTTGCAGCCGCTCTTTCGCCGTCCCTCCGCATCAAAATTAGCAGGGCGCAGCCACTGTTCAAAAGCCGCTTTCAAAGCCGGCCATTCGGCATCAATAATCGAATACCAAGCCGTGTCGCGATTACGTCCTTTGTACATAGTGGCTTGACGGAAAAGCCCTTCATATTGAAAGCCCAGCCGTTCCGCTGCCCTTCGTGATGGCGCATTGAGCGCATCGCATTTCCACTCATAGCGGCGGTAGCCCAGTTCGTCAAAAACATAGCGCATCATAAGAAACATGGTCTCGGTGGCGGCGCGTCTGCTGCAAACGGGGTGCATAGTTGATGTGTCCCACCTCGATCAAGCCGGTCTTGGGCTCAATGCGCAGATAGGAAGCCGAGGCCAACGGGCGCATCCGTTTCCTGTTCCACAATGGTAAAGAAGTGGATGGTGCTCGGCTGCACCGATGTAAGCCAAGTTGGTAGGCGCTCAGTTCCGCAAAGGGGCCGTATGGCAAATAGGTCCAAAACGGATGCATTTTGGGCCCCGCAGATACGTAAATAGGCTTTCCGCATGGCGAGCTGCGTCCAATGGCTCGAGCCGGCAATATGCGCCGTCCAGAGTGATGCGGTCGGGGCGAGGCGTTCTGTCCAATTGGAAGTGGATGGCCGATTGGTTGGCCGTGGTGATTTTGATACATTGTCATCGGTTACCGTCGTATTCTTCAGGTGGAAGTTCTTTCAAAATATCAACCAACCGTTTGGCATGGGGGAGGCGGTGGTTACCTTGTTGGGATCAAGCTGAGCCAAAATATCAAACGAGTGTCGACCTTTGTGATACTTCCCTTTCTGACAGTATTGTGGCATTATCAAGACCACTCTTCATGTCTTCTTTGCGAATATCTTCAATGCTTGAATTCTTAGGCAGCGCATTCCGAATTGAATCCTTGTCGGTAAAATTTCTCGAGACATTTTCTATCGGCAAGAAACCAGTCTCCATGCACTGGACCATCAAGTGGCTTGATCATCATTTGCATTAGATGGCTTATCCCAGTTATCACGCCTTTTTAAGTACATCCACACATTGACAGCATCTTCGATAGGGTTTTCACTATCAACAAGTAATATAGGCAAGTTCCTGCTGAGTAGAAATTTGTTGAGCAGTAACAAATCTTTTAAATGCTTCATCACGTGAACCGCACGCCACAATTTTCGGCATTCGCCCCGATAATCCACACTTTTTAATAAATTCGCTGAAACCTCTACGACATCTAGTTTTCAACTCATCATTATCGTCGCCACCACCTTCGACGTATATTGTTATTTTCACCAGCGGTTGCCCCCCAATTCGCCGTCACGCCATAACTTACCTAAAGAGTAATCTTTTAGCCATTCTTTCAGGTTATGTTGACTGAGGCGTTGCATATTGGTAGAGCCATTTTCCTTTTCACATACGATCACTGCTTCGGGGATTTCCGACAAGGCGTCAATCAAAATATCTGAATGAGTTGTGACGATGAGCTGAGTACGATGAGATGCGTCTATTAACAAATCGGCAATATTTGGCATTATGTCAGGATGCAAACCTAGTTCGGGTTCTTCAATACAGATCAACGGTGGTGGTTTGGGGTGGCATAAGACAGCAAGTAAGCACAAATAACGTAATGTGCCATCAGATAATCGTGTGGCTGGGATTGGATGGTTAAAGCCTGTTTCATTTAGAAAGACTTGAATTGTTCCGCCTTCAAAAAGTATGGAGATAGAATCAAAAGATGCGTAGAAATCTCTTAGATGCTCTTCAATCTGATTGTGAACAGCACGATTACGTTCCAGCATATTTAGCACCAATCCCAAATTACTGGCATCTTCTCTGAGAAAATCATTTGGCGCATCGACGGCTTGTGGTTTACGGGCGGGCGTATTGCGTCCTAAGTTCCATTCCCGATATAGTTTGATGCGTGGATAATTGTTTCCCAAGTAAGTAATCTCAGGATATAGTTCCGGATCTCTGCGCTGTTTAATGACAGATTGATCTAGTTCTAGATCCTCACGGCGTAAATTTCTTACCCCACTTGGATATGTTGCGCTCGTTCCATTCGTATCCGGTAATTGTACATTTAGGACCGGATGACCTTGTTGATAGCGATAATAAAAATAAACATCAGGCTTATCGGGGAATGCATATTCATTTTCAACCGCCTCGTCAATCAGTTCAAATCGGGAATTGACGGCACTGAATGATAACCTGTGACGCAGGGGTACACTGTTTTCAGGATAGTACAATGTAGCATCAATTTCTGCCGTGACTGTGTCTGGAAGACCTTTCCATATCCATTCTTGCACCCCTCCCCCACTACGAATTGGGCGTGTCAAATCGGTAGCGCTTGCTGCAAGAAAATCAATTGCTTCGATAAAATTCGATTTCCCTGCGCCATTGGGGCCGATCAATACATTTAGCGATTTCAGTTCTATCTCGGGTGATGCCGGTCCAAAAGAAAGAAAATTCTGTAGCCGCAAGGTGCGGATAAATCGTTTGTCACCTAACATACCCATTTCGCTTATTCCTTATCTATAGTTGGAGCCCCTAAAACCCATACCGCTCCGCAAACGCCACCAGCGCATCTTCAAAAATCTGCATGGGCGGACGCACCAGACCGGCGCCCACCTGGCCCACGCCGGCTTCTTTGTGCGCAATGCCGGTGTTGATGCGCGGGGTGATGCCGGTTTCTACCACTTTGCGGATATCGATGCCGGTGGGCGTGCCGCGAAAGTCCAGCGCCGGAATGGTGAAGCTCTTGTGCTCGGCGTAGGTGATCTCGTACATTTCCATGGTGGTGTGGATGGCGTCGCTGGGCTTGCCGCTGACAAAGGTGACAATGGCCGGGGCGGCGGCCATGGCAAAACCGCCGATGCCCGCCGTCTCCGTAATGGTGCTGTCACCGATGTCGGGGTTGGCATCGGCCAGCGCATAGCCGGGGAAATAGAGGCCGTCGGGCTGCTCGCACGGCGCCGTGAACCACTGCTCGCCCAGGCCGCTGACGCGGATGCCAAAGTTGGTGCCGTTGCGCGCCATGGTGGTGACGATGGTGCTGCCCTCCACGCCGTGGGCGGCGTCGCACATGGCTTTGCAGGCGGCCATCACCGGGTTGAGCACGCTGAGCGCGTTGTCACCCAGAAATTTAAGGATGTCGGCGGCGGTATCGCTGTCCGGGGCGGCTTTGGCGACCAGCGGGGCCAGGTTTTTGGTGAATAGGATGGAGCCGGCTTTGTTGCGGTTGTGGCCCTCGTCGCCCATATGCAGCGCTTCGGCCAGCAGAGCGCGGATGTCCATGCCGCCGCTGGCCGCAATGGCCACCCGCAGCACCGGCGCCATGACGCCATTCATCCAGCGCAGCCGTGCCTGCACATCCTCCTGATACGCGCCGTAGCGCAGCACTTTGCCATAGCCCTCGTTAAGATTGGAAAAGGCCAGGTTGCCGTGCGTTTCGTTTTTGATGACATAGACCGCCATCGATGGTGACGTGACGCCCGCCATAGGCCCCACGGCGCCATAATGATGACAGGGCGCAAACTCAATCGCGCCCGAGGCCGCCAGTTCGGCCGCTTCATCGGCATTTTGCGCTTTGCCCTCAAAGATCAGCGCACCGATCACCGCACCGCGCAACGGCCCCGACATTTCCGTCCACGCAATGGGCGGACCGGCATGAAGCAGCAGATTTTCGTGCATGCCGGGAATCACATCCCCGGCCACGCCCAAGTCGGTCAAAATTGGGCGCGCCTCCATCATGCGTTCAACGGCGGTTGCATTGGCGGAATCGATATCAATGGTCATTGGGGTTCCTTCTATATTTTGATCCTGGTAAGGCTATAAATAAAAAAGCTGTCCACAGAGCGCTATTGTAACATAGACTCGCACTCTGTGGACAGCGAAGGGTCAACGTATGAAGTTGTATATGATCAACGGGAATCAGCCATTAAAATCCACTGATATAGCGCACCCAATAGTAGTTGAATGCACCGGTTACCAGACCAAACACGGCAAAAGCGATGACCACCAAAAAGATATACATCAGGACCAGATTCATGCGTTTGCGTCTCTGATTGGCCGACATGAAGGCCTCCATCTGTTGACGTTCCGCCTCGGAAAGCTGGGCAAACGTTTTGGCGCCGGAAGGGTTTGGTAGAGTTGTATTCATATCCATTACATTTGTTCCTGTTTAAAATGAATTCATAGTTGACTACGCCAATGATGACCATAGTAAGGACGCTGCGCGCCCCTTATCAGCAGAATCGGTGAGAAGACTCAATTGCAGTCAACCAACTGGACACAGTTGGGAATTTTACTGGCTTTTCATGCGGGCCAAAATACCGGCCAGCCGCTCGTTGCCGCCGGCGGGCGGACGCCAGTCCACCTGGACGACCGCGGCGCCCTGGCTGCGCAAACTATCCGTAAAAATTTCCAACCCGATATTGAGGGCCGTTAGCGGATCTTCCAGTATGGCTAGATCCACGGCGGGCCGTTTGCTGCGGGGACTCAGCGTTTGCAGCGTTTCTCCTACTTGCCGCACACTGTCTTCAAGGCTAAACGCTACGGTGGCCCCGGCTGCCTCAAGTTGGGCAACCTGGTGGGCCAGATCTTGCGGATCTTCATCGGTGCCAACCACGATGGCCGTTACCGGTAGGGTGCGGCCTGCCTGCGCCGCCATTGCGCGCGCTGCGGCGATGGCGGGCGCCAGTTCACTGGCCGGGTCCGGGTGTGCACCGTAGCCCAGCACCACATCCAGCAGGATCAGCGCCGTGGTCGGATCGGCGGCCTCTTGCTGCAGGCGCGTGATCCGCAACGCGTTATCCATCATGGGGTGCAGGCGGCCAACGGTGAACTCGTCTTCACCCAGGTCAACCACCGTGTGTTCCTGGCTTTCCGTCGCCTTGGCCAAACGCAAGCGTTTGTCGAGCGGCACATTCGAGTAGACGGCGGGCAAATACTCCTGCAAAATCAGCAAGGTCTCATAGGCGAGCGTTCCACCGGAGAAGAGCGCTCTCAGATACTTTTGGGTCGGTGCAAAGGAACAGGAATGGACGTTTTGTGAAAGTGTGTCTACTTGTTTGGTCGTTGCGTGCTGTGAATCTGAACGTTGTGCATCTGCATGAAAAATGGCCGCCAGTTCAACTGCCTTTTGGGCCGCGGCGTCTAGCGTACGCACGAAATGCAAGTTGTCGCCAGCGTTGTTGAGCATTGCTGGCGCCGGCTGGTATCCAATAAAGTTGATAATGACCGGTTTGACCGCACGCTGCGCTCGACGAATAAGCGCCTCCGCAACGTGCGCGGTTGGTGGTTTAGAGATAATGACGATCAAATGGGTGTTGAGGTCGCGGTCAAGTAGGTCCAGAGCTTGATGTGCAGTCTGCCCGTTGATAGCTTCAGAAAGATCGCGCCCGCCCGTACCCAAAGCGTGGGTAATGCCCGAGCCAAGCTGATGAATACGTGCCGCCACCTGCTGCAACCCGGTGCCGGAAGCGCCAATCAGCCCGATGGGGCCTTTACGGACCCGGTTGGCGAAGCCTAGCCCAATGCCGTTGACAATGGCCGTACCGCAGTCCGGCCCCATCACCAGCAGGCCTGCCTGCGCCGCCGTCTGCTTGAGCGCGGCTTCGTCTTCCACCGAAACATTATCGCTGTAAAGGAACACGTTGCGCCCCAACCGCAGCGCCTCTTTGGCCACATCCGCCGCATAGCGCCCCGGCACAGAGATCAGTACCCACTGCGCCTCGGGCTGCATCCTAACAGCCGCTTCCAGGCTTTTGGGGCGATAGGCAATGTCAACATCGGTTTGGCGCCGCCGGGTGAGCAGTGCATCCACCTGCGCCAACGCGTCCGCGGCCACCTGCTCTTTCGGCGCGGAGATGACAATGATCAGATCGTCCATGGCCGCCGCCTGAATTTCGGGGGTCAGCAGATTGCTCTGCGCCAGCACATCTTTATTGGCCGGCGTCCCCATGACCACCCCCGCTTCCAAAACGCCGGGGAGCGCAGCCAGCGCCCGCTGCAACTGCATGAGCACCACCGAATCATAATATGCGCCGTTCCGAATTTCCGCTTTCAGCATAGGGCCTATCTTACAAAATGTATGCAATCTATTCCAGACGCTATTATAACTATATTCTGACTATTGCCCAATAATTTTAGGCGGAAAAGTTCAGTAGAATTTTCTTTTACGGCAACCTTTTGCTAAACTAGCCCAATGGAAACCGACGTGCAACTGTTGGAAGGACACATCTCCATTGAAGCCGTTCTAGAGGCGCGCTCGCGTCCCATCCACAAAATCGTGATTCAGCAGGACAAAGCGCAAGCCTCGCGCATCAAGCGGCAGCAGCGTCAGCGCCACCTGACGCACATTGAACAGATGGCGGCCAGTCAGGGCATTCCGCTCCATTTTGCGCCGGCGGCGGAAATTGACGCCCAGGTCAACGGCCAATCGCACGGCGGTATGATTGCCGTTGTAGGCCCCCGCCACTTTGTCAGCCTGGGCGACTTGTTGCAAAATAGGGAATGTCCGTTCGTCGTCATGTTGGATGGTATTGAAGACCCATTCAATTTTGGGCAGGCCGTGCGGACGCTCTACGCCGCCGGCGCCACTGGCGTGGTGGTGCGCCCACGCAATTGGATGACGGCCGCGGGCGTGGTGGCTCGGTCCTCGGCCGGCGCCAGCGAACGCATAGCCACCGCCGTGGCCGAGGATGCGGAAACGGCGGCGGATTTTTTCCGTCAGCATGGATTGCAAATCGCCTGTACCGGACAAGAAGGCGCCACTTCGCTTTATGTCACCGATCTGACCCAGCCGCTTTTTCTGCTGCTAGGCGGGGAAAAACGGGGCATTACGCGCTCTTTTATGCGCAAAGCGGATTTGATAATCGAAATACCCTATGGCCGCGACTATCGCTACGCCCTCGGCGCGGCCGCCGCCGCCGCCATTATTGGCTTTGAAGTCATGCGGCAGCGACTTGAACAATTGTAGAATCGTTGTCTATTTGTAGCTACTCAGCCGTTCCCTTCGACAGGCTCAGGGAACGGCTGAGTAGTTACGTCTATTTGAGATAAATAAGGAGATCGTAGATGAAACTTGAAGGCACCTATACATTTAATGCCCCGCGTGAGGCGGTCTGGCAAGCGTTGATGGACCCCACGGTGTTGGGCAAGGCCATGCCCGGCGGCGACAAGCTGGAAAAAGTGGGTGAAAATCAGTATGAAGCGGCGCTCAACGTGCGCGTGGGGCCTGTACAGGGCAAATTCGACGGGCAGATCGAGATCACCGACATCAACGAATTGAACAGCTATCACATGAAAGTGAGCGGGCAAGGGCCTTCCGGTTTTCTCAATGGCGAAGGCGATGTCTCGCTCGCCGACGCCGACGAAGGCACGCTGATGAGCTACACCGGTGAAGCCCAGGTCGGCGGCAAGATCGCCGGTGTAGGCCAGCGGCTCATTGACAGCAGCGCCAAATCGATTACGCGCCAGGGCCTGGAGTCGCTAGATCGACAAATTCAGGCGCGGATTTCCAATGTGGAAGGCGCGCCGGTGGTGGAAGTCGCCCCGCCCAGCGCCGTCTCTGTGGCCGCCACCGTGGCCAAAGACGTGACGCGCGACACGGTCAGCGACCTTACGCGCTCCGTCTCCGAAGGCGATCTGATGACCAAATTGACTACGCCCGAAATGCTGCCCTATTCGCTAGGCGTCGGCGCCGTGGTTGTCACGCTGCTCTTTGCGCTCATCTCCTGGGCTATCGCGGGTTAATTTGCGATCAGTTGGTCACTACGGGATCTCGTGTGGTCCCCTTCCTGAAAGAGGCAGCCGCGCGCGCCAAAGCCGTCTCTGCCTCTTTCAGGAAGGGGACGTGGCCAGCGTGTCAACCACCATTCTAAAATACTCCTGGCTTGTGTAGCCCCCTCGCACATTTTTAAAACCTGCCTAATTTGCGGTATCCATTCCCATGCACATCTCCCGTTTGCCAATTGAAGAAGCCGTGGGCCATATTGCCTCGTATAACGTGGTGGATGCGACGGGTCGCCGCGTGCTGCGCAAAGGCACGCGCGTCACCAGGGCGCATGTGGAGCCGCTGCGCAAGATTGGCCAATGCACCATTGACGTGGCCGTATTGGACGCCGATGATCTGGATGAAGAAGCGGCCGCCGCCCGGCTGGCCCAAGCGTTGCAAAACTCAGCATTGCAAATTCACCCCGGCATAGGGGGACGCGTCAATCTACACGCAGGGCGCTCGGCGTTGTGTATGTGGCCGAAGAGCGGCTGTTTGCGCTCAACGAACTGCCGGGCGTAACGCTGGCCACCGTGTCCCAACACACGGTGGTGCAAACGCTCAAACAGCAGATCGCCACCGTCAAAATTCTGCCTTTTGCCATTGCCCAATCGGTGATCGAAGAGGCCGTGGCGCTGATCGACCAGTTCCCACCATTAATCGATTTACGCCCCATGCAACGCAAAACTGTATCGCTGCTGATTGTGGGCCAGCCGGCGGCTCATGCCAAGCTGCGCGCCCAATTCGAACGCGCCGTTATGCAGCGGCTGGAGTTGCTAGGCAGCGCGCTGCACCAAGTGGAGACAGTGGCCCACGATGAAATGACGGTGGCCAACGCCGCCGCCGCTCTGCTGGCGCAAGCCGATATGCTAATTGTGGCTGGGCAGACTTCAATCAACGATGCCGATGCGCTGGTGCTCAACGGGCTGCGGCAGGCTGGCGCGTGCATCGAACATTTTGGGGCGCCGGTGGATCCGGGCAACCTGCTGGCGCTGGCTTACGCCGACAGCAAACCCATTCTCTGCGCACCCGGCTGTATTCGCAGCCCGGCCAAAAACGTGGTCGATCTGGTGCTGCCGCGCCTGCTTGTGGGTGAGCGGCTGACGCGCCGCGATATTGCCCGGCTGGGGTTGGGGGGCGTGCTGGGGTAACTTTCAATTGAAATCGAAAAACGGAGAAACAAAAAGGGAGCGCTCAAAAATGCGCTCCCTTTTTGTTATAGGCCACGTTAACGCGATAACTACGCCTCAACGAACAATCGTCTCGACCGGTATACGCAATACGCAACACGCATACCTGGCGTAATTATTTTCCCAAAATGGGCTTTACATCATACCGCCCATGCCGCCCATGTCGCCACCGGCAGGCATCGGCGCCTCTTTCTCAGGAATGTCGGTAACCAGAGCGGCCGTGGTCAGAATCATGGCCGCAATGGAGGTGGCGTTCTCAACCGCGCTGCGGGTAACCTTGACGGGGTCGATGATACCGGCGGTAAGCATGTCGACGTAGTCGTTGCTCAGCACATCGTAACCGGTGGTCTTCTTGCCTTCGCCGTGCAGACCGCGCACCTTCTCAATAACCACGGCGCCGTCCAGACCAGCATTGGAGGCAATCATGCGCATGGGCTCTTCCAGGGCGCGGCGCAGAATCTTGACACCAGTGCCGGCATCGCCTTCCAGGCTAATGCTGTCCAGGGCCGGAATCGAGTTGATCAGCGCAACACCACCACCGGGGACAATGCCTTCTTCCACGGCGGCGCGGGTGGCGCTCAGGGCGTCTTCCACGCGGTGCTTCTTCTCTTTCAGCTCGGTCTCGGTGGCGGCGCCCACGCGGATGATGGCCACACCACCGGCCAACTTGGCCAGACGCTCTTGCAGCTTCTCGCGGTCGTAATCGCTGGTGCTGGCTTCAACCTCAGAGCGGATTTCGCTAATGCGACCTTGAATGGCGTCACTGGAACCGGCGCCGTCCACAATGGTGGTGGCGTCCTTGGTGCTGCTCACCTTGGCGGCGCGGCCCAGGTCATCCAGCACAACGCTGTCCAGCGTGCGGCCCAGCTCTTCGGTAATGACGGTGCCGCCGGTCAGGATGGCGATGTCGCGCAGCATGGCCTTGCGGCGGTCGCCAAAGCCAGGGGCCTTGATGGCCAGAGCGTTGACCATACCGCGCAGCTTGTTCAGCACCAGCGTGGCCAGGGCTTCGCCGTCCACATCCTCGGCAATGATGACCACATCGCGCTTGCCAATCTGCACCAGCTTCTCCAGCACGGGAACGATGTCCTGGGCGCTGCTGATTTTCTTGTCGGTGATCAAAATATAGGGATCGTCGATGGTGGCTTCCATGCGCTCGGAGCTGGTGACGAAGTAGGGGCTCAGGTAGCCGCGGTCGAGCTGCATACCTTCCACATATTCGATTTCATCTTCTAGCCCGCGGCTCTCTTCGACGGTGATGACGCCGTCTTTGCCGACCTTGTCCATGACCTCGGCAATCTGGTCGCCAATGTGCTTGTCGTTGCCGGCGGAGATGCTGGCAACCTGCGAAATCCCTTCAGCGCCAGCCACCGGCGTGGCCATCTCTTTCAGAGCGGCCACAATGGCGTCGCGGCCGGCTTCGATGCCGCGCTTGAGCAGCATGGGGTTGGCGCCGGCGGCCATGTTCTTCTGGCCTTCATTGACAATGGCCTGGGCCAACACGGTGGCGGTGGTGGTGCCGTCGCCAGCCACGTCATTGGTCTTGGTGGCGGCTTCTTTCAGAAGCTGGGCGCCCATATTCTCAAACGGGTCTTCCAGCTCAATTTCCTTGGCCACGGTCACGCCATCATGGGTGACGGTGGGGCTGCCCCATTTCTTGTCCAGGGCCACGTTGCGCCCCTTGGGGCCGAGGGTGGTCTTTACTGCATTGGCCAGGGCATCTACACCGGCCTTGAGCTTACGACGAGCCTGCTCTTCAAAAACAAGTTGCTTTGCCATTTTTTTCTCCTAATTTAAGGCTGAAACTCTGTGCGCTTTTCCTATTTACAACCCGCCATTTTAGAAGATCATTGGGGTTAAAATAGCGACATTGTCACTTGCGCACGGTATCACATCGACTATAGAAGCAGATTGATAAATTTTGCTTATTTCGCGCCGTTTTCGACAATGGCCAGAATGTCGCTCTCTTTGAGAATCAACAGCTCTTTGCCATTAATTTTGATGTTGGTGCCGGCATATTTGGCATAAAGCACCGTATCGCCAACCTCCACATCCATGGGAATGCGTTCGCCGCTCTCTTTGCGGGCGCCGGGACCGGCGGCTTCCACTTTACCCTGTTGCGGCTTTTCCTTGGCCGTCTCGGGCAAAAAGAGACCCGAAGAGGTCTGCTCTTCCTGCTCGGTTGGCCGTACAACCAATCGATCTCCAAGGGGTTTAAGATTCATCGGAATTTTCCTCCTAATGTCAATGGTTAACCAATAAACAAAAGCTGTATTAATGGTTGCCGGCACATTTGCCGACGCCATATTTACCAGAACACTCACAAAAAACCCGTTAGCACTCTCGCTATGTGAGTGCTAACGGGCGATATAATAGCCTATTCAATTCGTCCTGGCAAATCTCTAAATCATAGAATCACGCTATATGGGGGGATAAGTGTAGACAAAACGTCAATGTTTCGTTAGCGTTTTGTTTGCGTGGCCGGAAAGACGCACTTTGTGCGTCAAGGGGGAGGAGCGGCCAAAAATCATCTTGGTTTTTGGGCCACCACGTATTTTATCATTTCTTGCTCTTCTTGTACATATTCGGTTAGCTGGAAAGCGGCATAAAGATCGCGGCTCTGTTTGAAGTATCCTTCGGCGCGGTCGTAATCTTCCTGTTCCAATGCCACATGACCCAGGTTGTGCAACGTGGCCGCCATGTCGGTCCAGGCGCCGCGCACTTCCGACAGTTTGAGATCCAGTTCGTACCATTTGAGCGCCTGCCCGTGTCCGCCTCGTTCATAGTTGACCGAGCCCAGGTTATTGTAACATGTGCTCACGCCAATCAGGTCGCCGATGCGGCGGAATTCCAGCAGCGCCCGTTCGTACGCTTGCTCGGCTTCGGGCAAACGCTCCATGCGTTCCAGCGCCAGCCCCATGTTGTTGTATGCGCTGGCCATGGCGTATCGATCATTGCGGCGCATGGCTACGCGCAATGCGCGCCGATGTTTGCGCAGAGCCTGTTCAAAGTTGTTAACGCTATAATAGGCGCTCCCCAGATTCATGTAAGCCGTGGCCAGACTGGTGGGATCGCCCAATTCGGCAATGCAGTCGAAGACGGTGAGGAAGTGGTCCAGCGCCTGGCGCGGTTTGTTCAAAATACGGAGTGACGTACCCAAATCTGTATAAACGTAGACCAGTTCGCGCAGCAAGTCGCGTTCATCAAAAATGGCGCGCGCCCGTTCCAGCCAAGGCATTGCCGCCTCCACCTGATTCCTAAAGAAGAGATGGCGTCCAATGCTCAACAGCAGCCAGGCATAGTTACGCATATCGTTGAGGGCCAGCGAAGCCACCGCCCCCGCCGCCAACCAATCCACAATACCCGGCGGGTGGCGCCAAAACGCGTAATGGGCCAGCGCCAGCGCATAGGTGCGCGTCAGGCGCAAATCGGCGAGCAGATCCGCCTGCTCTAGCTTGAGCCCTACCTCATCAATAGCTGGTTCGCTAATAATGTCCAGCGGAATACGTTCCCAAAGGCGCTGCACACGCCCGGCGCACCAATCGGCGCCCTCATAAATGTTGCCCCACTCCACATCCACTTCGGGCCAGCGTTCCAGGGGCAGCAATTGGTAATTTTGCACGACTTCCGCATAATATTCGGCATGGTTACGATCCCACTCTTCGCCCAGCATGGTGGCGTTTTCACTGAGATAGCGCCGCACAACCGGGTGCATGACCACACGCTCCTGATAGCGATCGCGCTCCAGCAAGGCGCGATCCTGTAGCTGCTGCAAGGTCTCGTCCAGCCGTAATCCCAAGTCGGCGCCAAAAAGATCATGCAGGGCGGCCAGAGAGGCGCCACCCGCCGCACTCACCAGTCGATCCAGCAGCGGTCCCACTTCGGGATAGGCAACGGCCAGATTCTCCACCGCAAATCCAACCAGGTTAATACTGTCCCAACGAGCCTTCGGCAGTGCGGCCGCTTCACCATCTGGTTGGTCAGCCGCCTCAGCAGTGGGAATTTCGTCAATCGACATATCCTCCAGCATAGTCGCCAGTTCGGGCCAGGAGTAGTCGAGCAGGAGCCCAAGGGCCAGCCGCATGGTCAGCGGTTCGCCCGCCGTAAATTCGTACAGTTGATCTAGGTGTTCGAGTGCATATTGACGCACCGGCGCCGGCGCACGCGTTTGTACAAACTGGTCCAGATTATCTCTCTCCAGCCCGCGCAACGGCAAAAGCTGATCTTGCACAAACCCAGCTATCACCGGGCTGTAGTTGCGATTAATGAGCAAGATGCGCGACTGCCCGCCTGACTCATGCAGATGGCTGATGATATTGACGATGATGCTCAGCTCTCTCTCGGTAGCCCCGGAGAGTTCGTCCAGGATCAGCAAGCGCTTACGCCGATAGAGTTGCTCCAGAATGTTGATGCCCCAGCGCTCTTCGCTGACGCGCGTCAGGGTGGTGCCAAAAACCGTATCCATGGTGCGTACAATGTCATAGATGCGGAAACGGTCACCACCCGCCGCGCCCACGCGGATGATGCCATCCGAGAAATGGCGCAAATGATTCCAAGCCACGGCGGTGGCCAGCGTGCTTTTGCCAATGCCTTGCGGCCCCGTAATAAAAATGGCGGGCAGATCATCCCCCCCGGTCAGCCACTCATGGAGCTTGAGCAGTTCAGATTGTCTGCCGCTGAAGCCCTGCAAGCGAAAAAGCCCCAGGTTGTGCGGCGTTGAATTTGGTATCGGCGTCGTATTGGCCATACACTTATAGTTCGCTCTGAATGAAAACCGACGTTAGGGTTCTGGCTGCACTGCAACGGAAAAGCCGTTTCTCATCACAATCGCAGCACAATAGTTACGCGACATTGGATCGTGAGATAACCAGGCAAGGGAAATCGCTGGCCGATGAGATTTCATAATTGAGCGCCTCAGCAAAAGCGACGCCACCGGCCACATTGCCAAAGCTCTGGCTGCCCGCGCCCGTCGTGATGAGGATCAGATCCGGGCGCAGGCGGCGGGCATATTCGTTCACATTGAGGAGAGTGACGCGCTCCACAATGTCCACTTTATCAATCAGCCCATCCAATACGGCGCGTGGCTTTTCGATGGGATCGCTCACCACCACCTCAATATCCGGGTTTTTCCGCAGTTGACGCAGCACAGACGAGCCGGCCCGGCCAGCCCCAATTACCCATACACGCATAGCCCCTCCTCCCCATCCATAATCGACAATATTTCAGGTTACTCACTACCCGCGACTCGTTACTCATCACTCAATGTCATTAAGTTAGCATTATTCAGTACTCAGTTCGGAACTCACGCTGAATACTGAATACTGGACACTGTCTACGATGGACACGAAAACGCTTAACTTACTGGCATCGACTCACCACTCGCTAAATCCACCCCATCTGACTCAACACATAGAAAAAACACCAGATCACAGCGGCCGACGGCACGCCAATCAAGAGGCCAGTGCGCATCATATCTTTACGTTCTACGGCGCCGGAAACAGCCACCAGCGTCATGCGGGCGGAGGCCGCGGGCAGCGCATAGGCGAGTGCAATCACAAAGATGGTTGGAATCAACAACCGCGTGGGTGGAATGTTGCTGGCTTGCCCCAATGTGATCAAGATGGGCGATAGGATGGCGCCCAGCGTGACGTTGTTCATAAACTGGGTGAGGGCAAAACCGAGCACAACCAGGATCAGCAAAATGGCGGCATAGGGCAACCCCATGAGCAGCGGTGAAAGCTGTTGGGCAAACCAGAGCCCGGCGCCCGTTTTGTCCAGCGCGTCGCCCAATGTGAGCCCGGCGCCAATCACAAAAAAGACGCCCCAATTAACGCCTTTTAGGTCGTTCCAATCAATTACTTCCTCCACCGAAAGGGCGGCCACGGCGCCAATGGCCACCACGGCGCTGCTCAAAATCGTATCCGGCAACCCCAACTCCTCTTCGATGGTCGCGCCGCTGATCCACAGCAAGACGGACAAACTCAGCGCCAGGATAATTTTTAGTTCAGATCGGCTAAAGTTGCCCAATCGAGTAATTTCACGCAGCGCCGGCAACGTATCGATTTCAATATGCGGGCCTGGAAAGGCGCGCAGCAGCAGGAACCAGCTAAAGGGCAGCAGAAGTAGGGCAATCGGCAACCCATAGACCATCCAGTGCAGAAAACCAAACGGCATGATTTCGTCGAGCTGGCCGCTGGCAATGGCATTTTCCCCGCTGCCCATAACCGTGGCAATGGCGCCCAGGCTGGAGCTGTAGCCGATCCCCAGCACCAGCATTTTGAGCACGCGCTGGGCATCTTCGGCGCGCTGCACGCGTTGGGCAATGGTAATGGCCACTGGGATGAGCACGGCGGCAGTGGCCGTATTGAGCACCCACATGCTGAGCAGCCCGGTTATCATCATCAGGCCCAGCAGCAGCATTTCGAAGCGGCCGGCGCTGTAAATAATGGCGTAGAGCGCCAGGCGACGGGTGAGGCCATGCTTGCGCAGCGCCTCGGCCAGAAAGAGGCTGCCCAGGATCAAAAAAACCACGGGGCGTCCAAATGGGGCAAAGGCGCCATCCACCGTGTCGATGCCCAGCGCAACTTGGCCAATTGGCACCATAAGCGCCGCAATAGGCAGCGGCGCCGGTTCGAGCGCCAAAATGGCGCCGGTAAAGACAAAAAGGGCCAACGCGCGATGCCCGTCAAACGAAAGGCCTTCCGGTTGGGGCATTAGCAGCACAGCGCCGCTCAGCGCCAACACGATGATCAAACGCCGCAGATCGAACACTTTGCGCACGCCGGCCTGCAAGGGCTGCTGCAAGACAAGCAAGGGCGTTGGGCGGCGCTGCAAACGGCGCTTGCTGACGCGCGTGCGCTCTTCAGAGGCGCCGCGGACAGCGGCTAAGTCAGTCAATGTGGCTTCGTGCGCCGGCAGCCCTTGAATGGTGGAACTGGCCGCGTGTTGGCCATTCTGCTCCTGGGGCGATTCCTGCTCTACCAGCGGCAACGTCACGGTCTGCGGCAGGGCGGATTTTAAGCGCGTACGTTTAAATGTCATAGGAAAGCTTTGATCATGAATTACGGCAGCGGGCCAAACCGTCTAAGGCAGGTCCACTTTCTGGTTCAATTTCCAGAGCGCGTTGCAGCCAAGGGATGGCCTTGTCGCACTCGGGATCTTCTTTATAAATATAGGCCAGCCCCAGCGAATAGATATGCTCAATGCGCGCCTCATCGCCCAATAGCTTGACGCCCACTTCCAGTTCCGGCACGGCGTCTTCATAGTTGCGCAGCGCGTAATAGGCCATGCCCAGATGCACGCGCCCCAACCCATATTCAGGGTCGGCGCTTTTGGCCTTGCGCAAAATGTTCACGGCGCGGAACGGATCGCCCAGATTGTAGACGCCGTAGCCCTGGGCATCCAGGGTCAAGGCGGATTGGTAAAGCTCCACGGCTTTTGTGTAGTTTTCATCGGCCTTCTCCAGATCCAGCAGCCCAATTTCATATTGGCGCCCCTTTTCAAGATACAGGTCGAAGCGATTGGGCGCCACCGCGATGGCCTGATCATAAAGCCGGATGGCCTCTTCATATTCGCCCTGCATCTCCTGTAAATAGGCCAGGTTGCGCAGCACCAGCACATTTTTAGGGTCAATTTCAAAGGCGTCAGCCAGATATTTCTCGGCAATAGGAAAGTTGCGCACATCGCTATAGGCTTCCCCCAAACCGGCCAACACTTTCGGATTATCGGGTGCATATTCAAGCGCTTCCAGACCGCGCTGAATCGAAAGTTCATACTCGCCCCGCCAATCCAAAATGCGACTGAGCGAGGCCAATGCGTTGGGGTCTTCCGGGGCGATTTGCACCGCGCGCTCGGCGGCGGCATACGAGGCGTCCAGATTGCGCAACATCAGTTGAATATCGGCAATGGCAATGTAAGGTTCCGGATTATCCGGCTCCAACCGCGCCACATCGCGATAGGCCGCCATGGCGCCCAGGTAATCACGGGCCAACAATTGGCGGTCAGCCTCCGCCAGAAAGGAGATGGCGCTGCGCGTGGGTACGGGGGTGGGTTGCAGCGGCCGCGCGGTGAGCCAAGCAGGTTGCTGCTCATAGAGGACAATGCCAATGATAGCCACCCAAAAAAATGGCCATAGAGCTATTCTGCCTCTACGGCGTCGGCGTGGTTGGTAACTACGATCAAGATACATGCCCTACATTATACCCGTCCTCGGCGCAAAGGGGCGAATTGTTGGCGCGGACTATGAATTGTTGGCGGTCAGAAATATAATTTGCAGCAAGCAGAGACCATATGGTATAACTGATTTCAGCACGCCCCCGTAGCTCAGCGGATTAGAGCACTGGTTTCCGGGGCCAGGTGTCACAGGTTCGAATCCTGTCGGGGGTGCTTTGGGTAAACAAAAAAGAGGCGGGTTGGGTGTTGTACAAACAAACCCACCGCCGCTGTTTTTTATGCTCTATTTTTCATTGTTCGTGGCGCAATTGCAGCCAGAGCAGCGGGATCAGCATGGCGATGAAGACAATGATCACCGTGCCCCACGGATAGGTTTCGTTCTGCAGCCAGGATGCGCCCGGCACAACGTTGGCGCCGAAAGCCACATACGCAAAGTACACAATATAGGCTGCCAGCCCCATAATCATGGCCCACAGCATATTGCGCAGGAGCTGTACGCGCGGTTGCGTACGCGCTAGTACGATGAGCAAGAATGACTGCATGCCCAGCATGGTCAAAAGCGCCATAAGGAAGGTTTGTAGATGCACGCGGCGTGTGGGGGCGACGGTCGTGGTCACCCCGCCATTGGCGGTTGGCGTAGTGGAAGGGGTCTCAGCACCATTTGCCGCCGGTTGATCCGCATTTGCATTGGCCTGGCCATTGCTTTGCGCCGTTTGTGCGGCCATGGCCGTGGCGGTCGCCTCGGGGATTATAGGTACAAATGCAGGATTGTCCGCCACGTTGAAAGAATATTCTTCACTCCTGGCGGCAAGCTGCGCATTATCACCCACTTTGCTAATGGCCGAAATGCGCATCACGCCGCTCTTATCGATGAGAATATCGCGTTGGGCAAATCCGCTGCGCGTGTTTGCCAGTTCGGCCACCAACGCCGAACCTTCCGATTCGTAGACCAGTTCAAATTCGACCGGGGTGCCGTCGGCCACCGGATTGTTATTGCCATCCAGGATTGGACCCACTTGCAAAGCGATCTGATCGCCGACCTGTAACTTCACTTCCACCACATCTTCAGCCTCGGGCAGTGGGGCAATCACCGTATCGCTCATCGTAATCTTTAATGGCAAAATTTGGTTGGTATTGGGCTGCAGCCGTTCGCTCAAATTATTAAAATGAGTACCCGGCACGCTGACAGGCGGCGCGCCCGTCGCTGGGCTAGCCTTAAAGAGGGTTAACACCGCCTGTTCTATGAACGGCTGGATTTTACTGTTAACGCCAATATAGGCAGTCAATCGGCTGACTTCGGTGGAATCCAGAAAATAGGGCGCGTTGAGGGCCAATACGACTACGCGCTTGTTGGAGAGCTGATCGCCCCGCTCGCTTAGAAAGCGCTTGACCGCTGCGCTGTTGGGATCATTTGGATTTACATCCAACATGGCAAAAATAATCCAGTCGGCCTCGGCAATGCGCAGTTCGGTTTTGGCATTCTTATCCAGATTGGCCTGAGTCGGCGGCGTCTCGGCCGGCGCAACTTCTCTGGTGGCAGCCGCCTCTGGGGTTGCCGAGGGCTGCTCCTCAAAGGACTCAATTTCGGCGCCCACTTCGGCATCGGCAGGCGGCGTCGCCATGGCCTCGGCATTACCTCCATCTAGCAACTGCATCAGATCGCTAAAAGCGAGGCTGCTAATCAGGCTGTCTGAAATTTGGCCGGTAGCCTCCACCCCATACAGATTACGTATAATGTCGGCCAATTCATCCGGCGCCACGGCGACTTCGGCGGTACAATCGGCGCATTCCTGCTGCAAACGGCTGTTGGTAAAGATGAGAATTCGCTCATTGGCCTGGGGCGGGGCCGGCAGCGGTTCCGTTAATGCGGTCGGATCGGGCGCCAGGAGAGAGATGGATGCGCGCGACACCTCGCGAATATCTGCATCGGCCAATGCCAGGTTTTCCGGGCTGAACGCCTGCAAATCCTCCGCCGTCACAAGTACAGTGGTCAGCGGGATCGCCTGCGCCAGCGTGATGGGATAGGTGATGGTAACGGCTGATGCATCCGATGCGTCCGGCGGATTGCTGGGCGTAATCGGCTGTGTAATGGTGACGCCGCCCGTGCTTGTCAGCGGTTGGGTGACGGTAGCCAGCAGCGGTGAAATCAAAGGCCCGGGCAGCGCGTCCGTGATGGTCGCCGCCACCGTAATGGGGGTCGTAAGCAGCTCGGTACCCGAGATTGGCGCGGTATTTGTAACGGTGTCTGTGCCGGCGGCGGGCGTAGATTGGTCCGGTGCATTTTGGGGATTTAGCTCAGGCAGAGGGCTGCCGTCCCCAATATATAGACGCAACTTGACGCGCAAAATCCGCCGCACCGCCGCATCGACACTGGCCTGAAATTCGGCATTGGTTTCATAGCGGCCGCGGAAAAACTGGATGGTCTCGGTGATATTCTGCTTTTGATCGAGCCAATTGCCAGGTTCGCCAAACTCACCCAGATAGAGCAGATCGTGGCCGGCGTTAAAGGCTTCCAGCGCAATCCGCCGCTCGGGAAAGCCAGTGGCAGCGGACTCAAATGTCTTCTGAATGGCGGGTACACCCAGCGCATTGCTCATGACGAGCCCATGCTCGCGCCACGCGGCATAATCGGGGCCTTGTAACATTTGCGCCAATTGCGTGGCGAGACTAATAGGCCTGGGGTTGCCTTCGGTTACCGCGCCTTGCTGGCTGGCAAAGCGGGCGTGGCTGGACATAAGGCCATCGGTGGAACTCCACTCCCCGCCATCATTTACAATGCTGGAATCGGTGCGCGTTACAGCCGCAAATGGCGGCAGATCAATCCGGCGTAATTCCTGCTCACTGCTCTGAATAGTCGGGATTTCCAGATCGGGAATCCGATCGCTGCCGCCCTGTCCCGGAAAGTGCCCGGCAATGGTAAGAACGCGCCCACTGCCGCCCTCATGTACGCCCGTAATGTAGGAGCGCGCCATGCGGCTGACCCAGTTGGGATCGCCGCCAAAGGCAAAAAGGCCCAGCCCGCCCACCTTGTCGGGCAAGGGCTGATCCACCACATCCAGGCTGGGTCCTAACAGCATGTTGACGCCGACGGCGCGCAGTTGCTGCCCTACAATGCGCCCGACTTTTTTGGCCAGATCAGGCTTCCAGGTGGCGCCCAGGGCCAACGGAGACGGCAGCTCAGTAAAACCTTGTCGCAACATCGTATTGGGCAAATTGTCCCCCTGCTGTTCCACCGCAATAAAGAGTGGAATGTTCAGCGGGTTCAGATCTTCGCTACGCGCCAGCGCGCGCAGGCCGCTGGGGGGTATTCCCCGCTCCTGATATGTGGCGAGTTGGTCCAAATTCAGCGCGTCACCATTGGGCAAAAACAGACCATAGGAGATTGCCTGCAATTGATTGATGAGCCGCGCCACATTTTCCGGCGTATTCGTATTTTTGTCATTGGTGAAGTTGTGCATGCGCGGGCTAAGCGCTATGCCCCCCACGCGATAGACGTAGATCAGTTCGGCAATGTCACCTAATTCCGAAACATCGTTGCCTTCGAATGAGACGACAAAAAGCTGACCCACTTTATCCGCCACAGACATTTGGCCCAAATAGAGATCCAACGCTTCTTCCAGACGCTGTTCTTGAGGTGAAAGTGCTGGCTCTGCGGTCTGGCCGTCCGTTGGCGTGGTTTGCTGCCGACCGCTATATGCCGGCCCCACAGATGGACTGAGAGTGGTTTTGGCCAGGGCCAGATGCGATGTCCCAGGCAAAACACAAAGAACAATGATTAGAAAAATTCGCGAAAGTCTCGCCAAAAACATTATAGGTATGTGTTTATTTAACACTATTAGAATCATCTGAAATTCTGATCGACGGTGTCGTACAGCAGGATGGAGTATCAGCCACTAATGATGAATTTTGCCAGGCCGTTTCAGGAAATCAGCCATCTTTGCCTTCAACAAGCGCAGAGAACGCCTGTATCGGGGCTACCATCAGGCGCCGAGCCTGGGCATTGAGCATTCTGAAATCGCCCTAGCCAACCAGGTGCATTGAGGGGGAGCAATAAAGTACAACGGTGAAACTCAATACAATCTTCATCCTTGGCTCTAGCATAAATGAAAATACGCCACGCGACGGAAAATGCACCAGATATTTCTCATCTATGCGCAACCGCAGTATTATAGTATATCGTAGCATCACCAGCTATAGGGGCCGTGATCCCATTTGTTGAATCCGGCTTTATCGCCGGTCCTTGTGAGCGACGGCTGATCAAACTTACGATGTCACATAATTATCATAAAGCTATAGTATATCGTTTGCAACGCCCACAGTCAACTCTGATTTAGCTTGCGGCATATAACTACATTTTGATAAAAATCTGGCAAAAGATATACTTGTGAATGCTTTGCCGCCGCTTCATGTACTATCAGTAGATTATGGAAACCGGCGCCTATATCGCAAACACCGTTGCGGTGTACGTACTGTTGTATATCGGCGTCTGCACTTGTTTGACGCCTGTATAGTCTATTTGAATTCGTTTTATCGGAGTAAAAGATGGACAAGTTTCACTCACACAAATCGCAGTCGACGGCCAAACGTCCTTTTTCCACATCTTACACACCCGCAGAATTCACGCTCATCGCCGACCGCAATGAAGAAACCCACCAGCACGAAATCATCCACGTTGAGCCACGCAGCCCTCTGGGCTGGCTCCTGTTGCAAGAAATTATCCAAGTAGTTCTGCCGGCGCTGGTGCTGGCGCTGGTCATCCACCTTTTTCTGGCCCAAGCCACCATTGTTTACGGTCGCAGCATGGAGCCCAATCTGTTTGAAGCCCAACGCTTGATCATCGACAAGATCAGCTATCGCTTCCGCACGCCGCAGCGCAATGATATTGTTGTAATCAACATGCCCATCATGGAAGAGATGTTGGTCAAACGCGTAGTGGGGCTGCCGGGCGAAACCGTAGAAATTCATCACGGCATTGTGCTCATCGATGGTCAAGTGCTCGACGAATCGTTTCCGCACAACTTGTCTGAATATGATACGCCCACAATCACGTTGGGGCCACTCCAATATTTTGTGCTGGGTGATAATCGGGGCAACAGCAACGACAGCCGCACCTTTGGCTCTGTACAGCGCGAATATATTATTGGGCGCGTGTGGCTGCGCTATTGGCCGCTAAATCAATTTAAGCTCTTCTAATTTTTCCATGATCAGATCTGAATTTGCCAATACATGACCTCCCGCCGTTGGAAGACAGTTACCAAAATTATTGTCAGTTCGACCCTGGTGCTGCTGGCTATCGCCTTGCTGATCACCTTCCGGGTCATGATTCCGCCTACCATCGTTGCTTTTCTGCTCTCATTCATCCTCAGCTATCCTGTCAATTGGATCCAACGGCGCACGGGCTGGGGACGCGCCACCACCGTGGCCGTCCTCTATGTAGTGCTGATCACGTTGCTGGCCATTACGCCGGCGCTCTTTATCTCCCGGCTCATGGAGATGGTCAACTCGCTGCAGGCCGCGCTGGAAAGCCTCATTGCCGATTTGCAAGCCCAGGCCAATCTGCCCCTGCTTGGCGGGTTGAACCTGCCGGTTGATCAGCTACTGCAAGATGCCGGCGCGCTGCTGATCAACCTGCTGGCCTCAATTACGAGCAACCCGTTCCTGGTGGCCCGCGAAGTAACCTCGCGCATCTTGACGGTCATCTATGTCTCGGTCCTCAATTTCTGGATCTTGAAAGACATGTACAAACTCCAGCGCTTTATGCTGGAGCAGGTGCCGTCGGACTTGCAGGAAGATGTGCGTAGGTTGGCTCAAGAGCTGAGCCTGATTTGGAATGCCTTTTTGCGCGGGCAAATTGTGTTGGCGCTGGTGGTGGGCATTATCACCTGGGTGGCGTTGGTGATTGTCGGCATGCCCAATGCCGGTGGTTTGGCGCTGCTGGCTGGCTTCATGGAATTTCTGCCCACAGTGGGTCCAGGCTTGAGCGCGACCATCGGCGTTGCGCTTTCATTTTTCAGCAAGTCCACCACTTTGGGTTTAGAGGGAATCTCGTTTACGCTGGTTGTGCTGGTGGTCTATATGATTCAGGCCCAATATGAGACGATCAACCTGATCCCGCGGCTGGTGGGGCGGCGTGTACGCCTGCACCCGGCGGTGACCTTTGTGGGCGTCATCAGCGGTGCGTTGGTCTTTGGGCTGCTGGGCGTTCTGCTGGCCACACCGCTGATTGCCAGCACGCGCACCATTCTCTCCTATATTTACGCCAAACTTTTCGACCTGGAGCCATTTGAACAAACAGCCTCTAGCCAGACCGCCGTGCGCATCCGCGGTCTGATTGCCGGACGCAAAATCGAAGGCATTGTGTTTGATTTGGACGGCGCCGTGGCACAGCTTAATCTAGGGCTCATCGATACCACTATCGAACGCACGTCCTGGACGGAACGACTCATCCGTGAAGAACAGCGTCGCCAAATGGTGCGCCGCCTGTTGATCATGCTCGAAGTTCCGGTCCATTTCCTCATGAGCCAGCTTATCCGCTTCGAGCTATACGAAGAGCTGGAACGCTTCCTGCCCACCTTCAACCGGCTGCGCGGTCACGCCAAGCCCGAACAGATGCAAGCCGTTCCGCAGGTGCTGGATGCGCTGACTGAACTGGCGCCCCACTATCGGCTGGGGCTGATTTCAACTCGCAACCGCTTTACAGTCGATCAGTTTTTGGACCGCTCCGGGCTAAACAGCGGGCTCTTCGACACGGTGATCGCACAGGAGGATGTGCGCAACTTGATGCCCCACGTCGAGGGGCTCATGAAGATTTCGGATGCCTGGCAACTCCCCCCCAACACCATGCTGGTCGTCAGCGATACGGACGCCAACCTGCGCTCCGGCCGCGCCGCCAACATGGCCACAGCCGGCGTCCTCTCCGGCCTGGGCGAGCAGAAAGACCTGGAAGACGCGGACATCCTCATCGCCGACGCCACCGAGCTTTGCGAATGGCTGTAGCGGCGTTTTTTTTGTAACCGCAAGAAGGCCGACTTTTGACAAAAGTCGGCCTTCTATTTTTATGCCGTGTTCCCCCTATCCGTGTTTACAATTTATCCGCTGGCAAATCCCACTGCCCACTCGGATCATAGCGTAAGCGCATACATCCGTCCAAACGCAGCGGGCTGTCAATATTATTGGTATAAAGCTGCCCCGTCCCCAGGCCGTGTACCCGCACCGGATCCGCGCTCAACCATTGGCGAGCGCGTTTAGCCCCACGTTCGATTCCAGCGCCGAATTAATCCACCACTGAATGCCGCGCGCCTCCGCCGCCGCCATCCACGCTTCGGCCGCCGCCAGACCGCCAAGCTGGGTGGGCTTGAGCACCAAATGCTGCGGCCGCACGCCATCCAGCAGCGCGTCAATCTGCTCCACCTGCATGCCAATCAGCTCTTCATCCAGCCCCAGCGCAATGGGCGACTGCGCGCACAACGCGGCCATTGCCTCGACGCCATTGGGCTGCATCCGCGCCGGTTTGATGGGTTGCTCCAGAAAGTGAATGTCAAAGGGCGCCAGCTCATGCAGCCTTTCCAGCGCTGCGGCTGGCGAAAAGGCGCCATTGGCGTCCAGCCGCAGCGCAAACTCACGGGCCGGGAATTGTTGCCGAATCGCGCGCAGCAGCGCCACTTCGGCTTCGAAAGGTAGCGCGCCCACCTTCATTTTGATGCAGCGAAAGCCCTGCTGGGCTTTCCGCTCAATCTGCCGCAAAATGCCGTCGTGCGCGTCCATCCAGATCAGCCCATGCGTGGGCAGGCCGCATTCGCCGCGCGTAAAGGGCGTGTCAAATAACTGCTGCTTGCCGCCGCGCCGCAAGTCCAATTGTGCGCACTCCAGCGCAAAGGCCAACGCCGGGAATGGCGTCAAATCCAGCGCGGCCATCTCAACGCCGCGGTTAATTGCGGTGCAGATGCGATCCACCTGCGCCAAAAAATCGGGCCTATCGTCAATGCTCAACCCGGCCACGGGGCCGCATTCACCCCAACCAGCCACCGCGGGCGCATCGGTCCGCGCCAGCCTTATGAAACAGGTATTCTTCGTGTGCAGCGGGCCGCGTGAGGTTCCCGCTGGCCGCCGCAACTCCAATACGTATGGATAATACGATGCGTGATACATTCCTCGGTCTCCAGATGCTTCTTTACACTACAACGATCCCCATTTCTTGATCTTTTCTTGATGCTCATATCAACCTTCTTGACACAATCCTGATGCCGCTTTCTATACACTTTACACATTAACTTTTTTTGCACAAGAAGGGATTGAATAATGAGTTATAGCGACATCAAGCGGGTCTTAATTGGGGCCCCATTTCCCACCAGCGCTGAAATGCACGAACGCCTGGACAAAGTGCGGGCGCTGGCTGTCTTCGCCTCCGACCCCATCAGCAGCAATGCCTATGCCACAGAAGCCATCATGAGCGTACTGATTCTCATGGGCAGCAGCGCACTCAGGCTGACTATGCCACTGGCCATTGGAATCGCGCTCTTGATTTTAATGGTGATCTTTAGTTATACGCAAACCATTCTGCACTATCCCGAAGGTGGTGGCGCCTATACGGTGGCCAAAGACAATCTGGGCGCTTTGCCTTCACTGTTTGCCGCCGGCGCCCTGCTGACCGACTATGTGCTCACTGTGTCGGTGTCGGTGTCGGCGGGTATCCGCGCCATTACATCGGCGTTTCCATTTTTATTCGAATATCGGATGCTCCTGGCCTTGACGGCAATCGTATTGCTAACCTGGGTGAATCTACGCGGCGTGCGCGAAAGTGGCACCATCTTTGCCGTGCCGACCTATGCCTTTGTAGGCGGGGTTTTGCTCGTGGTAATTATCGGGCTCACCCGATATTTTGGCTTTTTTGGCGCCGCGCCGCTGCGAGGACACGAGTTGCATATTGAGCCAGTTCGTTCATTTGCTGGCTTTGCCTATCTATGGCTGCTCCTGCGCGCCTTTGCCGGCGGCTGTACGGCGTTGACGGGCATCGAAGCCATTAGTAACGGGGTGCAGGCCTTTAAGCCGCCAGAAGCGCCCAACGCGGTCAAAACCATGATCTGGATGGGCGTCATGGCCATGTCGCTTTTTCTAGGCATCTCGTTCCTGGCCACGCACCTAGCGATTGTACCCGGCGAACACGACAGCGTCCTTTCGCAAATGACCCGCTTGATCAGCGGCAGCGGCCCGCTCTATTACTGGGTCCAATTCTTCACCATGATGATTTTAGTATTGGCGGCCAACACGGGTTATCAGGATTTTCCGCGCCTCAGCTCCTTTTTAGCCGCGGATGGCTATTTGCCGCGCTGGATGCTGATCGCGGCGACCGGCTTGTTTACAGCGCCGGCATTGTGGTGCTGGCGCTGCTTTCATCGGTCATTGTACTGATTTTTCGCCGACGAAATTGCTATGCTGCCACTCTACGCCCTGGGCGTGATGTTAAGTTTTACGCTATCGCAGGCGGGCATGGTGCGCTTGATGGGCAAAGTGAGCCGCGTGCCGGTTGGCGAAGAAATGCAGACTGGCGCCACCACCATCCACTATGAAGCTGGTTGGTGGTGGAAACGATACGTCAATGCCGTGGGCGCGGTCACAACGGGCATTGTCTTTGTGGTGCTGGTAGCCACCAAATTTGTGGAAGGCGCCTGGATCATCGCCATTGCCATTCCGCTGATTGTGCTCATGCTCAAGAGCATCCGCAACCATTACGCCCATGTGGCCGAAGCGCTGCGCACCGCCAATCTGGCGCCCAGCGATCTACACGAGATTGCCGATGTAGCCATTGTGCCAATTGCCGATGTGCACCGCGGCACGCTGCGCGCGCTCAAATACGCCAAACGTATTTCCAGCCACGTGCGCGCTGTCTGTGTTAGCACATCCGCTGAACAGCACGAACGGATTGTGCGCCGCTGGCAGCGCTTTCCTGAGCTAACCGCAGGGGTCGATCTGATCTTCATTGATTATGATTATCGCGACGTGCTGGAGCCACTGGTTGAATATATCAAATACGCCAATAACGTCGAATTCTCCAACCAATTGACGACAGTTGTGATTCCGGAATTTATTCCCACCTCGCTGCCGGCGCAACTGTTGCACAATCAGACGGCCAACATCTTGCGCATGCGCTTACGCACAGAGGAGGACCTGGTGATTATTGATGTACCCTATCTGATCAAACACTGATTGAAAAAGCAACGAGCCACCATAGAGATTGCCAGCCGTGCTGAAGACAAATAACTCGTACATTGAGGCTGAAATAGAATGGATTGCGCGGGACTTTAGAAACCGAGTTTTTGGCAAAAACTCGGTTTCTCGAACCTTTGGCCCATTTGGGCCGTCATGTACTTGCCACCGTACAGTTTAGAAAACAGGCGAGAATTTGTACGCAGATGCACAATGATTTACGCGGATTTTTGCCAGAGCCGCGGCAAAAATCCGCGTAAATCAGCGAAATCCGTGTCCAAATTCGATATGGAGTGACAGCTACTTCACAGGTGGCTGCCACCATTCCAGCCCCGCCGCTGCATCACCGCCAATTTACGCTTGAACTATCCTCTCTTTATGATTTCTTGATCTATCACGCCGCATTCTTGACACTCTCTTAATCGAAAACCGAATACGATTGAGGCTGCAAACGATTGTGGCAATGTGGAGCGTCCGAATCCACAAAACTTCACAGAGCCACATTTTTTCCGCAGAGTGCGAATAGTTGAGACCAACATTTATGAGGCGTCAAAATGATTGTCGACTATAGATGGACCAATGTAGCTTGTGTTTATTTACTCGATAATGGCATGACCATTGGAGATCGTTCACGGCTTGCCGAGTCCGCTGATTCGGTATTGTCGCTGACATTGGGCGGCAGCATGGCCAAACACATAGATGCCGCCTGTGTACGCATTACCTTCCCCACCATCAATACCTTGCGCATCATGTGGCGCGAAGGTTCGCCGGTGCGCCAGGGCAGCCTGATCTATAGCGGCGCGTTTCTCATTGTTGAATGCTAAGGGAGAGACCATGAATTTGGAACTTTGGGCGGCCCGCCGTCGTGGCCCTGCTGCTCTTAATCTATCTCATCTACAGCGTTGCTTTTTCCCGAAAGGTTTTAATTATGACTATCTTTGAGGGGATCCAGATCGGACTGCTCTTTCTGCTCTGGGTCTTATGTACCCCGCTGCTGGGTCGCTATATGGCTCGGCTCTACCAAGGCGAAAACGTCTGGCTTTCCCCGCTTCTGCGCCCCATTGAACGCACAGTTTATCGCCTGGCCGGCGTTCAGGCCGATGCCGAGATGGATTGGAAACACTATTTGGGCGCCATGCTGGCGTTTAATGTGGCTGGCTTTGGCTTCTTGCTCCTGCTGCAACTTGGGCAAAGCCGCCTGCCCATGAATCCAGCCAGTTTGCCCAATGTGAACTTTCTGCTGGCCTTCAATACAGCCACCAGCTTTATGACCAATACCAACTGGCAGGCCTATGGCGGCGAAACCACCATGAGCTACCTCACCCAGATGTTGGGGCTCAACGTGCAGAATTTTGTCAGCGCCGCCACCGGCATGGCGGTGGTCATTCTGCGCTGACGCGGGGGCTGGCGCGGCGCAGCGGGCAAACCTTGGGCAACTTCTGGGCTGATTTGGTGCGCGGCACACTTTATATTTTGTTCCCACTGTCGCTGGGGCTGGCTGTTCTTCTGGTGAGCCAAGGGGTGCTTCAAAATTGGCAGCCTTATGTTGAAGTGCGCACATTGACCGGCGCCAGTCAATTGCTGCCCCAAGGACCGGCGGCGTCGCAAATTGCCATCAAACAGACTCGGCGCCAACGGCGGCGGCTTCTTCAACACCAACAGCACCCATCCTTATGAAAACCCCACGCCGCTGGCCAACTTTTTAGAACTTTTCGCCATCTCTGCTCATCCCGGCAGCGCTGACCTACACCTATGGCGTCATGGTGGGCGCCACCCGCCAAGGCTGGGTGATCTTTGCGGCCATGCTGCTGCCCTTTGTGGTGGGCTTTGGCGTGTATGTCTATGCCGAAACCGCCCCCAATCCCATTTTGGGCGGCGCTCCACTGCTGGAAGGCAAAGAGCTGCGCAACGGCATTGCTACGAGTGTACTCTGGGGGCAGCCACCACCGCGGCCTCCAATGGCTCGGTCAACGCCATGCACAGCAGCTTTAGCCCGCTGACCGGCGGCATGGCGCTGCTCAACATTCTGCTGGGCGAGGTGATCTTTGGCGGCGTCGGCGCCGGGCTGTACGGCATGTTGATCTTTGTGATTCTGACGGTCTTCATCGCCGGGCTCATGGTGGGGCGCACGCCCGAATATCTGGGCAAAAAGATCGAAGCCTTTGAGATCAAAATGGCCATGATCGCCGTTCTTTTGCCCAGCGCCTGCATTTTGCTCTTTAGCGCCCTGGCCGTGGTCACGACGGCCGGTCTCAGCAGCCGCGCCAACGCCGGCCCCCACGGTCTGAGCGAAATTCTATACGCTTTTGCCTCAGGCGCCGGCAATAACGGCAGCGCCTTTTGCCGGCCTCAACGCCAACACACCCTTTTACAACACGCTGATGGCCTTTGCCATGTGGATTGGCCGCTTTGGCGTTATCATTCCGGCGCTGGCCATTGGCGGCAGCATGGTGGGCAAGAAAGTGAGCCCGCCTTCGCCGGGCGCTTTTCCCACCGATGGCCCGCTCTTTGTGGTGCTGCTCAACGCCGTCATCCTGATTGTCGGCGCACTCACTTTCTTCCCGGCGCTCAGCCTGGGTCCAGTGTGGAGCAATTGCTGATGCAGGCAGGGCATACGTTTTAGAAATCTCGGGGATTGGAGGTGGGGATTGGGCCAATCCCCACCTCTCTAATCCCAACATTCCCCTTCTACACGAGGTGAAATATGCAAACAAAAACAACCGTCCGCCCGCTTTTTGATGGACCGATTGTGCGGCGAGCCGTGCTGGACGCGCTGCGCAAGCTGGACCCGCGCCAGCAAGTGAAAAATCCCGTCATGCTGGTGGTGGCGGTCGGCGCCCTCTTTACAACGGGCATCCTCCTGCGCGACCTGCTTACGGGGCGCAATGCGCTGGCTTTCAATTTGCAGATTGCGCTCTGGCTCTGGTTTACAGTGCTCTTTGCCAACTTTGCCGAAGCCATGGCCGAAGGGCGCGGCAAAGCCCAGGCCGACAGCTTACGCCGCACGCGCACCCAGATGATGGCGCGGCGGCTCGTTGGCCAGCGTGAAGAAAAAGTCGCCGCCACCGAACTCAAAAAGGGCGACCTGATCGTCTGCGAAGCCGGCGATCAGATTCCCGGAGATGGCGAAGTGGTTGAGGGCATTGCCAGCGTGGATGAATCGGCCATCACCGGCGAATCGGCCCCCGTGATCCGCGAGAGCGGCGGCGACCGCAGCGCCGTGACCGGCGGCACGCGCGTCCTCAGCGACCGCATTGTGATTCGCATTACGTCCGAGCCGGGCAGCAGCTTTCTGGACCGCATGATCGCCCTGGTCGAAGGCGCCAAACGGCAGAAAACGCCCAACGAGATCGCGCTTACCATTCTACTTTCCGGGCTCACCATCATCTTTTTACTGGCCGTGGTCTCGCTCAAAGCCTTTGCCGTCTATAGCGAACACGAATCGGGCTTGAGCAGCGACGCCACCACCGCCACCGTACCCGTGCTGATCGCGCTGCTGGTCTGCCTGATCCCCACTACGATTGGCGGGTTGCTCAGCGCCATCGGCATTAGCGGCATGGACCGCATGATCCAGCGCAATGTGCTGGCCACCAGCGGCCGCGCCATCGAGGCCGCCGGCGATATTGACGTGTTGCTCCTAGACAAAACCGGCACCATCACGCTGGGCAATCGCATGGCGGCCAATTTCTTCAGCAGTGCAGGCACGCCAATCGAGCAACTGGCCGAGGCCGCCCAGATCTCGTCCTTGGCTGACGAAACGCCCGAAGGCCGTTCGATTGTGGTGTTGGCCAAAGAGAAATTTAACCTGCGCGGCCGCAATTTGGGGCAGACGCACGTAGATTTTGTCCCCTTTACCGCGCAGACGCGCATGAGCGGCGTTGACTTCCCGCAGCTGAACGGAACGCCGGCCCGCTCGATTCGCAAAGGCGCCGCCGATGCCGTCAAAGCCTATGTACAGGCAGCTGGCAGCCATTTCCCAGCGGATGTGCAGCGCACGGTGGATGAGATTGCCCACAAGGGTGGCACGCCTTTGGTGGTGGCGGCAAACAGCACCGTATTAGGCGTCATCGAATTAAAAGATGTGGTCAAGGGCGGCATTCACGAACGCTTTATGCAACTGCGCCGCATGGGCATCCGCACCGTCATGATTACCGGCGACAACCCGCTGACGGCCGCCGCTATTGCGGCCGAAGCGGGCGTCGATGACTTTATGGCTGAAGCTACGCCGGAAGATAAGCTTAAGCGCATTCGCAGCGAGCAGAGCGCCGGTCACCTGGTCGCCATGACCGGCGACGGCGCCAACGACGCCCCGGCGCTGGCCCAATCCGACGTGGGGGTGGCCATGAACTCGGGTACTCAGGCCGCCCGCGAAGCCGGCAACATGGTCGACTTGGACAGCGATCCCACCAAGCTCATTGAGGTGGTCGAAATCGGCAAACAGCTGCTCATGACGCGCGGGGCGCTGACCACTTTTAGCATTGCCAACGATGTGGCCAAATATTTCGCCATTTTGCCGGCGCTCTTTGGCGCGCTCTACGCCGCCAACGGCGCCGCCGGCCCGCTAACCAGCCTCAACATTATGGCGCTGGCCACCCCCCAAAGCGCCATTCTCAGCGCCACCATTTTTAACGCCCTGATCATCATCGCTTTGATCCCACTGGCGCTGCGCGGCGTTAGCTACCGGCCCATGAGTGCGGCGGCAGCCTTGCAGCGCAACCTGCTCATCTTTGGCGTGGGCGGGCTCATCGCCCCCTTTATCGGCATTAAATTGATCGATATGGTGCTGGTGGCCGTGGGGTTGGCATAATCGGGATTGTCACAAAAGATGGATTCAGCCTATAGACCCCCTCCCAGCCTCCCCCTCGAGGGGGAGGGGCTTCAGGCGCCGCCTACGGCGGCGTAGTTCCCTCCCCTAGCGCAGCGGCCAGGGGAGGGTTAGGGAGGGGTGAATAGTTACGATAATGTCTAATAATCGGAGAGTATCATGATGTTGCGCAAATTCATCTTTCCAGCATTGCGTATGCTTGTTGTTCTCACAATCTTGACGGGCTTGCTCTACCCTGGTCTTGTGACCCTGGCGGCGACGCCGCTCTTCCCTACCCAAGCGGCGGGCAGCTTGATCGACGACAACGGCGTCATTGTCGGGTCAACGCTGGTGGGGCAGGCCAACCAGGATGCGCGCTATTTCTGGCCGCGCCCGTCAGCCGTAAACTATATGGATGGCAGCCACGCCGGCAATTTAGGTGCTTCGGGCGCCACCAATGCGGCGCCCACCAGCCGCACGCTGGCCGCCACCGTTGCCGCACGGGCGGACGCTTTCCGCATGGCCAACCATTTGGCGGCCGATACGCCTGTCCCCGCCGATATGCTCTTTGCCTCCGGCAGCGGGCTGGACCCGCACATCAGCCCCGCCGCCGCCCAACTGCAAGTGGCGCGCGTGGCCGCCGCCCGCCATTTGGAGCCAGCCGTGGTGGCCGCGCTGGTGACCGCGCACACGGAGCCACCCCAATGGGGCTTTATGGGGATGCCGCGCGTCAATGTGCTGTTGCTCAATCTGGCGCTGGATCAGGTAAAATGAACGCAACTTCTTCTGCAAGGTAGGACAAGCTTTCAGCTTGTCCTACAATCTAGGCACATTTGTGGAAACAGAACGACCAAATCCAGACGTGCTGTTGGCCGCCGTCCGCAAGGACGCCCAGCGCCAACAGCGCGGCAAATTGAAGATCTTCCTGGGCATGGCGGCCGGCGTGGGCAAAACCTATGCCATGCTGGTGGCGGCGCGCGAGCAGCAAGCCGCCGGCGTCAACGTGGTGGTGGGCTACGCCGAGACGCACGGTCGGCGCGAGACAGACGAACTGCTGGCGGGGCTGGTGGTGATGCCGCGCCGCCAGGTTGAATATCGCGAGGTGCGCCTGCGCGAGATGGATTTAGACGCCATTTTGGAGCGCCATCCACAACTGGCCGTGGTGGATGAATTTGCCCACACCAATGCGCCCGGCAGCCGCCACCGCAAACGCTACCAGGACATTATCGAATTGCTGGATGCCGGCATCGACGTTTACACCACCGTCAACGTACAGCACTTTGAGAGCCGCGCCGACACGGTACGGCAGATTACCGGCATCACCGTTCACGAAACCGTTCCGGATTCGCTGCTCGATCTGGCCCATGAAATTGAGCTGATCGATCTGTCGCCGGCCGATCTGCAACGGCGGCTGAGCGAGGGCAAAGTCTACACGCCGGACAAGGCTGATTTGGCCGCCAATAATTTCTTTCGCACGGGCAACTTAACCGCCCTGCGCGAGATGGCGCTGCGCCTGACCGCTGAACATGTGGACCATCAACTGCAAGACTACATGCAGCTCAAGCAGATTGCCGGCCCCTGGAAGTCAAGCGAGCGGCTCATGGTGGCCGTCAGCGCCAGCCCCTACTCGGAAAAGCTCATTCGCTGGACGCGCCGCATGGCCTATGCCCTGGAGGCGCCTTGGCTGGTCGCCAATGTGGAAGTGGCGACGCCAGATGCGCCGGAGGATCAACGGCGGCTGGCGCAACACCTGGCGCTGGCGCGCGAGCTGGGCGGCGAGGTGGTTACTGCCGCCGGTGAGGATATCAGCGCGGCCCTGTTGCGGCTGGCGCGCGAATACAATGCCACCCAAATTGTCATCGGCAAGCCCATCGCCCGCGGTTGGTTTGGCGTCCTGCACGGCAACTCACTAGTGGACCGCTTGATCCGCAACAGCGGCGATATTGATGTTTACGTGGTCACCGGCGAATCGCCAACGCACACCACACGCTGGGGACCCCGCCCGGAGTGGTTCAACACACGTTCAACCTGGTCCCAATATCTGCTGGCGCTGATCTTTGTGGCCGTCATTACGGGTTTCAACTGGTTGCTTCTGCATCTAGTTCGTGGGCTCGAATATCAAGTGGTTGGGTTGACCGAACTGCTGGCGGTGCTGCTGGTGGCAATTTATGGCGGCCGCGGTCCGGCGCTGCTGGCGGCCGCCGTGAGCGCCATTTCGTTCAACTTTTTTTTCATTACGCGCGCTACACCTTTGTGATTGCCCAATTGCACGACACTGTGCTCATTGGGCTTTACTTTGTCATCGCGATTTTTGCTGGCAATCTCACTGCCCGCATCCGCCTACAAGAAAAGGGCGCACAGCGCAACGTGCAGCGCATTATGGCGCTCTATCGGCTCACGCACGAAACCGCCACCGCGCCCGATCTGGACGCCGTCTTGGAGCGTGCGATTACGCAGCTCCAACAGTTGTTTGCCGCGCAAGTCGCAATTCTCCTGGCGCCCGCTGGCGAACTGCAGCGCCAGCCGCACGCCGCCGGCGACCTACATCTGGGCGAAAAAGAATTTAGCGTGGCAAGCTGGGTCTTTCAGCACGGCCGCGCCGCCGCGGCACCGATACTTTACCTTCAGCATCGGCCCAATTTTTGCCTTTGCACACATCACAACGCACTGTGGGCGTCCTAGGCATTCGCTACGCTCAGGCTAACCGTATAAACTATGAACAAGAGTTGCAGATCGAGACCTTTGTCAACCAGATTGCGCTGGTGGTTGAGCGCCAATTTTTGGACGAAGCAACGCGTCGGGCGGCCCTGCTGCAAGAATCCGAGCGGCTGCAAAGCACGCTGCTCAATTCCATTTCACACGAGCTGCGCACGCCCATTTCCACCATCACCGGCGCCGCCGCCATCCTGCGCGATTCCCCCGCTACTGCCAGCGCCGAAGACCGTCGCCACCTGCTCAACGACATCAGCGAGGCGGCGCGCCGGCTGAATCACCTGGTCGAAAACCTGCTCGACATGTCGCGACTGGATGGCGGGCGCCTGCAACTGAAGCGAGACTGGTGCCTGGTGGCGGACGTGGTGGGCGTGGCGGTGCAGCAGTTGCACGATTGCCTCAGCCGCCGCCCGCTGACCATTGATATAGCGCCGGAACTGCCGCTGGTGCAGATGGATTTTGTGCTCATTGAGCAGGTGCTGGTTAACCTGCTGCACAACGTATGCAACTATACGCCGGACGGCTCGGCGGTGGAGATTCGCGCTTGGATGGCGCAGGAGCAGCTTTGGGTGACGGTGGCGGATCGCGGTCCGGGCATTCCGCCGGAGCAGATGGCGCGCATCTTTGATAAATTCTATCGCTTGCCCGGCACGGCTACCGGAGGGACCGGCCTGGGGCTTTCCATCTGCCGTGGGCTGGTGCAGGCGCACGATGGCGAACTCACCGTTGAGAATCGCCCCGAGGGTGGCGCTCGTTTTTTGATGAAGCTGCCGGCCGTCATGGCCCCACCGCCGGTAAAGGAGGCTCTCTTTGAATGAAAAATTGCAGGTGCTGGTCGTAGATGATGAGGTGCAGATTCGCCGCTTTTTGAAGATTAGCCTGGAAGGTAGCGGCTACACCGTCCACGAAGCAGGGACGGGCCAGGAAGGACTTTTTATAGCGGCCAAAGTGCGCCCCGACCTGATCATTCTGGATCTAGGGCTGCCCGATCTGGATGGCGTGGAAGTCCTCAAGCATCTGCGCGAGTGGACGCAAACGCCGGTTATCATCCTCTCGGTGCGCGACGCCGACCAGGAAAAGGTGAGCGCGCTGGACGCCGGCGCCGACGACTATCTGACCAAACCCTTTAGCACGGAGGAGCTGATGGCGCGGCTGCGCGTGGCGTTGCGTCACGCCCAACCGGCGCCCGATCTGCCGCTCTTTAGCAGCGGCAATCTAGAGGTGGATTTGACGCGGCGGCTGGTGACCGTGCATGGCGAGCCGGTTAAATTAACGCCCACCGAATATGCACTACTGCGCCTCATGATCCAGCACGCCGGCCGCGTTTTAACGCACCGGCAGATTCTCAAGGAAGTGTGGGGGCCGGCCTATGTGGAGGAGACGCACTATCTGCGCGTCTACTTTGCCCAGCTGCGCCAAAAGTTGGAGGAGAATCCAGCGCTGCCGCAACTGCTGATCACCGAACCGGGGGTCGGTTATCGGCTGGTGGTGAAATAGAGAGCGCTTCGAGTGCAGCGCACGGCGGACATTTCGGCTACTTGGATGAAATTGGCGGACGCCGTGTAACGCACTCGACGCTGACTTGGTTGGCCCGTGGCGCTACTTGGTCGCTTCAAACAGCCCCATATCTTTATCCACGTGCAGCACGTCCCCCGCCGCCTGCATCTCCTGTTCTAGAAATTCTCCAAACTGGGCCGCGACCGCGTCCGGCACATCGTATAGCAGCCCCGAGCGCATGTAGGTGAAGAGCGGCTCCACCTCGGTGATGCGCAGGGCATCGGCATAGGGATGCAATTGCACTTGGGCAAAATGGGGTTGCAACAGCTGCGCGCCCGTGCTCAACTCAAAGGTCAGCATCCCAAAGGTATCCGCAAAGTCGGGGGCGATGCCTGTTCCGTGCAATTGGTGAAATTTGACGCGCAGATCGCGCATCTGGCGCAAGTGATTGCGCCCATTGGTGGCAGCCAGCAGTCGACCGCCCGGCGCCAGCACGCGCGCAATTTCCGCCAGCCCCCGCCCAATATCCGGCACGTGATAGAGCATGTGATTGGCGATGACCAGCTCAAAGCTGCCGTCCGCAAACGGGATTTCCTGCACGTCGAGCTGGCGAAACTCGAACCGTCCGGCCAACGCCGCCAGATTCTGCTGCGCCTTTGCCAACATGCCCGGCGAAAAATCGGAGAGCGTGACGCGCCAGTCCGTCGGCACGCGATCCAGATTTTCGCGCCACAGTTCGCCCGGTCCGCACCCCACTTCCAGCACGCGGGCATTGGCCGGCGCCCGCAGCGCGCGGTCAAAGACCCATGGGTGCCAGCCATACACATTGGTGCTAAAGCGGGCGTGGAGCTGAATGCGTTTGTTGAGATTGGAGGCGTTTTTGTACTGGTCGTTGAGCAGATAAGATTGATCGACGCCGGAATGTGTCATGGGATTGGCTCCTTTCGTTCATTACCGGCTATTTTAACCGATGGACCCGGAAATTGAAACATGGCAATAAGATCCTTTATAATGAGGGCAACCACCTTTTCACCATTCACGATATGGCAGACGGCCCATGGCCAACATTGGTGCAGTCAATCCCTTTTTTCATCGCACGCCCGTGCGCGACCCAGCTTATTTTGGGGGCCGCCAATCCGAATTGGCGCAGCTGTGTAATTTGGTGCGCAACGGCCAGAGTGTAGCTCTCATTGGGCCGCGGCGCATTGGCAAGAGTTCGCTGCTGTGGCAGATTGCCCATCGGCTGATGACCGGCGCCGCGTCCCATCCGCCCTGCTGCGTAGTCTACTTTAGTGGTGAAGCCTGGCAGACGCAAACCAGCCACGCGCTCTATGCCGGGCTGTGGCAGGCGCTGGTGATGACCTTGCGCGCCTATGGCCGGGCGGCCACTCTGCCATCCCTGGACGCCGCAGTCGATGCGCTGGAGTTCCCCACCTTTATGCACAATCTGCGCCAGGTGACCGGCGCCGGCGTGCAGGCGGTCTTTCTGCTGGATGAGTTTGACGCCTTGAGCCGCAACCGCCATTTGGATGAGTTCTTTTTCTCCAGCCTGCGCAGCCTAGCGGCGCCGCTCGGTGTTGTCTATGTGACCGCTTCCACGCGGCCCCTCTTGGAGCTGACCTACGCCCAGCAGAGCGCGCTCAGTTCACCCTTTTTCAACATCTTTCTGCCGCACCGGTTGGGGCTGCTGCCAGAGCGCGAAGCGTTGAGTCTGCTCCACGAGATAGCTGCGTTGGGCGAACTGAAATTGAGCGCCGCCCAGCAACAGTTGCTGCGGGAACTGGCTGGTCCGCATCCCTGTTTTCTGCAGATTGCGGGTTATCATTATTGGGAGGCGCTACGGGTCGGGGCAGCGGACGATCTGGACCATCTGCGGGCAGCCATTTATGCCGAAGCTGCGCCGCTGTGGGACTATCAGTGGCGCCATCTGGCCACCGATGAACAGCGCGCCCTGGCGCTGCTGATGACCGATTTCGCCTTGCCGCCGGGGTTGCTGACGCGGCTGCGGCTGACTTGCCTCACGCAAAATAGCGCAGGGCGGGCGGCGCTGCTTTCGCCGCTACTGGCCCGCTTTGTGGGTCAGCAGGCGGTGTATCAGATTCTGCGGGCGGGTCCGATCCTGATTGATCAGGCATCTGAGTTAGCCTGGCTGCATGGAGCATCCCTGGCGCTGGCGCCGCAGGATTATCGCCTATTGGTGGGTCTGGCCAGCGCGGCGGGCCAACCTCTCTCCCCGGCTGAGCTGGCCACCCACCTCTGGCCCGATGACGCCGCCAGCCCCAACCAGGATCGCCTCAAGACAGCAGTCAACAGCCTGCGCAACAAGCTGGGATCCGCGCACCGCGACCTGGTGCAGCATCACAACGGCGGCTATCGGCTGGTGCAGACCGTTCAATAGTCAGAAGTCCAAGGTCCAAAGTCCTCCCCGGTCTCGCTTCCCGTTGGGATCTAACAATCATCCTTACTGCTTCCTCACCCAACGCTTACCCCACAGCGGAGCGATCCGCGGTTACAATTGGGGCAACGCCACACAATCCACAATTTCATCAGAAATATTCTCGAACCGCAGATTGCGCAGAGATGCGCAGATTTGTTTTTCCCCCGCGGCGAAATCTGCGCGAATCTGTGCAATCTGCGGTTTCCAAGATCGAATCCAAAGGAGAAACCCAGATGATCGTCAACCGTCGCACGTTTACGGCCAAAAATGGTCAGGCGGACGCCGCCCTCGATCTGCTGCGGGCCGAGGCGCGCACCATGCATTGGCCACACGGCCTGCGGCTGTATAGCTCTTCGATTTCCGCATTTAGCGTGGTCAGCTTCGAGGCCGAATATGATACGCTGGCCCAGTACGAAACCTTTTGGCATGAATGGAATAACCGACCCACGACGCCCGCCTTTATGGCCCAATGGTGGCAACTGGTGGAAACCGGAGGACGGAATGAGATTTTTATGGTCGATGTGATCAGATAGAGATAACATACAAATTCAACCAAGGAGATCAATATGAACCGCTATCTCGTCGAAATGCAGCTTGCCCCGCAAGCTTTTGCTGCCTTTATCCAAAACCCCTCTGACCGCCAACAGGCTAATGCCCCGGTGAACGCAGCCCTGGGCGGGAAGCTGGTCGAATACTACTTTAGTGTCGGCAGCAACACGGTCTATTGCATTATGGAATTTCCAGACCAGGTCAGCCTGGAAGCCGTCACCATGGCTGTTCTAGCCAGTGGCAGTGTTCTGTCCAGCAAATGCGTTGGCATCCTCACCGCGGCGGAGACGGTGGCCGCCATGGGGATGGCAGGTGGCGCCGGGTCTCGGGCGCCAGCAGGGTGAACACTACAGCAGACTCAGAAAACAGCAGATTTGGGTCTCGTTTAAACGAAGGAGGGAACTGAGCATGACCACTGAAAAAATCAGCGCCATCAAAGCCTGGATGGCCGAAACCTTTGCGGCCTTTAACGACCCCAGCCGCATCGACGAATTTCATGGCTATTTTACGCCGGAATTCACCAACTTCTATGCCCGGCATGAATTGCTCACCGAAGGCTGGATGAGCAAAGAGCAACTGCAAGCGCTGTATGATGCCGGCATGAAACCGAACATTCAATTGCGCCACCCCAATGTGCAGCTATACGACAACTTTGCCGTCTGCACCGGCTATTCAGTGGGCAGCGTCACTGACTCTGATGGAAGCAAGCGAGTTGGCACATGGCGATTTACATCCGTCATTGTGCCCAAAGGCGATAGCTGGTGGTCGGTCCACAACCATTGGTCTAAATTAGAGGCGTAAGAGCACTGCCCAATTCGTTCCAACATAAAAAGGAGCTATCTCACATGATTATTCGGGTGACTACCTATCATGCCCGGCCTGGTAAGGATGCAGAGGGCTGGGCCCGCGGCATTGCCGCAGAGGTGCGCAGTACACCAGGTCTGCGCCATGTTGACTTTTTTCGCTCGCATAGTGACCCAACCCAATACGGGTCGGTGATGCACTTCAGGACCAAGGAGGATCTGGACGCCTACAAAACCACCGGGGCTTACCAACGAATCGTATCGAGCCTCCGTGAGGCGTGGTTAGATACGTCAAAACCGGTCAGCGAACAAGTTTTTGAAGTACTGGATATCTGAGAAAGACGTTTTTCGAAACTCATTCCACGCACCGCGTGGAATGCCGCCTAAGACGCTCCGCGTCCCCAAACGCGCAAAGGAGAGAACAATGGCCCTTTACCTTTACCAACTGTCCTACACCGCCGACTCGTGGAAAGCCCAAATCCAATCGCCCCAGGACGTGCGCGAGCGCGTAGCCGCCGCCGGCGCCAAGCTGGGCGGCAGGGTCGTTCACATCTGGTACAGCATGGGCGAGTATGATTTGGTCGCCATCCTTGAATATCCAGACAATGTGGCCATTGCGGCCGCCAGCATGATGATCCTGGCCGGTGGGGCGCTCAAAGCGGGCAAAACCACGCCGCTCTTGACCATAGAAGACGGCATGGACGCCATGCGCAAGGCGGGTGAGGCGGCAGGGTTATATACGCCATCTGTGTAAAAAATGTGCAAATCCATCTATTATCGAAGGAGGCAATTATGAAAAATCCCCTGGCTCTCAAAGTCCATCTGTTGATATTTTTGATGCTGCTTTTGTCCATCATGCTCTCAGCTTGTCAGGCTGGACCGAACGTGATTCAAGCAGAATATGTGTTGGCGGGACCACCATCGACTGAGGAATCAACTGCTATTGGCGAGGACTGTTTGCTCCACCTGGTCTTCCCTTGGCAGATTGAGGGCAATCTACAAGGGACAGCCATTACCGATTATAGAATTCTGCTGCACGGTCCATGTGATAGCGGTATCGGCGATGTGGATGAAGCCTGGGTCTATTCAGGCACTTTTGAGGGTCAACTGGACGGTCGCACCGGCACTTTCAATTATTATGCGTTTGCCGATGTTAAAGACCGGATTCTGACCGGGCAGTTGGCCATTGTACCCGGTTCCGGTGGCGGTGAGCTGGCTGGAATCGCTGGCGTGTTAAGTTTCAACGTATCTGTGGATACTGAAACAACGCCTCTAACCGGCTATTACTACTTTACATCTGGTGTGTCCCAAACCAACAGCAATTGAGAACAAACCCCTGGCGCTGATTCGGCCCATAAAGCGCCTTGCGTCCCCACATGACTTTCAAAGGATAAACTTATGCCAAAATTCCTGGTCCAAGGCTCATATGGCCCTGGCGGCGCCCAGGCCATCCTCAAAGAAGGCGCCTCCGCCCGCCGCGCCGCCGTGGAGAAAGCCGTCACCAACCTGGGCGGTACGCTGGAAGCCTTTTACTTCGCTTTTGGCGATGTCGATTTGTATGTCATAATGGAGCTGCCCAACACCACCGCCGCCATTGCCGCCTCGCTATTCACCAATGCCAGCGGCACAGTCAGCGCCAAGACCACCGTCCTCATCCTGCCGGAAGAAGTGGACGCCGCGGCCAAAATGGATATTGGATATCGCCCGCCGGGGGCTGACCGAATGACCAGATGACAAGATGACCGGGTGATCGGTTGCGCCATCATAAGTGGTTGCGCCATGTCCCTTGGTGGCGCAGCGGTCACCTTGTCATCTGGTCACCTTGTCACCCTCTCACCCTGTCAACTCTCTCATGACTAAGCACCCATCCACGCCAACCTCCAATCGCACCATCCCCGAACGGTGGTTGCCCGTCGTGTGGGTGGGCTGGCTGATCTACGCCCTGGTCGTCCTCACTATTCACATTCAAGGCACGCCGCTCTATCTTGCCGACCTGCAAGCGCCCGCTAGTTCGATTGTGGGCGCTTGGGAACGGCCCACCTATGGCGATGCCGCGCTTTTGCCCCAACTTGGGCTCTCTCTGGCCTGGTATGCGCGCTATATTTCGGCCTGGGCCATTCTCTACGGCGTCACGCTCTATGCGGCTGGCATCTTTATTTTTTGGCGCCGCTCACAAGAGATAATGGCCCTCATTGTCTCCATCACGCTGCTCAGCCTGAGTCTGGGCGAAAATTCAATTGACCACCTGCTCAAACAAACCTATCCCTGGTGGAACTGGCCCGTCGAATTCAACCAGATGGTGGGCGCCGTGCTGCTGTTGTGGATTGGCTATCTCTTTCCCAACGGTCGCTTTGTCCCCACTTGGACGCCCTGGCTCGTAATCGGCTGGAGCGTGATGAACTTTTTCTGGTTTCTCTTCCCCGAGATTCCACTCAATCATCTCTATGGCGAAACGGCCGAACGCCATCTGCTGGCCACCTTTCTCCTGGTCACCGGCTGCTATCTGACCGGCCTCTATGCCCAAATCTACCGCTATCGTCATGTCTCTACTTATGAACAGCGCACCCAAACGCGCTGGGTGCTGCTGGGCTTTGGCGCCAACTTTCTCAACACGGCGGTGCGCTTTCTGCCGCTGGCGCTCGCGCCGGCGCTCAATGAACCGGGCCTCCTGGCTCATCCACATTTTGGTGGGCTTCCCGCTGGCCAATCTCCTGGGCATGATCAGCCCAATTACATTCATCATCGCGCTGCTGCATTATCGCCTGTGGCTGGTGGATCCCATCCTCAACCGCGCCATGGTCTACACGCTCCTCACCGCCGCCCTCACCGGCATCTATTTGATTGGCCTGTATGGCGCCCGCTGGCTGCTGCCCAACTGGGCCGCACCCACCTCAGCGGTGACTATCTTTGTGGCCACAGCGGCAGCGGCGCTGCTCTTTGCGCCCATTCGCAACCGCATTCAACGCGTCATTGACCGCACCTTCCAGCGCGAGCGCATTGATGTGCAGAGCGCGCTGCGCGGACTCCAGCACGAGATTCGCACCATTCTGGACCTGCCCCCTCTGCTGGAGCGGCTGGTTGTGCGCCTGAGCCAACTGCTCCATGCGACCCACGGCGTAATCTACCTGGCCGACCAAATGGCCGAACTTTCCCCCGTCCAGCAACATGGTTCGCTTACAAATGTAATGACGCCTTTAGCGCTCACCGCTGCCCAACGACAGCGTCTACAGGATGGCACGGCCGTGGTAAGTCACAGCGATCCGCAGCACACCCTCTTGGTCCCGCTCACGGCGCCCCAGTCCACGGCTGCCCCTACGTTGGTGGGCGTATTGGCTTTGGGCCGCCGTCAAAATGGGCAACCCTACGGCCGTGCGGACCTGGCGCTGTTGGAAACGTTGGGCGCCCAGGCCGGTACGGCGATCATCGTGGCGCGGCTGGCGGCGGAAGAGCAGGCGCATCTAGTTTGGCGCAATTCGGCGGCGGGCCGGGCGGCGGCGCTGGCGGATGAGCTGCCAACCATGCCCCCATCGCTCTTGCCGGCGCTGCATGAATTGGCCAGCCGCGCCCACGCCGATCTGGAAGCCGCCAACATTCTGCGGCATCTCGTCGACGCTTTCCAGCAGCGGGGCCATGCCGTGGCTGCCGCCCTGGCCCAAGGCTATTACTATCTGGTCGCCGGCGACCGCGAACCGGCCTTGCTGACCATCGGCCTGCGTACGCTGGTGACGGAGTTGGCCAACGCGTCGGCCGCGGCGTGGCCGGCGGCCGCCCACATGCAGCGCCCATTAACGGCGCTGCTGCACGGTCTGCAAGCCGAGACGATCCAGCAGATTGTGGCGGCGGCAAACGCGGATGCAGATCAACCCGCGGTGGATGCCAATATGGCCGCCAACGCGACCGCCGATGCCGCCGCCGATGGTGCGGTTGAATTGCGCCAAGCGCAGCGGCGTTTGCAGCGGGCTGTGGCGCCACTGGCCGCCTACCCGCGAGGGGACAGCAGCGACGAGCAGATGGCGCTGCTGGTGCAAGCCCTGGATCAACTGACAACCTTGACCCACGAACCGGCCGACCCGCTGTCACCACCCGTCCACACGCTGCTGCTGCGCATTGCCGAACGCTGGCGCACAGCGATCACGCGGCAGGCCGCGGCGCTGCGCCGGCAAGCGCGCCTCCATGCCGAACTGGTGACGCGGCGACTCTTGGCCCCCGCGCCACTGGCCGATGACATCGCACCCACGCCCATAATGCTGCTGCTGGCACTGACCAACCAGGGGCGCGGGCAGGCGGCTGATCTGCGGATTCAACTGGCTATGGGCAGGAGCAATGGCACTCAAAACCATTCGAATGCCTGTAGTGAGCAGCGGTTGACCAAACTGGCGGCGGGCGAAAGCGTCCAAGTGGCCTTTTCCTTGCCGCATGATGAAAATTCTGCCAATCTCAATCTGCCCCTCTGCTTTACCGTGCGCTATCGCGATGAAGACGGTCTGGAACAGCAGCTTGTTTATGAGGATGAGCTGCGTCTTTTGCCCACCGGTGGCCCTTTTCAGCCCATCCTCAACCCCTATGTGGCGGGGGCGCCGCTGCGTCCGCAAAGTCCGACTTTTGTGGGCCGCCAGAGCGACCTGCACTTCATCCACCACAGCCTGCGCGGAAAGCAGAGCAACACCGCGCTGGTGCTGATCGGCGAGCGGCGCATGGGCAAGACCTCACTGCTGCAACAACTGCGGGGGCAACTGGGCCGCGATTTTGCGCCGGTCTATCTCGATTGTCAGGCGCTGGGCGTCGAGCCGGGGCTGGGGCGTTTGCTGGTGGACGTGGCCGGGGCCATTGCCGCCGCGCTCAATCTGCCGCCGCCGGACGCAATGGCTTTTGGCGACCGACCCAGCGTCTATTTTGAGCACACCTTTTTACCCCAGACGCAGCAAGCATTGGGAGAGAAGCGCTTGCTGCTGCTCTTTGATGAGTTTGAAGAGTTGGAGACGCGCGTGGACCGCGGGCGACTGGAACCGGAGCTGTTCCCCTATCTGCGCCACCTGATCCAGCACAGCCGCAACCTGGCCGTACTCTTTGCCGGCACGCACCGCCTGCACGATCTCAATTCCACCTACTGGTCGGCCTTTTTTAACGTGGCCCAACACCGGCGCATCGGCCATTTGCCCGCGGATGACGCCCGCCAACTGATTACGGCGCCGGTCGCTTCCCGGCTGCAATATGACGATTTGGCGCTGGAGAGGATGCTGCGGTGTCAGCAGCGGACATCCCTACTTTTGCAGCTTCTCTGCTATACGCTGGTCAATCGAGCCAACGCTGCGGAACGCAACTATATCGCGACGCAAGTCCGTTGCCGTGGACGAGACGCTGGAGCTGGCCGAGTCGCACCTGCTCTATTTGTGGAGCCGGGCGCCGGAGAGTATGCAGCCGGTCTTGCGTTGCGGCGGCAGTCGGGCGATGGCGCCGCGCTTACACCTGCTGATGTGTATAGCTATCTGGCCGCTCAATCGCCGTTGCCACAACAACCATGTTGGAGCGAAATAGAGATCGCAGAAGGATTCAACCAACTGGCGGCAGCGGAAATTCTGGAACCCGTACGCGCCGGCGAAACGCGCTATCGGTTTAGATTGGAATTGCTGCGGCTTTGGATTGTGCGCCAGGGAGCGCACAGCATTTAGCCCCCAAACGAGAAGCGGGTAGCGAGTGGCGGCGTCACCCGCCACTCGCCACTCGTATTTGATATTTGCCGTTACCGAACACTGCGCCCTTGCCCACGTGGATCAGCTCGCCCAGCCGCAGCAGCGGAATGAACGGCGCTACATCACCCTTATACGTTACCGCGCCCGTTACGCCGCTCAACTTCATGTGGCGCTGCTGACGCGTCGAAAAGCGCGTGTGTTCCACCCAGTGTGACGCCGCCTCTACGATCGCCACCCGCTCCGCCTGCTCGATCCAGCCTTTAAAATCGGTCTCCCAACGCTCGCCGCAGTGGAAGTAGCTCAACGACGAAACCCGCCGCATCAGCGAGCGCACCACCACGTGAAAAGGCGGCGCCCCCTCTAAAAAGCGGCCCTGGTGTTTGAGCTTGGTGGGTGTTTGGAAGTGGAGGGATAGTTGACGATTTCGGTCCACAACGTTTCTTTGCTCAGGACAAATCACCCAGATTTAAGCAATCGGCGTCCCACGCAAATTCGAAACCACATCGTCCTGATAAATGGTCGCGACGGGTGAACCACGCACATCAAGCGTTGCAACGTTCACCAAACTGTAGCGCGTCCGCCATGCCGCTTAAGCCAATCTGGCCCAAGCGCTGAAATGAAACAAAAATAGGGCAAGCTTTCAATCGCGCGCTTCCAATCAATACCAATCCAAATTCCAATACATCACCGGGGTGATAGCCTCGCCTGCTCTGAAGGCGGCACAATGACAAACGCCTGCGGAATACTTGCGTGCAGCACCTCTGGAATCGGGCGGCGGGCTGGGTTCAAACCGCGGATATGCAGGCCAGACGAATAGCGCAACATAGTCGCGCATAAGGCGGCAACCCTGGGAACACGCACACCGTTCGCTTGAATGTAATCCCAAATCCGCCCCGCAACACCGTGCCCTTATACGAAGGCAGACGCACTGGCTCCTCCATGCGCAAAACGAAATTGGTAAAGTCCCAAAGGCAGGCGGGGCAAAATTAGGGCTTCATTCTGCGATTCCATAAGTATTTATACCGTCTCTATCTGGAGTTCATGCCGACCAACTCATAGTCATTTGGCGCACGCCTAATGTGGTGTTAAAATTGTCTAGAAGCTTGGTTACCATAGCTACTAGCTGTAGGCGCCCGGTGGGCTAAGAACGGCTGACCCTTGTCTATACGGTAGCTCAGCTTCTTTTTTCCGCGCCCTATGCACCCCTGTTTATGGACTCATGCGGCGTTGCCGATGGTTGGGTTGCAGAGCTAGATGGCGCACTCGGACTGTCGATTGGCGGCGTTGACGAGGGCGTTGATTCGGGCATGGGCTGTCCCGACGTGCCAGATGGCGCAGATGGTCCAATGCTGGCGCCCGTCATGATCAAACCACTCAAGGCCAGAAAGACATTTAGCGCGCCATCGCTGCAAGTATAGCGTAACTGTTGCCGTTGACAGACCTCAAGCAGCTTGCTCCCCAAACGTCCCGCCCGTTCAATCACTTGGTTCATCTCGACGCCGTCTCGCTTCTTTTGTTGTTCATTCCACACGTGCCGAATCAGCGCTAACCACATCTCTGCAATTGCCTCGATCGTAGCCTTACGCAAATTCTCCAGAAAATAGCCAACTTCGTGAATAAGCGTACTGTACCGTATCGTCAGTTGCGGCTGGTCTGGATAGTTCTGCATCCGCTGTAAAAAAGCAGTCAAACTTCCATCTCCCAAATTTGGGCTCTCTTTGCCGCATCCACGTCTCTACCAATATATTACCGCGCGCTGTCATGCCATTTCAATGACGCTAATCGCCTGATTGCGCACGGCCCGCCGCAGCCCAGAATCTTATGATACCTGCCGCCGCACTACCCAGCATGTTACGGCATCATCCACAACCATTATCACCTTTGGGCGCCACCAATCAACCAGGGCGCATCTTCATTTTCTTTACTACCCCAGATTGTTGCTTTCGCCACATCGTCATACGCAATGCCCGCCACCTGCGACAACTTTAAAGCGCACACTGCTCTTGCGCCCGCCGAGTTTTTCATCGTGCAGAGTTCCCTGGTGCCGACGAGCATAAAGTCGCTGCGCCGTCAGCATCGGGCAGTTCCGCCGTCGACTCACCCGTTGCTTCTCGGGATAGAACTTCGTTGCACAAGAACCGCCAATAGGTCACGGACGCCGGTCCCCGTTCCTTTCCCTGATTTGCTGGTAAAATAACCGCCCATGGCAACCCCGACAGCCTGGTGGCCAATTGCTTTGCCGCCTCACGTGAGGCCGCTCGCAGGTTCCACAAAAGCCGCAGCTGACCACAAATGGCGCCCGCTGGATAGACCATTATCATCGGCTCGACGCTCCACGTGCGGATTGGCCCCACCATATCGTTCAGCGCTGTAGCCATCGCATCCACTTCCAGCATGGCCTCTGCTTCATCCAGCAAAATCTGTATCGGGTAAAACGGCATGGCGCCTTGCGTTTGTCACCTGTGTGGCCCGGTCGGCGGGCGCTTGCGGCTCCGGGGACGGTCTGCCTTGATAAAGGCCGATAAAACCGGTCGCTTGCAAAGGCTGCCGCCGCAAAGGTTTCATAATGCCCAGATTTGGGCGCCAGCAAGGGCGTCCATGCGCCAACCACTTGATCAGATTTGCGCGTATGAAAAATGTCGGGGGCAGAGTCCCGTTGGCCCGCAAACAGGCGCGGACCCCCAGCGCCGCCAAAACGACCGTGGTTCTGCCTCTGCTTTCTGCGCAATAAATGACCAGTTGCGCATTTGTCCAAAGCGCCAGGCTGAAACAACAGCTCCGTCAATGGATAGACCTCTTAATTGCCGTAAATGCGCTGCCGTAAACATGTGTTTCTAACTTTCTTCTTCATCGGCGCGGCCAGCGATTTCGAGTTGCGCTCAAATGTCCGCCGCCGATTTTGTGCGTCGCTCTTCTTCTTTGGCTTCAGCTTTTCGGCGGGCTCTGTGCGGTCGCTTTCCGCGCGCCAAAGGCACTGGCGGGGCGGCGCCTGTTCGGCGCTCAGCGTACGCCGTTCCTGGCGCCGAATGGGCTTCACTTCCCAATCCAATCATCAGCCGCCGTAAACGGTTTGCCATCAACCGTCAATATGCGCATCTCCACCCAACCCAGTGGATAGACTCCATCCACCAACAGCTGCGATACAGAAACATCGGGCGTTTATTGTAGATAATTGATCGTTTTACCGTCGTTTCCGGCGCCAAAGCCCAGCCGCAGCAGCGTGGCGTGTGGCGGCAAATTCGCTATGTATTGGGCCAGTTGCGCATAGACCCCCTCCGCCGTTTGGCAGCCCGGCCAGATAGTTCTGTTCGGCGGCCAAATGCCCTCGCAAAATAGCGACAGGCCTCCAATAACCGGCCCACGCCAAAGGTCCACGAAAAAATCTCGTTCAACTTTGGATCGCGCGCCGCCGCCCGATAGGCATCTTCTGAATGGTCAACGTTGCCCGCAGCACAATATCCTCGTCCCCACTGCGCTGCAGGCGGCCTTTGCGCTCGATTGAGTACATTCGAGCAGCGTGGTCACCTGCTGATCCCAGCGGCGTTCAAGCGGATTTATGGCCACCGCTGCACCAGCCGCAAATCTGTAATCTCGGACAGGGCATCGGTATCGCTTACCTTAAAAAAGCGAAACGGATCGGTCGTCAACCGCCGTTCGTCAGCCGAAGATTACCTCTAGCGAGCGTGCGTCGCTTCCCGTCTTCAGACGACGGGAGCGCCCCCGTATGCGTGCCAGCCGTGCGGCAGCCCTTCAATGAACTACCCGGAATATAGGCCCGGGATCTGCTGGCAAACGCTGCGCCAATGCCTGCGCTTCGAACTGCCGGTGCTGGCCGCTGCTCACGTTTGGCGGGCGCTCCCGCCAAAGCCGCCTCATACGGGGCCTGCCGGCGCAGCAATGTCCGGGTATGCCTGTAGCGCACCTCCCAACCGTATCACGTTGGCCATTGCCGTGACAGCACTTGCCTGCGCGCCGCTGTTGGCGGCAGCGCCTCTAGCACCTGCTCACTGCGATGGAGATGCATACCTGGTGAAGTCATCCAGATACGCATAGCCGGGCAACTCTTCACCGGCCCCGATATGCACCGGCGTCACCGGCGTCAATTCTAGTTGAAAGGTAAGCCACAATTCATGCCTCAACTCTTCGGACCCCAAGGGGAAAACAGTAGCCAAAATTCACGATTTCGCGGCTGCGGATGCACCTGCTCCATTAATCCACCGTACCACGGTCGCAGCACTGCCGGGCGCTAACTGTCCCACAGCCCCCGGCAACAGCTCAGTCACCGGATATTTCCACACCCTATCGCTCAGACCATACGCACCACCCAGCCGGCCATGCCAGGTTCTGGAGTCGCCATAGGCCAGCGCCGCCGATCGCCGTCGCCGGCGTCCACGACGAAAATTAAATCCCGTGGGGAGCTGCTTTCGGGCAGGACCGCAGCCTCGGTTGGGGTCAATGGCGACAGCAGACGACACGCACCCATTCCCACCGACTTGCGCGCCCCAATGCCCTGGGCCAGCACCAGCTCAAAACAGGCCTTCCACTTGGCCAACCAGGCATCGTCCGCATAATCGGGCGCAATGCGCACCCAAATCTCCATGCGCTGGCTTGGCCCAAAGACCAGTTCATGCGTATCGTAGAGCAGCTCTCCTGCACCTGTCCCGTCAGCCGGTTCATGCTCGGCAAGGTCCGCGTGTGTGCATAAAGCTGTGCTGCGCCTCGCTATTATGCCGATTATGGGCCACAACGCCACTGTGCAGCGTTGTTCTGAACATCCAAGATCCTTCAACAGAGCCGCCAGCAGTGTGTTTGTGCTCAATCCCTGACACACTTGTTCCAGGATGGCGTGCGAAACGTCGCTTGAGTAGAGAGGAGCCAACTGCTGCTCCAGCAGCAGGCGGGCGGCCCCACCCACGTGCGTAAAGCGGTCTTGCAACAGCGCCTCGTGCTGTGCGATGGACAGATAGCGCAATGCTGGTCGCGGCGCCATGCCCACCGGCAACATGGTCGAGCAGATAACGGCGTGCGCTGCGCGCGCACCTTGTTCAGCTGCGCGATAGACTGCCAGCCATACCCAGCGCCGCCTGCCCATAAAGATAGCGATACGCCCAGGCCAGATGGCTCATCAACACGCCAGAGGTTATTTCATAGGCCATTGAGCAGCTGCTCGATTTCAAGCCGGAGGCTGCATACTCATGCCGATGCACCCGGCAGACGCTCAAAGAGGTGGAACGGTACCTCTTTCTGGCTCAAACATATCAGTATAGGCCAAATCGGCAATCAATGCGCCATATCCGCGGCTGCCGTGTCCGCCCAGGGTACGAAGCTCCAACAGCGCCATGGCCTCTAACACATGGGAAACTGTCACTTCGTTCAGCTCACATCCACAGCAACACGCGAGCAAACGGCTTCAGTTAAAGGTCGCTCCGGCGGGCACTCGCTCAATCGTGCGTGATGTTTGGCCACCGAGCTGATGCGGTTGATGTGTCTTCCGGACTTCTGTTCCAGGTTATTGCCCCGGTAGCTGCAGCTTGTGAATTGCTCTCGATACTTGGCGTCCGAAGTGCATCTCGCAATAATTAGTGCAGTTGGCACTGTCCCTGCATCACCCGCGCTAATGCTGAAGATGCGGGCCAACAAAACCTTTGTTGCCATCCTGCCGGCATATGGATTCCCGTTTTCCCCTAAACGCTGTACGACGTAACCTCGAGTGCAGAGAGCGAGTTTTCTTCCTCAATGAACTGCCAGGTATATAGGGATAACCACTGACTGATGTACAATCACCGGGCGATCTGTACCTGATCTCAATTGTATCGCTCCCAGATCCAATATGTAAACCGGATACACTTAATGGTTCCAGAAAGGCGATAAAATGTTGTTAATTGCAATTCCGCTGTTTCACTGATTCCGTTTGCGGCTTCCGCCTTGCGCCATTCTTTCTTTCTCACTTTCAAAACCATAAAAGAAACCAACTACGCTTTCAAATAAACGCATAAATATGTTGAAACCACGCGCAGTTTTTGACTGTTCAACACAGGCGGCGATAAAATCGCGTTTTGACACATTGCCACCTGTCTGCTTTCTCAATATAAAAGACCTTTGGGAATGATTCGCGTACCAAATACTCGTTCCGTTTGAAGGTATCTTCTGCGATACGGCTCTCATTCCGTTCTTCGCGCAAAACCATCGAGCTTTGACATATCTTGTAGTTTGATTTCCAGCGCCTTCACTTCTCCACATAAAAGTGACGCAACTGATTGCTTGATACCTGTATCTTTCGATTCTCTTGCGCCAGATTCGTGCTGCCCCAAGAAAGAACTGCGCAGCGATCTCGCGCAACTTTATCAAAGAGTTCACATCGAACCTCAGTTCTTTCTGTAAAGAATCCATTCTGTTGCAGTAGATCGGTAATATGCTCCTGCACACTCATACGCTATGCTCCTCAATTTGAACTTACAGTCAGAAAAATATAATCTGTATAATCTGCGCAATCTGCGGTTAAAAGACCTTTTTCAGAGAATCATTCATACATTGCACACCGTTTTCCTAACCCCTCCCGCACCCGGTTCCGATAGAGCGCCCATGTCATGGCATCTGCAAATGGGCCATCTGTTTCCGTTGCCCCAGTTCGGTCAGCACTGTTAACTTCTGCATAACGTCCTCACGCTTTGCCTGGGCTTCAGCCTCAGTCATCCGCCCGGCCAGCGCATTTGCACTGGTTCAGCGTCACATTGCGCCCGATCATATAGCCAGCTTGGCCATATAGGTCAGATCGTTGATGTGGATGCTTTCCCCAATTCCAGAGCCGGTTGGGCCATGCGGCTCAACTCCAATAACCGGACAGCAGCCGGTTCGAGACGGGATAGGCCGGTCCCTCCTTTCAAAGTACGATAAAGGTAGAGTTCATCATCAAAAATGCGGCCCATTGGCCATAACTCGTCGACTGTTACGCCTTTCTCATCGGCAACAAGGCTGGCGCAGCTCGTCATCGGCCTGGTTGCCATCGGGGCTGTCTGCGGGCGTGCGGTGGAACCAGGGCGCCGTCACCCTGGTGCGTGAAAGCGGTTGCGCCCCATATCCTGGCCTGGCTGTCCAACCACTGCCCGCCTGCGCGGGCCGCCCGCGCCACCGGATAGCGCGGTTCTTTACTACCACCACGCCATGCTGACAGCGTCAGGTTGATTATGTCCCGTGTATCGGGCAAAGTCCTTTTGCAGCTCGCGCGCCGCCGTCACTGCCCAATCCCACGGCCCCCACCAGAGTAGATCGTCCCCACCTGCATAGACCGTGTACATGTTGTGCAGCGGATTCGCTACCGGCTGTTGCCGCCCATTCACGTTTGCATAAGCCGGCTTTCCACCCTCGTGCAGCAGAATGTGCCGCAACCGGCTATCCACCCAACCGCTAAAAAACATATCCAACATCCGGCTAAATGCGGCTACCCGTGAGATCGAAGTCGCTTTCGAGCCAAGCCCCTGCGCCAGAAGCAGCCCCAACTGGTCTACATCCATCTTCACTACACCCAACAGCGGCTCCACACCTGCATCGTCGGTGGCGCAATCTGGGCGCCCTACGCGCCGCGCGAGTTCACCAAAGAGACAAATCTCGCCAGCTTCATCCTGTGGCACATAATTGGCCAGGTAGCGCTACAGCGCATGGGATGGCGATGGCTCCATCTCTTGTGGCTGTTTGCAAAAGCTGATCGTACTTGCTGGCTTTGCGGTCCTCGGCCGAATGAAAAGATTCACGCCCACGGCCAGATACTCTACGTATGCCGGCTGAAAGTCATCTAAGCCCTTGGGATCGTTTGTCAGCCTTACTACATATGATTCACCAGTCGTACCTCCGAAGAATGGCAAGTCCACCGTATAGCGGTGGTAAGTCGGCTTGCTTTTGGTGCCTGCGTCAGCACATCCAAAAGCGGTGTGGCACGCGTCGCCGTTATTTTACGCGATACCCAATATAGCGGGTTTCCAGCAGACGGCGCCCGACCTCCAAATCCATATAGCAACGCCGACAGATTGGCTTCATATGTATCGTCTTCCATGTCAGTCTGGGCCACGCGTCGCGTTTTGCCGCTGAATCTCAACATTGCGGTGCCGGCGACTGCCTACACCGCCAGATCCACCGGCAGCTGGTGGCAACTGCGGCAGGCGCCGCCGCCAGCCGACCATCGCCCGCCGGATAATCCATCAAACTGTGGCGCCTGACAAAGCTGCTCGCGCCATGGCTGCGCCCGCATCCAGCTATCCTGTCGCAGCAGCACATCGTAACGCCGCTCTTCTTCTGATTCAATCCCCAAGTACAGCGCCTCAATCTTGCCGGTGATTGGAGGCGGCAGCGGCCACACGCCCTTCACAGCACGTCGACGGTGGTTGCGCGGTCCCTCACATTCTCATCCACCATAAAATCATTGCCTGTTAGCAGCGCCGCAAAATAGCAGGCCAAATCGCTATGTGTCTCCCCTAATGCAGCCACCCGTTGATAGAACGATCCAGTTCAGCCAGCTTTGCGCACTTCGGGCAGATCAGCCAGCAGCGCAAAGCGGCCACCTGTATCGATTACCAGACAGTTGTGCGGCAGCTCAGCGTCTAAATGGGCCACTAGCTCCCGACGCAGACGAAACGCAACGACATCCTGCAGCACCGTTAGATAAAATGAGCGGGCGTGGCGCAGCTGCTTGGCCATACGTTTATGCCAATACCAGCCACTTCATACAAATAGGCCTGAATCCCCGACAAATCCGCACCGACCAGCAAGAATTTTTCCTGTTCGCGGTCTTTTAGCGCTTCCTCTTCCCACTCATTGCAAGGCATGATATAAGTATTGGCATGCTGCAATCCCCGCCGTGGTTGACAGATGATCGAAAAGGGAAACATCAAAGGGCGCGCGTTTTCTTTCTGCCGTCGTCGTTGTCGCATAGCGCCGCAAGAGGTCCGTAAAGCCCACTACCAGATGCGGAGTCTCGGCCACCTGGCTCAGCAAATGCCGCCGCTTCGGCCTCACAAAAGGGGAACCAAATCGTTAAAATTGCCCGACGTTGTCCGGTTTGGTACGGGAAACGCCGTCATCGGCGCCCGCATCCGTTACGCATAATAGTGCGCACCCGGCGTCGGATAGATCGTCCGCACTTGTGTAAAGATCGACTCCAGATGTGGTGAGGGTTTATCTTTCCTCTTCAAGCGGTGCCCGCTAGATGAATACCAGTCTGCCGAACTGACCAGCCACCCCAGCGCGCGATTCTCGTCAGCACGCTGGGGTCGATGATGATGAGCAATGATATCGCTCAGCCGTTTCCATTCTGTGAGCCGCTCGGCGCCTAAATAGGCCAGCAGACTACTCCCATCCTGGGCATGACTGCCCTCTTTATTGGACGCACGTGGGTACTTTTTTTCTGAACCGCCTCAGACTGTGTACGCTTAACTTCCTCACATCGTAATAATGCGGCCAAAATAACGAGAGATGGTAATCACTTTAGAGTCATAATCTATTTACGTTATTCTTTAGGGCCTTGCCAACAATATAATCCCCATACCGCTTAGGGGCGGCCTCTTTACGCGGGATTTATTTGCTTGCGATGGCCTACAACACATTGGGCAAACAAAAAAACGCCCCCGCAAGCACTGCTTGCTGTGGGCGTCAGAATTTACGCAACAGTTCACCCCCGAACTCAAAAGGATGGATCAATGAAAAGCTCGGCGCCATGAGCGGGGGGAAGGGGTACGCCGGCGGCGTACCGGAGCGCAAATCCTGCTGCGGGAGCCTCAGCAGTGGCTTGCTTACCGAACCGGGGAACGCACCAGCGGCGCGCCCGGCTTTTTCATCTGTTTTAACTGCTCTCCGACCTCGGTGCAGAGAAGCGCCCAAGGGTCGGCCTCGAAGCTATGGCCCAGTATACACGAACTTGCGGCGTTTGTATACCCCCATTTTGGCGCCAAACCTATTCAATGTCTACACAAACCCTATAACGGTCTACAAAGAGCGGATAATTCGGTGATTGGTTGACTGAGCCGGGCGACACCAGCGCGTGCCGACCCCCTCCTCATCGGGAGTCTTTATCTGACACAGCGCAAAGTGTGACGGTGGCGGCCAACAGTAACGCGTGCCGCCCCCCTCCTCATCGGGAGTCTTTATCTGGCGACGCCCAAGCAAAAAAGTTTGCAACATTACGGAATCAACCGCAGGACAGTCCACATGGCCCGAGCCTGTTGCAGAATATTGTCATTGAGCTGCAAGCGAACCACCGTCGCCCGCCCCACCGCACTCTGTCCTATAATCTCGAGTAAATCTGTGGACCAGACAAAATGTTCGTTCCAAATGTGGCGCCGCGGATGGAAGAGTTCAATCTCGGCGCCTGTCTCCGGATCAGCGACCCAAATAGCATCCTTCTTGCGCAGATTGCATCGTGGACACGCATAGCAAAGATTTTCCAATGTCGTCTCCCCTCCTTTGCTGAGCGGCACAATGTGATCCACATGAAAGGTCTGCGCGGTCACAACTTGCGGGGAACGACAGTATTCACAGCGATAGCCAGCGCGCGCCGCCACGATAGCGCGCAGTTGCGCAGATCCGCCGGCCACTAGTCCTCGCCTAAATGAGCGCTGAGCTGCTGCACGCGCAACAACTGTTGGCTATTGGCCAGCATAATCTGCTCATAGGCGGCCACCAGCGCCGTTAACTCTTCTTCTTCGCTGGCGGTCAGATTGCCTTCCGTATTGCGCGCCATCAGATCGTTCATGCGCGCCTGGGCGGCGCCCGCCATGCGATGCAGCACCATGAGCACTGCTTCCTGATGACCCGCCATTCGAGCAGGCGCGGCGGTAACGGCGGCCCCCACATCGCCTTCTAACGTGGCGGACAAAGCCTGCACCACAAAATAATCGACCGGCAGCGCCGCCGCTTGCGCTAGCTGGCGCACACGCACGGATAGCGCCGCTGGTAATTGTAAAGCCAAAGTCTCTGCCAATTTGATCTCCTTCCCTCTACGCCGGATCGACCGTCCCCTGCCGTTAAGACAACGCGCGGCCGATTCGTCCCCATTATACAACCGCCGTTTGCTTTTTCCGTAAGTTTACACTTATGAAAGGTCTACAATTGTGAAGGATGTTGACCAATTGCGTACAAGGCTTTGCGCAGGTTGACAACCCCGATCCGGTTCATCTGCAATGCCAGCACGGTGGCGCGCCCTATTGGCGTAGTCCCGATAATACGTGTAAATTCGGCATCCCAAGTAAAATGTTCGCTCCACATTTGTGTTCGCGGATTGTATAACGGCGCCATCATACCATCGATCGGATCTGTTGCTTCACTCTTATTATATTTACGCCCGTTGCAGCCGGAACAAGCATAGGCCAGATTGTCAGCCACACTCTTACCCCCTCGGCTGCGCGCCCAAATATGATCGACGGCAAAGTCTTCTGTCGCATAATCCGCCCGGCTTTGGCAATATTCACATCGCCCATCGGCGCGCTCAATGACCAGTCGCGCAAGAGCAACCGGTATGTATTCGCTAGGCATAGATCTGGCGCTGAATCCCCATTTGTTGCATCAATTGGTCCACGGTGAGGCTGCGCAACCGCGCCAACTCGATCAACGCCAGGAGACGTTCGGCATCGGCGGCTTCGATTTGATCAACAATCGCTAAGAATTCGGCGCGTTCTTCTACAGAAATCGCTTCCGCCAACAATTTTTCATTCAGTTCATGATAGCGTTGGCGCACATTGCCCGCTACGCCATGGTTGATTCTTTGGAGTAGGTCCGCTTCCTGAGCGGGCAGCGACGGCGCGCGGCGATGCGCCTGTAGCGAAAGTACGCGCTCGACAAATTGCTCCAATTCTTGGCTATTCAAACGGGCTAGACCGTTGAGCACCTCATCCATATCCAGCTCGATTTGGGATGTGACGAGAACTTTTGACATAGAAAGCACATTCTCCCCTTTTATTTCTGCCGCAGCGCCCCACCGGGGGACGCGCCAACCCCTGAACCGTCCCCATTATAGCAGAAAAGCCAGGTTCGTTCTACCTGACTTTCCCCATTTTTCACGCTTCCCCCTCCCCGCTGAGATGGACGCCAACGTCAGTTTTTAACGGCGGATCATCCGCGATGCACTCCCTCCTAATCGGGAGTCTTTATCTGACGCAACGCCGACCGTGACAGCAAGGAAATCAAGTGCCGACCCCTCCTAATCGGGAGTCTTTATCTGACACGCTTCTGGTAGCCATTCATGTCACAGTGGATATGCCGTGCCGACCCCCTCCTAATCGGGAGTCTTTATCTGACAAGCACTGTTTTGCGATATGGTTGGGAATATCGAGTGCCGACCCCTCCTAATCGGGAGTCTTTATCTGACCCAATGGGCTGGAATGTGTCAGTTGCCGTTGTCAACTTGTGCCGACCCCTCCTAATCGGGAGTCTTTATCTGACCTGTTGGTGCTGGGTAGTCAGGATCACCCACACCTTTACCAGTGCCGACCCCTCCTAATCGGGAGTCTTTATCTGACTCAATCTGCGTGGTACTTGCATAGAATGGACAATAAGTGCCGACCCCCTCCTAGAGTCTTTATCTGACCTTGGGCTGGATTAAGGGTGGAGGCAAGCCAGGCGCAAGCCGACCCTCCTAATCGGGAGTCTTTATCTGACGCACGGAGCTGATCCAAGCCGACGGCACATATGGCTCTAGGTGCCGACCCCTCCTAATCGGGAGTCTTTATCTTGACAGGAAATTGCACCAACGGCAACACCCACCAGTACCTTCTGTGCCGACCCTCCTAATCGGGAGTCTTTATCTGACGATGCTATTCGACTGGCAAAAGGATATTGTTGAATGGCGTGCCGACCCCTCCTAATCGGGAGTCTTTATCTGACATTTCACTGAATGCTTTTACTATCAAGCCAAGGCGTGCTGACCTCCTAAATCGGAGTCTTTATCCACCCCCTTCGGGGATCGGACGGGCAGAAATACCCTGCCCCGAGTGCCGACCCTCCTAATCGGGAGTCTTCATTCCAATTTGGTACATCGCGCTGTACGTAGTTGTGGTGTTTTTTATGTGCCGACCCCTCCTAATCGGGAGTCTTTATCTGACTGATCCGCAATGAGGTCATGAAGCTCGCTCGTGAGGACTGGTGCCGACCCCTCCTAATCGGGAGTCTTATCTGATTCCCTCTGCGAGGGGCGGGTAAAAGGTGAGTTGGAATTAAAGTGCCGACCCCCTCCTAATCGGGAGTCTTTATCTGACCCAGTTCTGATTCCAGGTTCGAACAACGACGGCAAGTGGGTGCCGACCCCCTCCTAATCGGGAGTCTTTATCTGACCCTTGCAGGCGCCTTTCAACAGCACTAGGCCGTTCACCAGTGGTGCCGACCCCCTCCTAATCGGGAGTCTTTATCTGACTGATGCAGTAGAGGTGAAGGGCTCAGACAAGGATGGTGCCGACCCTCCTAATCGGGAGTCTTTACCTGACTTACGCCGGTCGGCGCAATTGCATCAACTATCCATTGTGCCGACCCCTCCTAATCGGGAGTCTTTATCTGACGTCGAGGAGCTGCCTGATGTTAGCTTCTTGGCCTTGGTGCCGACCTCCTAATCGGGAGTCTTTATCTGACGGATGAACATCAAAACATGTTCATCCACCAGCCAATCAGTGCCGACCCCTCCTAATCGGGAGTCTTTATCTGACTGGCAAGCGGAAGGTGAGGTTTGCCCGGCTGTTGGGTGCCGACCCCTCCTAATCGGGAGTCTTCATCTGACTCCATACCACGCCCGGTCAGACCGCTGCTGAGGCAAAGACGCTGACCCTCCTAATCGGGAGTCTTTATCTGACATGCTGCGTCTTCGTCACGAAAACGGGAGCCGATATGAGTGCCGACCCTCCTAATCGGGAGTCTTTATCTGACCAACTTCTAGGACCACGTTACGATTATGACAATAAAGAGTGCCGACCCCCTCCTAATCGGGAGTCTTTATCTGACGGGAATTTTATTGGAGGCTTGTACGCCGCCTGCGAGTGCCGACCCTCCTAATCGGGAGTCTTTATCTGACTTTCCTGAAAAAGATTTATCCGACATCTGCTGATTGTGCCGACCCCTCCTAATCGGGAGTCTTTATCTGACCCAAAGACGTGGGCATCTACGAACTCGCCAATAGCGTGCCGACCCCTCCTAATCGGGAGTCTTTATCTGACCATTTGCTGCCGCTGCATAGCCTCCACGATTTCGGGTGCCGACCCCTCCTAATCGGGAGCCTTTATCTGACAGCAAAGCGGAAGTGCTAAAGGTGTTTTAATGGTGCCGACCCCTCCTAATCGGGAGTCTTTATCTGACAATTTTCAGTTTGTGGATTTTTGGAAAAACAGTATGGGTGCCGACCCCTCCTAATCGGGAGTCTTTATCTGACGCGTTCGTGGCGGCGTCTGACGTGTTCGCAAATGATGTGCCGACCCCCTCCATCGGGAGTCTTTATCTGACTCCGCCAGATAGCGCCACTCCTGATTACGCACGCGGCGGCGTCTGACGTTCGCAAATGTGCCGACCCCCTCCCAATCGGGAGTCTTTATCTGACTTCAATAGTGAAAGGTGAGTGCAAGTGTGAAATACGTGCCGACCTCCGACGCAGGGTGAGATGGCATAGCAAGCGAGACGCCAGTGCCGACCCCTCCCTAATCAGTGGGAGTCTTTATTGACCCCTACTTTGTCCCCCCATTCACTCTGAGCCACGGGGGTTAATCGCTTACGCCCCGTAGCTTCTGTCAACACAGAAGAATCTCTGACGCCAATCCGGGCCAAGCGGGGACACAATGGGGACAAAAAATCCCCTCCCAAAGTTTGGTCATTGTGGCTTTCGGCAAACCACTTGGGGACAAAATTTTATATGAAAGGATTCGGTTGTTAATGAACACTACCCTTGACCTGACCAGCCGTTGCCAAACGCCGTGGCGTCAGCTTGCCGCCATCATGCAAAGCCATCAGCTTCCGGTTTCTAAACACCGGTCCAAGAGCGAGCTGATCGACGCGCTCACTGCCCACTTGGCGCAGCCCACCCTCATGCGCTCTATTATACACCAATATGCCACGGCTGTCCACCCCCGCTGCACGCACTGCTGGAGTCGGCGGCGCCCCTGCCCGCCCACCCCTTTTTGCAATGTATGGCGCCATCCGCCCCTATCGCCCCTGGCGCAACGACGAGGATAATGCCGAACCGTGGCGCACCCCATTTCGCCCACCGAGCGCCTCTGGTATTGGGGCCCTCATCTATCTCAACCCGCCCAAAACGCGGCCCGGCGTCACCCAGCACGTGGTCATTCCCGCCGAGCTACAGCCCTTGTTGCGCCACCCTGGCCCCCACGCAGAACGCGCCCACGCTCACCCCCGTCCCCCGCCCTGGCCAGCCGCCCGATCTCGGCTGGCACCTGGCCCTGGCTTTCGGCCCTGGCCCAGCAGCCGGTCACGCCTGTGCAGCGGCGGCTGGCTGCCGCCCAGCCTGATAGAGCATACTGCCGCTGCACGGGCCGCTTTTTCTGACCGCGACTTTTACCCCTCGCGGCGAACGCGCTTCCCTACCCTATCTGGCCTTTTGCACCATCTGGCCGATTGCGCCCACTGGCTTATGTCGATGCCGACGCCAATGGGCCGCTCGCCATTACGGCCACGGGCTGGGCCTGGCGAAGCAACGCCCGCTGAGCGCTGGCGCTGCCTCTTGCGGCTCGCTGCACGCCGACCCCAAGTACGCCCAAGCTTCTTCCAATTTAAGTGGCCCGGCCTGGGGGAACGCCCGCCGCTTGCTGGTGGCGTGCCCGCACCAGCTGCCGGTCAACCAGCGGCTGCCGCTGGCCGATTTCCTGACCAATTGCGCCTCCACGACGCCTATGGCTTCTTCAACTGGTCCGCCCTGTCGCACCAGTCGCAGTCCGCCCGCCAGCTCTGTCTCGGTCCGCTGCACCGGTTGCAGGTGCTGGATCTGGCCATCGACCCCACCGCCCTGGCCACGCCGCCGCCACCGGAACCGCCTCCCGCTGACGACGCCGCCGATTTCATCACGCCCGGCGCCGGCGTCGAGCTGCTGGTCGACGCGCCGCTCTTCCCACCGCTGCCCGACCGCCCCAACGGACCGCCGCTGGCCGATCTGGAGCTGTGGGCGCTGGATAGCGACGATCTGGTCGAGCCGCCGCCGCCGCCCACGCCGGCCTACTGGGTGCGGCTGACCGCCCACGGCGCCTGGCTGCTCGGCCTGCCCGACTGGGGGCCGCCGCCCCTGCCCGCGCCGCAGCCGGTCCAAGCCGCCCGCCAGCCCGATCTATTGCGCATTGCGCCCACCACGGCGCCACACCATCTGGCCCGCCTGGCGCCTTTCTGCACCTGGGCGTCGCCGGCGCAGCCGCAGCCCATCCAGCAGCTTACGCTGGATGCCGCCCGCGTGGGCCGCGCCGTGGCCCAGGGCGCGGCGCTGGCCGAGATTCTACAAATTGTAACCAACGCCTTGGGCCGACCGCCCAGCCGGCGGCAGGTGCAGCGCCTGCGCACCTGGGCGCGCGCCGGCCAACAGGTCGTCATTCGCCCGCTGCTGGTGCTGGAGACCGCCACGCCACAGCTCATGGGCCAACTGCGCAGCCGCCAGCTCATCCGTCGCCACCTGGATCAGCCGCTGGCCCCCACGCGCGTGGCCGTCAACCCTAGCGCGCTGCCCAACCTGCTCCAGTCGCTGGCCACGCTGGGCCACTATGCCACCGCGCCCACCGCGGACGAGACCGCGGCGCCCGGCGCGCCTACCACGGCGGCCGCCCCCGCCCTGCCGCCCGATCTGCTGTGGACGCTGCTGCAAATCTACCAGGCGCTGGGCCACCACGTAGAGCTGCCCGTGGCCATCCCCTACACCCTCAGCGAGCAGTTGGGCCGCGCGCTCAGCCACGATCAGCGCGCCGCCGCCGAGAGCGCCGCCCAGCGCGTCATCACCCAGCTGGAGAGCGCGCTGGAGGGCTATCTGCGTCTGCCGCCTTGGGCTATCGATAGCATCACAGATACAGCCACCGCCGCGCCCACCGCCGAAATTCTGGCCGCCGTCGAAGCGGCCATTGCCCACCAGCACGACCTGACCATTGTCTATTACAGCGCCACCGGTGCAGCCTCCACCACCCGCCGCATTACGCCCTACTGGCTAG
>JAWKON010000039.1:0-84330 GCA_041391125.1 Caldilineaceae bacterium
TCGTATTCGTGGCTGAGATGAACACGCGCCACACGCCTGGGCAAAAACAACACCACACGTGTACAAGTGAGGGGTTGAATCCCGTCGTCTCCGCCTATAGTAATAAAATATAGGGTAGAAAGAGTCTTCAGGTAGCCTGGAGGCTCTTTTTGTTTTTAGTGAAATACTGTTTGGGGCGACGATTGAAGTTGTCTCCGCGATACTTATGATGACATATCATCAGGTCGGTGCCTTTCTACTGCCGGATAATTCTCCGCATATGCATAGCAGTGGAGTGACTGCCCGTGCGCTGCAGAGCCCGTAAACGTATCGTTCTGCAAAAGTCCCCCAGCACAAGGGATAGTGGCGTATTCATCAGTGGAGACGAGCCCGGCCACATGGATTCACCAATCCACTACCGAAGCCTAAATAGGGAATGTCACATATCAAATCGTGTCCGCTAGCATGGCAAACCGTGCCAATTGCATGATACCGGGTTCGACCAAGCGGCACATTGAGCCCAGGCTATCCAGCAATGGCTGGGCTAGCGCATCAGCGCACTTCGCCCAGAAGAGGCTGTGGACTCAGCTAGTCTCGCATAAATCCAGACCTATGCGGTCTGAACTGGCGCAAGCTGACGCAAAATTTCCAGTAGATGAAAGTGAGGCAGGCCGATATATGACTCTTTGTCGTTATAGATCATCACCCCCACCGAATCGGGGGCTAGCATGGACATCTTGCATGCCTCTGCGAAAGGGGTTCCGATATACGGTGAGCCCAGTCGTGGATTCCGCTGGTCGGCAAAGAAAAGAACCATCTTGCCATAGCCGGGGACATTGACTGCCTGTATGGCAATCTGATCCCCAGGCTGCGTCACGTGCTGCATTCCATGATAAATTGGCGCGTTGGTCGACCTTACGGTCGAATAGAGCGTGAGCAAAGGCAGCTTCTTTATGATGCGCGCGTAGTCGCGTCGGCGACCATACTCGGCATAATCATAAATGAGCTGATTGATATCGCGTTCGTCGGTGTGGCGGAAAAGTTTAGAAAACATAAATTATCATCCTCATTTGAAAAGTGCGTGCAGGAACCCAAATCACAAAGCCGTGCGCTGCGTTGGATCAAAAGGTAGCGGTGCAGTGTCTACGGCCTCAACAAACTCCCGGGTCGGTTGGCATAGATGTTAAACGGCATAGTGATAGATGAGATCGGGCGCAGCATACATGATGCCACTGTTGCTGCGCACGAGAATTTCTGCACTGCCGAGCTCCAGTTTCTCACCATTCCGCTCTGCCTCCTGCATCACCCATTCCGGCCCACAAAAATCACATGAGTGGAATCCTTTGGATGACGGACTGGATTCCGGCAGTATAGCCATAGGCGCTCTAGAAATTGCTCGCTGACAGGCCCTGTGGTGTGTGGATGCTCCAAATCGAGCCAGCCAATCATAGTGATCTCAACCGGTTGGCCCTTTATTTTATATTGGAAAGTTGATAGTTCTGGAAAGTATGCCATATTGTTACCTTCAAAAATTTTGCAAAATGGCTCATTGCTTGTATAGTAGTTTCTGAGTTTATTACGCAGTTATTAGTTGACTCACTCCTCACTTCCTGTATCAGTACCAAGTAATAGTTTGTAATGCCACTATTGAACAGGAAATCCACCATGAACTACTGGCACGAACCAAGAAAAAAAGAGCGTACGACTCTCATAAAATGGAATACTTGACTGAGGGTTCAAGCTTGCCTTGCATACCCTGATGCTGAAAACCCAAAATTTCAGGTATTCGGTAAGTATTGGCAAAAAGATGATGAGTCCCTTCCCAATCATATCGCCCCTGAAGGATGGATTGAACTCTGGCCCCATATGCCTCTGCTTGCAGATACCTTTGTAGATAGCGCCAAGTTGCAGCAAGAATTGCTTGACGAACTAATAAACCACATTGATTTCGGTAAATTTGACCAGTGCTTACCCTAATTAGAACATGTCGACATATTGACGCACCCTGGCCAGAAGTATCAGGCTTGGATATTCAAACATCAGGATGACCAATACGAAGTACAGTACCATACTATATTAGGGTATGTTTGGAATTTTCGGACTATCGTCGGGCCTCTGTGGCAAAAGGAAAAAGGGCTGACTTATGACTTACTACAAAGAACTTTCTCTCTATTCTTACTGGAATACCCAAAATGAACCATACACCCAAAACGTCGGTTGGTTGGAGAGTAGTGAACATTTCGCCCAAGGGACTGTACCAACAGAATTTTCTGCCAGACTGCTTAATTTCTGTAAGGGAAAGGTAAACCTAACCAGGGGGATCCATTTTTGCAACTTGTGCCATGATCCGGATATAGCATTCCAGCAAGCTTCGGAAAAACATTTTGGCAGCGCAGAGATTCGAGTATTTTACAATAATAAAATTTATGCTGCTCCTGATCTCATATTCCATTATGTCGTAGACCATCAATATCTTCCTCCAATAGAATTTATTGAGGCTGTGTTAAGAGGTCCACTTCCGCGTACTGCTGAGTCCGATCGATTAATTGTCAGGATAGAAGTCGACTATATATACCGCTAAATACTCCATATACAGCTAGATATTCTGATGTATAGGAGTGTTTCCCTGTAATCGTCCGACATTGCGTCTCAAACGGGCCAGAGGTTAATGGTTGTTGGTAGTTGAACATTGGTAGCCGGTGATGGCCTAGTAGCGACCAGATACCCGTGTTCGGCCGAAATTAGCTCTGTTTGCGCAAATTTTTCGTTACGAATTGATGTTGTACAAAATATCATTTGCAGATTCTTTCAAAGTCGGATTCTGTTATTTGAGAATATATTTATTTCTGAACGATTCTGAATAGTTGGTCACGCAGTAACGGCAGGCAGCCCAACGTACATCAACGCCATCAGGATATTGGGCGAATATTTCACTCAATCGTATTGGCTTATCAACTTCAGCCTCAACAATAATGCCTATAGCATCTGATGAGTAAGTGAGTTCGGCGCCTATAGATCCGTTAAGCAAAATATGATCGTGTAGAGTATCTCCGGGGCCATAAAAATGCAGAGGATTACCAGCCCTATCTTCTTCTATCAAAAGCCCATCGCTATCCCAAATTCCATTATTAGGTCCACCAGAGTGCAACGGAACATTTCTTTGGAACTTCAATTATCAGTACATCTTGAACTCCGTGACCTCTTGCCAGCACATCATTTGTACTATATCTAATTCTCTCTGTTAATTCTGTTGCATCAAACTTACTAATCCACCTTGGATCAGATAACTGACCCCTGATATTTCTAACCCCGTGCCAAGCCGCGCCAATCGCCACCCCAGCGAGGTACCCCCCGGCCACCGCCAACGGACACAACCCCCTCATTCCACTTGCAGCCCATGACGGCATTCATGGCCATGCGGCTGGCCACGTCAGAAGACCACCCTCCACAAAGCCCAACGCCACGCGACCCGCCCATCTGCTGCCCAGCCGACCACCTACACCACCCAGCACGGAGCCAAGACCGAAGCCCGCCAAACCGCCCACAACGCCACCTATGGGCCCATGCCGATGCGCCGCCAGTTGAGGTTCTGAGTGAACATGCGCATGCCGCGCACACCGTTCTGGTAGTTCTGGTAGACCTGGAAGCCGTACTCGGTGGCAGCGCCCATGGCGCCAGCGGCGCACTGACCGCGGCTGCGCGGATCACCGTATCGGCGCCGCCTTTACCAACGCAGTGGCCTGACGGGTCGCTCAGATTAGCCGGATTATTTTCGGCATAGACATAGCGGTTGCGCGATTGCCCGCGGTCAGCAAAGCCAGCAAGGTATCGCTGCAAGAAGCGGCCCAACACGGGGTGATGGTGGCGCTCGCAGGTAGACCAGACCAGTCTGGGGGTCCACCAGTTCGCCAGTGAAACCCAAGCGGGTGAGTCCGCTGCCGCTTTCGTGGCGGAAGGCATAAAGGCATCATGGCTGCGGCTGAGGATGACGACGCCGGTGGCGTCCGTCAGGTGGCGGATGGCCAGCCCGTCCAGCAGCGGATGAGCCATTCGTCGCCACCGCCAAGGGTTAGCGTACGCTGGGCGGCGAACCCATCCGGTCCATAGGCGTAGAATCGCTCCGCCGTCGGATCGTACTTCGCCCAGCAGCAGCGGCAGCAGGCTCAGTTCGTCCAGCAAACTCGGTGGTAATGCCGCCGCTCTGCTCCAGCACCAGGTTGCCCCAGCCATCGTAGCCGTACTCGACGGTCAGCGTGCCGGAGATGGCGCGGGTTAGCCGGTTGGCGCCGTCGTACTGGTATTGCTTCTGGCCGTCGCCCAGCAGGTTGCCATTGGCGTCATAGCTGAAGCCGGCGTTGGTCAGGCGGTCGCTGGCGTCGTAGGCATAGCTGGCAACGCTGTCGCTGATGCGGTTGCCTACGGCGTCCAGCCCATAGGCGATGGTCTGGCTGGGTGGGCCGGTGGGCATGGCGGGCAATTCCACCTGGGTCAGGCGGTTGAGCGCGTCATAGGCATAGGTGGTGAGACCGTCGCCATCGCTCACGTACCATAAGTTGCCGTTGGCGTCCAGCACATACTGGATATCCTGGAGCGTGCCGCCGCCGGTGGCGTGTAGCAGGCGCGTCAAGCGGCTGGCGCTGTCGTAACCGTAGGCGGTGCTGACGCCGTGGGGCCGGCTTTGGCTAGCCAGAATGCCCGTGCTGCGGTAGCTATAGTTGGTGGATGCCTGTCCCCACGGCGACAGGCTGGTCAGTTGACCGGCGCCGTCGTAGCCGTAGGTCACAGCGCCGCGGCCTAATGGTCAATCGCTGCGACCTGACCGTTGACTGCGCATAGCTATAGGCCACCGTCTTGCCGTTGCGCGTGCGGCTAACCAGGCGCCCAGCAACGTCATAGCCGTAGCTGGTGACGCCCAGACTGTCGCTCATGCTGGTGACGTTGCCGGCGGCGTCGGCACATGTAGCTGGCGTCGGCACTGTTGGCCGGATAGTCCACCTGCGTCAGCCGCTGGTCCACATCGTAAGTAAAGTGGGTGATCTGCTCGGCGAAGTCGGTGTGGGTGGTCAGGCTGCCGTCCAGAGCGAACTGCCAGCTTTCGGTGCGACTATCCTGGGTCAGCGCCACCGTGCGGTCCAGCTTGTCTACGGCATAGCTCACCGTGTGGCCCAGCGGGTCGGTTTGGCTGGTCAGCCGGCCCAAATTATCATAGGTAAAAGTCAATTCTGACCTAGGGCGTCAGTCACCAAATCTGGCTGGCCCAGGCTGTTATAGCCGTAGGCGGTCACCGTGCCCCTGGGTCCACCATCTCTTGCAGGCTCCAGGTGTCGCTGGAACCGGCGCGGCTGTAGCGATACTCAGTGGTCAGGTGCAGCCCGTTGGGGTCCAGGTGCTGCGGGTGCAACGACCCAGCGCATCATATGCATATTGGGTAGTCACCGCCTCGGCTGGATTATTGGGCGCCCACCACCTGCTCCACCAATTGGTCGAGCTTGTCATAGCGGAAGGTGGCCAGGTTGCCCAGCGGGTCGCCCGCTGGCTAAGCAGCCAGCCCAAGAGGTCGTAGCTCTGCTGGCTCACCTGGCCAGCCGGGTTGGTGATGATGCGAATGGGACGCCCAGCCCGTCATACATATTGGGTAGTCCAGGAGTCAGCGCAGAGATGCACCCACCGGCATGCGCGGCCCGCCGTGCTGTACCACGCAAACGGCCCAGCCCGTCGCTAGGCGTACAGCATGACGCCTGCGCGGGTCGGTGGCGCGGATGGGCTGCCCTTCATCGTTGTAGGCGGTCTGGAACGTTAGTCCGCCGGGCGAGGTCACCTTTGTCAGCCAGCCTTGGGGGCTTTGTATTCATAAGTGGTCATGCGCCCCAGCGGGTCGGTGACGCTGCGCAGGTCGCCGGTGGGGTCGTAAGCAAAAGTAAGGGGCCCAGCAGGTCAATAACCTGGCTCACCAGATAGCCCTGGCCATTAAAGGGCAGATAGCTGTAGGCGGTGGTGCGCGCAATGCCGCCCACATCTTCTCGGTGGTCAACAAGTTACCCAGGGCATCATAGACAAATTCGCTGCGCGTTTGCGTCCACCGGCATCCGCCACCTGAGCCGTCAGGCGATCCGCCGCATCATATTCATAGCGCGTGCGGATGCCCGCGGAGTGCGGCTCTCGGTCAGGCGGCCGGCCGCGTCATAGACAAAGCTCGACTGGTGACCGGTGGACAGCGTCTGGCTGGTCATGCGGCCAGCCGCGTCATAGGCGTAGCTGGTGACGTGACCCATGGCGTCGGTGCGGCTTTGTAGATAACCGTGAGCATCGTATTGCAGCGTGGTGGTGCGGGCGTCAGCACCTTCGCCCTCCTGCACCTGTACCAACCGTACACCATCATAGCTGTAAAGAAGGGGCGCCATGCCCGTCGTCTGCACATGGAGTGGCCGCCCCTGTACATCCAGCGTGGTTACGCTGTTGATGCCGGCCGGGTCGGTGCTAGTCACCGTGTTGGCTGCGGCGTCATACACAGTGAGAGTGCGCCGCCCGTTGGTCACGATTTCATCTTGCTGGCGCAAAAGACTCAATGGGTCGATGGGGTCAGCAAGCTCGACCGTGCGCGTGGCGACCATAGTAAAGAAGATGTGGCCGTCGGGTGTTTCGCTGGTCAGGCGGCCCACGTAGGGGGCGGCCATGCCCCAGCGCGGGTCCGGGTGCAGCGTGGTGCGGGTGGTAATGTCGCGGGCGTCGGTCTGCACGATGAGGCCATCGGGCTGCTGTGTATTGTTGCTCTGCGCGCCGTTGGGGGCGTCCATGCCTTGTTCGATGGCGCCCGTCCCTGCATTAGTCACCGGATGACTGGTCACGTCACCCAGGGCATTGGTGCGCGTAACCACATAGCCGGCGTCCGTTTCGGCGCGGCTAAAGTGCTGCACGCCACCCACCGGATTGATGGCCGAAAGCAGCCGACCGCGGTCATCATAGGTATAGGCGGAGCCGTGGCCCAGCGGGTCGGTCAGGCTAGTGAGTAGGCCGTCGCTGGCATAGGTAAAGCGCGTGGTGTCACCGGCGAGGTTGGTCAAGCTGGCCAGATAGCCATTGACGTCTACGGTGAGTGCGGTGCGTTGACCAAAGGGGCCGACAATGGCCGTGGGCTGGCCGGTGGCATCATATTCAACGGTGGTGACGTTGCCGTCGCCGTCGGTGATGGTGGCTAGCCGCCCCGCCGCATCATAGCCAAAGGCGTAGCGCAGCGCGCCCGTGCGGGTGTGCAATGTGCGCAGGTGGCGACCACTGGCGTCAAAGTGGTAGAGGTGGCTGCCGTCGGCAGAGGGTTGAACAAAGTCAAAACCGGCGAAGCCGGGCAACGGCGAGTCTAAGCGATGAATACGATCATACAAATAGTCGGCATAGTAGAGCGCACCATCCGGTCCCAACGTCATCCGCTGGGGAATATTGAGTGTCACCGCAGCTGCTGGTTCCCCATCCACCCACGGATTCATGTTGGGAAGTCCGCCGGCTAACGTGCGGATGACGCCAGCCTGATCCACCAGGCGGATGCGGTTATCTTCAGACGAGACGATGTTGAAGCCTTTGTGCAAAATAAAGAGCCGCCCCGTCCCATCCACTTCTACGTCGTAGGGACCGCCAACCGCCGTTTCCGTAGCTGCGCCACCGTCGCCGGCGTAGAAGCGAGCGCCATTGCCGGCTACAGTCGTAATCACGCCGTTGAGCGTCACCCGACGCACGCGGTGGTTATACCAATCGGCAATGTAAAGGCTGCCATCTGGTCCAATAGCCACGTCCTTGGGCGCCCATAATTTGGCTTGCGCGGCGGGGCCACCATCTCCGCTAAAGCCAACCCCCCCTGTACCGGCAACGGTAGTAATCATGCCATCCGGCCCCACCCGCCGGATGCGGTTGTTGTTGGTATCGGCAATATAGAGGCTGCCATCTGGCCCAACAGCTAACCCGCCAACATAGTTTATCTTGGCTTGGGTTGCTGGAATGTTGTCTCCGTTGTAGCCAGCCGCGCCCGTACCAGCTACGGTTGTCATAATCCCATCGGGCCCTATGCGCCGAATGCGGTGATTGAGCATATCCGCAATATAGAGGGCGCCATCGGGCGCCAGCGCAATCGCTTGTTGCTTGTTAAGCCGCGCCGTCAGCGCTGGACCGCCATCGCCACCATAGGCGCACTCTCCTGTGCCAGCAATGGTTGTAATGATGCCGTCCGCGTCTACGCGCCGGATGCGGCAATTCAGCGCATCAGAAATATAGATGGCGCCATCGGTGGCAATGGCCACGTCATTAGGGGCGTCTAGATACGCCTGTAGCGCCGACCCGCCATCACCTCTAAAGCCACTGCGGCCCGCCACGCCCGCCACGGTGGTAACCACATAGTCTACCGCCTGCACGCTGCGGCGACTGCCGTCGCCTTGATACAGGGTTTTGCCATTGACGTCATACACGTGGTGGGCATCCAGGCTCCACCCACCCAAGCCCTGACCAGCCGCCTGCCAGGCGCCCAACATAATGGTAAAGGTGCGCTCCAGCCAGATTTCTTGGCGCGTGCGGCTGCCGGCAATGACCACATTCGAGGGGCGACCAAAGGCGCTATCCGTGACGAGGCCGGCGCCATCGGACGTGCTGGCCGGGTTGGGCTCTGTGTAGGCGCCATCGTAGACGTAGCGCAGGCGAATGTTGGCTGCTCTTTGCCCTTGCACGCGGCGGCCATAGATATCCAGCCCATCCCATTGATAGGTAAAGGTTTGGTTGGGCAAGGCGGGTAGGGTCTGGCTAATTACCACGCCGGCAATTTCGGCGTGTACCTGAATCTCTTTCAAGCTGTCGGGCAGTTCAGCGCCGCTGACGGGCAGTTCAAAGTAGCCGGTGCGGGCCGGTGTACGGTCGCTGCGGTAGTTGAGCGTAAACGGAACGCCAACGAGCGCCAGCCGCTGCCCACGACTTGCGATTCACATTCGATGATGGAGCCGTCCACCTCTGCAGGGCTGGTCAGGCGCATTATCATAGGATGGCCCTTGGCCAAAGGGCCAGATGGCATTCCAGGGTGGCAAAAGGCCGGTTGTGGTCCCACGGCGTAAAGTGGCGAATGGGCACGCCAGAGTGTGACGCCCGCTGTGGGGAGGCTGGCGAAAGCTGCGCGCGCTGGCGTCGGTAATGCGGCGCAGGGTCGTGTCGGCGCCATCGCCAGTGGTGTCCAGTTGGGCCAAGCCGTCGGTTATGGCTACGATCTGCACCACACGGCCATCGGCCTCGGGCATCCAGGCCACATGCTCGCGGTCATAATAGCCAGAGGGGACGGCCATGCCCACCGGAAAGTGGAGGAGAATTCTCCACATAATGATAGAGCGACTGGCTAAAGCGCGCGGTAATGGCGCCAGCGGATATGGCTTCGTCCACGCTCAGTTCTACAGCATAGGTGTAGCCGCTCTCCGGCGGCAGGTTGCCCGGCATGGCGTTGGGTCCCAGTTCGCCCACCGTATACTCGGTGGCGCGGATGTGTAGCGTGGTCAGCGTCTGGGTCACGCCACCGGGCAGCACCAATTCGGCCTGCACGCCTTGCGGAATCAGCAGCGTACTCTGGCGGCTGCCGTCGTCGTCGCTCACTAAGCTGCCGCGCGCTGTCTGCACCGGGATGTCAGCGGTCAAGTCAATGGCGTTCACCACTGGGTCCAGCGGCGTCAGCACCACATCGTTCAATGTGGTGAATTCCTGCCAATCCACGTGGACCTGCCGCTGCACGGGCAAATAATCTGCTTTCGCATAAACCACCGTCAGCAGCCCGCCACCGTTGACCGCCAGATCAAACCAACCATCGTCACGAGTAAGCGTGTAGCCCAATTCAGGATGTTGATGGATGGTGACGCTGACGCCGCGCAGGGGCGCGCCATCTGGCGTCAGGACGCGGCCGCGCACAACGGCAGCCTGCTTGGGCGCAATCGTCTCCGCCGCTAATTCCTTCTGGACTGGATAATCGCCTGTGTAGAGAAACTCGGTGGCTGTCTTGAAGACGGTAGGGGCGGTCTGGTCGATGGGGGCGGCCACCAACACCGGTACGCCATCGTCCACCACAATGGTGCGCCAGGCCTCCGCTGTACCACCACGGCCATCGCTCACGGCGACGGTGGCCGTGAAGATGCCAGTCTGGTCATAAACATGGATGATGGTGGGTACGTTGCCTGCCTGTACGCCGTCGCCAAAGTCCCAGGTGTAGCTCAACACATCTCGATCCGGGTCGACCGCATTGGCGCTCAACTGCACCGAGAGGGGAGCCGTGCCCATAGGCGGCTCTATGGCTAGATTGAGGCTCGGGGGTTGATTCGACGGCGTCGTAGGCGTGGGTTCTGGCGTGGACGGTATGTTGGCAACCTGGATGGCCACCCGGGTTGATGCGTCAATTAGGCCATCGCTGACGGTCACTGTGGCGGTGTAAACGCCGGGCTGCGCATAGATGTGCGTGAGGACTTCCGCGCCGGCTACGGCTGCGCCCTCGCCCAAATCCCACACATATGTTAGCGCGTCCCCATCCACATCGGTGGCGCTGGCAGTGAAATTGACGGCTAAAGGCGCTTCGCCCACCACTGGCTCTGCGTGCAGCGCGACCGCCGGTGCATCATTCACTGGATGCACGTGCAGTTCGATAGCGCCGGTCATTTCCTGGTCATCAGCAGTCCACGCCCGCCAGGTCAGCTGATCCACACCGTAGAAATTATGATTTGGCACATAGTGCAGCCAGCCATCCACCATCTGGGCGGTGCCAAATTGGGGGACACCCAGCAGGCCGAATTGTTGTTCCGTGCTGCCCAACCCTGCAATGAGAGGAACTAGATAGACTTGGGTGTTTGTATCCTCAGCAAGCGTAACGTAACAATCTGCGTTTGGCAGCACGCTAGCGGTCTGCAATCCATCTGCCAATGAAGTCGTACCCGATGCTGCCGCATCCAATGCGGCGCTTTGGCGCATGGCAACAGGTAGATAAAGCGTAGCGAGCGCCGGCTTTTCTTCTGGCGTGGGGGCAACCTGCGTGGGTGCTGGTCCAGCAGTGGGAGTTTCGGTACGATTCTCCGCTGTAGGAGCTATCGTTGGCAACGGTGTGACGGTGGCCGATGTGACGGTTGGTGTGGCAGCCAGAGTGGGAGGTACTATGTCGGCACACGGGGGGAGCAGTGGGGCATCTTGCGGCGAGATATGCCAAGTCGGCATCGTATGATATGTGCGGCTGGCAACGTGCGCACTGTTTGCCCAAGTTACTGGCGGCAGCAGGTTGATGATAAGGCTCAAGATGACGAGCCAACTCAGCGCGCGCAAACAGCGGCTGCGCAGATTAGGAAACGTTGTATGGATGGCGACCATGTTGTGCCGTTCTTCCTTGTGTTCTTATCGTTGTGAAAATTGTCTACCTGCATAGGGCGGGTTGCGGTGTGGCTGAACTTCATTTTTTGGGGCCCCATTGCACCCGCGAAGGTGTAAACAATATAGTGCATGGCAAAACAAACCACATCGGTCTTATGTTTGAACGCTTATGCGCATGCCGGAGATGCTACAGGAGGGTTGGGTACAGATGAGAGAAGTTCAGCGCCCCCTTAGCAGGGGTGGAAAATTCTCTTTGCGAAGTGGGATGTACAACCCGGCTACAGCTTCACCCCCACGGGCGACAGCGACGTGAGCACCAGCGGCTGGAGCGGCTTCCACGAGTTGGCCACCAACGGCACGCTGACGCTGGATGCGGGCCTAGGCATTCCGCCCGCACCCCCGCCACCCCCATCACCGGTGACGACTATCACCAAATACTACACGTTCAACGGCCAGCCCGTGGCCATGCGTAAGGTTGTAGCGGGCCAGCCCGATGCGCTATACTACCTACCTCCACGCCGACCACCTAGGCTCCACCGTGCTGGTGACCGACCGCGATGGCAACGCATTCGAAACGCAGCAATACTACGCCTACGGGCGACCGCGCGGTGGGGGTGCGTTGCCAACCGACTTCACTTACACCGGCCAGAAGGTGGATGGCACGGGGTTGATGTACTATCGGGCGCGCTATTATGATCCGGTGATTGGTCAGTTCATCTCGCCCGATACTCTGGTGCCGGATGCCGGGAGCGTGTTGGATTACAATAGATACCTTTATGTGCGGGGGAATCCCCTCAACGCGAATGATCCAAGTGGGCATTGTCCGAGGCCATCTTCTGACACTGGTTCAGTCATTTGTATAGCCTTCTTTATTCCAATGGAAAGAGCCTTAAATTTAAAGGGTGACAATCGAGGTTTTGACTATGACAGTGAGCCTGATGAATCTCGGGCATATTTGTATGTTGATTTAGAAAAGGGGGCATCTACTAAATCGATTGAACTTCATATGAATCCGTCTACTGGTTATTTTAACGGCAGGTCTACATCTGCCCATAATGTTAATGAACCCGGAATAGTAGGTTATATAAAGCAAGCAGCAGGCTATGGAAATTGGTTTGAATTCAGCCAACAAGATGATGAACTAGTCTTTAAATATTCTTTGAATCAATCAGCAAATCACGGACCGTTTGTCGCACCGAGTATAGATGGAGAGATTCGTCTCAAACCAAAATTAGCAATGGAAATTGGATGTCATCTAAATCCGAGATCATTTCCTGCCTTGGAGATATACAGTTACCAAGCCGGTGAACTAGAACAGATAATTCGCCAAAGCGAACCTAGAAAGACTGCACTTGTCTTGAATTGGATGTTTTCGAACGAAACATGGAATTATCCTTATGATTTACCCCAAGAAAGTGAAAATAGTAATGTCTACTAGCGACATAGATTCAAAAAATAGCAACAGGTTCTAATGATCGTTTCCGACTCAGGTAACATCTATATAGCGGCCTACTAGGTGGCCTTGTGGGTGGTGGTGTGGTCGGTATTGTGCATACTACGTACCAGATTGTATGGGAATTATTAACATCTTCACTAGTGTGGGCCGTAGTTATAGCGATTTTAGGCGCAATCATGGGTGTGTATATTTCAGAAAAGCGATTTGCTGATAAAATCGATATTATCAGATGCGCGGCCAGCTATGGGGGGCTTATCTGGGTTTTTTCTTGTCTACAATACTATTGCTTCCAGTTATACCATCAGTTGCCTTACAGAATCAGGGCATTGAGATTTATAGTTTGGCAATAGGATTATTATTGTATGGAGTATTAAGTGGAACTTCAGTAGGCTGTACAATAGGCATTCCAATCGCGTTCGCCCTGCATTTCTTAAGTGATAGCTGGGTTTACAAGAAATTGAGTATAGGAACCGGGACAATCATGGGTTTATCTTCGCTGTCACCGCCTCTACTCTTTTCCGCCGTTAGTGTTACAACAATTTTATTTCTTTGATAGGTATGTTTGGTGGATATATAGGCAGTATATTTGGCGTAAATGAATATAAGCGTCTAACCGATAAATCGTTAAGAGAAAAAGCGTGAAAACCCAATCAAAATAATGGGAGTATATTCAAATACCAATATATACTACTGCAATCGAATACGTGAATAGGTTGAAGATTGGTCAATCCAGAGAATTGCCATTTGATGCTGTTTCCATCAAACTCTGTGTGGTAAGATTGTCAAAACCTTGTCAACTAGGAGTGTAGACGCCTAACTGAAATATATACATGCAACATGCCTGGGTAAAAACATCAAACCATGTGTACAAGTGAGGGGTTGAAGCCCGTCGTCTCCGCAGCCTATAGTAATAAAATATAGGATGAAAGAGTCTTCAAAGCTAACTGAAGACTCTTTTGTTTGGGAAGGATCTCATTGAGAGTTCAAATGCCATTGGCTCCGTACTCACCCTCAGGCCAATAAGGTACTCCACCTGAAATCCCCGTTCAATAGTGAGCATGAGACGACATTGCAATATTTTCGCCTAGATGCAATCAGATATAAAATGAGAACAGCACTTTGAAGAGTATGGGTAATGCGATCACGGCGAGGTGAGAGGTTATGACATGGACAGTCGTTGAAGGTACGTATAAGAATGGTCAAATCTATCTAAAGAAGAATTGGTAATGGAGAGCCGCTCGATGTATTGGTGCTCATTCCAGAGAAGCACAAAGCTGTTAATCAAGAAGATAGTTGGAACAGGTTGCGCCAGGCAATTGCCGCTGAAATGCCTGATCTATTGACGATGGACAAAACGAGACGCCTTGAATTTGAACGTCTTTCGGCGAAAGTAGCGCAAGACATGCACTTTATGGAACGGTAGAAGAATTTGAACAGGCTATGCGAGGCGATCACTATGGTCTTGCTCGATACTAACATTTTCGTGATTGACCGTTTCTTCCAGCGAGATGAGCGTTATGCTGATAACCAGGCATTTGTAAACAAGTTGCCCGAACTGGACGCTGGATTTTCCATCTTTTCACTGCTTGAGCTATGTGGCATTTCGTCATTCAACCTATCAGAATCTGAGCTAAAACGGTGGATGTTTTATTTCCCTACCATCTATCCCGTGAAGATTCTAAATCCGCATGGAGTGGGGGAAAGTGCCAGCGCTATTGAATGGTTTGGGGCATACACAGTGGATACATTTCAGCTATTGACGCGCAAAATAACCTGGGGAGATGCCATGGTCGTACAAACGGCCGAACAATATCAGGTAGATGCCATAATCACCTGGAATCAAAAGCATTTCGTCAATCGCACAACAATTCCAGTATTGCCGCCCCGAGAATTTAGTACTTAACCCGACTGTGGTGTGCTATACTGTGATTACTTAACAAAAATAAATATGCGCCACACACCTGGGCAAAAACAGCACCATCTGTGTACAAGTGAGGGGTTGAAGCCCGTCGTCTCCGCTGCCTATAGCAATCGAATATAGGATAGAAAGAGTCTTCAGTTCGTCTGGAGGCTCTTTTTGTTTTGGGAGAGAATCCCATTGAGAGTTCAAATGCCATTGGCTCCGCACTCACCTTTTCGCTGATATATTTTGATCGGTTGCAACCAATCGTGAGCATGAGAAGTAGTGACCATATTTTTGCTTTGATACAATCAGATATAAAATGAGAATATTTCAACGGGGTTTGTTTGGTCTGCTGATATAGGGAGTGGGGAATGAACTGGCAAGAAAGAATATTACTACGGTGGATCCGGTAGTGTGCCACGGCGACTTACATTCGTGGGGCTGAATTAATGGTATCGGTTGTGCTTGATAACTTGGCTGTTGGGCTACAGATTTTGATGAGATTCTAAACAGCTATCCATCGCTCAGCCGCGAAGATATTTTGGCAGCTATTGCCTATGCGGCTGAGCTTGCGCGTGAGCGAGTGCTCCCTCTGCCGGCTTAAAAGCGGACTCCGTGCATGATGCAATTCAAATGCGATGAAAATCTGCCACAGGAAGTTACGCAACTATTGCAAAGCAATGGATACAATGCGCTATCCATTCATGACCAAAACATGGTTGGAGGAGGCAGATGCCCATATTGCAGCAGTGTGCCAGTCTGAGAATAGAATCATTGTCACGCTGGACACAGATTTACCGACATTCGCACGTATCCACCTGAAGCTTATGCAGGCATTATCGTTCTGCGCATTCGCAGGCACGACAAACCATATGTACTGGCCGTAATGGAGCGTGTAATCAAAGCACTCGCCTATGAGACGATTCAAAACCGATTGTGGATTGTTGATGAAGAACGCATTCGCATTCGTGGCTGAAATGAACATAGGCAATATGCCTGGGCAAAAACAGCCCCATGCGTGTACAAGTGAGGGATTGAAGCCCGTCATCTCCGCAGACCTATAGTAATAAAGTATAGGATAAAAAGAGTCTTCAGCTAGTTTGAAGACTCTTTTTGTATTTATGAAATGTCGTTCGGTAGAACAATCGAAGTTGTCTCCGCGATACTGATGATATCTTACAATCAGGTCAATATCTTCCCAATTCCAAATCGGTCGTACGCATTGCTGATCGCGTTTTGATGGGCCTCATTGAACAAGGAACAAAGTCTGTAACAATTAAGACCGAAGGGCAGCACGCCCATTCAGTTCAATCAGGTTGGCTGGATATTCTCCATAGATGCATAGCAGTAGAGCGACTCCCCTCGTACTGCAAAGCCCACAAACGGTATCACGCGACAAGAATCGCTCCCGCACGAGGTAGTACTCATAAGCAGACGAGTGCGGCATGGGTTCACCCGTCCGCCAATGAAGCTCAGGTAGAGCAGATCGCGTCCGGTTGCCTGGCGAACGGCGTCAATTGCATGATACTGGGTTCGGTCAAGTAGCGCATTGAGCCCAAACCGTCCAACAGTGGCTGGGCTAGTGCGTCAGCGCACACTTCGTCCAGCTGAGGCAACGGCCTCAGCTTGTCTTGCACAAATTCGGTCTGCTGATTCACCTATGGGCTTATTCCAGTGCTGGTCATGTGTATAGAAGACTTGAATTATCATGGTTGTTTTCGATAATACTCATACATAAGCTTCAATCGCTTTTCATTCAGCTGTTTCAAGGTGTCTCTATATTTTTGAAGTCTTGCTGCTAGCTGTCCGTCATCGCGTAGAAACTCCGCAGCTTCTTCATAATGCGCTTCGAGTTGATGGCGAATTGTTGTGAATCGTTCCTCAATCGGAGGTTTCTTGAACTCACTTGAGCGTGGTATATAGACAATAGGTGTTGGATGGAGATAGTCATGTACATGGGTAGGTTTGCCCGCCAAACCACCCACGGCGCCCCCCACGGCGCTCATGCCAATGCGGCGCCAGTTCAGGTTTTGGGTGAACATGGCGCCGCCGCGCAGACCGTTCTGGTAGTTCTGGTAGACCTGGAAGCCGTACTCGGTGGCGGCGCCCATAGCCGCGCCGGCGGCTGCACTGACCGCAGCGGCGCAGATCACCGTATCGGCTCCCCCTAGCACACCGACGCAGTGACCCGATGGATCGGTCAGATTGGCGGGATTGTTTTCGGCATAGGCATAGCGGTTGCGCGATTGCCCGCGTGCAGCAAAGCCAGCAAAGGTATCGCGCTGCAAGAAGCGGCCCAGCACCGGGTGATAGTGTCGCGCCCGAAGGTAGATTAGGCCGGTGTGGGGGTCAACCAGTTCGCCGGTGAAGCCTAGACGGGTGATGCCGCTGCCGCTCGCATGGCGGAGCGCGCCAAAGGCATCATAGCTGCGGCTGAGGATGACGACGCCGGTGGCGTCCGTCAGGTGGCGGATGGAGCCCAGCCCGTCCAGCAGCGGATAGGCCATTTCGTCGCCACCGCCAAGGGTTAGCGTACGCTGGGCGGCGAACCCATCCGGTCCATAGGCGTAGAGTCGCTCCACGCCGTCGGATCGTACTTCGCCCAGCAGCAGCGGCAGCAGACTCAGTTCGTCCAGCACAAACTCGGTGGTAATGCCGCCGCTCTGCTCCAGCACCAGGTTGCCCCAGCCATCGTAGCCGTACTCGACGGTCAGCGTGCCGGAGATGACGCGGGTTAGCCGGTTGGCGCCGTCGTACTGGTATTGCTTCTGGCCGTCGCCCAGCAGGTTGCCATTGGCGTCATAGCTGAAGCCGGCGTTGGTCAGGCGGTCGCTGGCGTCGTAGGCATAGCTGGCAGCGCTGTCGCTGATGCGGTTGCCTACGGCGTCCAGCCCATAGGCGATGGTCTGGCTGGGTGGGCCGGTGGGCATGGCGGGCAATTCCACCTGGGTCAGGCGGTTGAGCGCGTCATAGGCATAGGTGGTGAGACCGTCGCCATCGCTCATCTGCATGCGGTTGCCGTTGGCGTCCAGCACATACTGGATATCCTGGAGCGTGCCGCCGCCGGTGGCGTGTAGCAGGCGCGTCAAGCGGCTGGCGCTGTCGTAACCGTAGGCGGTGCTGACGCCGTGGGGCCGGCTTTGGCTAGCCAGAATGCCCGTGCTGCGGTAGCTATAGTTGGTGGATGCCTGTCCCCACGGCGACAGGCTGGTCAGTTGACCGGCGCCGTCGTAGCCGTAGGTCACGGCGCCGCGGCCCCAATAGTCAATCGCTGCGACCTGACCGTTGACTGCATAGCTATAGGCCACCGTCTTGCCGTTGCGCGTGCGGCTAACCAGGCGCCCAGCCGCGTCATAGCCGTAGCTGGTGACGCCCAGGTAGTCGGACATGCGGGTGACGTTGCCGGCAGCGTCGTACATGTAGCTGGCGTCGGCACTATTATTCAGTGGCGCGGATGTGTAGCGTGGTCAGCGTCTGGGTCACGCCGCCGGGCAGCACCAATTCGGCCTGCACGCCTTGCGGAATCAGCAGCGTACTCTGGCGGCTGCCGTCGTCGTCGCTCCCTAGGCTGCCGCGCGCTGTCTGCACCGGAATGTTAGCGGTCAAGTCAATGGCGTTCACCACTGAGTCCAGCGGCGTCAGCACCACATCGTTCAATGTGGTGAATTCCTGCCAATCCACGTGGACCTGCCGCTGCACGGGCAAATAATCTGCTGCCGGGCTGCGCATAGATGTGCGTGAGGGTTGCTGATACGATTGTGTCGGATGCGGCGAGCGTCCTCGATTACAGCAGGATACCTCTATACCCGTGAAAATTCCTTCAACTGTAATGCTTTTATATGGTGTCAATAAAATCCAGGCAACTCTGTCGCAGCTCAGCAAGGGATTCGTGGCAATGGCGGTGAGTGACATCCACGCGCATCCATTTCCAAAGCCCTTCAATGGGATTGGGATCAGGGCTGTAGGCAGGCGGAGGTAAAATGTCGAAGCCCAGTTTTTTAGCCAGAGTGTGGGCTGTGCGGCTGCGATGATAGAATCACGCCAAGTCGCAAAGTTTATCTCTGCCCTTGGCGACTTGGCGGCTTTGCATGAGCCTCTTTCTTTTTCGCCATCATGTTGACCACTACAATTTACACGGATTTTTACCGTTTTGACGCTTAAATCTGCGAAAATCAGCGTTGGCGAAGCGCCCGTTTTGCGAACATCTGTGCACAAAATCTGTTTTCATGTTCTCTCTGACAGGCCATTATGGTATCCACTTCACATCTTTAAAATTCGGCTTGCGCTTTTCCAAAAAGGCGTTGCGCCCCTCCTTGGCTTCATCGGTCATATAGGCCAGGCGGGTGGCCTCGCCAGCAAAGACCTGCTGACCGACCATGCCGTCGTCGGTTAAGTTGAAGGCGAATTTGAGCATTTTGATGGACGTGGGCGACTTGGCCAGAATCTCCTGCGCCCATGCGTAGGCCGTATCCTCCAGCTCGGCATGGGGGATGACGGCGTTGACCATGCCCATGTCGTACGCCTCCTGCGCCGAGTAGTTGCGGCCCAGGAAGAAGATTTCGCGGGCGCGCTTTTGGCCCACCATTTTGGCCAAATAGGCCGAACCGTAACCGCCGTCAAACGAGGTCACGTCGGCGTCGGTCTGCTTGAAGATGGCGTGCTCCTGGCTGGCCAGCGTCAGATCGCAGACCACGTGTAGGCTGTGGCCGCCGCCCACCGCCCACCCCGGCACCACCGCAATCACCACCTTGGGCATAAAGCGGATTAACCGCTGCACTTCCAATATGTTGAGCCGCGGCATACCGTCATCATCCACATAACCCTGATGGCCGCGCGTGCGCTGATCGCCGCCGCTGCAGAAAGAATAGACGCCATCCTTGGGCGACGGCCCCTCGGCGGAAAAGAGCACCACGCCAATGGAAGTATCCTCGCGGGCGTCCAAAAACGCCTCAAACAGCTCGGCCACCGTCTTGGGCCGAAACGCATTGCGCACCTCTGGCCGGTTAAACGCAATGCGCGCCACCCCGTCTGCCTTGCGATAGGTTATGTCCTCATATTCCTTGACGGTTGTCCAATTTGCTTTGCTCATCCGGTCTGTTTTCCTGTCTTGAATTCAGGGCATATGAAAAGTCCACGTAATACCCATCATTATAGTACAGCGCCCATTCTCTGCCAAAGCGCCCTCCGCGATAGGACATAGCAAATCCGCCATCTCTTCCCTTTTGCCCATCTATGCTATAATGCGTTCCAATTAAAACTAAGGAGATCAACAGATTGCACAGATTACTCAGATTTTTCTCCGAGCAAAACAAATCCGCGGAAACTTGCGCAAATTGCGGTTCAAAAAATCTTTCTAATCCTTTAATCTGTTGATCCAATTTAAAAGAAGAGGATCAGCAGATTACACAGATTTTACAGATTTAGGCTCTTGGGGCTCTCATAAAGTAGACCCGCTTTGGTTTCGATACGGCTGGAAACTACCCCAGCCTACTCAACCGCCGCTAACCTTTGTCAATATATGAGAGCCTATTGACGCCAGATTTTTCTTGACGAACAGACAACATCTGCGAAAATCCGCGCAATCTGCGGTTCAAAAAAAATCTTCCAAATCTTTTAATCTGTTGATCCAAAATCCCAAGCCGGAGTCGCCCGTTGCGCCCATTGTTCGACACAGAATCTATCTTTGGCATCTACGAGCCAGGCGGCGAACCGCTCATGTTGCAAGCCGGTCGTCCGGGCTGGATCGCCTTTAGCGAGGCCATTGGCGGCGATCCCGACGACCGGCGCGGGGTGGACTTTCGCCCCTTTAGCGAGCAGGGGCTGGGCGTCATCTGCCGCATCAACTACGGCTACGAGCCCCACGGGACCATCTCCCACAGCAGCCAATACGAAGCCTTTGCCCGCCGCGTGGCCAACTTTGTGCAAACCAGCCGCGGCTGCAAAATCTGGATCATCGGCAACGAGATGAATTACGCCGTCGAGCGTCCCGGCATCCAGATCGACTGGTCCAGACACGGCGGCGGCCTGAGTGACGTGCTCGATGAAGCTGACCCGCTGCACCACGGGCTGCCCGTGCGCTTTAACGTGCTGCCCGACTATTCGGACGAGATCCGCACCACGCGCGGCGCCATTGTCAGCCCCGGCGAAAGCGTTACGCCCAATCTCTACGCCCGCTGCTATCAGCTCTGCCGCGCCGCCATTCACCGTTTGGCCGGCCACGAAGATGACCAGGTGCTGGTGGGCGCCGTGGCCCCGTGGAATACGCAAACCACCTATCCGGGCAATCCCAATGGCGATTGGGTGCAATATTTTCGCGATATTTTGGCGCTGCTCGGCCCCAAAAATTGTGACGGTTTTGCCCTGCATACTTACACCCACGGCGCCGACCCAGCCCAGATCACCAGCGACGTGAAGCTGCCGCCGCCCTTCCAGAATCGGCATCTGGAATTTCGCGCGTACCAGGATTTTATGCACGCGGTTCCCGCCGATATGCGCCACCTGCCCGCCTATATTACCGAGACCGACCAATCGGGCCAGTGGCTGGATGTCAATTGGGGCTGGGTGCAGCAGGCCTACGCCGAGATCAATGCCTGGAATCAAGAGCCGCTCAACCAGCAGATCCGCGCGCTCTGTCTGCACCGCTGGCCCCGTTTTGACAAATTTTACATCGAGGGCAAACAAGGCGTTGTCGGTGATTTTGCCCAGGCGCTGCAGCAGGATTACCGCTGGCGCGACCGCACTGCCGCGTCCACCCGCCAGCCCGCGCCGGATTTGCAGCAGCCTACAGCCAGCACGCCGCCACCCACTGTTGAGCCGGTGGCCGAAGAGGCCACACCACCACACCCGCCACCCGCCACCCGCGACTCACCCCCCCGCCCCGCCGAAGCTGCCCGCGCCGCCAATCGCGCCAAACGGGAAGCCGCGGTCCAGCCCTATCAGGCCGAGTGGGTCAGCGACCAATTTCCCACGCGGCTCATGGTGGGCGAAGTGATTGATGTGCCCATCACCATCAAAAACACGGGCAGCCTGCCCTGGAACTGGGGCGGCAGTCATCCGTTTCGCCTGGGCTATCACTACTATCGCAACCGCCGCCAACTGCCCATGAACCGCGAGCAGAATCTGCGCACCGAGTTGCCGCAGGACGTGGCCCCCGGTGAGAGCATTACGCTGACCGCCCACATTGCGCTGCCCAGCCAGCCCGGCAACTACACACTGGAACTGGACCTGGTGCATGAAGGCGTCACCTGGTTCAAAGAGCAGGGTTCCAAAGCGCTCACCCGCTGGCTGATTGTGGAGGCGCCGGCGCCCGCTGCCCAGATCGGCGCTGACGGCGCGCCGCAAAACGGTCACAACCTGCCCGTGCCGCTCTTTAGCGATATTGGCCCCACGCTGCCGCGCAATGGCGTGGCCTATGCCCATCGCAATTTGGAGCAGATCCGCTATCTGGTCATCAACCACACCGGCACGGACCCGCGGCTGAGCCTCAAGGTGATCGCACAGGCGCACATCCGTCAGGGCTATCCGGGCATTGCCTATAATTTTGTCATCGACGGCCTGGGCAGCGTGCTCAAGGTGAGCGGGCTGGAAGAGGTGGTGCAGCCCGAACAGCCCTGGTCCGGCCAGGGCGTCAACATCTGCCTCATGGGCGATTTTGGCGAACAGCCGCCCACGATTATGCAGCTCGATGCGGCGGGCCGCCTCTGCGCCTGGCTGATCCAGAATTTGGGGCTGTCGGCGGAAGCGATTGTGGGGCTGGGCGAGCTGACCGAGTCCAAAAGTCCGGGCGTCACCTTTTACCGCGGGCCGCATTGAAAGAGCTGCTGTTGCGCCAGGTCAAGCTCAACCTGGCGTCGCTGGCCGGCGGCAGCAATGAGGAGCAGTTGCGGCAATTTGAAGAGCAGACCGCGCAACTGCAAACGGAAAATCAGGAGCTGCAAAATCAGCTTCGCCACCTGCAAGGCGAGCGCGAAAAAGCGCGCCTGGCCAATGAATTGCCGGGCCGAATTGGCTCCAGCTTGGCAGACGCTGGAAACCCAGTCTGAAGTAGTGGAAACCGGTATCCGCATCCACAACATGATCGACCAGCCCGCCAGGTCGCCCGCTATGTTGAGCGCCTGACGCCGACGTGCATATCTGGTCGTCAACCAGACCGGCGGGGCCGGATGTCTCCATGGACGCGCTGGCCCGCATCCACGCCGAGGAGTGGCCGGGCATTTTGTACGATTATGTGATCGATTCGCAGGGGCATGTGCATCACCCAGCCGCTCAATCAGGTGGTCGACACCGATCTGCCCTATCTGGCCCAGGCTGTCAATGTGGCCTTTATGGGCGAATTTAACAGCGACCCGCCCAACATCAAAGCAGTTTTATGCCGGGGCCAGCTCATTTCGGCGGTTGCTGCAGCGCTTCCCCAATGTGGCGGTGGAAAATATCAGGCTCAGTGAATTTATCGACATGTATCGCCGGGCTGTTTCCAGTATTGCGCGGCCGCGTGGAAAGAGATGCTGTTGGCCGCGCGCCGCTCCATCGGCCTCTACAATCCCGATCAAGCCGAGCAGGAATTGCGCGATCAGATCAGCCAGAAGGGGATCAGCAACCGGCATTTTGCAGGACGAGCAGCAGGCCGTGCGTTTCAAAAGCTGGAGTTGAAGTCGAATATCAGCGCTTGCAACACGAGACGGAAGAGCAGGCGCAGAACCCCACCAACGTGACCGTGCCCGAGCCCGCCACCCGCCGTCTGATCGACCAGCCTGCGCCACCCCACGCTGCGCTACAAGACGCGGCTTAAGCCAGGTGACGCACATTGCCATCCACCACACGGCCACGCCGCCCACCATGACGCCGCAGCGCATTGCCGAGCTGCACATCAACCCCGACCCCAGCCGCGGCAAAGAAGCGTGGCCCGGCATCGGCTATCACTTTTTTGTCCATGCCGACGGCTCCATCGACCAGCTTAACCATCTGGAAACGGTTACTTATCACGTCTACCGGCACAACGAGCAGGCGGTGGGCGTGGAGTCTTTGCCGGCAGCTTTATGAACGGCGCCATCCCCACATCGGCCCAGTTGCGGGCCGGCGCGCACTTGGTGGCCTGGCTGATTCAGGAGTTCAAGCTGCCGCTGGCCCGCGTCTGGGGCCATCGCGAATTTCCCGAAAACACAACGGTCTGCCCCGGCAGCGAATGGACGCAGGGCAATCCGCTGGCGATTCGCTTTTTGAGCGCGCCGAGCAGATTCAGAGCGGCGTGGGCCTCAAGAGTATGCGCCACTATCTGCTCTTTTGGCAGCGCGCCTATCCCGGCCCGCTGGGCCAGCAGGATCTGGTCAACGCGCTGGAATATGTGGCGCGCTTCCGCCCGGCGCTGGGCTTTAGCCTCAACGACGCCAAAAACGCCGAATACGTCACCATCGTCGGCGGCGAATCGGGCATCAGCAGCCGAGGAACAGCTTCTACGTACCGCCGGCTGCCGCGTCGAACGCATCAGCGGCCGCGATGAAGAGGAGACGGGCCGGATGCTCAATGAGATGGCGCGGCTGGGGCGAAGGTTTCGGGAGTTTGAGGTGGATTTTTGAGATGACCACACCCCACTTCATCAACGCCGCCCGCGAACTGGGCGCCTCCTATCCCGTTTCGCTGCCTGGTGCCTGAAGGGCCGCTGGACCTGCTGCTGCACCTGATCGAGCGGCGCGAGCTGGAGATCAGCCAGATCAGCCTGATGGCGGTGACCGAGGCCTATCTGCAGACCATTGAGCAGCTTGAGGAGATCGAGCCGGGCGCGCTGGCCGGGATTTTCTGGTGATTGCCTCGCGGCTGCTCTTTATAAAGTCGCGCAATCTGCTGCCCAAACCGGCGACCAAGGATGAAGAAGAAGAGGAGGACCCCGGCGATGCGCTGATCCGCCAGCTCATCGAATATCGCCAGTTCAAAGAGGTGGCCAATCAGCTCAAGGCGCGGGCGGATGCTGGGCTGCGCGTCTACGTGCGCAGCGCGCCCGGTCCGCAACTGGATAAGCGGTTGGACCTGGGCGGCGTGGACTTGAGCCTGCTGCACAAAGCGGTGCAAAAGGCGCTTGCAGCGCATGCCGTCCGACCCGCCCATGCCGCGCGTCCACACCTATCCCATCAATGGCCGAGCAGATTGAGAACGCGCAACTACATTCGCGACGCCCAGCGGCTCATGCGCCCACTGCGCGAGGTGCCCACCACACCGGTCTCCTTCACCGAATTGCTCAGCCAGCGCCACGCGCATGGAGGTGATAGTTACGTTTTTGGCCGTTTTGGAGTTGATCAAGCAGCGAGCTGTTGGCGGAGCAGGATGTTTGGGGAGATTGTGTTGATGCCGGTGGGTGTAGCAGTTGAGAACGGTGACATGGTGAGGCTGAATAGCCGCCGCCACGTCAACGCAAATGATAATCTGTTTGCCTTGAGCCTTTATGTGGAATCCCATGTACTCCATCGGTAGTTTTGGCAAATTGGAATTAATAATTCTTCAATAAAGCTTTTGGCATAAGTAACGCCGCCTTCATCTCTTCTTTGATCTCAGGAATGTAAACAAATTGTAATGTTAGGCATTATCCAATTGTAGTAGCATCTACTATATGCTACTTGTAGACAATGTTCAGAGGTGAAAAATGCCAAAACAAAGACGGCATTGGATATGGTGAGTTTACACAGATCAAGATAGAACATTTATCAAAAATCTTTGGTATGCATCTAGCGGTTACACAAGCTGTTATCAAAAAGCACAAATTTTTCAGCAGGATTTACCGATACATAGATGCAACAGCCGGCCGGGGATTCACACCTGATGGTATAGTCGGTAGCCCGCTTGTGTTCCTTGAGCAAGCAGAAAAGAGTTCATTTAAACTTGAATATAGCGCTGACTTGATTGAACGAGAACAGAGCAATATTACCGGGCTTAGACAGACAGTAGTTGAAAGTGCATCAATACATTCTTGGCTATGTTCAAATGTACAATATCATCATGGAGACTATAAAAACATCATTCCTAGTCTGGTAAAACGGTGAACAACAAAGAACTAGATTATTATTCGTGACATCATTCCCACATCCCCCCAATATCGACACTACTTGCGCATATTCGACCTAAAATGGAGATTTTGATTTACCTTCCGCTACTAATATTAAACGAATTTTCAATACACCGATAAACTATTATCAGATTATATGAACGAAATTGGTAAAGAACATTGGTTTATTCGGTGCCGATCATAAATTCAATTTCAGTGGACCTTTCTTCTGGGAGCAATACCGGACATATTCAAAGACTACAAAACAATTGACTTTTTGCGTCTGATTCGAACGAGGCACAATCATTTTTTCCTAAGCTGAACCTTAAGTTCAAAACAGTATCAAGATATGATACAACCTCTATTACCCTTTGAATAAACTTTCGAAAGTAAATTTCGTAGAGGAACATGTGCTATAATGCTATAATAGCTCAGCACGGAAATAGTCAGGAAGCAAATATGGCAGAATTCATGATTGAATGACAGAGTCCACATGAACTGGATCACAGGATGCACTAAGATTAGCCCCGGTTGCAAACACTGTTATGCAGAACGAATGTTCAAAACGACTTCAAGCAATGAAAATTAAAGTACAAAGACGCATTTGCTCTTCGACTTCACGAAAGCGAGCTTGTTACACCACTAAAATGGAAAACACCACAAACGATCTTTGTTAATTCTATGAGCCGATCTTTTGATGAGAACGTACCTATAGAGTTTATCCATGCAGTTTGAAGTAATGCAAGAGGCCCATTGGCATCAATTTCAGGTTTTAACTAAACGCGCAGAACGTCTTGAACAGCTAAATGCTCGGATCATATGGCTCAGGAACGTATGGATGGGGGTTAGTGTTGAAGAAAAGAGCTACTTAAATCGAGTAGATTGTCTTCGACAAACGGATGCTGCTGTGAAATTTCTTTCTTTGGAGCCACTCCCGGGCCTCTTACAGACTTAAATTTGAATGGGATTGACTGGGTTATAGTAGGAGGAGAGTCAGGTCCTTCTGCTCGTCCAATACAGAAAGAGTGGGTTATAGAGATTCTTCGGCAGTGCAAGGCGGCAGAGTTCCTTTTTCTTAAGCAGTGGGGAGGCACAAACAAAAAGCTGCTGGAAGAGAATTAGATGGTCGGACATGGGATGAAATGCCAACTTAGCAGGTTTAATCTGAAAATTTGAAAATGCTGGTGTTACCAATCTCCGCACGCGTGATATGACCGCTTCCGAAAGGAAATATTATCATGGATAAAAACAGATTGATCCATCACCGGAGGATTTAATACATACGAGGAAGCCGCCGAATTTTGGGATACACGATACCACAGACTATTTAGACGAATTTCTGCACGGTCGAAGTTACCAGTACACCGCACGCTCGCCATTTCGAAGTTGAGATTGTAGAGATGTCATCAAAGCACTGCAAGTGAAGGCGAAACAGCAGGGGGTATCGATCAGCCATTTAGCATCTAACTTACTTCGCCAACAGTTGCAGTTGGCAACGTAGCTATTGCGATCAGATAAGCTGCATCCAGTCATCTAAAGGGACGGATGCAGCTTTTGTTCGTCTCGTATTTTACCTCCTCCGCCTCACCCACCAATACGAACCGCCAAAGACCCCGGCGCCACCAAACCCAATCAGCCCCACCAAAATCAAAAATCCAGGTTCCAGCTTCTCCGGCGACGCTGGCAAGCTGAAGCTGTGCCTGCTCCATGGAAAGACCGTTGTCTTCGGGCGGTTAGGTCAGGGCGTCCACGTGGCGGTGGGCGTGGGTGTCAACGTCGGCGTGGGGATGGGGTAGGCCGTTGGCGTGGCTGTAGCCGTGGCGGTGGGGGTCGGTGAAGGCGTCGCGGTGGGCGGGCCGGGCGGGATGGGGGTGTCGGTGGGGATCGACGCTGCCGTAACCTGGGCGACGGCAGGCCTGAAGGCCACCGGCGCAGCTTTGCCGCCTCTGGCGGTGCAGCTTCCACAGGCTGGATGGCCGCCGGCGCTCATCGATATGCAATGGCGTCCAGCTGAAGACAAATTCGTCGCCTCTGGCTTTTGCGGATGTTCCACTGAAGGAAGCCAAACATTCGTCCCACGCGCGGCGCGACGTCAAATATTCATCGGGTGGCGGATAGTTCGGTGGCCTGGCCCAAAGTTGCTCGGCCCAGATGACGTTGGGTGAACGCGATTTGCCTGCCGGTAAACACGTCTGCTGACGGCCAAAGGTATTCCGGTTTGCCGGGCGCGCCTCAGGCAATGCTGGGTCTGATAGCCGGCGCTGGGCGTTACCCCACCTGCGTATAGATGCCCACCAGTGGTGCCGCCCACGCTCCAGATGCGCATACGGGTACGCCCCAAAATGTATCCTTGTCCTGCATAAAAGTGGGGTCGCCATAGAAAATGAACTCGGTCCAGCCGTTGGGCAATTGGCGCGGCGGACTGCCGTAGAACGAGTCAAAATCGCACACCTCGCGCGGGATCACGTTGGGCGGATTGCACGGTTCGGAGGCGTGTAGGGGTTGATTCATGTGCAGCATCAGCCCCAAGCAAATCGTCAGCAGCGCAATGCGGAATGGTCGGTAAGTCAACATGCTTTCAGTATATGTCCAGTATGAGTACAGCCCAAATTGCGTATGTTGTGGGATAACGCCCGCAGATAGCGTCCTGGTTCCCAACCTGGACCAGCCAGAACCAAAATGGATCACGAAGAGACACGAAGGCGCACAAAGTTTCACGAAGATGGTACTATCCTTGGAGTGTCTTCGTGACTTCTTCGTGAACTTCGTGGTCAAAATTCTCGCCCAAATTACAACGTTTCCACGCGTGAGCGCCAAAATGGCGCGAGCCCAAAGCCCACAAGGAGCCATAGATGCCAGAGTTTGGGAATAGTATATTTTTGGTTTAAGATAGAAAAATGAGATGCTGTGCTGCATTTGAATAGAGGAGCCTTTCCCATGAGCATTGCCGAATTAACCGAGAATGTACAATTTACCGTTGATCAACATGGCCATGTAACGGCGGTCGTGGTCCAGCCGTTGCTGTGGCGTTACATTATCAAATTATTAGAAGAAGGCTGTGATCAAACATTTGCGCAAGCGCTGCGCGCCCATGATCTAACCGACGCTGAAGCCGTAGATCACCCTGACTGGAATCAGTCTAATCGTTCCTTAAAACATTTTCTTGAAGTCCTTGAAGACACAATAGGAGATGAGGCTTACACCACAATGTTGGCCAGTGAAGCGGTCCTTCGCAAAGAATGGGACACCCCCGAGGAAGATGCAGCATGGGCGAGTTTATAAAAGGTCAGGTTGTGATTCTGCCATTTCCTTTTTCTGATCTGAGCAATGCAAAGCGTCGGCCAGCGTTTGTCGTGGCGCCATTGACCGGTGACGATTTGATTGTTTGCCAGATTACAACTGTTAATCGTAGCGACAATTATGCGGTTGCCTTAAATGCCAGTGATTTTGTCATTGGCTCATTGCCACATCCCTCTATCATTCGCCCCAATCGCCTATTCACTGCGGATTCAAAGTTGATCATACGGACGGCTGGTACACTTTCCAAGCCCAAGATTCAAGAAGTGATCAACAAGATCATCGGCATTGTTACAGCTTAACCATTGTCCCCGCAAGTTTACTGATTATACTGCGGTTTTCATTCAGAGCTGAGTATAATCAAAGTCGAATATCATCGATAAAAAGGAAGCCCCAAATGCCCGATCAACCACTGCCCACCTTTCAGGACGTGCTGCGCGCCAGCCGCACCATTGCGCCCTATCTCAAACCCACGCCGCTGCATCGCTACCCCTCTTTGGACGCGCTGCTGGGCGCCGAAGTCTACGTTAAGCATGAAAACTATCAGCCCATTGGAGCCTTCAAAGTGCGCGGCGGCATCAACCTGCTGGCCCACATGTCGGATGCCGAACGGGTACGCGGCGTGGTCACTGCCTCCACCGGCAACCACGGCCAGTCCATTGCCTATGCCGCCGCCCTCTTTGGCGTGCGGGCGACCATTGTGGTGCCGGAAGGCGCCAACCCGGTCAAAGTGGAGGCCATGCGCAGCTACGGCGCCGATGTGGTTTTCCACGGCGCCAAGTTCGACGACAGTCGCCGCCACTGCGTCGTGCTGGAGCGCGAGCAGGGCATGCGCTTTGTCTCGTCCGGCGATGAGCCGCTGCTGATTGCCGGGGTGGGTACGCATACGCTGGAAGTGCTGCAAGAACAGCCCGATGTGGAGATGGTCTTTGTGCCGGTGGGGGGCGGCAGCGGCGCCGCCGGCGCTTGTGTGGCCGCCAAAGGCATCAGCGCAGATATTCAGGTGATTGGCGTGCAGGCCAGCGCGGCGCCCGCCGCCTTCCGCACCTGGCAGGCGCGCGCCCCGCACAGCGCCGATAACACCACCGTGGCCGAGGGCTTAGCCACCGCCGAGCCCTTTATGCTGCCCCAACGCATTCTGTGGCGCGATCTGGATGATTTCATTCTGGTCGATGACAATGAACTACTGGCCGCCGTGCGCACCTATTTGGAAAAAGCCAAAACCCTGGCCGAACCCGCCGGCGCATCGACACTATCTGCCGCCCTGCGCATGAAAGAGCAGATCCGCGGCAAAAAGGTCGCACTCATCCTCAGCGGCGGCAACATTTCGCCGGAGCAATTGCGGCAGTGCCTGGGATGATTTACGAATTACGATGCTTCGACAACGCTCAGCACAAGTGTACGATTTACGAGCTTCATTCGCCGACGAAATGGGATGGTTCAAAATTAGGTTTACACTTTGGGAGAGGGCTAGCGGCGGTTGAGTAGGCCCGGCAGTTTGGGCCGTATCGAAACCAGAGCGGGTCGACCTGTTCGCTTGATTTCGATACGGCTGCATACTGCCGCAGCCTACTCAATCGGCGCTCACTGGCCCAATTTGTAAACCTATCTATAATGGAAAATGAACCACCTCGACGAAATCTCTCGTAAATCGTAGCTGCAATACGTAAACAGGACCGACTGAAAAATCGATTTCGTAACGAGAAAACTCGTAAATCGTAAATCTAAAGGTTTTTTTTGCACGAACCAGATCAATCCGCCCTCTTGGCCATCGCCCGCCACTTTCGCTTTGCGGGGGAAGTGACCGCAGGCGCCGCTGGCCGGCAATGTAAACGACACCTATTTGGTACACACAGCCGCCGCTACGCATAACAAATTCGTCATGCAGCGCATCAATCAGCAGGTCTTTAAGCGGCCCGCGCTGATTATGCTCAACCTGCGCACCTTTTTCCGAGCATGTGCAGCAGCGGCTGGATCAAGAACGTTGCCGATGACCGTCGCTGGGAGGTGCCGGGCGTCACGCCCACCCATGCCGGCCAGGATTTCTTTGTGGATGAGGCGGGTGAGTTCTGGCGCGCCATCGACTTTGTGGATGCATCGCATACCTTGCGGCCATTCAAAACCGCGACCACGCCCGTGGGCAGGCTACGCATTGGGCCGCTTTCACAGCCTGCTCAGCGATCTGGACCCCGCCCGGCTGCATGACACGCTGGAAGGTTTTCACATCACGCCCCAATATCTGGCCAATTATGACAAGGTTCTGCAAAACCCCCAAGCCGCGCTGGACGATGCCGATGTGCAGCACGGCCTGCGCTTTGTGGAAGCGCGGCGCGTGGGCCTCGGTCCTCGAAGACGCCGTGGCCGCCGGCCAGCTCGCGCTGCGCGCCATTCATGGGGACCCCAAGGTGGACAATATCATGTTGGACAATACTACCAAACAGGCCGTCTCCATTGTGGATTTGGACACGGTCAAGCCGGGGCTGGTGCATTATGACATCGGCGATGGTCTGCGCTCGTGCTGCAATCGGCTGGGCGAAGAGACCGACCAAATTGACGCCGTCACGTTTGATACGGAGCTGTGCAAAGTCATTTTGGATGGGTATTTATCGCAAGCGCGCCACTTTTTCAGCCAGGCCGATTATGACTATATTTATGCCTGCATCCGCCTGATTACTTTTGAGTTGGGCCTGCGCTTTTTCAGCGACCACCTGGCCGGCAATGTCTATTTCAAAGTGAAGGATGAGAGGCACAATTTGCGCCGCGCCCTGGTCCAATTCAAGCTCTGCGAAAGCATCGAAGCACAGGAAGCCGAAATCCAATCAATCGTGCGCGCCGTATATTAATGTAGGGCAAGTTGGGAAACTGGCCCAACGATTGGAGGACCGCCATGAATTCGCATTTCAGCCGCGTCTGGATCAGCATCTTGATCCTCGCCATACTTTCTTCAGCCGGCATCGCCGCCGTCCGCGCCCAACAAGCCGTCGATTGCGCCTCCGACGCCGTGGTGCAGCCCGGCGACACGCTTTCGCTGCTGGCGGGCCGCCTGCTGGGCAACCCGGCCGCCTATCCGCAAATCGTGGCGGCTACCAATGCCAAAGCCGCCGTCGACAGCTCCTACGCCGCCATCACCAACCCCAGCGTGATCAGCGTCGGTTGGAAGCTCTGCATTCCGGCGGCTGATGCGCAGATCAGCGCACCGGCGCCCACTACCGCGCAATCCACGCCCACCAGCAGCGCCCCGTCCGCCGTGCTGCCGCCCACACCCACTCCTACAGCCACTTTGACCGAAGCGCAGGAAGACCAGCGCCGAGTTGAACGCATGCCCGAACTGCGCGTCGAAACCATGCGCAGACAGCGCTATCCGGGCAGTGATCTTGTCATTGAGCAGACTTTGGCGCCCGGCGTCAACTACAGCCGCACCATTGTGTCGTATCGGTCGGATGGATTCAAAATTTTTGCGCTTCTCACCGTGCCAAATGGCGAACAACCGGCCACGGGCTGGCCGGTCGTTATCTTCAACCACGGCTACATTCCGCCTGAAATTTATCGCACCACCGAACGCTACGTGGCCTATGTGGATGGCTTTGCGCGCAACGGCTACATTGTGCTGCGCAGCGATTATCGCGGCCACGGTTTTTCCGAAGGCGAGCCCGGCAGCGCCTACAGCGCCCCCGATTACACGGTGGATGTGCTCAACGCGGTGGCCGCCATCAAGCGCTATCCCGCGGCTGACCCCAACCGCATTGGCATGTGGGGCCACTCCATGGGCGGCTCGCTTACGCTGCGCACCATGGTGACAACCGGAGATGTAAAAGCGGGGGTGATTTGGGCCGGGGTGGTGGCGACATATGAAGACCTCTTTGCCAACTGGGACAGCCGCGAAGCCCCCTGGCGCGAACAAGCCATGCGCTGGCGTCAATTGGCGTTTGACACCTACGGCACACCGGCGGAAAATCCAACCTTCTGGAATTCCATCTCACCCAATAGCTATCTGACCGACCTCTCGGGCCCGATCCAGCTCCACCACGGCACGCTGGACGCCGACGTGCCGCTCTCTTATTCGCAATCGTTGGCACAGCAGATCAACGCCGTGGATGGCGAGGTTGAGCTATATGTTTATGCAGGGGATAACCACAACTTGTCGGTCAATTTCGCCACGGCGATGGCGCGCTCGGTAGCCTTTTTTGATAAATACGTCAAGGGAACGCCATAAAACGGAGGTGCGACATCCCTGTCGCATAATTTGGATTTGCAGAGACAATTTATCCCTATCGTCCCACTTCGTGCGACACGCGCAGGTGTGAGACGAGTGCCGGTCGAGTAGGCCCGGTTGTTTGGGCCGTATCGAGACCGTTCGACTGAGCTCACGCCGAAGCCAAACGGGTTGACCCGCTCACTTTGGTTTCGATACGGCTGCATACTGCCGCAGCCTACTCAACCGCCGTTCGCTAACCTGAAATACTCCCACGCCCTAATCCTCATCCTCATCGACCGGCATGTTCAATTGTGCGGCCATGCGCTCCAGCCGTTCCTCTAGCTTGCGAATTTTGTCCTGCAAGCCGTCAACCTCCGTTTGCAGCGCCGAACCGGCCTCTTTATCCGCCTGCCGAATGGACCGCATGGTGCGCTCGACGCGCACGGCGTCGGCATTGGTCACCCGGCGGGCGTAGGCCGCCAGCGCGTCGAGCGCTTCGGTGGCCTGCATGGCGCCCAAACCGCTGGCGGCGGCCCGGTGGACGCGCTGCCACGGGTCGCGCAGCAGATCGGTGAGCATCTCGACGACTTGCGCGCGGGTGGCCTTCTCCTGTCCTTTGCCAATGGCCGCCAGCGCTGAAACAGCCGCCGGGCGCGCGTACTCATCGCACACACCGTAATTTACTCGTTCCAGCAGCGCTTCCAACGCTCTGGTTTGGCGCGTGGCGGCCAAGCCGCTGAGGGCGCCGGCTTGGGCAAAGCCGTTGATGGTGGGGCGTTGGCTGGCCTCCAATAGCAGTTCAAGCGGGGCGGCGCGGCGTTGGGGCCCAGCGCGGCATAAGCGGCCTGCGTGGCCAGCGGCGGCAAACCCGCCTCCAGTCGCTGCGCCACCGCGGCTTGAATACGGGCATCGCGATAATTGCCGGCGGCGCGCAGCACGCCATCCAACACCAGCGGGTCCTGCTCGGCAGCGATGATTTGCACCAGCCCGGTCAGCGCGGTTTCGCTGTTGGCGTTGCCCAACGCGTGGACCATACGGCGACGCACGCCCCAAAAGGGCTCGTTGGCATAAGCGTCGATCACGGCCTGAATATTAGCGCGGCGGCCGCTTTTGATCACGCTCTGGGCGGCCAGAATGCGGCCGATAATGTCCGGGGCGGGTCAACTGGCGGCGCAACATGGTGCTGCCGGGGTTAAATTCGAGCTTGCGCAGCACCTTCATATGGGGGTCAAAGCGCACCTGCTGCGGTTCCGCCGTCATGGGGATGGTCACAAATTGGACCGGCTGCTCCAGCGTGACCGGTTGCGTGCGCCATTGGCCGGCGGCGTCCTCCCAGCCCACTTCGGTGACCAGCCGGAAAACCGATGCGTTTGGCGACGGCCACCTGTTTTTGCTCGATTTTAAACGTACCAAGCTGGCGCTCCTCGTCAAAGTCGAACGAGACTTTCAGATCGGGATAGCCAGGTGCATAAAACCACTGTTCAAAAAAGCGCCCCAGCGACCGCCCCGAAAACTCCTCCATCAGGCGCCGAAAGTCGTCGGTTTCCACCACCTTTTCAGCGTAACGCTTGAGATAGGCCCGCGTGGCCGCCCAAAAGGACGCGTCGCCAATTTCGCAGCGCAGCGTGTGCAGCCGGCAGGCGCCGCCTTCATAGAGATGCGCATCGTACATATCCCACGACGAGCGGAAGCGCCGCGTCACAATGGGCCGCATGTACTCGTCATCGGCCTCTTCAAAATAGCTGACTGCATTCATGTAATAGACATAGTGCGCTTCTTCAATGGCGTAATTGTCCTCACGCCAGAGCTGCTCCACATAGGTGGCCCACGATTCCTTGAGCCAGCCGTGGGCAAAATCGCGGCACACAATGGCGTCGCCAAAATAAGAGTGCGACATCTCGTGGACGTTGACCTGGTCGATAAACCAGCCCAGCTCCGGCGCCAATTCGGCGCTTTGCACCCAGCGCTCGTCCCAGCTCACCAGCGAAATGTTCTCCATGGCGCCACTGACTTTGGGCAGCGCATATTGTGCGTATTTGGGATAAGGGAAGGCCATGTCCAACTTGCGCGTCATCCAGGCCAGCATGGCTTTGGTGCGGCCAAAGGTGCGCAGCAGATCGTCGGCGCTGTGGTCCGCGCTGCAATAATATGTGCATGGGATTGCCTGCGCGCCATCTGTATAAGCGCCGTCGTCGGCCACGGTCAATTCACCGATGACAAAGCAGACCAGATAGCTGGGGCAGCGCTGCTCCAGCCGCCAATGGGCGGTTTTGGTGCCGGCTAGTTCACCCGCTGCGTGCGCGGTTTCCTCGACCAGATAGCCATTGGCCACAATGATGAAGTGCGACTCGGCGCGCAGATGAAAATCCAGCGTTGTGCGCACATTGGGCAGATCGACGCAGGGCAACCAATGGCGGGCGCGCTCGGTCTCGTGATCGGTGGTGGCGTACCAGCCCTGCTGCGGACATGCTGCATCGGGCTGCGAAAAGAAGAGCCCATCCACCGGATTCGTCACAGCATATGCCACGCGCAGGCGCCGCTCTTCCCCCGCGGCAAAGGGCTGCTGCCAGCGCACGGTGATCAGCCGGCCGTCATATTGCCAGCGCAGCGCGTTGCCGTCCGGGTCGGATACTTGCACCCCTTCAAAATCGAGCGCGTTGAGCTTGATCTGCGCGGCGCCCGCGCGGTTGGCGCGTACCGTGTTGGTCACTGCGCCGGCTGCCCGCCGATTGGCAATGTCGATAAAGAGATTAATGTCTAGATGTACCGGCTCCAACTCCAGATCGGGCGGATATTGCTCCGCCACATGCAGATTGTTGAAGTCATCCCATCCAGCCCGACGGGAGCGGCGAATGTCAAAACCGGCCCCTTCGTGCAGCAGTTCGGTTAGCGCAGCGTGCGGCATGTATCCATTTCCTTGAATGTGTGGTATCTGAGATTTGTGGCAGCGCACCACAGAATGAATTCTGCGCCTGACATGGGAAACCGGTTAAAACCGGTTAGCCTCCTTGAAGCGAACGAGCTTTAGCACGTTTGCTGTGGCAGGCTGGGAATTCATTCCTTGCTTATAATGGTATGAGGGTTACTTTTTGGGCAGTGGGTTGACTACATATTCTGCTGACTTGCTGGTATACTTATATTTGTGGTTCAACCGGATCTCATGTGGTTGATACCGCCGAATAAATTCGGCGTCTGCTAAAGCAAATCGGCTTAAGCCGGTTTTCCGTATCAGCCACCGGTTTTAACCGGTGGTAGGAATTACATGAGATCCCAAAGAGTCATATTGGTTGCGTAACCCATTATACCTGCTGCACCTGGAAAGAAGCAATGATTCTTTGGGAAATCAAATTGTAAGGTCAGGTCAGCATTTCGCAGTTTCTGACGACAAATGACCATTCACCAGCGCAAAGACGACCACATCCGCATCAACTTGGAAGAGGATGTCGGCTTTCTCCAGTTGACCACCGGTTTGGAACATTTCCATTTTGTGCATCAAGCACTGCCGGAAGTCAATCTCAGCGATATTGACAGCTCGCTCACCGTTTTGGGCAAGCGCCTACGTGCACCCATCCTCGTCAGCTCCATGACCGGTGGCGCCGAGCGCGCCGCGCAGATCAACCGCAACTTGGCCCAGGCGGCGCAGGCGTGCGGATTGGCCATGGGTGTGGGCAGCCAGCGTGCCGCCATTGCCGATTGCGAAACGGCTAACACCTTTCGCGTGCGCAACGTGGCGCCCGATCTGCTGCTCTTTGCCAACCTGGGCGCCATTCAGCTCAATTATGGTTTCGGTGTGGATGAATGCCGCCGCGCCGTGGAGATGATCGAGGCCGATGCGCTGATTTTGCACCTGAATCCGCTGCAGGAAGTCTTTCAGATTGGCGGCGATACCCATTGGGGTGGTTTGCTGGATAAAATTGCCGCCGTCTGCGCCAAACTGGGCGCGCCGGTCATCGTGAAAGAGGTGGGCTGGGGCATCAGCCGCCAGACCGCCCGCCGGCTCATCGAAGCGGGCGTCAGCGCCATTGACGTGGCGGGCGCCGGCGGCACGTCGTGGAGCCAGGTGGAGATGCACCGCAACCCTACCGAGCGCCTGCAGCGGCTGGGCCAAGTCTTCCGCGATTGGGGCATTCCCACGGCGCATAGTCTGCAAGCGGTGGACGTTGTGCGGCGCGAACTGGGGCGGGCCGATCTGCCCATTTTTGCCAGCGGCGGCATCCGCAACGGACTGGAGATTGCCAAGTGCGCCGCCCTGGGCGCCGATCTGGTGGGGCTGGCTGGGCCGTTTTTAAAGCGCGCGGTCGAGTCAACAGATGCAGTGGTGGAAGAGATGAAACTGCTGACCGAAGAGCTGCACATTGCCATGTTCTGCAGCGGCGCGCCGACGATCCATGATTTGCGCCGGCCGGGGGTGCTGGTGGAAAAAACGTAGGATCAACAGATTAAACAGATTTAAAAGATTAAAAATCTGCGTAATCTGCGTAATCTGTTGATCAAATAAAAAATCTGAAAGAAATCCCAATGTCCAAAAATCAACTAGCTGGCTTTATCGGCCACTGGCTGCCCAAATTAGAAGACGAAATGCGCACAGTGTTGCGCTACCCGGCCCACAGCTATGAAGAGCAGGCCGTGGCCGTTCACTACGGCATGATGCAGTATCACATGGGCTGGCTGGACCAACATTTGCAGCCGGATAAGCTGCCCACGGGCAAGCGGCTGCGCCCCATCTTGTGCCTGCTAGCCTGCATGGAAGTGGGCGGCGACCCGGCCAACGCGCTGCCGGCGGCGGCGGCCATCGAACTGCTGCACAACTTTTCGCTGATCCACGACGACGTGGAGGATGGCGACGAAATGCGCCGCCACCGCCCCACGGTGTGGAAGCTGTGGGGCGTGCCGCAGGCCATCAACGCTGGCGACGGCCTGTTTACGCTGGCCTTTGCCGCTATGCAGCGGCTGGCGCGCCGCGGCGTCTCTGCTCAGATCACGCTGGCCGCGCTAGAGCTGTTTACGCGCACCTGCGTGGAACTGACCGAGGGGCAACATTTGGATATGCGCTTTGAGCAGCGCGCCAGCGTGCAAACGCCCGAATACATGCGCATGATCGAGGGCAAAACCGCCGCGCTCATCGGCGCCTCGGTGGGCATCGGCGCGCTGATCGGCGGCGCGACCGAAGCGCAGGATCAGGCGTTGCAGCGCTTTGGCCAATCGATGGGGCTGGCGTTTCAAATTCAGGATGACATTTTGGGCATTTGGGGCGACCCGGTGGTAACGGGGAAAGCGGCGGGCAACGACATTCTGCGGCGTAAAAAGAGCCTGCCACTGCTCTATGCGCTCAACCATGAGACAGTGGGGCCGTCCATGCAGGCGCTGTGGCAAGACGAGCTAGGGCCGGAGCAACTGCCGACGGTGCTGCAACTGCTGGCGGACGCCAACGCCCGCCAATATGCCCAAGCGCAGTTCGACCACCACCACCAGACGGGTATTGCCGCCCTGCACAATGCCTTGGGCGAGCGGGCGGAGAGTTCGGCGCTATTGGCGCTGGCCAATAGTTTGCTGCATCGAGAGTCGTGAACGGGTGCTCACATCATCATAAGTGTAAACTTAAGGGGCAGCGAACGGCGGTTGAGTAGGCTGTTGTGGTTCGCAGCCTACCCTTCGATTTCTCTAGCCTCCAAATTCCTAAAACCCCATCCTTAACGCATCAAACAACCGCCTATACAACGCCGCCACAATCAACACCACCTCCAGCACAATCATGGCGCCGGCAAAGACGGCGGCCAGCGGGAAAATTTGCCCCTGGGCAATAATGGGCAGCAGCGGCGGCTGGATCACGCCGCCTTCGGCCGTGATGCGGAAGAGCGGCACAAAGAGTTCGGCAGCCACCGAGCCCACCACAATGCCGGCCAGCGCGCCAAAGGCGGTGAGGATGCCATACTCCAGCGCCACCTGGCTCACAATTTGCAGCCGCTTGAGGCCAGCCGCCCGCAAAATGGCAAAGTGAAATTTGCGCTCCTGCAGCGAGGCATAGCTGTAGGTCATCAGCCCCATGGCGGCCATGACGGTGGCGGCCAAAAAGCTGACCGTCAGCGTGCCAAAGACGCCCACCCGCTCCATCTTGGCCTGCTCCTCCTGAATCAGGCCCTGCGCATCCAACTCGCGTACCGTATCCACGCCGGTCTCGGGAACCACTTTGATCACCGATTCGCCGTCGGCGCCGGGCGCCATACGCATCCAAATGTGGTGGGGCATGTTCATCCCAAAATAGGTGAAGATGTAGTCAATGTTGCCAATGAAGGTCACTTTGTCATCATAGACCGTGGGAAAGTGGTCGTACGCGCCCACCACCACAAATTGCTCGGTCATGCTGGCGCCAAAATCGGCCAGCACCTGCACTTCAATGCGGTCATTGATGCGCAGATTGTTTGCGGCCAAAAACTGCTGCGGCACCAAGATGCCTTCGGGCAGCGCGGCCAGCCGGTTCATCAGCGCACCCAGCGATTCGCGGGCAAAATCATAGCGAAACCAGGCCACTTTGGGAAACTCAATGCGGTCGATGGCCAGAAAGCGCCCATCAATGCGGGTGTCGTTGGTCGCCACCTTGATAATCGCTTTGTAATCGCCCACGCGCGCCGCCGCCGCCACGCCGGGCACCGCTTCATAATCGCCAATGGGCGGAATCCAATCGGCGCCCATGCGCGGCGTTTCGGCCAGCACTTCGCTCTCTAAATAGGGTTCAAAGGCCAGGTCGGCGCCGGCTTTGTAATACATGCGGTCCACCAGCCACTGGTCCAGGCTGGCCGCCATGGAGAGCGTATAGACGCCCAGCGCCAGCGACACAATGACCAGGAGCAGCGGGTTGATGTAGGTGTGGCTGTGGCGGCCCAACTGGCGCAGCGCCAAATGCAGCGCCAGCCACGGCGACACGGTGGAGAGCCAGTCCAGCAGGCGCATGGTGACGGCAAAGGCGCGCATGGCCAGCAGCGACATGGAGAGAATAAAGAGCGCCGGCACGACGATGAGCAGCGGGTCGCGGAAGAGGTCTTCGGGGCGGTCTTCCACCAGCATAGCCAGCGAGCCGCGCTGGGTAAGCTGCTGATAAGCGTACCAGGTAGGGATGAGCAGCACCAGGTCCAAATAGGCGCGATACCAGAAGGGGCCGGTGGGCGGGCGCACGTGCTCGCGCTCCTGGGCCACAATGTTGCGCCGGTCCACGCTGCCCACGGTCCACAGCTTGGCCAGCAGCACCACTGCCAACGTGATGAAGACCAGCGGCATGTTGATGCCGTAAATCGACACGGGCAGCGGCACGCGCGAGGTAAAGGTGAGAAAGCTGACCGAATAGCCCATCATGCGCGCCAGCAGAATGCCAAAGCCCAGCCCAATGGGGCAGCCAATCAGAAAGAGCAGCGCGCCCTCCAGCAGCGTCAGGCTGAAGATCTCTAGCCGGTTCATGCCGCGGCGGATGAGCACGGTGGTTTCGCGGCGCTGCCAATAGGCGATGACGGCCGAGGTGAGGATCAGAAAGTAGAGCAGAAAGCCCAGCGCCGGTACGTTAAAGCCCAGCAGCAGTGCGGTGAGCGCGGTCTGCCGCCGCACAAATTTGTCCAGCGACACCGAGGGCATGGTGACGCGGGCGTCGGGCAGATATTTCATGATGACGGCTTCGGCGCGGATAAAACCTTCGGCGTAGTTGCGCACGCGGGCAGGCACCACGGCCTGCTCATCCAGCACGATTTGCCAGGTGGCCGTGCGCACCTTTACATCCAGCGCCGGCTCCACAAAGGCCAGATAATCCTGCCGCCGCACCAAAAATTTATCGGCCAGCGCCTGGTCGGGGTCGCTGAGCCAAAAGGCGTCGTCGGCATCTTGGGCCCGCCAAATGCCGGCCACGCGCACCGGGATCACGGCGCCGGTGGCGTTGGAGGAAACTTCGTAAATTTCGCCGATCTGCACGCCCATGGCCTCGGCCTGCGTAGTGTACATCCACACATCCAGAGGGCTGCTGGAGACGCCATCGGCATCCAGCGGCGAGCCGTCCACAATCTCCATGTAGTCGCTCACGTCGCGGATGTAGAGCAGGTTTACTTTGTTGTAGGTGTTGCTGGCTTTTTGAATGCGCGATTGGGGACCGGGCTTCAGGTTGAGCGCACCGCTGTCGATTTGCAGCCCGTGATAGCGCACCGGCAGCCGCACCTCGCCGGTCATGGTGCCGACCACGTTTTCGCCCAGCGCTTCGGAACGTTCCAGCGTCAGCGGCACCACGCGCGAGGCGGTGGTAAAGACGCGCGCCGAAAAGGGCGGGCGGTTGGTGATGGCGGTGTATTCGGCCATCTGCCGCGTCAGGATCACCTTGTCTACGGCCTGTGAAAAAAAGGCCGTGCTGGTCACCAATCCCACGGCCAAAATCACGCCGGCCAGCGCCAGCAAGCTCAGCCCCGGATAGTAGGCCAAGCGGCGCAGCGCCAGCCCAATGAGCCCGCCAATTTTATTCAGAATGCGCAACAGTGCGCGGCCGCGCAGCACGCCATCGCGCACCTCCGCCAGCCCTGGCGCGCGGTTGTCGATTGGCGTTCGGTTCTTCGCCCTGGAGCCGGCGGATGATCTGACAAGAGTGGACAATATGAACAGCTCCGTATTGATAGCTGGTCAGCATTTCAGCGGTCAGCTAAAAGCTGATCGGCTGACTAGCTAACCGGCTGACAAGCTAATCAGCTATACCCCAATGGTTTTGACACTGCGTCAAATGTATCATATACTCAACTCACTCCACAAACATTAGCTTCCCCAGCTTTGTAGAGCAATACCCATGTTAATTCTGACAAAATGCTTATAACATTTTATACCAACTAAATAGCTTAAGGAGAACCTCGATGGACGACAAATTAAATCGTTCCCCGAAAATCAGCATGGATGTGACGCCGCGATTTTCTGCGTTTGAGCGGTCTGGCCGCAGCGGGCGCATTTGCAGCGGCTTGTGGCGGCCTGGCGCCGGCAGCGCCGGCGGGCGGGGCTGGAACTGCGGCCCCAGCAGCGGGCGGTGCCGAAGCCGCAGCCCCAGCGCGGTGGAAGGATTGGCTGAAGTCGCGCGCGACAAGAGCCTGATTCTCATGTTCCAAGGTGGTGAAGGCGCCTTTACGGATGTGGGCAATGCTGGTATGTATTCAGCCGGCACCACGGGCCATCGTGCAATTCCTGGTGGTTTCGAGCCGCTGTTTTATTATTCCGCTTTTGCCGATGAACTAATTCCCTTGGTTGGCTGAAAGCGCTGAATATAATGATGATTATACCGAACTAACGGTCAAGATTCGCGAGGGTGCGGAGTGGAGTGATGGGCATCCTTTTACAGCTAACGATGTAGCGTTTACGCTCAACATGTTGATTGAGCATGCACCGCTGCTGCGCAACAGCACTGAGGTCAAAGAGTGGATTAGCCAGGTTGACCGGTTGACGATTTGACCGTCAAAATTACCTTAACGATCCGAAACCGCGCTTCCTCTTAGCCACCTTTACGGCAAGTTTGACACCGGTCTTTACTGGGTGCCGGAGCATGTACAAAGATGTGGAAGATCCGGTGGCCTTCACTTTCTATGATCAGGAAAAGGGCTGGCCGCTGGTAACGGGTCCCTTTAACGTAGTGCTATGGACGCCAGAGCAGCAGTGGTGTGATCGCCGCGAGGATTGGTGGGCGGCCAAGGTAGGTTTGGCCGATTTGCCGGCGGTGGAGCGTATTATCAACCTACCGTGGCCCGGTGAAGAACGCGCTCGCAGCTTCTCATCAATAACGAGATCGATTCCAGCCTGGACTTACGCGCAACCTCAATTGCCCAGGTTGTGCAACAGAATCCTGCTGTAATTACGCACACGAACCACGACCTGCCTTTGGGTTACACTGACTGGTGGCCCACCTCCTTCTGGTTCAATTGCGCCGATGGTCCCTTCTCAGACAAGCGCGTGCGCTGGGCCGTGAGCTATGCCATTGACCGCCAGCAGATGCTGGATGTGGCATTGGCTGGTTCCGGTATTCTGACTCAGTTGCCCTATCCGTACTACGCGCCGCTCATGCCCTACATTGAGGCTGCGGCTCCGCTGCTGGAGAAATATCCAACTAACGAGCACAATATTGAAAAGGCCACGGCGCTGATGGAAGAGGCCGGCTACACCAAGAGCGGCGACTTCTGGCAGGACGCCAGCGGCGCCAATGTGCCGGCGGTGATCCACGGCTTTGGCATCTTCAATGACATTGGCCCGGTGCTGGCCGAGCAGTTGCGTAACTTTGGCTTTGAGGCCGACTACACGGCGCCCGCCGACTCCGGCACCAAGATGGGTGACGGCTCCGCCACCATCTTCCTCTTTGGCCACGGCGCGTCCATTGCCGATCCGTTCGATACCCTGGCGCTCTACCACAGCCGCACCTTCCGCCCCACCGGCGAAGAAGGCGGCGTGATCTCCCGCTGGCAGAATGAAGAGTTCGATGCCATTGTCGATGAGATGTCGGTTATGGCGCCATCGGCTGATGATCCGGCCTATATGGACCTCTATCTTAAGGCGATAGAGCTCTATCTGGACAACCTGGTCGACTGCCCGATTCAGCAGTGGCTGCACCGTATGCCCATGAACACCACCTACTGGGGCAACTGGCCCACCGTAGACAACAACTACGTCAACGGCGCCTTCTGGCACCAGACCTTTGGTTTGATTCTGCACAAGCTGCAAGCCAGCGCGTAGAGATTTACGATTTTGGATTTACGATTTACGAGGCTGCTCGTGGACGAATGGTCTCGTAAATCGTAAATCGTATATCTGAAATTCGGAGAGACTCATGCGCTATTCGTGGAATTATGTTTTGAAACGAGTTGGCCTCTTTTTCCTGATCATTTGGAGCGCGGCCACCATCAATTTTTTGATTCCTAAGCTGACGCCGCGCGATCCACTGCGCGAGAAGCTGATCGCGGAAGCCGCGCGCACCGGTTATATCCCGCCTGGCTTTGATGAGATGGTGAAAGCGTACCAAGCCAAATTTGGGCTGGATCAACCCGTTTACATTCAATATGTCCGCTACCTCAATGATCTTTTGCACTTCGACCTTGGTTTTTCAATTGCCAACTATCCCAAAACGACGTTACAACTGATCGGTGAAGGGCTGCCGTGGACAGTTGGGGTTTTGTCTGTGGCTACGATTATTGCCTTTTTGCTTGGTACATTGCTTGGGGCGCTTATGGGGTGGGAGCGGTCGCCATTTTTTGTGCGCCATATCCTGCCGACAGTGCTTGTATTTGGTGCGATCCAGCGTTTATTTTGGGTTTGGTTCTCTTCTTCTTTCTGGCCTTCCGATGGCAAATCTTGCCCCTGGCTGGAGGATATTCGGTAGGTGTTATTCCGTCGCTAAATGTGTCGTTTGTTCTCGATATTTTGAAACATGCACTGTTGCCCGCCATTACGGTCATTATCGCCAGCGCCGGCTGGGCCATTGGTATGCGCGGTATGATGGTGACCGTGCAGGGTGAGGACTATATGACTTTTGGCGAGGCCAAAGGGCTGAAAGGCTCGCGGCTCTTCTTCCGCTATGGGCTGCGTAACGCCATTTTGCCGCAGATGACCGGGTTGGCGCTAGCCATTAGTTATATTGTGTCCGGTTCGGTGCTGGTCGAAATTGTCTGTCGCTATCCGGGTATTGGCACCATTTTGCAGCGCGCCATTTCCCAGTTGGATTATGGCGTCATCTATGGCATTGTATTTGTGCTCACCTTTGCCATTGCATTCATGATGCTGGTGATGGACCTAATCTATCCGCTGCTCGATCCACGCATTAGCTACGAAGGGTCATAATAAAGATGGGCTTTTTCCGCTATCTACGGCGCAACGTTCCGCCCATGATCGGCTTGATTCTGTTGGCCGTGTTGATCATTTTTACGCTTATTGGCTCATTTTTTGTTGACATTGATAAAGATCCTTATCCTCTGTCGTCACCCGCTCGTTTGGCGCCCACGCTTAATTATTGCCCTGTAACCGAACCGGATTGCGCCGAACCTAAGGCCTATCCCTTTGGCACCGATTCGCAGGGCCGCAATCTCTTTGCCATTGCCGTAGCTGGCACCTGGCTCACCATTCGCATTGGGGTCTTGGCGGGCATCATTGGCGTGTTGATTGGCACCATTCTTGGTTTTACCTCGGCCTATTATGGCGGCGCCTACGATAACTTCATCCGCTGGTTGGTCGATGTGTTGCTCACGATTCCCGGACTGCTGATTCTAGTTGTATTGGCCTCTGCCATTGGCTCCGAATCTGTCGGCGTCAACGGCATGGCGCTGATCATCTCGGCGCTGGCCTGGATGGGGCCTACGCGCGTCATCCGCTCGCAGGTGCTCAGCATGAAGGAGCGCCCATATGTGATGATGGCGCGCCTTAACGGCATGAGTAATATTGGCATTATTTTCCGCGAACTGATTCCCAATCTGCTGCCCTACCTGGGCGCCAGCTTGGTCGGTTCGGTCACCGGCGCCATCTTTGCGTCCATTGGCCTGGCCGCCCTGGGGTTAGGCAATCTGCGCGACCCGGCGCTGGGCAACACAATTTTTTGGGCCATGAATCAGGGCGCCATGCTCAACGGCCTTTGGTGGTGGATTGCCACGCCGGTTTCGATTATTGTGGTCATTTTTGTCATGTTGTTTATGATTTCAGCCGGGCTGGACGAATTGGCTAATCCGCGCGTGCGGCGCAGTGCATAAGGTGATCTATTGCTATATTTCTGTATTGCTTTAGGCCCCACAATATACAGCAATACAGCAACATAAAAAGGCAACAAATTTTTCATGAGCAACGCTGTTCTACGCGTAAAAAACCTGGATGTTGAATATCACACAGACGCTGGCGCGGTGAAGGCCAATAACAATGTGACCTTCGAACTGCGCCCCAAAGAGCGCCTGGGCCTGGTGGGCGAATCGGGCTCCGGCAAATCCACATTGGCGCTGGCCATTCTGCGCATGATCCGGCCGCCGGGTCGGATTGCCGGCGGCGAAGTCTGGCTGGATGGTGTAGACCTGACCAAAATCTCCGATGAAGAGATGCGGCGCACGCGCGGCAACCAGATCAGCATGGTGCCGCAGGGCGCTATGAATTCGCTGAACCCGGTCATGCGCATTGAGGATCAGATCATCGACGGCATGATCGATCATAATTTGGGTCTTTCCAGAAATGTGATGAAAGAGATGGCGGCGGAAGCGCTGCGCGCCGTGGACCTGGACCCCAAAGTGGGGCGCAGCTATCCCCACGAGCTAAGCGGCGGCATGAAGCAGCGCGCCTGCATCGCCATCAGCATTGTGATGACGCCCAAGGTGATCATTGCCGACGAGCCCACCAGCGCTGGATGTGGTGACGCAGCGGCAGGTCATGCAGACCATTGGCAAAATTCAGGACCAAATGGGCAGCGCCGTTATATTGATTGGCCACGACATGGGGCTGATGGCCCAATTTGTGGACCGCATTGCCGTCATGTACGCCGGGCGCATGATGGAGTTGGGCACGGTGAAAGACATTTTCACCGACGCCATGCACCCTTACACCCAGGCGCTCATCGACAGTTTGCCCGTGCTGGCCAACCGCGGCATTTTTAACGGACTGCCGGGCATTACGCCGTCGTTGTTGGAATTGCCGCCAGGGTGTGTTTTTAACACGCTGCGCAAAGGTGATGGATGTTTGTTCGCGCAAAGAGCCGCCGCTACGCGAGCATGCGCCCGGACGTTTTGCGGCTTGTCATTTGTTGGAGTGAGGCGCGGCCGTGGTCGCTGCAACTGCAACGCACGGCGGACGACGTTCAATAAAGTTCGAAATTGGTGGACGCCGTGCATCGCAGTTTCCGCTGACGAACAGGGTTGCCAATACCCATTCATTTTCTCAACCAGTACACGCAACACGCATACTTTCCCATGACTCATTTACTCGAACTACGCAACATCACCAAGCGCTTCAAGGGCGGCACGTTGGCCCTCGATAACGTTTCCATGTGGGTGGATGGTGAGCATCCCAGCATTATTGCCGTGGCCGGCGAGAGCGGCAGCGGCAAAACCACATTGGGTCTGATTGCCATGAACTTTTTGGACGCTACATCGGGTGAGGTGCTTTATAAGGGCAAAAACCTGAAGGCGTTTAGCAGCCAAGAGCAATTTGATTTCCGCAAGGAAGTGCAGGCCGTTTTTCAGGATCCGTTTGCGGCTTATAACCCGTTTTATCGCGTGGATCATATTTTGGAAGTGCCGGTGGCTAATTTTAAATTGGCTGGCAACAAGGCCGATGCCAAAGAGCGCATTGAAAAAGCGCTGGAGAGTGTCGGCCTGCGCCCCAATGAAATTCTGGGCCGCTTCCCCCACCAATTGAGCGGCGGTCAGCGCCAGCGCTTGGTGGTGGCGCGGGCGCTGCTGTTGCGCCCCAAGCTGCTGGTGGCCGACGAGCCGGTCTCCATGGTGGATGCATCGCTGCGCGCCACGATTCTGGAGGCGCTGCGCACGCTCACCGAGGATTACCACATTCCGATCCTTTATATTACCCACGACCTGACCACTGCCTATCACGTGAGCGACCATATCCTCATCCTCTATAAAGGTTCAGTCATGGAGGCGGGCGACGTGGAGACGGTCATCACCCGGCCGCAGCACCCGTATACCCAACTGCTCATCGATTCGATTCCGTGGCCCGACTTGAATCGCCAATGGGGCCAGCAGGAGATTGTGGCTGTGGATGGCGAATCGGCCACGGTGGGCCAGGGCTGCAAGTTTGCCTCGCGCTGCCCGCACGTCATGGCCAAGTGTCGCCAAAGCCCGCCGCCGCTCTATCAGGTGAGCCAGAGCACGGTGGCCTCCTGCTATCTGTACGAAGGCAAGTCGGTGATGCCCAGCGAAGAGATGGGGATGCTCTTTGCCAGCAAGAAGCCGACGAAAGTTGCCAATTAGTTGTCTCACTGGCAAATTTTCATACGAATATCTAAACAGACTGACAGTTCTTGCACTGTCGGTCTGTTTTTTTCAGGGCTCTCCCACAGTACCCACTTACAAATCGACAAGTTGCTTTAAGAAAATTTTCGTGCTGAGCGTAGGCTACGGGTAGTCTAATCGTATAGTTGCGTACAAATAAACCGTGTTATACTAACCGCTACGATTTACATAATCGAAGATCGGGCTCCGTCAGGCCAAAGATCTGTGTTCCCATCGTATTTGTAGCAATCTCCCTCACTTGTTACGAAATCCATCCCCATATTTTTACATAATTTATACAACAGGATAACAAGGAGTCTCTATGCGTCATCGAAAGTTATTCACTATTGCAACAGTGATTGCGATAACCGTTCTCGGTTTGAGCACGCTGCTGCCATTGGCATCGAGCGTTACCGCCCAAGATGCGCCAAACGCTGATACAAGCAGCCCAGCGGCGCAGTCGATGGTGGGCAATACGCTTTTCCTGCCGCTTGTTGCAGTGGATGAAACGCCGGTGGAAGTGATGACCGGAATCAAAGCAAATTCCGGCGACAACTCGCCTGACCGCTCAGATGTAGGTGAGAGAAGCAGCTACATTGTCATCATGGATCTCAAACCAATGATTGCCTATGAAGGGGACGTGCCAGGATACGCCCTGACCAAACCGGCCAAGGGGGGCAAGATGAACCCCAACAGCAGGGAGGCGCAACGGTACGCGCAATTCCTGCAACAGAGCCATGACAATGTCTTGCGGGCCGTTGGCGCCAGCGCTGACAGCAAGGTCAACGAGTATTTCTATGCGCTCAATGGCTTCTCGGCAACGCTAACGGCGAACCAGGCGGCGGAAATGGCCAAACAGCCGGGCGTTGTTTCGGTGCTGGCCGACGAGATGCGCTACAAGATGACCGATAACTCGCCGACCTTTTTGGGGCTGAATACACGTGGCGGCCCCTGGACGCGCGGAATCAACGGTGAAGGCGTCATTGTGGGCATAATCGACTCCGGCATTTGGCCGGAGCATCCCAGCTTTGCCGACGATGGCAGTTATGGCCCGTCACCTGTTGACCCCGTTCCCTGCGAATTTGGCAATACGGCTCACAATGCCAACGACGCGCCCTTTACATGCAACAACAAACTGTTGGGCGCCCGCCAGTCATTGGGTACCTATCGGACCGTCATTGGGGCTGACCCTGATGAATTTGACTCGGCGCGCGACGATGATGGTCATGGCACGCACACGGCGTCGACGGCGGCCGGCAATGCCGACGTCAGAGCCAGCATCTTCGACATTCGCCGCGGCAAAGTTTCGGGCATCGCGCCCCGCGCGCGCATTATTGCCTATAAAGGCCTGGGCAAGCAGGGCGGTTTCAGTTCAGACCTGGCGGCGGCCATTGACCTGGCCGTGGCTGACGGCGTTGATGTCATCAATTACTCGATTGGCAGCAGCAGCGCCGCCGTGGGCGCCGATGATGTGGCCTTCCTTTTCGCCGCCGATGCTGGCGTCTTTGTGGCCACGTCGGCGGGCAACTCTGGCCCTAATCCTGCTACCATTGGTTCGCCAGCTTCCGTTCCTTGGTTGACGACCGTGGGCGCCAGCACACAAAGCCGCGCCTTTATCAGCGACATCCGACTGCGCGGCCCCGGCAGAGCGCCCGAAGACATTTGGGGCGGCTCGATTACAGATGGCGTGCGCAACTACAACCTGGTGGACGCCGAGGGCATTGCCGACACGACCGGCGACACGTCGGGTATGTGTCTGAATCCCTTCCCGACTGGAACCTTCAAGGCCAACGACGTGGTTCTCTGCAACCAATACAATTTTGGCGTCGCCCGTACGGACCGTGTGACCAATGTGAAAAACGCCGGCGGCGGCGCGGTCATCTTCCACAATTCGCCCAGCGTCAGCGTGATGCCAACCGACAATCATCCATTGCCCACTGTTCATGTATTGAATGATGTTGGTCAACCGCTCAAGGATTATCTGGTGGCCAACCGCGGCCGCGTGAAAGTTACGTTCACCCAAGGTCGGGCCCGTTATGCCGAAGATGATGAGCGCGTCATCCCCTATGCAATGGCCTCCTTTAGCTCGCGCGGTCCCGACCCGCTCTCGCTGGACCTCATCAAGCCCGATGTCACTGCGCCCGGTGTGAATATCCTGGCCGGCGCCAGCCCGATCCACAATGGTAGTGGGGCGCAAGGCCAGCTCTTCCAGTCCATTATGGGCACCTCCATGTCGAGCCCGCACGTGGCCGGTCTCTTTGCCCTGCTCAAGCAGGCGCATCCGGAATGGTCTCCAGCTATGGCCAAATCGGCCCTGATGACGACGGCCAACCAGGGTGTGGTAAAGCAGGACTTTGTCACGCCAGCGGACCCGTTCGACATGGGCGCCGGGCATGTCAATGTGGGTGGCAAAGACCGCAAGGGGTCGGCTTTTGAGCCTGGCCTGGCTTACGATGCCGGTCTGTTTGAGTATGCGGCGTTTACGTGTGGTGCGGATATTGGCGTATTTTCACAGGGAAGCTGCAACTTCCTGGCCTCATTGGGCATCCCTTTCGATGCCAGCGACCTCAACTTGCCCTCCATCGGCATTGCCGATTTGGCAGGCGCGCAAACTGTCGTCCGTACGGTCACCAGCGTGGCCAAGGGGCAAGAATCGCGCACCTACAATGTCTCGGTCAAGGCGCCTCCCGGCTATAGAGTAACGGTCGAACCGTCGTCGATCCAGCTCAAGCCTGGCGATACGGCCACCTATGCCGTGACAATTGTCAATGAGTCGGCTGCCATCGGCGAATGGCGCTTTGGTTCGCTCAAATGGCGCGACAAATCCAAAGAGTACGAAGTCTATAGCCCCATCGCGGTGCGCGCGGCCCTGTTTGATGCGCCGGCGCAGGTGGATGCCAGCGGTGAGAGCGGGTCGGCCCGCTTCGACATGAGCTTTGGCTACAGCGGCGCCTATGCGGCCGCCGCCCACGGGCTGGAGCCGGCCATCGTTACAGCGGATGTTGTGGCGCAGGATCCGGACCAGAATTTCGATCCGGCAGATGGCTTCAGCAATTTGCACCAGTTCAATCTTACTGGCGCCGCCCATTTCCGCATTGCCATGCCGCCTGAAGCAGTCGCTAACCCCGATATCGATATTGATATCTATGTCTTTGATCCGGATGGGAACATTGCTGCCGCCAGCACCAATGGCGGTACGGATGAACTGATTGACATTGCTTCGCCGCAGGATGGTACGTGGAGCGTCTATATTCACGGCTGGCAAACGGTTGGGGGTTCGGCGGCGTACGATATGTACAGCTGGATCATTTCGGCCACGCCCGGTGGCAACCTGACCATCGACTCGGCGCCGGCGGCGGCTGCCATCGGTCAGATTGGCACAGTCAATGTAAGTTGGAGTGGCGCCACGGCCGGTCAGTGGCATCTGGGCGCAGTCTCGCATACTGGTGATGCCGGTCTGATGGGGCTGACCCTCGTCAATGTTGACAATCGGTAATCGTATTCGATTATCTCTGCATAAACACACACTGCCCGCAGAATTTTCCTGCGGGCAGTGTGTCTATGTGATGCCTCAATCAATCTCTGAATCTGGCGGGGGCACAAATTCGTCGGTTCTTGGGGGAAGGCGGGGTATTAGCTGGGGCGTACTCTCACAATAAAATGGCTTTTGGTCAGGACCGCTGTGGTAGAAATAGACTTGCTCGCCCACGCGCAGCCTGATCAAGAACCCATCCTGCATCAACTGCGCATAGACATTGTTCCGGTTCAGCACACCCCAAGCTCGTATCGGGCCAGGTCACCGATCTCACCTCCAACATCGCGATCTCGGCGACTGGGATCGATAAGCGCTCTGCGAGATCCTTCTTGGCCAGGCTGACCAACTCGTCGGCATTAGGCATGGCTTCCTCCTGGGTATCTTTGGGGGGAATGTCAGCTTCACTTGGTGGCGTGGGGATCATTGTTGTCGAAGCGCTCTCCGGTTCTGTTGTTGCGCCGGTCGGCAACTCTACTATCGGTTTGCACGCGGTGAAGAAGAACAAACTACTTAAGAGAGCCAAATGACCCAACCCGCGCAACATGGCTTACTCCTTCTAATATAATAATCAAACCAGTATACTTATCCATGACTCCTCAGACCCTTGAGAGGTGAGTTTGTCGAAGCCCGCTGTCCCCTTCAACGAACTCAGGTGACGGTTGAGTCGTTACACCGTTTCAATCTTCACACTCTATACATTGCAGACGATTTAAGTTCAACAGGTGTTCCCATACATCATCACAATAATGACAACATGTTAACTACATCATCAAGTTCGTATAGAGTATCTATGATATGGTTTTCATAAGTTGTTTGAAAAGTAAAAAATCTGGATAATCCCTTCCTAGAAGCTGCCCATACCCAACAGTGCGCCAGGGGCCATGAAAATTGTTCCGTTTTGTGTTTTTGTGGCTGTTTTCAGGGCAGCAGCGATAAAGCGGTCCTTTAGTGCGGAGTGTTGGTCACCGCTTCCAGCAAAGGAATGCCCCCCAAATTGAATATTTCCGTAGTTTTCAAGCAGCTTCTCAGAATTTGCAGTTCCCTATCAGGTGGTGTTCATAGCAGATAAATGAAGGAGCATATGTATGAGGCAGTACCCTTTTTGTTTTCGTTTGTGGCGATGGTATTGTTCGTATTGTTTACTGGAAATAAGCTTCATGCGCAAACACCCACCCCGGTTTTTATTAACGAGATTCACTACGACAACACCGGCATAGACACTGGTGAAGCCATTGAAGTCGCCGGACCCGCCGCTACGGACCTGACTGGTTGGAGCATTGTCCTATACAATGGCAGTAACGGCGCTGTGTATAATACGGCCTCGTTGACCGGTGTATTAACTGACCAAGGTAATGGTTTTGGCACAGTCGTTATCGCCTATCCATCGAATGGTATCCAGAATGGCGCACCGGATGGCGTTGCGCTGGTGAATAGCGCGGGCGAGGTCGTTCAATTCCTGAGTTATGAAGGTTCTTTTGTGGGTGTTGGCGGCCCAGCAGACGGCATGGTCAGCACAGATATTGGCGTCAGCGAAAGCGGATCTGACCCTGTAGATTATTCACTTCAGCTAACCGGCGCCGGCGCCACATATGAAGACTTTACCTGGGCGGCGCCCGCCGTTAACACCTTTGGCGCGCCAATACCGGCCAGACTTTCGGCGATGGAGGCGGTGACCCCACGCCCGAACCGACCTCACCGAGCCGCCGCCTGCCGCGGCCCTGGTCGTCAATGAAATTGATTACGACCAGCCCAGCACCGACACCGCTGAGTTTCTGGAGATCAAAAATAACGAGACTGTAGCCGTCAATTTGAATGCGTACAGTATTGTTCTGGTCAACGGCAACGGCAACGCAACCTATGCTACTTTTGACCTGCCCAATGTAGACTTGGCCGCCGGCGACTATTTTGTCATCTGCGCCGACGCCTCCACCACACCAGCGTGCGATCTCGATGTGTCACCCGATTCAAACCTGATTCAAAATGGCGCGCCCGATGCCGTGGCGATTATGCTGGGTGACACAATTGTGGACGCCGTGAGCTATGAGGCGGGTGATATGGGCGTCTACACCGAGGGCGGTGGCGCCCTGCCGATACGGCGGCGCCGATTATGTTGGCATTTCCCGCCTGCCCGATGGCGCAGATACCAATAATAATAGCGTTGATTTTAGCCCGCGCTGCATTACGCCCGGTGCGGCCAATTCCGCTGATTCCTCCGGCTGCCCGCCCCCCGACAATGGTGGCGGCGGTGGGGGCCAAATAGCCACGTTCGACGCCGCTACGCTCATTAGCGCCGTCCAAGGCGACGGGCCCACCAGCCCGCTCAATGGCCAAAACGTAATCATTGAGGGCGTAGTCGTTGGTGATTTCCAAAATAACGCATCTCTTGACAATGGCGATCTGAACGGTTTCCACGTACAGGATCCGCTCGGTGATGGGGAAGCTAATACTTCGGATGGTATTTTCGTTCATGCGCCAAACGGCATGGATGTAAGCGTGGGTGATGCCGTGCGCGTTCGCGGGGCCGTCTCTGAGTTTAATGGGCTGACCGAAGTCACTGCGGCTGAGATTTTGGTCTGCTCAACCGGCAACAGTGTGGCGCCAACCAACATATCGCTACCTGTTTCGAGCGTGGATGATTTTGAGAAATACGAAGGGATGCTGGTTACGTTCCCGCAGTCGCTGGTTATCTCCGAATACTTCAACTTCGATCGCTTCGGCGAGATCGTTCTGACCTCAGAACGACACCTCACCCCTTCGGCTGAGTTTGAACCCGGCCCAGCAGCGATACAGGCCGCACAGGAGTTCCTGCTCGACAAGATCACGCTCGACGATGGGCGCGGCAGTCAGAACCCGGACCCGGCGATCCATCCCAATGGCGCCAATTTTGATCTGAATAACCTCTTCCGCGGCGGCGATACGGTAGCCAATGTGACCGGCGTCATGGATTACGCCTTCAGCCTCTATCGCATCCAGCCGACCCAAGGCGCAGATTATACCAACACCAATCCGCGCACAGCCGCGCCGGATTCAGTCGGTGATGGTTTGAAGGTGGCTTCCTTCAACGTGCTCAACTACTTCACCACCTTCGGCAGCCGCGGAGCGAATGATGACAACGAATTCCAGCGTCAGCGGGCCAAGATTTTCGCCGCTTTGCAGGCAATCGATGCCGATATCGTCGGCTTGATCGAGATTGAGAACAATGGCGCCGCCTTAACCGACCTGGTGGATGGGCTTAACAATCTTGTTGGCGCCGGGACCTATGCGGCTATCAATACCGGTCCCATTGGCACCGATGAGATTGTGGTGGCTTTTATCTACAAGCCAGCTGCCGTCTCGACTGTGGGCAACTACGCCGTTCTCGATTCCACGGTGGATGCACGCTTCATCGATACCAAGAATCGACCAGTGCTTGCGCAGACCTTCCAAGACAATAACACCGGCGGCATCTTTACTGTAGCCGTGAACCACCTCAAATCCAAAGGCACTCCGTGCGACGATGTGGGTGATTTTGATCTGGTGACGGTGCGGGCAACTGCAACCAGACCTGCAAGGCCGCCGCCGAGGCGCTGGTCGATTGGCTGGCCACCGACCCCACCGGCAGCGGTGATGCAGACTTCCTGATCATGGGTGATCTGAATTCTATGACAAAGAGGATCCGATTGACGCCATTCACAACGGGGCGGATGACGCGCTCGGCACGGCGGATGACTACGCCGATCTGGTCTTCCATTATCTAGGGGAAGCGGCCTACTCGTATGTTTTTGATGGGCAGACTGGCTATCTCGATCACGCACTGGCCAATGCGGCATTGGCCTCAGAAGTGTCCGGTACAACCATCTGGCATATTAATTCCGATGAGCCAGATCTCATCGATTATGATACAACGTTCAAGCTTGATGCCCAGGATGCAATTTATGCAGAAGATCCGTACCGTGCTTCCGACCACGATCCGGTCATCGTCGGGTTGAGCGTCTGTGATGAAATTGCGCCCACGGTGGAAGTTACCGTGTCGCCCGATTCGCTGTGGCCGCCCAATCACAAATATGTGAGGGTCGAGGCCACATTGACCATTACGGACTTTGATCCCAGTCCGACGGTGACCGTTGCTGCCGAATCAAATGAGCCTGACAACGGTACGGGTAATGGCGACAAGCCCAACGATATTGTGATCATTGACAACACCCACTTTGACCTGCGCGCTGAACGCGCTGGCAGCGGCACGGGACGCATTTACACCATTACCTATCAAGTGACCGACGCCTGCGGCAACAGCACCACAGCTTCGGCCCAGGTCACCGTGGCGCATGATCAGGGCGCCAACGCGCAGTCAACTAGCGATGATCAAAACGCCACGGAAGCGAGTGGCAATACACAGAGCCAGGGGCTACCGAATGTTAAACAGTCGTTCTTCCTGCCGCTGATCAACAAATAGCGTTTTGAATATGGCGCGTTCTTGAGAAAGAACATATAATTATAGTGGGAGACAAGATGACCGGCATCTACCAGATGCCGGTCATCTCTTATATTCAATCCAAGGAGGAACCATGAAAATCACAGACGTTCAAGCCTACCCTGTTTGGGGCGGGCATCGCAACTTTCTTTTTGTGGTGGTGGACACCGATGAAGGTATCTACGGCGTGGGCGAAGCCGGCATCACCGGCCGCGAAAAATCCGTCATCGGCGCCGTGGAAAACTTCCGCGACATTTTGGTGGGCATGGATCCGTTCCGCACCGAACACATCTGGCAGGTGCTTTTTCGCGGCGGCTTCTTCCCGGCCCAGCGCATTCTCACCTCCGCCATGGCGGCCATCGACATTGCGCTGTGGGACATCAAGGGCAAGGCGCTCAACGTGCCGATTTATGAGCTCTTTGGCGGCAAGGTGCGCGACAAGGTGGTCTGCTATCCGCACAACCGCGGCCATGCGCTGGAGATCGCGCCGCTGGTTGAATCGTGCCTGGAAACCAAAGCAGAGGGCTGGAAATTTGTGCGCTGGGGGCTGCCGCAAGATGGCGAAATTTTGGAGCCGCGCCAGGCCGTGCTGGCCGCCATCCAGCAGTTCCACGCCGTGCGCGAAGCCGTGGGCGATGAGATCGAGATAACTTTCGACGTCACACCCGGCTGGACCTGCCCGATGTGCTCTGGCTCTGCCGCGAAATCGAATCGACGCGGCCTTTCTTCATCGAAGACCGCTGCGCTGCGAGAACCCCAATTCGTTCAAAACGCTGCGCCCGCGCACCCACGTCCCCATTGCGGCCGGTGAACAGTTCAACTCCAAATGGGAATTCCGCGAGCTGGTCGAGGAAGAGTGGATCGATTACGCCCGCATTGACCTGTGCATTGCCGGCGGCTTTACAGAGGCGCGCAAAATTGCCGGTTGGTGTGAAACGCACTATATTAAGCTGGCCGTCCACAATCCGCTCGGCCCCATTTCCTCGGCGGCCTGTTTGCAGCTCAATATGGCCACGCCCAACTTCGGCGTGCAGGAGCAGCCGCGCAAAACCGGCGAAGTGCTCACCGACGTGGTGCCGGTGCAGCCCAAGTGGGAAGATGGCTATTTGATCCCCACCGACCTGCCGGGGCTGGGCATCGAATTCGACCGCCAAGCAGCCAAGAAATACCCATTCCAACAGCGGGAATTGCCCACATTGAGACGATTGGATGGGTCGTTTACGAATTGGTAGAACGTAGTGCGTGGTGCGTGAACTTGTGGACAAGCTGGTGGGGTGGCTTGGTACAAAGTTGATGAAATGGAAGTCGGGAATTCCCACCGGCTAACTTGTCGAAAACGGGCAACTTGCCGCCCCATCAGAATCTAAACCAGTACACGCCCTACGCACCACGAAAAATCTATTTCCCAAGCAGTTTTCACACCATAGAAAGGATTCCCCCATGCAGCCATCCGCGCATGAATTCCTAAAAGAGCTTCTCCTGACTCCCAGCCCCTCGGGCTATGAACAGCCCGTGCAGAAAATTGTTCGTGAATATGTCCGAGATTTTGCCGATCAGGTTGACACCGACGTCCACGGCAACGTAATTGTGGGGCGCAATGTGGATGCACCCACGCGCGTGCTGTTGGCCGGCCACTGCGATCAGATTGGGCTGGTTGTCACCCATATTGACGACAAAGGCTTTCTCTACACGCTGCCCATTGGCGGCTGGGATCCGCAGCAGCTCATCGGCCAGCGCATGACGGTCTGGACCCGCGAGGGACCCGTCCCGGCGGTCATCGCGCGCAAGCCCATCCATCTGCTCAACTCCGATGAGCGCGGCAAGGTGGTAAAGCTGGAGGAGATGTGGCTCGACATGGGCGCCAAAGACAAAGAGGATGCCGCCAGCGTGGTGCGCATTGGCGACCCGGTGACGCTGGAACTGGGCTACCAGGAAATGCGCAACGGATTGGCCAACGCGCCCGGCATGGACAATATTACGGGCGTTTGGGTGGTCATTGAGGCGCTGCGGCGGGCCGATGCGGCCAATTGCGCCGTGTATGCTGTTTCAACCGTACAGGAGGAAATTGGCCTGCGCGGCGCCCACACCAGCACCTTTGCCGTGGAGCCGCACATCGGCATTGCCGTGGACGTGACCCATGCCACCGATTGCCCCACCATCGACAAACGCCAGGAGGGGGACATCAAATTGGGCGGCGGCCCGGTGATTGAGCGCGGCCCCAATGTGAATCCGCGCCTCTTCGACCGTCTGGTGGCAACAGCAGAAAGCGCCCAAATTGCCTATCAGATTGCCGCCCACAACCGCGGCACCGGCACCGATGCCAATGCCATTCAGCTCAGCCGCGCCGGCGTGGTCACCGGGCTGATCAGCATCCCCAATCGCTACATGCACAGCGCGGTGGAAACCATTGCGCTGGATGATATTGACAAAGCCGCCGATTTGCTAGCCGCGTTTGTCAGCGGGCTGACGGGGGAAGAAGATTTCACGCCGTGAAAGTTATGACGTATTGCTCAGGCCGCCCGTTTTGCGATTTGGCCCCGTCAAGGCCGGCCATTGGTCTATTAATTTATTTGTCCCAGTGCGAAATGGCGTCGCGGTGTGAAATGGATTGACTGCGACGCTTGAGGGGTTGAAGCAGATTGTTGATAAAGGAGAAGACGCTCAGGCTGATGCCCACCACGCTCCATAAGGCTAAATTGTGGACCAGCGCCGGCGGATCTATGCCGCGGAAAATAAGCAGATGCCCGACGAAGCCCATTGAGAGGCAAATTATCATTTCTTTCATGTAAGTGAACCTTTGACCATCACTGGATATGTGTGACAACTTGTGGTCTAGTGGGCGCAAGAATTGGGCTTAACACTGGGCTATTATGATACTACGATTGGGTGCAAAATTCTATAGTAATTCGTGGCGATTGTTTACATTATACTGACAATTCCATCTTTTCACGTCTCGTCATGGCCGCCTGTCGTATGGTAACCGCATATTATCGCAGGGCCACACATGCATCGCGAATAACCGCCGTGATCTCTTCGATTTCCGAAAGGCGCAGCGCAGAGGCCGAGGGTAAATACAGCCCATCGCGGCACAACCGTTCGGCCACGGGATACCGTTCGCCCTTGAATGTTTCCCAATAAATGGGCTGGCAGTGCATGGGGATAAAAAAGGTGCGCGTCTCAATGCCATTGTTGGCCAGCACCACGCGCAGTTCGTCGCGGCTCAGACCATATTGCGCTTTGTCCACCAGAATGCCGTACATCCAGTAGACATTTTTGGCCCAATCCGCTTCATGAGGTGTCTGGATGCCCGGGATGTCGTGCAGCCGGCGATTATATTCCAGCGCATTGTGTCGCCGCGCTTCCACAAACTGCTCCATCTGCTCCACTTGCGCCAGTCCCACCGCCGCTTGTAAGTTGGTCATGCGGTAATTGAAGCCCACATATTTGTGCCAAAAATGACGCTCGCTGCTAAACGCATGGTCGCGCAGATTCCAGGCCAACCGCGCAATCTCGCGGTCATTGGTGGTGACCATGCCGCCTTCACCGGTCGTGATAATCTTGTTGCCATAAAAGCTGAAGCCGGCGGCGTGGCCCAAGCTGCCGCAGCGCCGCCCCTTGTATTCGGCGCCGTGCGCTTCGGCCGCATCTTCGAAGACGTGAATGCCCTGTTTGTCGGCCAGCTCCATCAGCGGGTCCATATCGGTGGGGTGGCCGTAAATATGCACCGGTACAATGGCTTTGGTGCGCGGCGTAATTTTGCGCGCCACCTGCTCAATATCCATCTGCCAGTAATCGGGCTCCATATCCACCAACACCGGCCGCGCCCCGCAATAGGTCACCGCGTTGGCCGTGGCAATCATGGTGAAGGTGGGGATAATCACCTCGTCGCCGGGCTCCAGCCCTAGCGTGGCCATGGCCAGATGCATGGCTACCGTGCCGTTGGCGCACGCAATGCCATAGCGCGCCCCGCACGCCTCGGCAAATTGCAGCTCAAAATCGCGAATAAAGCTGCCCGCCGAAGAGATCCAGTTGGTTTCCACCGCCTGCTGCACATATTTTAGCTCGTTGCCGGTCAGCGTCGGCTCGCAAACGGGAATGACGCTGCGCCGCGTCGGCTTTTCAAAGGCCGGGATGGCCCGGTAATGCACCTGCACTTCGGGGTCCGCCGCCGGGATAAACTCGGCCAGTTCGCCCATTTCGTCCAGCGTTAATTCTGCGGGTTTCAGCATGTTTGTGCTTTCCTGAATCGTTTGGGTGTATTGCTATATTGCTGCTTATTGCTGTATTGCTTATTGTCCTACTATACTGCGATTGTGATGAAAACCGGACTTTTCCACAGGAGTCTCAGTCAGACGCAAAAGTCCGGTTTTCATTCAGAGCAGAGTATAGAGGAAATACAGCAACACAGCAATACAGCAATAACAATCCCTATATCTGTTATTCAAAATCTATTGCGTTGCCGGAGAATAGCCGCCACATATTTGCGCCCTTTGACCAGATAGTCCCAAAGGTTGGCGCCCGTTTTGCTCTCACCCGCCGTGCGCGGCACGCACACATAGGGAACCTCCTGCACCTTGAATCCCATTTTGACGGCGCGCGCCAGCAGGTCAATGCAATATTCGCCATAGTCGCCATATAGCCGAATCTGTTGAAAGACGGCGGCGCGCCCGGCAATAAAGCCGCTGGTATAATCATGCACCTGGTTGCCAATGAGCAGAATGGCCAAGCGGTTAATGAGCAGGCTGAGCAGCCGCGCCATGCGCCCATGCGCCACGTCGGCTCCCCCGGGAATCCAGCGCGACCCCACCGCCACATCGGCGCCGCGCGTTACAATCGCCTCGATCAACTTGGGTATATCCTCGGGCGGCATGGACAAATCACAATCCATCCAGGTTACAATATCGGCCCTCAGTTTCTGAATCGCCATATCAATGCCGTGCTGAATGGCCGATGTTAAACCGCTTTCATCCAGCCGCCGCGCCAGCACAACTTTGGCCGATTCACCGTCATTATAGAGAGCCATCTTCGCTTCCACCACCTGCCACGTGCCATCGGGCGAATTGTCATCCACCACCAGCACAATGTGGGGCGTCGTGGCGCAAGAGAGAATGCCGTCGATCAGCGGACCAATGTTGTCGCGTTCATTATACGTGGGCAAGACCGTGCAGACCAGCACAGATGGTTCTGGCATGATAGATTTCAAACTTCCACTTTTTGCGCCGCCACATAAAGGCTGATGCCAAATGGCATATTCCAGCGCTCGATCCAATGCGCCTCTAGCTTTAAAATGGCTTTCATAAGTTCGTCAAAGCGTGACGTATTGTATTGAGAAGCTACAAATGGCGCCAATTTATAGCGCTGCAACAGACGTATGAGCGTCACGGGTGGCAACATAATTGCATTGGCGTACGTTGTCGTCAAAGGCTGGAAACCTTGATAGGCTAGCACAGTTTGTAGCTCTTTCCTGGTATAGCGACGCCCTGTATTAAATGCTGTATCGTGTGTGCTGTGCAGCCATTCGTAAGCGCTCACGCGTAAAAGGAGCAGACCTCGCGGGCGCAGCACTCGATGACTCTCGGCCAAAGCAAGGGACAATTTTACACCCTGCTGGTCAAATGAATCAAGCGCGACTACGGCGCCAAAGGTAGCGGCGGCAAAGGGCAATGTCAGCATATTGGCGCCCACCGGACCGCTGCGCCCATTCAGCCGCCGCTGGGCGCTGATCAATGCCGTTGGATGTAGATCAGCACCCAAAACTTGGCGCCCATTTTGGCGCTGGCTTAGTTCACGCAAAAACGCGCCGCCACCACACCCCAGCTCCAAAATGGGACCATCCGGCAGCGGAACGCGCATCATCAGCGCGTGGGTAATGGCGCGCATCCCCACGCTCCAGCCATAGCGTTCTTCCGATTCATACAGCAGCGGCAGCAGCGTCGCTTGTTCGCTTCCCATACATCAATCAATTTATATTCCACTAGCGCAGACTGCGATGCCCGGCGTCTACGGCTTTCAAACTTTCCTTAACCCCAAACGCCGTGCGGTGCAGTTGGAGCGGCATCCTCTCTGCGCCCCTACGGCGCGTCAATCCGCACCGCGCCCAAATCCACATCCTCGCCCAGCGGCACAAAACCACCGTTCACCTGTTGATACATACCCGCCTGCAGCAGATATTCTCCCTCAACCAAATCCGTCGGCAACAGAATCTGCACCTCATCCAAAATACGCCAGCCCGCCGACCATTGCGTAGTGAGCAAGCTACCCTCGCCAGGCTGACTGTCATGACCCGCCACTTGCTTAAATTGACCGTCGGCTTGCGCAATCAGCAGATGCGTAAAAACCGTCCAATCTGCTTGAGGCGTCTGCGTGGTCTGCCAATAGAGTTGCAGATAAAGCACCTGTCCGGCGACCAATTCCGCCGGCTGCACATCATAACCGATCAAGCGGATGCCGTCCCCCAATGTGGCGTCCAGTGGATGCTGCGGAAGCCGCTGCGCCGCTTCATTGGGCTGTCGTGTATAAACATTGGCATACGTCCCGCCCGCATCGTCAACAACAGAATAGACAATGGCGGCCTTGGGCAAAATACCCGGCAATAGCAGGGGGGTTCGGAAATCTTCGTGTTCAATGCTCACATAATTTTCAGCAGATTGCGGCGCTTCGCTATAGGGAAAAATGTGTCGGCCATCGAAGGAAACAATTTTGTGCACTACCTGTGGGTTCGTGGATTGTAGAGCAAATTGGATCGTGGGATGGTCAGCGCCGCGTGGCGTAATGTAGATCGTCGCATCGGCTGGCTGCGCGGCCACCCACTGCCCCAATTCCCAAAAACCCACATCAAATGCATAAAATAGATCGGGCATCTCGCCCCAGCGCTTAAAATAGTTCCATCCAGAAGTAATGCCGCCCAACACAACCAGACCCACACAAACCAATCCTGCAAGCCGCGGCGCGATCTGTATCGATGGAATGCGCGTTCGGCTGATCACATCTAGCCCCACCCCACACAACAGCGCAGTGGGCGCCGCCGCCCCCAAAATGCGGTGAAAGTGTGGCGCATATTCGCTAAATACACCCGGCGCCGCCAGCCCTGCCAACCCCACCAACAGCAATCCAAAAGCCGGCTGCCGCGCCCGCCACAAGGCAAACGCCGCGCCCACATAAAACGGAAGGGCCAGCCACACGTTGAGCGCCGCCAGCCCCGGCACATTGCGCCGCGGGTCCAAATCCCCGGGTGCGCCCAGTGGGCCAAACATGCGCAGTGTGGCCCACACGTTGTGCCAAAAAGAGGCATCGGCCGGACTGCCCGTTTCGCCCACAATCGCAAGCTGGGTTGGGCGCATAAGCAGAATGGCCGGGTGCTGATAGAAAAAATAGCCCAATGGTGCGACCAGCATCGTGGCGCTCAAAATAGTGACCCCCACGCCCCAGCGGCGTGGGCGGTCCTGCCAAAACGTGCAGAACAGACTCATCCAATCGGTCTGCGCCGAGGGACTCTGCGCCATGCGCCATCTATGCACAATCAAATGCAGTATCAACGGGATAAACAGAAAAGGTATCACCCACGCGCCTTGATAGGCGTACATCCCCGCGGCCAGCATCACGCCACTCGCCGCGAAATTTCCCCAGTGCCCGGTGCGCCAGCCGCGCAGGAAGAGCCAGCAGGCTGCGCACCAGATGAGCGGCACCAGAATTGGCTCAATACCCATGCGGCTGAAGTGGATGTGCCAGCGCATGACCGCCAATGCTGCGGCCGACCAGAGAGGAAAAGAGGTGGAGAGCAGCCCGGGCGCCAATCGCTGCAATTCCCGGCCCAGTGCATAGATCGCGAGGATGGTGAGCGAACCAATAGTTGCCGCGGTTACATGCATGGCCAGCGGGCCAGGCATGGCGCCCACAGCCAGAAAAAACCGAAAGGTCAACGCATTTAAATAGGAGTTTAAAGGAGGAACGCCAAAATTACCGGTCAGAAAAATGGGGTGATAGGCAGGGTCCTGAATCATGCGCAATGCTTCAAGACCTTCAAACGATTCGTCAAAGTGGAAGCCGGGCGGCAAACTCGCAAGACGCCAAAATCGCAGCCCAATGGCCACCAATAAAATGCCCAATATGGCCACAAAGTGCCGGGGGTTGGGTCGCTGAATTTGAGGCGCCATAGGGGGCGATTATACCACAAAGCCAATTGCGTGAAACAAAAAACGCGGATGGCTGTTTCAAAACAACCATCCGCGTTGGTTTTGGGCTAGCTAGCGTTGGCTAGGCGGTAATCACAATGCCGCTGAGCTTGTTTTGCTCGTTTAGGCCAAAATCATCGGCCTGCCGATCTGTCTGCCATTGACCATTGACCAAATAACCAAATTTGTAGTGCCCGCCCGTGGGCAGATCAACTTGTGCTCGCCAGGCGCCATCGTGTTCCTGTGTCAAGGGTGTGTTCCGGTGGTCCCAGTCGTTGAACTCTCCCACCAAACTAATTTTGTCGGCCCAAACAGACGCAGGCAGTTCAAAAACTACGCGCATGTGTCCTGGACGTGGGGATGGCGTTTTGTAAATCATAATGTATCTCCTTGAATTGACACCTGTTACGGCGGGGGTTTTGGTTCTCGTATTCTAGCTCATTATTATGAGAACCACATGATAATCAGTCAATAGTCAATATACAATCGCTATACGCCATTATACATCGGATGTATGCTGTAATTTTTACAGTAATTTTGGCTAAATCCTGTACAAAATCTACAAATAGTAATAGCCCCCTTTTCATTCTGGCTCAAACGCCTGCACAAACGAACGCGGGTCTGCCCCCTGCGTGCGGTAAATCTGATCCACCGGGTCGGACATAAGCAGGATCAGCGCCCGCTCTTCGGACGAAAGGTAGCGCAGTTCTGTGCGATAGCGCTGCACGCAGTCCAAATCGTCCAGTCCTAGCCCATGCACGGTGCGCACAAATGTAATGCTGAACGGGTCTTCGGTAGGCAGCAGCGCTATACTAAACTCGTCCAGCAGCGTGCGCGTCAAGTCGCTATCGGCGTGACCGGACGCCGCCGCAAAGTCCACCGTGCTGCCGCGCGTGGCCAGCCGATCCACCACGTCGTAATTAGCGGTGGGCTTGGCGCGGCTCCATGCGGTTTCGGCATATTGATGTTTGGAGCGGATCTCGGAATAGACAATGTTGGCGCCGTAGATCTGCTCGGGCGTCTCGTCCTCCAGCTCGATATTCAGTTCCTGCAAATAGCGGTTCATCTCCTGCGCCTGCGTACGTCCACGCCAGAGCAAATGCTCAATGCTGAACTCTTTGGCCAGCGCCCGCACCAGTTCGGAACGGGCCGGGCTTTCAGCCTCAATATCGACCGGCATCATGGTCTGGCGCACGGTTTGGCGAATCAAGTCGGCAATGGTACGCGCTTGCGGGCCACTGCGCGCCGAATCGGGCTGGCTGCGGTCCAGCGGCAGACCGGCCAATAGCCGCTTGAGTTCGGCGCGCCATTCGGGCGTGCTCCATAGCCCGGCCAGCCGCTCGGCATCCTCGTCGCTGTAGGCGGCGCGCTGCTGGCGCAAAAAGTCGCAGCAGCGTTCCCACAGCTTGCGGCTCACCTTGGGCTGGCGCAAATAGGTGGTGTAGGCGGCGGGCGCAATCTCCTGCACCGGCGAGAGACCGGCGGCAAAGGCAGCGGCGCCGAAATCATCTTCATCCTCGTGCCAGCGGCTCAACTCTTCCTCGGCCTCGGCCAGCATGGCGGACAGGCGACGCAAACGGTCGGTCAGCCGGTCGTAAAAACGCACCACGCCTAGGTTCACCTCAGCCTGCAAACGTGTGGTCAGCAGCCGCTGCGCCAAATGCACGCGCTCGCGGCGTAGCTTGCGCATCTGCCCCACGCGGTGGCGATAGTAAAACGCGGCCAGCACCCACACAAAAATGCCCACGCCCATCAAGGCGTTGGTATCCGTAATGGGATCCCACGCGCGCTGCACGATCTGCAAATAGCCATATGCAGTCAGCGCTGCCAGCGCCATGACGCCAAAGATGCCCAGCAGCAGTTGCCACCAGGTGGGGATGCGAGCGACTGCGGTAGTATAGCGCTTTTGCCAATCGTTTATGACCAACTTTTGACGGGCCTGGGCCAATTCTTGCGATTCGGTGGTGGCAATGGTCTGCGCCCGCACCCAGCGCTCCTCGCGATCCTGCTCGATTTCGGCCAGCCAGTTGGCAATCTGGCGGCGAGCGCGCGGCAGGCCGGCCGGTGATAGCGCCAGCATATCCAGCAGCCGCCTGTACGCGATACAAAACGGTGGACAAGAGCCCGCCCCCCGGTGCATTCTCTTTGCCGGCATTTTTCTGGGCCGCATCATCCAGCCCCCACACCTGGTCAATGGCCGCCCGCCCGGCTGCCATGCGAAAGACATTTTCGATCTCGGCCAAATGCTCGCCAAAAGCATCGGGCCACTGCGCCGGCGGATGGCGGCGCAGATCAGCGGCGGCGCTGGCGGAAAGCACAAATTCGCTGCTGATCACCAGCTCTTCCAGCCGCTGTGGCTCGGCATTGCGGAACATTTCCGGCGCACGGCGGTGAACAGGAGCAGCGCCTGTGCTTCGGTCAACCCCAGATCGGCCAAGGTGGCCGACGATTGTGCTGCGCTCGACAGTTTCGGCGGGCAGTTCGGGGTTGGCGGTCTCCTGCTGTGGCGCGCAAGGCCCATTGGTGCGCCAGCCGCCGCCCTCCTGCCGGTTGACGGCGCGCAGGATTTCGCTCACCGGCACATAGTCGGTGGCGGCGCCGATGAGGCTGTAGGGGTGTTTGTTGCCGGTGTGATAATCGATGCCGTGCAGCCCCAGCCCCACCTGCTCTTGCACAAAGGTCGCCGTTGGCCACAATCAGCGCCTCCAGCGCATTGCCGGCCAGCACGGCCAGCTCGTGGCTATCTTGCGCCAGCCCCTGATTGCTCTTCTCGCGATCCAATAAATAGATATTGTCAAAAATGGCTTCGCCCACCTGCTCGGCCAGCGCTGAACCGGCGCCCTTGAGCAGCGCCGTCAGCTCGGCGGCGCCGCGCTCGTTGCGGCGCTGGCCAGTCAAAATTTCCAGCTCGGCCAGCGCGGCGTAGGAAGTGGCGTTCTCCACGGCGCGCGAAATGTCGTTGGCATAGCTGCCGGTGGCAAAGACGCCCACCACCTGCGTAATGTTGCGCCGCCCCAGCCGCTGCATAAGCTGCGCCACCACCGGCCAAACCAGCGCCGAGGCCAGCGGCTCATAAAGCGGCGCCATGACGTAAAGCGTCGTTTGCACATAGGGGTCGTCGGGGGCCAGGCTGTCTTCGCGGATGGGGTCGATCAGGTGCGTTTCCAGCAGGCGCGCCACATGTTCGGCATGTTCCAGTGCGGTGTGGAAGAGGTCGGCGCGGGTGGCGTGGCGCAGATCGTGGGTGGGCTGATTGAGGCGATAGGCGCGCGGCGTGACGCCGGTGGCCGGGGCGCGGAAACCGTGGCCAATGGCGTCCGGCGTGTGCTCAATAGCTTCTAGCACCGGCTCGGCCAGCCGCATGAGCGCCTTGGCCCGCCGCTCGGCATCGGTGAGCAGGCCGATGGTGGGGCGCTCAATGCCGTTGCCGCTCTGCGTGTCGATCTTGTCCAGCAGCCGCTCCACGTGATACGGGTCAATGTTGCCGCCTGGCGCATCGCCGGGTCGCATCCGCCGCATGTAAAAGAGCGACTGGTCGTTGTGATCCAGCAGCGGTTCAGGCAGCAGCGTCACAAAATTGGTCACCTTGGTCAAATCGGCGCCGGCAATGCCCAGCGCCTTGCGCCGATCCTGCACGGCGGCCATGCGCGGCGCCAGGTGTAACATGGTTTGCAGGCCCCAGCCGCCAAAGCAAAGGACGGCGGCGCGGGTATGGGTAAGGGTTGTGTTCATAATTCTGATTTCTGCAAGTCAGGCTCAATCACCAATAGCAGGCTGGTTTGCCGAGGGGATGCGTGCAAGCTGCATGACCAAACGCAGTGCCTCATTGACAGCTTCGGGTGTTGGAAACGCCTCGGCCACATCGGGATCTAAAAGAACCAGATTTGTGCCTTCTTTATATCGTTCAACATACTTGCCGCGCACAGCCCCTTTGAGCAACTCCGAAAGGTTGTACTGTGGACGCAATTCATCGTTCAACTCAGAATCCTGATTCTGTATATTGTTTTTTTCATAAGAGGTTAACTCGCGAGCGCTAATTATTCTCACACGATTTCCGCGTTCAGTATGTGAAACCATCAATAGCCTTCGTCGATTCGAATATCCAATTGTAATATAACGTTCTTCATAATCGGAATGATCTGGGTCTGCAATTGTTGCACTTAATGGATCGCTAAAAATGGTAGCAGCCTCACTAAACGTCACTTTGTGTTTTTGACGATTCGCGGAAGCTTTATAGGGATCCCACTCAAAATCTAACCCCATATGTAGATCAAACTTTCTCGATGTTAATGGGTTACAATATATTATAATGATGGATTGATTTTATCACACAATAAACGTTGAGACGAGGTTGATAGCTCCAGCATATCTCTATTGGTGGCTTTCATAGCGCGAATGACGTTGGGGCGAGTATGGATACTCGCCCTACATTTTCAAGCCGCCCCTCATCCCCCTCAGCCAGTCCACGCAATACGCAACACGCAACATTATGGTAAAATACCCTCACACTCTTACCATCCATCCCCCACAACAGAAACGGACCCAATGATGGACTATCAAAAGCTGCTCGCCTATTTCCAAAACAAACAGCCCGAAATGCTCGACGTAATCAAGCTGCTGGTGACGCACGAGACGCCCAGCGGCGACAAGCCGCGGCTGGATGCGTTCGCTGCGCTGCTGGCCGAACGCCTGCGCGATGCCGGCGCCCAGGTCGAGCTGATCCCCAACGAAAGCACCGGCATGCACGTGCGCGCCACCTTCGACAACCGACCAGCCGGCGCGCCCGACGTGCGCCCGGCGCTGATTCTCTGCCATTACGACACGGTGTGGGCCGTGGGCGCGCTGGAAACGCACCCGTTTCGCATTGATGAAAACGGCTGGGCGTATGGTCCGGGCATCTTCGACATGCAGACCAGCCTGGCGCTCTCTGAATATGCCGTGCGCGCTATTCAGGAATTGGCGTTGACGCTGCCGCGGCCGGTCACTATTTTGATGACCTCCGACGAGGAGACGGGCAGCCACACTTCGCGCCAACTGATTGAGGATGAGGCCGCCAAGGCCGAATATGCGCTGGTGCTGGAATCGCCGCTGCCCAATGGCGTAGTGAAGATTGCGCAAGGGCGGCGGTCACTTTGAGCTGCACGTCACCGGCAAGGCGGCCCATGCTGCAGAGCCGGAAAAGGGCATCAGCGCCATTCAAGAGCTGGCGCACCAGATTTTGGCACTGCACAGTCTGACCGATATGGAAAAGGGGACCACGGTCAACGGGGTGGTCAACGCCGGCACCCGCTCCAACGTGGTGGCGGCGGAAGCGCACGCCATCATCGACGTGCGGGCGTGGACGCAGGCCGAGGCGGACCGGCTGGCCAACGCCATTCGTAGTTTGCAGCCAGTGACGCCGGGCGCCTGATTGGAGATTACGGGGGATTGGAATCGCCCGCCGCTGGAGCGGGAGGCCACCGAGGAAATCTTTGGCCGCGCCCGCGAGATTGGCGTCAACTTGGGTTTGGCGCTGCAAGGGGATGGCACCGGCGGCGGCAGCGACGGCAATTTTACCGGCGCGCTGGGCATTCCACGCTGGACGGGCTGGGCGTACCCGGCCACGGGGCCCACGCTGATCATGAACACATTGAGACGGATAAGATTCACACGAGTGCGGCGTTGCTGGTGGCGCTGTTGATGGAGCTGTAAGGGAGTGAATAGATAGTATTCAGCTTGCCAATGCAATGGCGTTTAGCAGGCTGAATACTATGAATAAAGTTTTTCGACGCCAAAGACCTGACAGATTTTTTTGTGTATTAACAAAATAGTACTGGTATCGCAGAAGTTCGACTTCTCCGAGAAGTCGAACTTCTATGTCGGTGCTAATTTGTAAATCTGCCATAAAACCTGTCAGATCTTTAGATTACTACCGCGCTACCAACGGCAGGAAGAGGTCGATGCCAGCCTGCGTGTCGATGACGACGTGCTCACTCGTCCCGTCTTGCTTGCTGATTTCCAGCAGGTAAACATCTCCTGTGCGCAACTGAACCCCAGCGTCTAGCCATTCGTAGTTGGCGCCGCTGGATTGTCCGGCGACTTTGGCCACCATCATCTCATGGGTGCGTTCTACGGTCGTTACGCCGTTGACCAACCAGACGCGGAAGCCGCGTATGCTGCTCTCGTTGCTCGTCTGCCAGCGCACCAGCACACCATCCGCCAGCTGCTGGATGCTGCGGGCGATTAACTGGATGCCCGTCGGATTCAGAATCTGCACTGAATCACAGCTTGTGTCGTCCGCATCGGGCGTTACGGACGCCACCCCGGCCAGGGCATTCTGCACCTGCGCCAGATTGGGCGCTTCGGCGGCTTGGGTGCATGGCGCTGTGGCCAGCAACAAGGTCGTGTCGGCCTGGGCGGTGAAGTAGACATCCACCGAGACCGTGTCCGAGGGGGCCAAGCCGGCCACCGGCGCCACGTTGGCCCACTGTAGAATGCCAGCCGTCGTGGTCATGGGTGCTGGCGCGGCGCTCTGGTAACTCATAAAGAGACTGCTGTAGCGATCCTCCAGCGGGATGGCGGTCAGCGTCACGTTGGAGGTATTGGTGATGACGATGGTGAAGCTCATCACATCGTTGATGCGCAACGCTTCGGGCGTATTCAGCACCTTGCGCACGGCCAGCGAGCCGTTGGGCCGCCAGTAGGGGAAGTCGGCGTCGTTGTAGTCATAGACGCCCGTCGGGAGCAGGTCGCTGATCACCCGCAGCTCGGGGCCGTTATAGGCGTTGCCGGAGCCGTTGTCACCCGTATAGGTGTAGCCTTCCAATGCGCCATTCAGGGCAAAGTTGGCGGCGTCAATTTCCACAATGTAGACGTTGCCATCACTGACCGCAAAATCGTAGAAGCCATCCAGATTGCCTGTTCCGGTATCATCGCCGATGCCGCCCATATCGGCTGCCGTGATGGTTGATGTGATGTATTCGCCTGGCTGCGCAAGGCCGTCCAGTGGGTTGCCGTGCAGCCCATCCACGTAGAGGTTGACCAGCACGCCGTTGATGCCCGTGTCGCCATCATCCTTAAGCCCGTTGTTGTTGACGTCGTACCAGACGTAGTCGCCCAACGTAGACTTGGCCTCCACGCTACCACTGATTGGTGCGCTGGCCGTAATCGTCGCTGAGTTGGAGATGGTCGCCAAGTTACACGCCGCCCCCAGCACCGTGCAAAGGAGCTTGTCTGCCCAGACTGCTAGTCGGGGCGGTGAGCACGAAAGGACGCAGGATGGCGACCACTCCCCAGGTCCCAGATCATTGGCGCCAGTCACGTCGCTCCAGCTAAGCTGGCCATCATCGATATCGTCGTCGGCGCCAGCGTGGTCTTTGGACTGCATAGTAGCTCAGGATAGTTGCGTCATAGGTGTCGGTCAATGGAATCGTAGTAATGACCGCTGCGCCTGTGTTGGTGATGACGATGCTGAAACTCACCACCTGCCCCACGTAGATTGGTTGGGCGTGTTGAGCACTTTCTCAATCGCCAGGGAGGCTATATCCGGCGTACGGAAGTTAACGGTTGAATTCGTGGCGCGCTGAAGCGCTGTATGCTGGTGGCAGGCGGCGGCGTCAGACCGCGGTGTTTTGATCGACGTGCCTCTGCTGGCGCAGGCCTCAAAGGCAAAGCGATAGCCGCTAAAGGCCGGCCACGAACCGCTCATGGTCAATCTGGAAGCCATTGCACCGTTGTTGGTGATGGTGACGTTGTTGCAGTCCGCGATGGCTGACCGTCCAGCAGTGGGGGAGCGCTGGTAATGGCATGGCAGGTAATGTTGGCAAAACCGGGGTTGGCGGCCAGCAGTATCGGCGGGCAGCGCATCGCTAATAGAGGCTACCACCATCGGCCAAACCATTGTTAAGGGCCTCCACCGCAACGATGGTTCACGCCCCGCTGGGCGTCGGTCGGGTTGACTCCGCCAGGCAGCACCATGCTGTCGGGCGCTCGCAGCGATGAGCGTACGGTCTTCGGTATATAAGGCTCGGCGAACTGGCTGGCAGCGGGGTCTGAGCTATACGGCGTCGTTGATGAGCTGCGCAACATCCGCCGATCTGCTGCAGCGGGGAAGCGCGGTCAGCGTCACGCGGATGGCTGCCCGGTTCAAATGCCGCACCCTCTGCCAAAGTGGCAGCGTTGGGCGTACCCCAGCGAGTGTCAATCGTCCCGTGCCAATGGTGCTCAGCGTCCCATCCTGGGCGCGTTTTTGTCCAATGGAGATGCCGGCGGACAGGTGGCATTGCCTGTGGTAACGGCACAGTTATCGACGCTGACAATCTCCCCAGTCGGCGCAGCTCTGTCCCATAACGGTGTCGGCGCAGACCAGGGACGGCGTATCGACAAACTGCGCCACATCCAGCGATAGGGTAGCCGTGGTGGAGTACGTCATATCGATGGTGTATTGCACCAGGCCATCTTCTGGCACTGTATTTCGTGGTCGCGGGGGCTACAATTTAAGCGCGCTTCTTTGTCGATGCTCAGGCCAGCTCCACAATCGGGCAGCCCAATTTGGAGCGTAATCCGGCCTGTATCGTTGGTTGTGTTGCGTTCAACATACGTTGTGGGCGGATTCTCAGGCGCAGAGCTATAGACGCTTCCCTCATTTCTGCGTTAGTATATAAGGCTACCGCCAGAGACACAGGGAACAGTGGACTCGGGCAAGACAGGGGCCAGAAAGGTGAGCGAGGAGCCAACCGGTAGCTGGAGGCTGCCAGGTTCATGACCGGGTATCTCTTCCCACGTGAAAAAGTCGGGTACAGAAATATAGTGGCGATGATCTATATTTGAGCCGTCAATGTCATTAAAGTATCCAAGGGTAGAGAACCCACTTTCTTCATTGCTGTCGGGGCATTCAGCGCCGTTGGTGGTGGCAATACAGGTAATCCCGATCTCTTCCAGCGCCGCCCAGGGCAAACTATACGGTTCCGCGTAATAGGGGTCTGAATAGAGATAGGGAAATTGAGCTTCGTGACCATAGGTGCCCGGCAGCAAATCCAGCAGATGGAAGAAGTTCGGTTGGGTTGTTCCCAACCCGGTCTCTGATTCCAGATCGAGCCAACTCGAACTCAGAATAATTGAAGCGTATACTAAAGGAAGCATACGGACTCGTATTTTCGTCACCTGTTGGTGTGGGTCGGACAAAGTCCAGCGTGTCACGGCAGTTTGTCATCCAGGTTGGCGACGATATAGCGGAAGTAGACGAGCTGGCCCGGGGCAAGCGGCCCGGCAATCGGGTGTGGTGTCGGTGGGGCTGGCAAACGGCCCAAACGCCTGGGCCGAGACGTCGTAATCCTGACCGCCAGCAGTCAATGCCGGTATTCCATTGGGTTTGCAGGTGGTAACCATTGTTGCCGTAATAGGCGCCACTGATCGAACTGCTGCCCGCGGAACCATTGGTTGTGCTGCGGTAGTACGATGAAAGCAGCGCGCGAAATCTCAATGTTGGTTTCACTATTCAGATCAGTGGGCAGCGCGGCGTGGGGCAAAGTGGTATTGCGGTCGTGACCGCCATCGATCCAGTTGCCCCGCCGTTCCCGTGATGTTGAAGGTGAGCAGAACAGGCCTCCGCCGCGGTATGGTATCGTCGCCGACAGGTCGGGTAGATCATGGCGCCATACAACGTACCAGCACCTTCCGCCGGCGTGGAGCGGAATTTGACGGTGTATCCGCTGGGGCAAAACCGCACCGCCGCTGGCCACACAGCTTGGTGGATTGTCGATACTCCACAGGTTAACCCACTGGCTATCCCTATAACTAGTAGCCGTGTATAAGCCGAAGTAGAAAGGCAGGTCAACGACGCCATCCGGCCCGCTATTGGAAACGGTGACGGTGTAGACATAGGTTGCATTCTCATCCACGCCGTTGGTCGTCTGCAAGATGGGTTCCGTGAGCTGTACCACCACGTCATATTGCGGGCAGCTTGACACGTCAATATTCTGGCGTACATCCACCAGGTTGTCGCTGGCGTCACCCGGTCCGTAAGGTGCGCCCAACCCGGCGCGTTCGGTGTTGCCATTATCCGTCAGGGCCTGCACCCGGTTGAGAAAGGTGCGATGTCCTGGTGGCGATGTGGTCGAGCAGCGGTTGAGCGCCCCTACCAGCATCTTCACCTTCAGCGTGACCGTCGTTGATGGATGTCCGCTGGAGCATCCCAGCGCAGCCCGGGTGCGCCCAGGCAGGAAGGGGACGGTAATATCTGCTCGCGCATGTTGGAGAAGTAAGTGACGTCGTTAACCGTTGGGCAGGTGGCTGTTATGCCGCTACAGGTGACGCTTTCGATCAACGTACCTTCTGCATAGTAGGTTTGACTGAGGCCGCCTTCAGGTTGGCGGTGCTCCCAGTCCCCACAAAATCCGCGGGATCTGGCAATGATCCTGTACCAGCTTCCACACCGATGGTGTCGCGTAATGAGCAGATCGAAGATATCGTCATGATTTACCATTGGTCACCACCACATCATAGACGATGTAGTCGCCTGCAGTAGGCTGCTTCACCGGCTGCCTCCGGCATCCTCAAAGCGGCTAATAGTTTTGGTTACGCCATAACTGCGCAGCCGCGCCTGTAACGAGATGTTGATGTCCGCTCATTAGTTGCGGCATTTCTGTCGGTCTGACCGTTGGGGGTGACGGTGCTGATCGACTTGGATCTTCGCCGCTTACACCTGCGGTGGTCGCCCAAAGGTCAGCGTAACCACGCTATCGACAGGCAATAACGGAATGACCGCATCAATTGTGACCGGCGGGCTGCTGCCGTCGATGAAGCTAGCGGGCAAATTGTGGTTCACCCGCCGCCACGCAAGCCCTGTTGGTGATGATCCCGGCACTACCCAGTTCAATCACCCAATCGACGTTGGTGGCGGCGGGTCCGCGGTTTTCTACCGTTACCGTGTAGTTCATCTTATTGGCGCAACCAACACACTCTTGTCGCTGGAGAGATGTTGGTGATGAGGTCGATGTGTCGGTGGGGCTTGGGCCAGCGGGGCCAACGCCACCGCTGCGGGCGCAGAGCTGCGCGCTTTGGGTGCTGGCGCGGCCGCCAATAGCGTTGCGACTAATTCAGCCGCCCTAGAGGGCAACATGCTGCTCACCAGCGGCGGCGGAATTAGCCCCAGAAGCAACGCGGCAATGAACAGCGCTACAGCTAGCGGACGTCTGCTGGCCATGGCTGACCTGGCATAATTGCTGGCATAATAGACGTTTCATACATTCAGATTCTTTTGTGGTTAATACGGTTTTCCGAAGCTACTGTTCAGAAATAGCTTGTAGATTTAAACCTTTAAAAAGGGTAATTCATTATGCAAAGTTAAAAGTAAGTTAAGGAAAGAGCTGTCAGGTTTTCAAAACCTGACAGCTCTGACATAATCCCACCGCTACTTGTTAAAAGGTACCATTTTGGCGCTTTCTCAAATCTGCACGCACCAGCGTGCATCCGCGCAAAATCTATTTTTCGTTCTCTCCGATAAGCTGCTAAGAAGGGTGATGGGCCAAAATAACTGGGGTAAGTATGGTTGGTCGGTGTTATAAATTAGGCCGGTTGAGTGTTCAAAAAAGTGTATGATTTTCTGCTTATGTCATAAATACGTAATTTGCTGAGAGTTAAATAGGACGGTTTGCAGATATTTACGCGTTTTTAATATCTGTTTATGACACACAATATTTGACATGCGGGGATATTTGTGCCATATACTTTATAGTAGTACAATATTGTCATATATTGTACTAAATTAGTTATATTATACAGCATCAGTAGATCGGCAATGGTAGGAGTTGGAGCCGGATTCACCAATCGAGACCGATGCCTAAATCGCCAACACCGTTGCGCTGGACTGATAACAAACGGAAAGAAACGAAGTATGAAATCAAATCATCATAATACGGCCATACAGCAAAAGAAGGGCGTCTATTTTCCAACGACCACCGCAGAGCAGCGCCGTACTTGCTCAAGACGTGGGAAGAGACGGGCAACATCGGTCTTGCTCGTCGCAAAGGCGTCTCTGCGCAGCACTTTTTACCATTGGCGGCCGCGCTTTGTGGAAAAAGGGTACAAAGCCATCGAGAAGCCGTTGAGCAACGCACCCAAGAATCCGCGATGCACGCCAGCGCCCATTGTGGAGGAAGTACGTCATGTGAAACGGAAAAACCCCAGGTGGGGTAAGGAGCGTATTGCGGCATACATTAATCAACAACATGGTGAGAAAACCATTGGTTCCAGCACCGTCCGCCGGATTTTGACGCAGGCAGGTTTGCAGTAATAGCTTCCCAATCCCAATAAGGTCTAATGTCTCGAAGGTCTAATGTCTCGAAGGTCTAATGTCTCGTATGCAAAGGAGCGTGAGCAATGACTGAAACGATGTCTTCCCCAGAGCGAATTATGGCAGCTTTGCAGTTGCAGGAGCCCGATCGCTTGCCTGTTATCCCTGTTTTGATGACGCGGGCTATTAAAGAATTAAAGGGTGCAACCGCTGTGGATGCCCATCGCAACCCCGAGATTATGGCGGCAGCCAAGTTAAAATCTCTGGGAAAGTATGGTGGCGACGCCGTGATCTGCGGTACAGATCTTTTTGTCGAAGTGGAAACCCTTGGCGCCACGCTGGATTATTTGCCCACAGCCCAACCCTCGCTAATCGAACACCCTATAAAACGGATTGAAGAACTGGAAGGGCTGACCTTCCAACCCGCAACTGGACGCGCGTTCAATGTGGCCAAAGAGATTGCAATAGTTGCCGAGGCGCTCAGTGGCGCCAAGATTATTGGCGTAGTGTGTGGTGGGCCATTAACGGTTGCTAACTTGCTGGTCGGCTCAACAACCTTCATTCATCTGATGGAAAATGATGAGCCATTTACCATTGAACTGCTGCGGGTAGCGACGGATGCAATCAAAGCATATATCAGCATCCTGCTGGAAGCCGGCGCCATGGCGGTTAATATGCTTGACCCCTTTGCCTCCAGCGATGTCGTCAGCCCCGCCTATTTTGAAAAATACGCTTTCCCCTATCAAAAAGAGATTATGGCCCATATCGGCGCCAATGGCGGTGCGCCGCTGGCTCATATTTGTACGCACACCGAGCCAATTTGGCCGTTGATGGCAGAATTGGGCGCGATTGGTTTGCACGGTGATTTCTGGCCAGGTATGCATAAGGCCAAACGCGCGATTGGCGGCAAAGTTGCCCTGTTTGGCTCGGTCAACCCCTTCACCACGCTCATCGATGGTACACCGGAAGATGTGCGCAGAGAATCGCTGGCCCTGGCGACGCGCGTGGGGTACAATGGCGGCTTTGTGTTGGCCGCAGGCTGCGACACCGATTGGAACACCCCGGACGCAAATATCCACGCCATGGTTCAGACCGCCATGGAGGTCACTTACCCCCTCGACATTCAGAAATATGCCAAGGAACTGGCGGACGGAAACTCCCTGCCCGGCGAACAAGAATATGCGCAAAAGCAAAAATCTAAGCTAATCCCTGTCTCAGAGGTGACAACCGCGGAAGAGAAGATATTGGCTGGCTTGCGCGATGCGGTGATAGATTACGATGGCGCACGCTGTCGTATGTTGGCGCAAGAAGGGCTGGCGCTGGGCATGGCTGCCACCGAGTTGATTTTTGATGGATTATCCGTTGGAATGCGTATCTGCGGCGACATGTATGAACGCAACGAACGCTTTGTCGTGGATATGTTGAAATGCTCTAAAGCCATGGACAAAGCATTGGATATCCTTGTACCGCTGATTAAGGGTGAGGCAACCAACGCACAAGCAGTTAGCACAAAGATTGTATTAGGCTTGGTACGGGGCAACACGCAGGATATTGGCAAAAATCTGGTCTCACTCATGTTAACCGCCAATGGTTTTGAGGTCATTGATTTGGGTAAAAATGTCAAACCGGAAACCTTTGTCGAAACTGCGGAAAGAGAGGGCGCCCACATTATCGGCATGTCCGTCATGACCAATTCCTCAATAACCTATGTGGAACAAACGCTGGCCGTCCTAGAAGTGCGCGGGCTGCGCCACAAGGTCGGTCTAATGTTTGGCGGTGCGTCGGCCAACCAGAAAATCGGTGCAGATTTAGGCATCTTCTATGGCGCGGATGCGAATGAGGCTGTCGCCTACGTGAAAGAGTGGCAACATCAGCATAGAAATGAGGAATAGGGCAGATCAAGTGAACAAAGAACTAAAAATAGGAGCTATGACGCTGGGCGGCCTGCCAGACGCGTCCAGCTTTACCCATAGGCAGTATTTTTTATGATGGACACTCTATCGTCCGTGACCCTGGACCGGTGAATTTGATGAGATGCGGGCGGCAAAGCGCTTGCAACGCGTCAACGAGGCCTCTCGACAGTGTGGCTTAATTACCGGCGTGGATATTGTGGCCGCCTCCGCAAAGGCAATGGAACGATACATTGAGTTCGTTGTTCCGCGGACAGCGTTGCCCTTTATGATTAATGGTTCAGAAGCGGAAGTGCGCATAGCGGGTTTGCGCAAATGTCGAGATCTGGGCGTTTTAGAGCGCATTATTTACGCCTCGCTTTCAGAGGACACCGAGCCGGAAGAATTAGCGGCATTACAAGAAATTCGTCCAGCAGCGGTGATGGTCTTGGCGGCTAATGTTGAGAATCCTACGCCGGCTGGCAGCGTAGAGATGATAGAAGATCTGTTGTTGCCGATGTTGGCAAAAATCGGGGTTGCCGCGCCGATTGTGGACGTGGGAGTAATGGATCCACCCTCGATTGGTTTATCTTTACGCGCCATCCGTCTCATAAAAGAGACATATGGGTTTCCAACTGGTGGGGCGTTCAGCAATGCTGTTTTTACCTGGCCGGGATTACGCGAACGGGGACGTGATGCGCTCAATGCGACATTAACGGCTAGCGCCGCCATCTTTCGCGCTTATGGCGCCGACTTTTTACATTATGGCATAGTGGAAAAGGCGCCAATTGTTACGCAGGCTGTGGCCGCCTGTGAAGTGTATTTGGGGTATGCCGCACAGCTATACGATGATGTCACTTTGTCCAGACCGCATCCCATCCAGCATATGTTCAAATGACGACACCCCGCGAACGTGTTTTATCAGCATTTAGCGGCCAGCCATCCGGCTGGCCGCTGGATATGGGTGCGTGTGTAGTCACGGGCATACCAATGGAACTGCATCGACATCTGGCCCCTGATGCGGCCCCAACGTTGTGGGCGGATGAGATATTGAACCAGGCTCACCCCCTGCAAGAAGTGGCGGATCGGGTCGGCAGTGATGTTCTCCGCGCGGGTTTCGTCTTTGATCGTAAACCGCTCCAATTGGATGAAGTCCGTACAGATCGCTTTGGCACTACTTGGGCTAATTTTGATGGACAATCGTCTACAACGCAATACCCTTTTGCGCATCTCACCACGCGCGAGATTTTGCGCCACCCCAAACCAGACCCCAATCAATTGCAGGTAGCTGCGCCGCCTCCCAATACCAACCACGCCATTTTGTGCGATGCACCCATCTCCAGCATCTTTGAACAGGCCAGCCGATTGCGCGGGTATGGCAAATTGCAGGAAGATTTCGCCGATAATCCGCGCTTGGTTTCCGTCTTGCTAGATTATGCGCTTGAAATGGCACTTGCGTGGTATCAAAATCTCTTGAGCCGCCTGCCAGTTGCGCCAGATCTGGTGCTGGTGGCCGAAGATTTAGGTTACCAAAATTCTTTGGCTATCTCGCCAGAGTTATACCGCATTTTTGTCAAACCACGCCAGCGTCAGTTGATCCGTTTTATCAAGCGAACATCAAATGCGCGGATTGTGTTTCACTCCTGCGGGGCAATCTGGCCGATTTTGCGGGATTTATGCCAGCTTGAGATTGATGCACTCCATATTCAACCGAGCGCCCAAAATATGCATCCCGCCCACCTTCGACAACTCATACCCAGAGAGATGGTTTTGTATGGTATGCTGGATATGCCTGTGTGGTTGCCATCTCTCGTTACAAAGGAGCAACCTGCCATGGCTCGATTGTTCAGGTATCTGGAAATGTGTCAACCTGTTATTGTTGGGCCAACTGATCTGATCGCGGGCGGTGAGGCTTCAGATCTTACCCAAGGTGTGACCAACCTATCTAAAATTCTAAAATAAGCGAACTAATTTCTATACAGCACAAAAATTCTCAATTGCGCGCCCAATCAGGTGTGATGAACATTTGAGAAAACTCCTCTGGGCGCAATAACATCAATTCTGTTTCGCTCCAAAGCAAGACCCCAGTGTGGTGGCTGATGAGTGTTCCTACTCGCCACAAACGCGCGGGGACAAAATCCGACAGAGGGTAGACACAGACGCTCACGGCGTCTGCTTCATGCCACAATTCATTCAGGGCGGCCTCAAACTCAACCAGGCGTCCGGAATGTTCATCCCAACAGTCCAACGAGGGTGCGCCAATGGCCAACAGTGGGGGGCCGTCCTGCTGAGACGCGTCGACCAGCTTGCGCCATTCCTGCAACACACCTTCAGCCCCTTCTGCGTCAAATGCCGTGCTAAAATCGGCTATGGTCAACATCCCTTCTGCTTCTAACGCATCCGTCGGTATGCCCAGGGAGCGCATCAATTTTCGCAATTCATCAGGCGCAAAAGACCAGCAACCAGCAAATATGCGATAGCGATGCTGTAAACCCATTTCGACCAACCTGACCATCATCCCGGCAACGGCTTCTCTTTCGGGAGCCAGAGCCAGCAGATGTTCTCCTTGCCCAAAGAGGGCAGAGGCTTTGCGCACGCTGCCAACTTCTGTTTCTATCCCTTCACCGGCCAAATCAGCGACCACCTGCTTGGGAATGCGCCACGAGCGCCCTACCTTTTTACCCAAAATTTTACCATCATTAAGCCAGCGATAGACGGTGCGGGGCGTGGTTCGCAATAACTGGGCAACCTCTTCAACGCGCAGAAGCGGTTGCTCGCCATTGGGCTTGCTTGTTGCCATCGTTATCCTTTCTCTGAATATCAGCACACCGTTGCGGTGCATTGAATATATATCACAATTATACCTCAATACACCATACTTCACAACAGAAAGTGACATTGCGCCTATCTACCTACCAATGACCGAAAAGATTGACGTAAGAGACATTTTTTGCTAAAGTTTCTAAAAAATACATTAATATCCTGTTCTGTCCCAAATTGCTTGCATTTCAATGGTCTTGAACCACAAGAACGATATTTGTTTCTGAGAAGACAGCATTACTTATGAATTCAAATAAACAGCCAAAGCTGCACTTTAGGCTGTTGGGACAGCCCCAAATAAGCTTAAACGGAAGAACGTTGACGGGATGGGGGCCAACCAAGGCCCAAGCCCTGATGTACTATCTGGCGACCACCGGCGCGCCAGTTCAAAGAGCCGTGCTGGCCGACTTACTTTGGCCCCAAGCAGATCACTTAAAGCGCTTCGCTACCTGAGTCAGCATCTGGTATCATTGCGCAAAGATTTCGGCCCCTTCTTGTCCATCACCAATGAGACGTTGGTATTTATCCCCCAATCCGCTATTACCGTCGATCTACATCAAATGCGAGAGCATCTGGAGCAGGCCAGGCTGTTTCCGTCCAATCTGACCCGGCTTCGGCAAGCGGTTGCGTGCTACCAGGGACCCTTTTAGCCCAGCTTCGCGCTGTTAATGTATCAGCCTTCGACCACTGGGTCGACGCAACCCGCGAGGAGGTCGATAGGCAGATCACAGAGTCGCTCTTTCAGTTAGCCCAAGCTGAGGTAGTTGCAGGGAACAATCAGCAGGCGCACAAAGACCTGGACCGCTTGCTTGCGATTGAGCCCTGGCATGAAGCAGCCCATCGCCTCAAAATGTTATTGTGGGCTCGTCAAGGTCTCATTGGCGAAGCCATTGGCCAATATCAGCGCTGCCGCACCCACTGGCCAAAGAATTGGGCAGCGCGCCCGCTGGGGAGACTGAAGCGCCTCATGGCCCAAATACGCGGGAAGATTGACGTCATATCTGAGATTGTTGCGGCTCCACTGCCGATAGCTTTTTCCGCCGACACGCCCACCGAGCATCTACTATTGGACACGCGCATGGGCGATATGTGTCTCTGGGGCACGCGCCCATATTGCGCTCCTACTCCAATCCGCCCCCTCATTGGGCATGAAGAATTGCTGGAAAAAGGAAAAGAGTATCTGCAACGGCAAGACTGTCGTCTGATCACGCTGCTGGGCATGGGCGGGGTAGGGAAGAGCCACTTGGCGTTGACGCTGGCGCAGCACGCAGGCGGCTGAATTTGCCGATGGCGTCTGCTGGGTTCCCCTTGTAGATATCGGGCTGCAACTGGCTGCTGGCCGGGCGGAGATGCCCGATGATGAAAGCCGCGAGCCAGATGCCAGAGCACAGGAATGTCCATTTGAAGCCAACGTCGCACAAGATAATGGCTCCATCATAGAGGCTCTTGTGGAGTCCATTGCAAATGCGCTGGGGTTGACGCCGTTGCAAGATCGGCCATTGGTGGATGTAGTGGTCCACTATATACAGACGCACCATCTGCTGCTCATCTTGGACAACTTTTGAACATCTGTATCCGGCACAACTGGGTGGTTGAACTGCTCCGAATGGCCCCCAAGCTGACCGTGCTGATCACATCACAGGTGCGCCTCAATCTAATGGCCGAAATTGCGTTGTTGGTTCAACCACTCCCTGTGCCAGACGAAGCAGCTATTGAACCGGAGCAAGCCACAACGTACGCCAGCCTCCAACTTTTTATCACTTATGCACAGCAACATCTACCGACTTTTGCCGTAACATCGGCTAACCTGCCGCATATTATGCGGATTTGCCAACTGGTGCAGGGCTTGCCTCTGGCCATTGAGATGGTAGCGGCGTGGGTCTCGCATATGAACCCAGCCGAAATAGCTGCAATGCTGGCGGAAGATCTTTCTTTGTTGGAATGTAGGGTGCCAGATCTGCCCCAACATCAACATACAATTATGGCCACATTAGGCTATTCGTGGCAACTGCTTACACCAGAGGAGGCGCACGCAGCCATCCAACTGCCGCTCTTTGTCGGGGGCATGAGTCGACAGGCGCTAAAATCCATCTTAGATGTTGAAGTACCTATCGTTCAGAAATTGGTGGACAAATCGATTTTGCGAGCGGTTGATACGGGACGCTATGAACTGCATAGCCTCATCCACCGGTTTATTTTGCAAAAACGTATGATGCACCCTCCCCTCAACAGAGCTGTGCAAACCGAAATCCAGTACCGTTATTGTCAGTATTATCTGAACCTTCTCGTTAATGAGACCGTCCACTTGAATCGGCCCGAAGCCGGCGCCGCTCTAGCACGCTTACGCAGAGATTTGTCCAATATCCGGCAAGCCTGGCGCTATGCGCAAAACGCCACTCTGGATGTGCTGATGATGAAAAGTATGGACGCGCTCATTCTCTTTTATAGCCGAATTGGTTTTTATGATGAAGCTATTGTCAGTTGCCAAAGCGCGCTTGTGCTTAAGCAAAATAGCCCGGACGAAGATGCTCCTCTGCAAAGACGCCTGCTTGCCACTACAGCGGTGAATCTGGCTGAAATCCACCTAAACTTGCTCCGTTACCAAGAAGCAATTCACTATGCGGAGCAAGCCGTCGAATTCGCGCGCGTATGTCAAGATGCATATTTAGTTAGCCGCAGCATTTGTACACTGGGGTGGGCGTTAACACATACGGAAAGGCATGGTGAAGCCGATATCTATTTACAAGAAGCATTGCAAATCGCAAAAGAACATGATTTTGACAATTTACAAGGGCGCTGCTGTGAGAGCCTTGCCTATCTATTTGCAGAGCATGAAGGTTACCAGCAGGCATTAGCATACAGTCATCACGCCTACACATCTTATAAAAAAGCGGATAATTTATGTGGCATGGCCCTGGCGCTTTATCGTATGGCGCCTATTGAAATCGACCAGGAACAATTTAAGCAGGCGATAATGCATTTAGATGAAGCGCGGGGCTATCAACAAAAAACCCAAGATC
>JAWKON010000040.1:0-83669 GCA_041391125.1 Caldilineaceae bacterium
CCAGCTCATTTTCCTTTATGTGCTGCCTGAACATATTTGGGGCAGTCTGGAAGGCCAGGCCAACGTCGAATTTGAGAATACGGAGATGATTGGCTCGGGGCCATTCAAGCTGGTCGAATATGCGCAGAATGAATTTGCGCGGCTGGGGGCGGTCAAAGATCACTATCTGCAAGCGCCCAAGGTGGATGAGGTCATCTTCCAGACCTTTGAAAACCAGGACGCGCTGGTGCAGGCGCTGCGCACCGGCCAGGTGGACATGATCACCGAGATGCCCAACACGGCGGCGCCGTCGCTCAAGAATGCCGAAAACATCCAGTTGGTCACCGGCCCGCCCGCCTCGCCCAGCGTGACCGACATTATTCTGGACCAGGTGCAGCCGGAAAACTGCCCGCCCGAAGATGGCGTCTGCACCGGTCACCCGGCGCTGCTGGACCGCAACGTGCGCCTGGCGCTGGCCCACGCCACCGACAAGCAGAACATTATCGACGTGGTGCTGCTGGGGCTCGGCTCGCCCGGCCTGACGCTGATCCCCGACAGCCTGGGCGTCTTTTACAACAACGCTCTGGAGGATTACGCCTTTGACATCGACTTGGCCAACAAAATTCTCGATGACGCCGGCTATGCCGACACCGATGGCGACGGCGTACGCGAAATGCCTGATGGTACGCATCCGCTCATCTTCCGCATGAACTGGCCGTCGGACAGCACCAATGCCCCGCGCATGGCCGAACTGCTGGCCGCCACCTGGGCGCAAATTGGCGTCAAGGCCGAGCTGCAAGCGCTGGACCCGGATGCGCTGACCTCCATCTGCTGCCCGGCCTTTGACTTTGACGTGATCCTGTGGGGCTGGGGCTCGGACCCGGATCCCAACTTCCTGCTCAGCGTCATGCTGACCGACGAAATACCCACCGGCAACAGCGAAACCGGCTACGGCAATCCCGACTACGACGCCCTCTACAAGCAGCAGGCCGTCGAGCTGGACAAAGACAAGCGCATCGAAATGGTGCATGAAATGCAGAAGATCGTCTTTGACGACGTGGTCTACATCATCCCCTTCTATGCCCAATCGGTCCAGGCCTATCGCACCGACCGCTTCACCGGCTGGCAAACCGACAAGGGCAAAATCGCCCTGGAAGACCCGAGTTCACTGCTGGTGATTGAACCGGTGCAGTGAATTGGGAATTACGATGTACGATTTACGAGGGTCGTTTGATGTGGGTGGCTATGAAGTAGTTGGCTCGTATGGGGATTTATTGCGTGTTGCGTATTGCGAACCGGTATAGATTCTTGTGTTGAAACCAGATTCTGTACCAGTTCACGCAACACGAAAAACGCAACACACCCTGACCAAAACCGCCCCACACGCCACCCCGCAACACCCTCCCCACCGTGACCCTCGTAAATCGTAAATCTGAGATCGTAAACATGCTAAATTTTTTCGCGCTTCAAAAAAATCGGCTGGGCCTTTACTTCTGCGGTGCTCTTTGTGATCGTGCTCAACTTTTTTCTGTTTCTGCATTCTGCCTGGAGACCCGGCGTTTGGCGGGGTGCGCGACTGCTTGACGCAGGAGGCGCAGCAGCGGTGATCCGGCGGTAGAAAGCGCTTTGGGCTGGACAAGCCGGTGATCAACTGTTTTGAGTCGCTCGACCCGCCAGAGTTGTTCGTGTGCGGTCAATCCACTGGAAACGCAATTTTTTGTGTATGTGACCACCTGCTGCGCGGCGAGTTGGGCATTAGCTATCATACCAATCGGCCGGTGATTGATAGTGCTGCGCGAGCGGCTGTGGAACACGGTGTTGCTGATTGGGGCCGGGCAGATACTGTCGATTATTGTGGGCATGGCGCTCGGCATTGTGGCAGCATGCGGCGGCGCGCACGGCCATTGATTACAGCGCCCTCATTGGCAGCCTGACGGCATGGAGTTTGCCCACCTTTTGGCTGGGCATCATTCTGCTTTTTTGGGGCAGCCACAATTTCAATTTGCCCATTGGCGGCAAGATCACGCCCGGAGCCAACTATCCATTGTTGGGGCTGGATTTGCAGGACGCGCTGCTGCACATGCTGCTGCCCACGCTGACCTATACGATTATTTTTGTGGGCGAATATATGCTGATCATGCGCAGCACGCTGCTGGATGTGCTGTCCGAAGATTACATTTTGACGGCCAAGGCCAAGGGGCTGAAGACTTTCCAGATTTTGAAGGATCACGCCCTGCAAAACGCCATGCTGCCCATGGTGACCATCATTGCGCTCAACCTGGGCTTTACGGTGGCCGGGGCCATTCAGATCGAAACGGTCTTTTCGTGGCCGGGGCTGGGCGGCGCCATTTTTGACGCCGTGGGCCGCCGCGACTATCCCATGCTACAGGGGGCCTTTCTGCTGATTGCGGTGGCTGTGGTTTTCGCCAATCTCTTTGCCGAACTGCTCTATTCGTACCTGGACCCGCGCATCCGAACGGAGACCTAATGGCCATTGATCTCGCCGCTGGCGCCACCCTTTCCTCCGCCTCCTGGCGGCGTTTTACGCGCAACCGCATGGCGCTCATCGGGCTGATCATGCTGGTGATCACGCTGCCGGTCGCCATCTTTGCCTCGCTGATCGCTCTCTACAATCCCAAAGAGCCGGTGCGCGTCACCATCGACGACATCTACGCCAAGCCCAGCGCCGACCATCTGCTGGGGACGGACGACGCGGGCAAGGACGTCTTTTCCAGCTTTATTTATGGCTCGCGTTTCGCTAATTGTGGGCTTTTTTGCCTCATTTATCTCCATTGCTATCGGCGGGCTGATTGGCATTGTGGCCGGATTTTACGGCGGGCGGCTGGAGAATGCGCTCATGCGCTTTACCGACATTATGCTGGTGATCCCCGATTTGCCGCTGGCCGTGGTGCTGGTGGCGCTGACCAAGCCCAGCCTCTTCAACATTATTTTTGTCATTGGCATTCTGGGCTGGACCGGCACAGCGCGTCTGGTGCGGGCGCAGACGCTGGCCGTCAAGCAGCGCAAATTTGTGCTGCGGGCGCGCGCCATTGGCGCCGGCAACTGGCACATTATCCGCCACCACATCTTCCCGCTGGTGCTGCCGCTGATTGTGGTCAACACGGTGTTGGTGATTTCGCTGGCCATCCTCAACGAGAGTGCGCTCAGCTTTTTGGGGCTGAGCGACCCGACCACGCTGAGCTGGGGGCAGATGCTCAACTTTGCCTTTACGCGCGGCGCCATGAGTTCGGGAGCGTGGTGGGCGCTGGTGGCGCCTGGCTTTGGCATTGTGTGGCTGGTCCTGGCCTGCACGCTGCTGGGCCAGGGCATGGAACGCGTGCTCAATCCGCGGCTGGAGCTACATCATCTGTCAGCGGTGACGCCGACGCCGGCGGCAGAGACAATGACACGGTGACCGGGTGACAAGGTGACCGGGCATGCGTATCAAGCTAAGCGATTTTGGCGCCGAACAGGAGAGCGAACGGCGGTTGAGTAGGCCTCGGCAGTTTGAGGCCGTATCGAAACCACAGTGAGCGGGTCGACCCGTTTGGTCTCGATACGTGCGGATACTGCCCCGCACTACTCGACCGGCACTCACCTAAATGGTCCGCAAGTCCTTAGCTTGATACATATGCCGGGTGACACGGTGATCGGGTGACATGGTAGTATTTCATTCTGCTGCCTTGTCATCGGCAAAATGAGCGTCGAGCTTGTCGAGAATTTCCAGTCCGCGCTGCGGATTGCCGAGGGCAGCCAAGGCGCGGAAACGCGTTTCGCTGTCGAATTCGGCCAGCGCTTGCGTCGATAGCTCCTCAAAGAGTTTGTTGATGCTGATCTTTCTGTGTTGCGCCAGTGCCTTTAAGCGGTTGCGTTTGTCGTCTGGCAGTCTGATGGTAATCTTGGCCATGCGATTGGTTCCCCAAGGATTTTTGATTGTATGAAGCGGCTTCAAATGCTCGGGCATGTCACACAACATGTGTGACCTACGATGAGCATCGCGTACGTAGGTCACTCTTGCAGAGTGACATGCTGGGCAACACAAAGACGGCTCCATGTGCTATGAGCTGTCACACAACATGTGTGGCCTACAAAATATGCATCGGCATAATAATATACGTGTCCTTACGTGGTCAAACTGCTAAATTGCGGTCAATATCTGGAAACCTTACCTAATGCCCCAATCAACCAATCCAAACGTCATCCTGGACGTTCGCAATCTCTCCATCGACTATCGCCCGCTGGACGCGGCGCCGGTGCAGGCGGTGCGCGAGGTGAGCTTTCAACTGCGTCAGGGCGAAGTAATGGGGCTGGTGGGGGAGAGCGGTTGCGGCAAGACCACGCTGATGCTGGGGCTCATGCGGCTGCTGCCGGCGGGGGGGCGCATTGTGACCGGCCAGGTCAACTTTATGGGCCGCGACCTCATGCAGTTGAGCGAGCCGGAGATGAATGGCGTGCGCTGGAAGAACATCTCCATGATTTTTCAGGGCGCCATGAACGCGCTCAACCCGGTGCATACGGTGGGCCGCCAAATTGGCGAGGCGCTGCTGCTGCACACGGACGTGCGCGAATCGGCGGCGATTGACGCCCGCGTGCTGGAACTGCTGGACCTGGTGGGCATTGCCGCCAGCCGCAAGGACCAATATCCGCACCAATATTCGGGCGGTATGCGGCAGCGCGCCATGATCGCCATGGCGCTGGCTTGCAATCCGCAGGTGGTGATTGCCGATGAGCCGACCACGGCGCTGGATGTGACGATTGAGGCCCAAATTCTGGAACTGCTCAAAGACCTGCAAAACGAATTTGGCATGGCCATTATGTACATCAGCCACGACTTGGCCGTGGTGGGCGGTGTGGCTGATGAGATTATCGTCATGTATTTGGGGCTGGTCATGGAACACGCCAGCGCCGAACAGCTTTTTGAAAATCCAAGGCACCCGTATACGCAGGCGTTGCTGCGCTCAATTCCTACCATTGATGGCACATTGGAACCCGGCCCGGCGAAAAATTGACCGCCATTCCGGGCTACCCGCCGCGCTGGACCCGCCGCCGCCCGGCTGCCGCTTTGCGCCGCGCTGTCCGAAGGTCTTTGAACGCTGCACGCAGAGGGGCCGGCGTTGCATCAGCATGGGGATGAACACGTGGCCAGTTGTCATTTGGTAGAAAAATTGTAGGGCAAGTTTCCTAACTTGTCCCGCTTGGACAAGTTGGAAACTTGTCCTACGAAAAGCCATGAGCGAACCTGTCTTAGAAGCACATCATTTGCGCAAACTCTTCCCTATTGCTGGCGGCGGGCTGTTTAGCCGCCACGATCTCTTTGTGCATGCCATTGACGACGTGAGTTTTGCGCTGGGCAAGCTGAGGTGTTGGCCGTGGTGGGCGAGAGCGGCTGCGGCAAATCCACGTTGGCGCTGACGCTGCTGGGGCTGGAGCGGGCCACGTCGGGCCAGATCTGCTTTGACGGCCAGGATGTGACCCACGCCGGCCGCGGCCAGCTCAACCAGATGCGCCGCCACGTGCAGATGATCTTTCAGGACCCGTACGAATCGCTCAACCCGACCATGACCATTGGCGAAATTGTGGCCGAGCCGCTGGATGTGCATCGGCTGGCTAAAAGCCGCTGACCGTGAGGCGCGTCATCGCCGCTTTGGAGGATGCCGGGTTGAAGCCGGCCGCCAATTACATCAACCGGCTGCCGCATGAGCTGTCGGGCGGCCAGCGGCAGCGCGTGGTGATCGCCGGGGCGCTGGTGCTGGAGCCGCAGGTGCTGCTGGCCGATGAGCCGGTCTCCATGCTGGATGTGAGCATCCGCGCCGAGATTCTCAATTTGCTGGCGGAGCTGCGGCAGACGCGCGGCATTTCGATTCTTTTTATTACCCACGATTTGGGCACGGTGGGCTACTTTGCCGACCGCATTGCGGTCATGTATTTGGGACGCATTGTGGAAATCGGGGCCACGCTGGACGTGCTGCAAAATCCGCAGCACCCGTACACCAAGGCGCTGCTGTCGGTGGTCCCCGCCTTAACCCGCCTGCGCCGCCAGCGCATCATCCTGCAGGGCGAAACGCCCAACCCCATTGCCATCCCCACCGGCTGCCGCTTTCACCCGCGCTGCCCCGTGGCCGAAGCGCGCTGTCGAGAGCGCGATCCGGTGTTGGTCAATGTGGCTCACGGGCATGAGGCGGCCTGTCTGTTGGTAGAAGGGATACGGGATTAGGGATACGGCGGGTCGACGGGCCGTATCCCTAATCCCGTATCCCTAATCCTTAACAAAAAAAGGAAAACCGATGAACGATCAGAACATTTTCGAGCAACTGCAAGCCTACACCCATCAAGTCATGGACGAGACGGGCGTGCCGGGGGTGGCGGTGGGCGTGCTGCACAAGGGGCAGGTGCAGAGCGCCGGGTTGGGGGTGACCAATGTGGATCATCCACTGGCGGTGGATGCGCAGACGCTGTTTCAGATTGGCTCGATTACCAAGACTTTTACGGCGCTGTTAATGATGAAACTGGCCGAGATGGGCAAGCTGGATTTGAGCGCCTGCGTGCACCTATTTGCCCGACTTTGGCGTGGCGGATGAAGATGTGTCGCAGCGTGTGACCGTGCGCCATTTGCTCACCCACAACAGCGGTTGGGCGGGCGATGTTTTCGAGGACACCGGCGCTGGCGATGATGCGCTGCCGCTATCTGAAAATCATGACCGAGGTGGCGCAGTTGGCGCCGATGGAGACCACCTTTTCGTACAACAACGCGGCTTTTTATGTGGCCGGTGCGCTGATCGAAGCGATCACCGGGCGGAGCTATCAGGAAGCGCTGCGCGAGCTGGTGCTGGAGCCCATGGGGTTGGAGCACGTCTATTTCGACCCGGCCGACGTAATGACCTATCGCTTTGCCGTGGGCCATTCGGTGAAGGAAAAGGACGGAACGCGCACGGCGGAAGTGGCGCGGCCGTGGCCGTTGCCGCGGGCGGCCTATGCGGTGGGCGGCATTGCCTGTTCCATTCCGACGCTGCTCAAATATGCGGCGTTTCAAATGAGCGATGGCAAAACCGAGAGCGGCGCGCAGTTGATTTCATCTGCCGGATTGGCGCAGTTGCACGCGCCCCAATTTGCGATTGGCGGCGCGTTTGATGCGGTGGCGCACTCCTGGTTTATTGGCCATGTGGATGGCGTAAAGTATATTACGCACAGCGGCGGCACCAAAGGGCAGATTTCGCTGCTGTTGATTGTGCCGGAGCGTCAATTTGCCGTGGCCATTTTTACCAATGCCGACCGGGGCAGCTTTGTGACGCGCGATGTGAGCCGGTGGGCGCTGCGTGAATATTTGGGGCTGCACATGACGGACCCCGAGCCGCTGGCGTTGAGCGCTGAGGAATTGGCGCCTTTGCCGGGCTGTATAGCCGTCCGTTTGCTGATGCCGAACTAAAATTGGAGGAAGGAGAATTGACGCTGCAAGTGACGCCCAAGCAGGGCTTCCCCAGCCGCGATACGCCGCCGGGTCCGCCTTCACCGGTGATGCGCGTGGCTTTTTATGATACGGACCGGCTGATTGTGCTGGACGGTCCGCTGGCCAAGAGCCGGGCGGAGATTGTGCGCGATGCTCAGGGCGAAATTGGCTGGCTGCGGGTGGGCTCGCGGATTCATCGGCGGGTTTGAGATCAATACTGATCAAAGGAGGCCGCTGCGACTGCAACGCACGGCTGACAGCTCGACTGCTTGGGCGGAGTTTTCAGCAGCCGTGCATCGCAGTCTCCGCTATTTGAATGGGTTTGGATTTTTTTGGGGTGATGATGGAATTACCAGAGGTTGGGAGTGCGTTGCCGAGACGAGGGAATGGGGTTACGCGGCGACTGGCGCTGTGGACATTTCGACTTTCGGGGTGGTGGATTGAGGGTGAGTTGCCCAATTTGCCCCAATTTGTGATTGTCGGTGCGCCGCACCGTTCCGCTTGGGAATTCTGGCTGGCCATGATGAGCATCTATGGGCTGGGGTTGCGCGTGAACTGGATGGCCAAGGATTCGCTCTTTTTCTGGCCCATTGGCGGCATTATGCGCTGGCTGGGCGGTATTGCAATTGACCGCCGCGCGCACCACGGCGTAGTGCCGCAGAGCGTAGAGGCATTTCGCCAGCGTCCACAGATGATTTTGGCCCTGGCGCCGGAGGGGACGCGCGCCAAGGCCGGTTGTCCGGTGGCCGAATGGAAAAGCGGCTATTATCACATTGCCTATGGCGCCGGCGTGCCGATTGTGCCGGCCTATGTAGATTACGCAGGCAAACGGCTGATTTTAGGGCCGTCATTTGAGCCCAGCGGCGATATTGACGCCGATGTCCAGAAACTCCAAGCGTTTTACGACCAACCGCGAGCCCCGCGGCGCAGTTCAGCCGCCCGCAATAGTTGATCAATCCAGACGACATCGTCACCTTCAAATGGCGGTATCGGCTCGGTGCGATAGTTGATGCGCAGGTCATACCCGGCGCGATCATAGAGTTCATGCAGAATACCGTTTAGTTCGACAATGGGTTCTTCATCATCAGCTTTCAACTCCCGCTGCAAGCTAAGGATTAGTCACACGCCTGAAACTGTGGCCAGGCGGGCAACTCGCGCATCCTCCGTTGCTTGCGGGCGTGGCGGGTGGCCGTTTTCATAAAAGCCAAATTGCGCTTTATGCAGCTTGCTGTAAACGCCACCAGCGGCCAGCAGGTCATCGTGACGGCCTTCCTCGGCAATGCCCTCTTCGGTGACCACGACGATGCGATCAGCGTTTTTGATGGTGGCCAGGCGGTGGGCAATCACCAGCGTGGTGCGGCCTCTGGACAGTTCGACCAGCGCCTGCTGGATGGCCACTTCGGTGGCGGTGTCCAGGGCGGAGGTGGCTTCGTCCAGAATGAGAATGGGCGGATTTTTGAGGAACATGCGCGCAATGGCCAGCCGCTGTTTTTGACCGCCGGAGAGCTTGACGCCGCGCTCGCCGATAATGGTTTCCAATTGTTCGGGCTGGGTGCGGATAAATTCGTCCAGTTGCGCCCGGCGGGCCGCCTCCCAGATTTCCTCTTCACTGGCCTCCAGCTTGCCGTAGGCGATATTTTCCCCAATGGTGCCGGAAAAGAGAAAGACATCCTGCTGCACAATGCCAATTTGGCGGCGCAGGGAAGCGCGCGTCATGGCGCGGATGTCGATGCCGTCGACGGTGATGCGACCAGAAGTCACATCGTAAAAGCGGGGGATGAGGCTGCACAGCGTGGTTTTGCCGGCGCCGGATGGCCCCACAAAGGCCACGGTTTCGCCCGCCGCGATGGACAGATTAATGTTGCGCAGCACCGATTTGCCCGCTTCATAGCCAAAGCTGACCCGCTCGAAGCAGATATCGCCGTGCAGATGGTCGACTTCGACGGCGTCCGGCGCATCGGTGATGTCGGGTGCGGTGTGGAGGATTTCCAGATACTGCTTGAAACCCGCAATGCCGCGCGGATAGCTCTCGATGACCGAGTTGATCTTTTCGATGGGGCGAAAGAAGACATTGGTCAGCAGCAAATAGGCGATAAATTCGCCGTAGCTCAGTTCGCCTTGAATGACGTACCACGTTCCGGCCACCATCACAAAGAGAATTACAAAGCGCATGAGCATGTAGCTGAGCGAGAGCGCCCGCGCCATAATGTTGTAGGCGGTGAGCTTGGTTTCGCGGTACAAATTGTTGTTGACGGCAAAGAGCTGGCGTTCGTGATCTTCGTTAGCAAAGGCTTTGACCACGCGCACGCCACCGAGCGCGTCTTCAATGCGGGCGTTGAATTGGCCCACGCTGCGGAAGAGCTGGCGAAAGGTGAGCGTCATTTTGCCGCTGAAGTGCATGGCCACCCACAGAATCACCGGCACCACAACGAAAGTGAGCAGCGCCAATTCCCAGTGAATCATGGCCATAAGCGAAAAGGCGCCGATCAGCGTCATGATGGCGATAAAGAGGTCTTCGGGTCCGTGGTGGGCCAGCTCGCCAATGTCCTGCAAATCGGTGGTGATACGGGCGATCAGGTGGCCGGTCTTGTTGTTGTCAAAATAGCGGAACGAGAGCTTCTGGATGTGGTCAAAGAGCCGCGTGCGCATGTCGGTTTCAATGTTAATACCCAGCATGTGACCCCAATAGGTCACCACATATTGCAGCGCGGTGTTGAGGGCGTAGATAACCAGCAACGCTGCGGTGGCCAGTATGATCAGCGGCCAATTGGCGGTGGGCAGTAGGTTATCTACAAATTGGTTGACGGCCAGCGGAAAGCCCAGCTCCAGCAGACCGACGACGACGGCGCAGCCGAAATCCAGGTAGAATAGTTTCATGTACGGGCGGTAATAGGCGAAGAATTGTCGAATCATGTAGTGCGGGCTCCGGATTGTGCTCGTTGTTTTATGTGTAATAATTATAACATTCCGCCTTGGAATCGGCAGATGCGCAACGGCATCCACTTGCGCTGAGTGCGCTTTTGTTTGGGTCACAACCTTCCGGGAAGAGGCTGCGGTCGCGTTTGCGCGAGCCATAGCCGTCTCTGCCTCTTCCCGGGTGGGGAGCGTCTCGCCGCCAGCGCGAACGGCATCCACTTTGGCGGAAACTGGTGGTTGGAGCACAACTGCGGTATAATCAATGCAGAACATGCGTTCCGAATCAACGATTCACTTATTTTTTCAGGAGGCGATGGAGATGACCAAAAACGAAGAATTTACCGGCTTCCCGCGTGAAGGCATTCGCTTTTTGCTGAATCTGGCCGAAAACAATAACAAAGAGTGGTTCGAGGAACACAAGCACATCTACACCGAAAAAGTGCAGCAGCCAGCCCTCGCGCTGGTGGCCGCGCTGGGCGAACGCTTGAAAGAGATCTCCCCCGGCATCGAGTACGATCTGCGCGCCAATGGCGCCGGTTCGCTCATGCGCATCTATCGCGACACCCGTTTTTCCACCGACAAAACGCCCTATAAAACCAACGTGGCCATGATCTGGTGGGAGGGGAACCGCAAGAAGATGGAGAACCCCTCCTTTGGCTTTCAGGCCGGCACGGCGGGCGCCGGGCTTTATGCCGGCCAGTTTGGTTTTCCCAAAGAGATGTTGACGCCTTATCGAAATGCGGTGGCGGATGATAAAATGGGTAAGGAATTGGAAAAAGCCATTGCCGCCGTCCGCAAAGCGGGCGATTACGAAATCAGCGGCGAACACTACAAAACCGTCCCACGCGGCTTCGATGCCGACCACCCGCGCGCCAATCTGCTGCGCCACAATGGTCTGCACGCCTCGGCCCAAGTGGATCCCGAAGCGCTCTTTGGGCCAGAGTTGGTCGATATTCTGTTCGAGCACTGTCGCAACATGGCGCCGATTCAGCAGTGGCTGGTGCGGCTGGACCGGCGGGGGGCATGACAGGATGACAAGGTGACAAGGTGACAAGGTGACAAGGTGACAAGGTGACAAGGTGACCCTCTAGTTGAAAGTTTCCCATTATGCACAGCAACCAAAATCTATTGACCGATGCCCACAATCGCATTTGCGAATACACGTCAACCATCAATAATCGTGCGGTTACCCCAGCGCCCGCCGCGCTGGAGGCGCTGGCCGAATTAGATACACCATTACCCAACGATCCCACCGATCCCGCGCTGGTGCTGGCCATGCTGGACGAAATCGGCTCACCGGCCACAGTGGCCACCACCGGCGGGCGCTACTTTGGCTTTGTGACCGGCGGCGTGCTGCCGGCGGCGCAGGCGGCGGCGCTTTTGGCCGCGGCGTGGGACCAAAACGGCGGCCTCACCGTCATGTCGCCCATTGCGTCAAAGCTGGAGCAGATTGCGCTGGGCTGGCTGGTGGATCTGCTGGGGTTGCCGGTGGGAACGGGCGGCGGCTTTGTAACCGGCGCCACCATGGCCAATTTTAGTGCGTTGGCCGCGGCCCGTCACTCGCTTCTCGCGCGCCAGGGCTGGAATGTGGAAGAAGATGGACTCTTTGGCGCGCCGCCGCTTCAAGTGGTGGTGGGGGATGAGGTCCACGCCAGCCTGCTCAAAGCGCTGAGCATGATCGGCTTTGGCCGTTCGCGCGTGTTCCGTGTTCCGGTAGACAATCAGGGGCGGATGCGCGCCGACGCCCTGCCCACCCTGGATGAGCGCACGCTTTTATGCATTCAGGCCGGCAACGTCAACACCGGCGCTTTTGACCCGGCGACGGAGCTTTGTCGGGCGGCGCACCAAGCCGGCGCCTGGGTGCATGTGGACGCTGCATTCGGCCTGTGGGCGCTGGTCGCACCGGAGCGTGCGCACCTGGCAGCGGGTTTAGAAATGGCCGATTCCTGGGCAACTGACGGCCACAAGTGGCTCAACGTTCCATATGACAGTGGTCTTGTCTTTGTGCGCCGACCAGAATATTTACAGGCCTCCATGACTGCCAGCGCAGCCTATCTGCTGCAAGATGGCCCGCGCGAACCGCTGCACTACACGCCTGAAATGTCGCGCCGCGCCCGCGGGATTGAAGTTTGGGCTGCACTGCGTTCATTGGGGCGCAAAGGGCTGGCCGATATGATCGAGCGCAACTGCCGGCAGGCGGCGCGCTTTGCCCAGGGTTTACAGGCGGCTGGATACGAAGTGCTCAACGACGTGGTGCTCAATCAAGTACTCGTCGCCTTTGGCGATGCTGAGACCACGCAGCGCGTCATCCAAGCCATCCAGCAGGAAGGAACCTGCTGGTGCGGCTCCACCGTCTGGCAAGGCCGCACCGCCATGCGCATCAGCGTCTCCTCCTGGGCCACGACCGATGCGGATGTGGAGCGCAGTTTGGCGGCCATGGTGCGGGTGGCGCAAAGCGTTGAGTATTGAGTATCGAGTATCGAGTAATCGGCTCGACAATCTCGCCACGCTTCAAGAACCTTGACCCCAATACTCAATACGCAATACTCGATACTCAACACTCTCCCATGTCCCAATTCTCCACCTCCAACGAAAAAGCGCTCCACGCTGAGCTGAAAAGCTGGTACGCCGATGCAGGTGACCAGTTCGAGCAAAAGGTGGGGCGCTATTTTATTGACATTGTGCAGCCTCACCAACTGGTCGAGATTCAGACGCGCAACCTGGGTGCGCTGAGGTCCAAGCTGACCCAATTGGCGAAGAAGCACACGGTGCGGCTGGTCCACCCCATTGCGCAAGAAAAATGGATCGTCAAGCTGCCTACCGATGCCGGTGACCACGAAAGCCGTCGCAAGTCGCCCAAGCGTGGCGGCCTGGTCGATCTATTTGGCGAGTTGGTGGCTTTCCCCACCATGCTGCATACGGAGAATCTCTCATTGGAGGTGCTGCTGATTCGCGAAGAGGAGGTGCGCCGCCACGAACCCAATCGCGCCTGGCGACGGCGCGGCTGGGTGACCCACGAGCGGCGACTGTTGGAGGTGGTAGAGCGGCGCGTCTTCCACACCCCGGCCGATTTGGCGACGCTGCTGCCCTCCGAATTGAATGCCGAGTTCACGTCAGCCGATTTGGCGCGGGCGCTGGGCAAGCCGCGCCGACTGGCGCAGCAGATGATCTATTGTTTGCGCGAGGCAGGTCAGTTGGCCGAGATTGGGAAAAAGGGGCGCGCGAAATTATATGCTTGCGCTTCATAATCCTTTTCACTTCTGTTATAATCATAACGCAGTCTCTTTGTTAAACAACCCATGAAGATAACACTTTGCCATAGGAGAATACTGTATATAACATGTCCACATTTCTATTTCAAGCCCACTCGGGCTGGCGCTATATCGTATTAGCGCTACTCATCATCGCCATTATCAAATTCCTCATTGGCTGGCTGACCAAAGCCAATTGGGGCGCGCTGGACCAGCGGCTGGGCATGGCGACGCCGATCGCCATCGACATCCAGGTGCTGCTGGGGCTGGTGCTCTGGATTTCAGCGCCGGCGGCCTGGTTTCACAACCGCGGCACGGTGAATGTGTGGGAACATCTGGTCACTATGATTCTGGCGCTGGGCGCGGCCCACGCCTTTTGGTCGCGGGTCAAAAAGAGCAATTCGTCCGCCGATAAATTCCGCAACGGCGCCATCGGCTTTATTGTTGCCGGACTACTAGTCGCCATTGGCGTGGCGCGCATTACGGGCTATATGGGATAGGAGATGAAGGGGGGAAAGGGGGCAGAGGAGAAAGGGAGAGCGTCTCTGCGGCGCCCCTTCCCCCTTCTCCCTTTCCCCCCTTCACACACAATAGGACAACACCAAATGGACCTAGGCTTATCAAAACAGAACGCCGTCATCGTGGGCGCGGGGCGCGGCATTGGGCGGGCCATTGCCGAGGCGTTTACGGCGGAGGGGGCCAACGTGGCGCTGCTGGACCGCGACGCCGGCGTGGTGGATGTGGCGCGGACGGTGGCTGCGGCCAGCGGTGTGCGCACATTGGGCGTGGCCGCCGATGTGAGCGATTTTGCCGCCATGCAGGAGGCAGCGAGCCGCGTGGAAAATGAACTGGGACCGGTCATGCACCTCGTCTTTGCCGTGGGCATTGGTTCGGGCAAGATGGGCTTTCCGTTTTGGAACTTGGCGCCTCAGGACTGGCAGCGCGTGGTGAATGTGTGCCTGCTGGGCGCGGTCAACACGCTGCACGCCTTTTTGCACCCCTTGGTCGAGCGCCAGCAGGGCACGGTGCTCTTCCTGGCCTCCGTGGCCGGACAGATCGGCTCACAGACCGACCCGCCCTACAGCGCCGCCAAGGCCGGGGTGATCAACTTTGCACAGTGTGCGGCCAAGGATTTGGCCCCCTATAACATCCGCGTCAACACGCTAAACCCCGGCATGGTCATGAGCGAGCTGCAGCGCTCCATTTGGGCCGGCGGCAATGCCAAGCTGCCGCCCGATCAGCAGGTCGATTTTGAGACTTGGTTTGACAATAAAGTCAAAAACGTGGTGCCATTGGGCCGCGAGCAGTCACCGCAGGATATTGCCAACATGGCCGTCTTCCTAGCGTCGGAACGGGCGCGCAACGTCACCGGACAGACGGTGAATGTGGATGGCGGTTTTGTGATGCATTGGTGAAGAAAGTAGAGGAGTGGAGGAGTGGAGGAGGCGATATTCGACCGGTTTGCCCGGTTTTACGATCTGGATTATCGAGAATATGACGATGATCTGCCGTTGGTGATGGCGCTGGCGCGGGAGGTGGAAGGGCCGCTGCTAGAGTTAGGCTGTGGCACGGGCCGGGCGCTGGCGCCGCTGGCCGCGGCGGGTCATCGCGTCACGGGCATTGATGTGAGCCCGGCGCTGCTGGATGTGGCGCGCCAGAAGTTAAAGCGAGGCGGCCATGCGGCCAATGTGACGCTGCACGAAGCCGATATGCGCGACTTTGATTTGCCCCACAAAGACTTTGGCTTTGCCTTTTGCATGAGCAATACGTTTATGCACTGCGCCAGCCAGGATGAGCAGTTGAATGTGCTGCAAGCTGCGTATGACCATCTGCGCCCTGGCGGCCTGCTGCTGATTGACCTCTTCAATCCCGACGTTGCGCGGCTGGTCCAGGTGGACGGGCTGACCGAATTGGCCGATATGTGGGTAGATCCGGAGACCGGCGCCCAATGCACCAAGTGGAGCGTGCGTTCGCTCAATCTGGCCGAGCAGCTTCAGGAGACGCTCTTTATTTACGAAGAAATCTTTGCCGATGGTCGTGTTCAGAAAACGCTTTGCCCATTTACGCTGCGCTATTTGTGGCTGGGCGAGGGAACACTCATGCTGGAGATGGCTGGCTTTGAGCTGCTGGAGGTATGGGGCGATTTTGAACAAAATCCGTACGTCGACGGCAGCGAACGATTGATTTTTTGCGCATAAGCCGGTCGATGCATAAACACTAAAACAAAGTCGCCGGTTTTCTGTAGCCGATGCCGAATTTATGCGGCGGCATCACCCATTTAAGTTGACCCACTTCATGCCCCTTCGTGCATCTTCGTGGTTCCCGCTCGCTTACCACACCGGTTCAACCGGATCTCATGTGTTGACACCGATTCAGCAAACCGGCTTAAGCCGGTTTCCATAGCAGCCCCGGTTTTAACCGGTGGTGGGATTGTCAACCACTGAGATCACAAACCACCGCACCTCTACCTCGCCCCACGCTGGAACGACTCGACCACGCCAAACACAATGCCCAACGACTTGATATTGTCCTGGCACGTGGTGACCGGCGGCTGGCCGCCCATGACGGCTGCATAGAATTCGTTGAGCAAATAGGCCTGCCCCTCGTGCTGCATAACAACCGGTTCCACCACCACGGGCGCGCTGACGGACGGCTCCAGCCCATCGCCCGACGCCGGCGCCAACACCTGCGTAGTCACCACGTCGTCCACCATCATCACAACCCCATTGGCGCATTCAAAGCGCCAGTTAGCGTTCCAGCTTGTGCGCCGGGCCTGCGAACACCACGAGCCGTTATAGGCCACATGCACATCATCCCCAAAAGTCAGGTTGACGGCGGCGGACGCATCGCCCCGGTACCAGCTCCACGGCGGGTTCCAGCTTTGGCCCTCAACGGCGACCAGCTCTTTGCCCAGGAAAAAGCGCATCAAATCAAAATGGTGGATCGACATGTCGATGATCAGCGGATAGTCCATGTCATCGCGGAAGCCGCCAAAGTGCGGCCCCTTGAAAAACTCGACCGTGGCCGAGCTGACCGCGCCGCACACGCCCGAATCCAGCGCCTTTTTCAGCGTCTGCGTAGCGCTGCGGTAGCGATAATTCTGCGCCACCATATGCAGCACGCCGGTGCGGTTGGCCGCATCCACAATATCGGCGGCCTCCTGCAGCGTACCGGCTAGCGGCTTTTCCGAAAGCACAGGTACGCCCGCCTCTAGCGCCGTCACCGACACCGCCTTGTGAAACTGCGGCGGCGTCACGTTGATCACGCCGTCGGCCTCGACGCGGTCCAGCGCCTCTTCCAGCGTTTTAAAAATCACGCCGCGATCCAGCCCATACTTGCCCGCCTGCGCCTCGGCAATGGCGTCGCTCACTTCCACAAAACCGGCATAAGCCACATTGGCCGACGCCGTCACCGCATTGAGCCAGGCATTGCCCATGCCGCCAATACCCACCTGAATAACTTTCACGTACCGCTACCTTTCAATGTTTTAAAGCGAGCGCAGACTGCGCTGCACGGTGTCCGTCGACTTCGACCGTCCCTGATCATGTCCACCGTGCGTTGCAGTCGTAGCGGGTTGACCACAAGGTTGTTTAAAGAAACCCGCTACGACTGCAACGCACGGCTAAATACCCACATTCAGCGTCGAAATTTTAGGCGGCGTGCATCGCAGTCTGCGCTATTTGAATCGTTTTGGGCCTACTTGGCTTTCCCCGCTGCTGTAGCCGCCGGCACCTCAATCAGCTTGCCGGAGCCGCAATCATAAATATAACCATAAATGGGAACATCGTCCGGCACCATGGGGCTGTTGCGGATGCGCAGCACATCCTCGAGCACGCTCTGCGGCTGGTCCGCAATGGTGAGCCAGTTGATAAAGCGGCCATCGGTGGTGCCGGGACCGGCGCCGTTGTCGTGCCAGCCGCTGGCGTCTATGCTGGCTGTCTCCAGGCTGCTGGCCAGCAGATCGCCCATGATCTCATTGGTGAAGGTCTGCATGCCACAGTCGGTGTGATGGATCACAAACCACTCATTGGTGCCCAGCAGCTTGTGCGAAATCACCAGCGAGCGGATGGCGTCATCGCTGGCGCGGCCGCCGGCGTTGCGAATCACGTGCGCGTCGCCCTCGGCCAGCCCGGCATATTTGGCCGGATCCAAACGGGCGTCCATACAGGTCAAAATGGCAAAACTACGTCCCGGCGGCATGGGCAAGCTGCCCTTGTCGCCAAAGTTGGCTGCATAATCCGCATTGGCCGCCAACACTTCATCGAGAACCTTGCTCATGTTGTTTTCTCCTATGGGAAAGTAGGGAGTAGGGAGTAGGGAGTAGGGAGTAGGGAGTAGGGAGTAGGGAGTAAGTTGTTTCCCGCCTAATCCCTACTCCTACTTCCTACTCCCGCTTTTACCCCTTCACGCCCGATACCACAATGCCTGCACAAAATAGCGCTGGGCAAAAAGAACATCACAATCGTGGGCAGGGCGGCCAGCAGTGAGGCGGCCATGAGTCCCTGCATGTTGGTGGTCATCTGGCCCTGGAAGAGACGCAGACCCAACGCCACCGTAAAATCGTTGACGCCCTGAATGTAGATCAGTGGGTTGAGGAAGTCGTTCCATTGGAAGGTGATCATAAAGATGATGACCACGCCCAGCGCAGGCACGCTCAGCGGCAGGTGGATGCGCCAGAAGAGGCTCCACGGATTGCAGCCATCAATAAAGGCGGCGTCGTCCAGTTCTTTGGGGATGGTCATAAAGAACTGGCGCAGCAGGAAAACAAAAAAGGCGGGCGCAAACCAGTTGGGTACAATCAGCGGCAAATAAGTGCCCACCCAACCCAGCGCCACAAAGAGCAGATAGGTGGGAACCAGCCGCACGTGCTCGGGCATGATCATGGTGGCCAGCACAATTAGAAAAAGCGTGTCGCGCATGGGAAAGCGCAGCCGCGCAAAGCTAAAGCCCACCATAGAGGCCGAAATGGCCGTGCCGATGGCGCTCATAATGGCGATCAGCGCGTGTTGACGAACCAGCCGCCAAAGGGGAAAACCGCAAAAGGCGTCTTGAAATTTTCCCAATGGTACTCGGCCGGAATCAGGCCGGCGGAAACACATAGACCTGCCACGTGGGCATCAGCGCGGTGCGGATCATCCAATAGAACGGCACTGCAAAAATGACCGCGCCAATCAGCACGGCGCGTAGAGTAGCACGCGAAAAATAAACTCGGTCAGATTACTGCCGCGGAATCGACCCCCGTCAGCGCGATTAGATTGGGCAACAGCCGTCATAACGTGTGAAACCTTTCAGGGTGACAGGGTGACAAGATGACAGGATGACCGCACCTTGTCATCTTATCATCCTGTCATGTAGTTACACTCGCTCGTAATGCACCCACGTAGAAGCGCTGCGCAGCGCCACCACCACAAAGATGAGCACCATGAGGAAGAGCACCCACGCCTGCGCCGAGGCATAGCCAAAGTACGAATTGCGGAAGCCGGTGCGGTAGATATGCAGCACCATGGTCAGCGTGGCGTTGTTGGGGCCGCCTTCGGTCATGACCAGCGCCGCCGTAAAAACCTGCCACGAGCCAATAATTTGAGCACCACGTTGAAGAAAATCGTGGGCGTCAGCAGCGGCAGCGTAATGGCGAAAAAGCGGCGCACCGAGGTGGCGCCGTCAATTTCAGCCGCTTCGTAGAGCGCCGTGGGGATGCCGCGCAGCCCGGCCAGGTAGATCAGCATGGCCGAGCCGGCGCCCCACAGCGACATAATGATGATGGAAGGCAGCGCCCACTCTTCGCTCAAAATCCAGCGCGGGCCGGCAATGCCAAAGTAGCGCAGGATGGTGTTGAAAAGGCCCACATCCGGCTGATAAAGCCACTTCCAGAGCAGCGCCACCGCCACGCCCGACACCACCGAGGGCAGATAGTAGACCGTGCGCCAGAAGCTTTGGCCCAAAATGCCCTGGTTGAGCAGCACGGCAATCAGCAGTGCAATAACGGTGTTAAGCGGCACCACGGCAAAGCTATAAAGCGCCGTGTTGAGGATGGCCTTGCGCACAAGCGCGTCAAAGAGCACGTTTTGATACCACTTAAAGCCCACATAATCAAAATGGGTCAGAAAATCGGTGCTGTAAAGACCAATAACAAAGGAGGCGATCAGCGGCCCGGCCGTAAAGATGAGAAAGCCGATAATCCACGGGGAGGCCATCAAATAGCCGTAAAGCGCCTCGCGCGTGGATTGACGCATGGGTTTGCCATCGCGGCGCAGCCAGGAAAATGCACTGGTTTGTTCTGTCTGTTGAATGCTGGCCATAGTGTTTTCTTAATTCAACCGAATGCGTGCGCCCCCTACAGGCAGCGCACGCATTCAAAAAAACGTTACTCAATCTTGGCTAACTCGTTGCCCAAATCCTCAATCGGAATTTCACCGCGGTTAAAGCGCGTGGCCACGTCGGCGTGTTGCACAATCACGTCTACGGGCGCTTCACCCAGCAGCATCACCCGGTCAAAGGCCGGTTTGAGGATCTGATCCTTGGTCACAAAGTCATCGGCAAACATCTCCTCCGGCCCGCCAATGTCCTGCTCGATGGCATTGGTGAAGACATCCAGATTGATCTCCTCAAAGAGCGGGTTGGCATCGCGCATGATCGTGGCAAACTCGGGCAGCAGGCTCTTGCGCGAGGGTTGCTTCTGCGCATAGCGGATGTAGAGGCGGCCATAATCCACGCCGGTCAGCCACTTCATCAGCTCCCACGACTCTTCCGGGTGCTGCGTCTTGCCCCAGATCATAGTGCCATCCACCGATTGGTGCGTCGTCGTGCCGGCCGGGCCATTGGGCATGGGCGCCACGTCCCACTTAAAGGTGGCGCCGTCGGCCTGCACGCCCAGGTTCCACGGGCCGATCTCCATCAACGCAATGCGCTGCCCCAGGAAGAGCTCCACCACGCCGAGACCAATATCGGCGCCGTACGCGAAAATGGGCTCATCCCAAATAATGCTGCGCATCCACTCCAGTGATTCCTGCGCTTTGGCATCATCCAGCCCGCAATGTTTGTTGTCAGCCGGATCGACCATGTGGGCGCCCCAGCCGCGTAGCCAGTACTGGGTAAGCCAGTTAGCGTTGAGGCCATAGTTGGAGGTGCCCCAGCGCGGCAGATCGCCACTGGTGTCTACAAACTTGCGCGCCATATCGGTGTAATCTTCCCACGTCCAGGCGCCCCATTCGGACGGCGGATACTCGACGCCCACGCTGTCAAAGAGATCTTTGTTGTAATAGATCACTTGGCTGCCCGTAAAGCGCGGCATTAGGTGAATGTTGCCATCCTGCGTCCACGGGTCAAACTGGTGCGCATAGTAGTCGGCCATGTTGACCTCGTCGGCGTCACGGTCGATGAACGACTGCAAATCCAGCGTTTCGCCCTTCTGCATAAAGAAGGTGGAATCGGCGCAGCACCACTCGGTCAAATCCGGCGCATTGCCGGCCACCATCGCGCTCAACGCATTCTCGCGTCGGGCGCCGCCGGGATCGGGCAGAAATTCTACTTCCACATTGGGGTTGGCTTCGCGGAACTGAGGATAAAACTCGTTCCACAATTCTTGAATGCCCGCTGCCTGTTCTGGCTCGCGCGATTGGTAGCGGATCATGATCGACTCGCCCGCCGCGCTGCCGCCTTCACCGCCCGCGGGGGCCGCACCGGGCGCGCAAGCCGCCAGCAGCGCCGCCGTCCCCGTAAAGGCGGAGATTTTCAAAAACTGCCGCCGACTCAAACCTGTGTGTACACCCATAGTTCCTCCTTGTCGTTGAGAATATGTTGAATGATGTGTTCCGATGGATACAAACCGGAGAACAAAGTACGTGTATGCATTTCAATTAATGTGGCAATTGGGGGGAGGTGGCAAGAGACGCCAAATTTGGGAAGGTGCGCTCTTGATACAAAAGATTATATATGATCCAGCATTGGTGTGCAAAGGTGGTGAAGAGTGGGCAAGGAATAAATTCCCAGCCTGCTACAGCAAACGTGCTAAAGCATGTTGTCGTCATGCGGCCAACAGGTTTTAACCGGTTTCCCCTACCAGCCACAGAATTTATTCTGTGGCGCGCTTAGCTGCTTCCCATTGCACATTGATTGGGGATGTGACATCACCAATGATGGCTGTTGTTCGCAGAGGTTCTCACTCTGTGCGCGCCGCAATCTGCATCAGATTTTGGGGGCGATCTATTTTGCCCGTGGGCGTTTCGCACAGTTGGGGCAGATAATAAAACTGGCGCGGCAATTCAAAACGCGTCAGTTTGCGACTGAGTGCGACCTTCACCGTATTCTCCACCTGTTCGCCCAATGGCTCACCTTCCATAATCACCGCCACCATTTGGCCCAGCCGTTCATCGGGCAACGCGCCCACAAAAAAGCGCCGCCGCGCCAGCTTTTCGTCACCAAACTCGAACAGCACCTGCTCCAACGCACTCTCCACCTTTTCCACCTGCACCTTGACCCCACCCGAATTGATCACGTTGTCCAGCCGCCCCAGCCACACAAACGAGCCGTCGGCGCGCAGTTCCACATGGTCATTGGTGGCCACCGTTTCGCCCCGCGTCACTGCCGCGCGGATGGTGAGACAGCCGCGCGCATCCAGCCCCAATTCCACGCCGGGCAGAGGGGTGAACGCATCCGATGCCTGCGGGCCATTGAGCCGACGCAGCGCAATATGCGTCACGGTTTCAGTCATACCGTAGGTGTGATAAAGGGGCGCCGTAATGGGTTGAAGCTGATGGTGCAGCGCCGCGCTAACCGGGCCGCCGCCAATCAGGATCGCTTGCATCCGCGTCAGAATGGCCCAATGTGCCGGTGGACCGTTCAGAATGGTGTGCAATTGCATCGGCGTCAGCGCCGTAAAATCAAAATGGGCGTCCGCGGGCAAATCAAGCAGCGGGTTGCTGCTCGGCTCCACCACCGTCATGTGCAGACCCAGCGCAAAGCCGCGCACTAGCATCATACGCCCGGCAATGTAGCGCGTGGGCAGGCAGATCAGCGCGCGTTGCCCCGCGTGCAAACCCAGCGCTTGTCCCGTGGCGCGCGCGCTCGCCTCCATCTGCTCACGGAGCAGCGTAATCGGCTTGGGCGCGCCGGTGGAGCCAGAGGTGTTGATCACGAACTCATCCTGGCCCGCAAGCCACTGCTGGCAAAATTGCAGCGTGGCCGCCGCATTTTCGCTCAGCACCGCGTTTTTATGCGCCGATGAACCGGCGGCCAGCTCGGCATAATCATATACGCGACCGTTTAGAATTAGATGAGATTGACTCGATAGGGGAGGATTTGGCATGAACGGATGTCAGTCGTTGGCTTGTGGTTGAGGAAGCATGGATTTTATGACGTTGCGCAATGGGAGATTTCGACCTATGATTATGAGGTATTAAATGATTGCCCAAGACAGAGATGTCGATTGTAGATTGTAGGTCACTCTTGCAGAGTGACATGCCCGGTTGGCCTAGGATGTCACTCTGCAAGAGTGACCTACGAACTACGAACACAAATCTCACATACGAAAGGACCCCCTCATGATTCAACTGCGCAAAGTACTGGTCTGTTCGACCGTGGCGTTCGGGCTGTTGTTACTAACAATTGTCCTGTTCCAAATTGGCCAGCCGGTAGCCGCCGCGCCCGCATTGCGCCCCCTAATGCAGGAGACGCAACCGGTCACCTACACAGTGCAGCTCAACGACACACTTGTCTCCATTGCCACCCGTTTCAGCACCACCGTTTCGGCGCTGCAACAGGAGAACAACCTGGTCAACGCCGACCTGATCCGCATTGGTCAGGTGCTGCGTATTCCGGCGCCGACACCTACACCCGCACCCGCCGAAGGTGTCACCACCACCGCCACGCTGACCGCCGGCGCAGCCATAACGACGCCGGGCATCTCGGTGACGGACACGGCTACTCTCACGGTCACAGAGGCCATTACCGAATCGAATACCACCACAGCCGAACTGCCCGCACCCACGCCAGCACCGGAAGAGCCGCCGGTTTGGGCCGCACCCGCCGAGGCTATTGAGCTTTTCTCGCCAGTGGCCGATGCGGTTTACCACAGCCCGCTGGAGGTGATTGGCTTCTCGCGAACCTTTGAGGGCAACGTGGTCGTGCGGCTGCTGGATCAGAGTGGCGCCGTGATCGCCGAGCGCAACGCCACCGGCGGTTCGGTGGATGGCTTCGACTTTTTCCACACCACGCTGCGCTTTGTGGCCTGGGACGTGCAGCGCGCCACGCTGGAAGCCTTCGAGATTAGCGCCCAAGGCGGCAGCGAGATCAACAAGGTGAGCGCCGCCATCATCATCCTGCCCGGCCAGCGCGCGCTGGACCTGGATTTCCCCGCCGTGGGCGATACGGTGTGCAGCCCAGTGATTGTGGCGGGGTACGCCAACACCTTCGAAGCCAATCTGCTCGCCGCAATGAGCCAGCGCGACGGTACGCAACTCGTCCAAAACACCGCCCTCGGCGGCAACCTGGGCCTCTACGCCGACTTTGTCACCAGCCTGGAATACTCCACGGCCGCCCCCCAACCTATCCTCATCAGCGCCTCCGGCGCCGACGCCATCGGCCTGGGCCCGGTGGATATGACGCGCGTCCCCGTCTCCATTTATCCCACCGGCACGACGCAATGCCCATAGGGAGGATTAGGAGTAGGAGTAGGGATTAGGGAAGCGGGTCCGTCGCGACGAGCCTACTCACCTACCTCCCTACTCATCTCCCCCCCTACCCCTCACCTCCCTACTCCACCCCCATCTCCCTCAAATTCTTATAACTAATCGCCAGACTCTCAAACGGGTCGCGCTGGCAGATGTCCTGCTCGATGGCGTACCATTCGACGCCGGCCTCTTTACAGGCGGCCAGAATGCCGGCCCAGTTCATGTTGCCTTCGCCCACTTTCGGCCATTTGATGTTTGCCCAGGAAGCCGCCCTTCGGTTTCGGCAATCACCATGTCTTTGAGGTGAATCACCGGCATGCGGCCCTTCATGCGCCGCGTCCACTGCACCGGGTCACCGCCGCCATGTTGGATCCAGAAGGTGTCGATCTCGGCTTGCAGATAGCGCGGATCGCTTTCATCAAAAATAATGTCCAGGGCGGTGCGGCTGCCGCCATTGTGCGGAAAGCGCACAAATTCAAACGAGTGATTGTGATAGCTAAAGGTGAGCCCGGCCGCGGCCAGCTTTTCCCCCACCACCGTGGCTTCGGCGGCAAAGCGTTGAAAGCCGCTGGCCCTTCCTGCCGATAGGGCGCGGGCAGGCTGCCAATGGCCACGTGCTGGCATTCCCACAGCTTGTGCTGCGCAATTACATCGTCCAGCTCGTTCCACAACTTGTCATACCCAATATGCGTGTTGCAAATGGTCAGTCCCAGGTCATCCACCATCTGCTTCACCTCCTGGTGCGGAATCGGCCCAATGGCCGACACCTGCACGGCGGTGTAGCCAATATCCGCCACCTTTTGCAGGCTGGCGGCCAAATCGGCGGCGGTTTTGGTAAAGTCGCGCACGGTGTAAAGCTGGGCGGCCAAAACGGCGTGTGTCATGACAACATTATCCTTTCGATTCATGGGGTTACAATGATTGTGTGCTATAATCCGGTCACTTTGTTATATATGATCAACAGATTGCACAGATTTTAAAGATTATTGGGTTCAACGGGATCTCATGTGGCTGATGACGGCTAACGGCGGATGCGTAGGCTGCGGTTGTTGGCAGCCGTATCGAAACCAAAGTGGGTCAACCACACCAGATACAAAAGAACCATTCATTTTCTATGCAGACATAAAAAATCTTTTCAATCTGTGTAATCTGTTGATCCCTTCTTTTCATTTCTGAGAAATCTTGTGACGCTTCGTAACCAGACACTTTTCTTTGATCAATTTCGGCGCAATTTTACGCAGGTGGGGCAATTTTGCCCAGTTCGCCCGCATTGGGGCAGGCGGCGTCGGCCTATCTGAGCGCCGCAGCCACCAGCGCGCATTTTGGAGGCGAGCGCCGGCACCGGCTCATTTACCCGCGAGATCATCCCGCTGCTCATCCCCGGCGACCGGCTGGACGCAGTCGAGATCAGCTCCGATCTGACCGGCTTTTTGCAGCGGCGATTGGCGGATGAAGGCCTGCTGCGCCGCCCCCATGTGGACATCCGGCTGATCAATGCCGATCTGCTGCAATTTCCGTTTGACGCCGCCTACGATTTTATCATCTTTAGCCTGCCGCTCACTAATTTCCCGCCGCCGATGGTGGCCGCGCTGCTGGAGACGATGATGCAACACCTGCGGCCCGGCGGCATCTTTAGCTACGTCAAGTATATCTTTATTGGCCAGCTCAAATATCACTTTGGCGGCCCACAAACCCGCACCCAAATGGACGCCAACCAGGCCATCCTCCAGGAGTACGCCCGCCAATACCAGTTCGAACGCCGCGTGGTCCTGGCCAACGCGCCGCCTACGTGGGTCCACTACTGGCGCAAACCGGTCGAATAGATGGGGTTAGATTTTATGATCAACAGATTACACAGATTTTAAAGATTTTTTCTCTTTTTAATCTGTGTAATCCATGTAATCTGTTGATCTATTAATTCTGATCAATCTGCGGTTGAAAGTGAATAATGACTTTATCACGAAAACTTTGTTATGTGATTCCCAATGCCGCCACCATGAGTTCGCTCATGCTGGGGATTGCGGCCATTATGTTGCTGAACGATCAGCACTTTTTGACTGCCGCTATCTTCATTCTACTGGGCGCCATTCTGGACGTGATGGATGGGCAGTTGGCGGCGCGGCTCAACGCTATGACCGAAATCGGCAAGCAGCTTGACTCGCTGGCCGATATGGTCACCTTTGGCGTGGCGCCCACCATGCTGGTCTATCATTTGATGTTGCTGGTCGGCGTCATGCAGCCCATTGCCATTGCCTCGTCACTCACCTTTGCTATGGCCGGCGCCTTCAGGTTGGCGCGCTTTAACACGCTGCCCTCCAATCGCGCGGCCTATTTCATCGGCATGCCTATTCCGCTGGCCAGCCTGATTCTGATTACCGGCAGCTTTTGGCGCTATTGGACGCTCAATATCTGGTGGGCGGCCATAGTCGTGGTGGTGAGCTACTTGATGGTCAGCCCCTTTCCCTATCCCAAGCTGAAACATGTGCTGGCCGCGCCGCCGCTGCTTTGGCTGGCGCTGGCGATTTATGCGCTGGGCTGCTGGCTGGCCGCCGGTTGGGAAGTCGTCCCCTTTAGCCTGCTGCTGATCTACGCCATCAGCGGCCCCCTCTTTGCCTATACCGAGCCCGCCCAAAAACTCATGGAGAAAACTCTGCAATGATTATCGTGCAGGGCGCATACATCGCGTGGCGCGAGGTGCGCGCCATTGTAATTGGGCTGACCGGGCTGCTGCTGACTGGGCTGGGGCTGCGCAACCGTTGGTTAACCGCGCTGGCTGGGATCACGCTGCTCTGGGTGTTTTCATTTTTCCGCGACCCGGAGCGCACGCCGGACGCCCACGGCGACAACCTGCTGCTGGCCCCGGCGGACGGGCGCATCCGCAAAATTGAGGTGGTGTACGAGCCCCACTTTCTGCACGCACAGGCCCGCCGCATCACCATCTTCCTCAGCATTTTCGACGTACACGTGCAGCGCAGCCCCTGCGCCGGTGAAGTAGCTGCGTTGCACTATCAGCCGGGCTCCTTCGCCCCCGCCTTCCTGCATTCCGCCGACGACAATGAATCCAATCTGGTAGGGCTGCACACTGGCCACGGTCCCATCGCGGTCACGCAGATGACCGGCATTTTGGCCCGCCGCATTGTGTGCTGGAAAAAAGTGGGCGATGCGCTGGCCAAGGGCGAACGCTTTGGCCTCATCAAATTTGGCAGCCGCGTCGATCTCTATCTGCCGCTGGATGCCGAAATCCTGGTGCAGCCGGGCCAGCAAGTTTATGGCGGGCAGACGGTGATCGGGGTGTGGGGCGTTAAAAAAAGCCACAAATTTTGCGTAGTGGTAGGGCATGAATGGCAGCGGGACTACACCAGTTTGGAAACAAGTAGGGATCACACCGGTCGGTTTTCGAGCCTGGCAAGGTAAATCAGCGCCACTCTTATTGCTCTGGACGATTAATTGCGCCGCCGTCGTGCCCGAAATTGATTCATTGACACGATTTTTTATGGTTGCTCTCAGACTATTTGGGATTATCGCCTTTGTAACGATAGCCGCCTTGCTCCCGGTGCAACTTTACGCGCAAACCAATGATGCCGCCACCATCTCTTTGGACGAATATGCCGCACGGCTGGCCGAGGCCGAACGCGAGTTGACGCAGGCGCTCGATGGCGATCTGGCCGCTTACGATGCGGCGCAGGCCGCGTTGGCCGCCGTGTCGGGCGTGCGGCTGGCCGATGCGGAAATTGTCTATCCTTCGCTCCTGATTGAGACGCGCGAGCAAATTCCCGAGGCTGACCTACCCCCTCACGCGGCAGCCGCGTTGGCGCGCGTCCAATTGGTGCGCCGCCAGCTTGCCGCGTCCGCCAGCGATGACAGCGCGGCCCGGCTGGCGCTGCTGCAACAAGTGCTGGCGCGGCCCGAATTTACGCAGCCGGAAAGCTTGAGCCAACGCTTTCAGCGCTGGATTGCCGAGTTTTGGGCGCGGCTCTTTCCCGCCATGGGCGGCCAAACAGCGCGGCATCACCCAAGTCGGTCCCCTCGTTTTCTGGAGCATCGTCATCATCGGCGGCGGCGCTGATTCTGCTGTTGAGCTATTGGCTGCAAAGGCTGCTGGGCGGGCTGGTGGGTGATGCCGAGGCGCGCCGCCGCGCTCGATGGCGATGAAACGCCGCTCACCGCCAAGCCGCCCGCGAACAAGCCGCCCGGCTGGCCCAAGACGGCAGCTATCGCCAGGCCGTGCGCCAGCTCTATCTGTCGGCGCTGCTGACGCTGGATGAACGCAGCGTCATCCAATATGACCGCAGCTTGACCAATCGCGAGGTGCTGTCGCAAGTGCAGCGCCAAGCCCAGGTGGAAAGCCATCTGCATCCGGTGGTGGATACTTTTGACCGGGTCTGGTATGGCGAAAGCGAGCCGGATCGAGAGACGTTCGATCTGTACGAGCGGGAGATTGCGGAGTTGGCGGGGGTGAGTGAGGAAGCAGAAGAGTAGTCCTCTATCTGTAGGGGCATGATTGGCGGCGGGAAACAGGTGACGACAGGGCCTGAGACACTGTTCGCCGCCAGTCGTGCCCGCCTGCACTTGGGAGTGCAAATGTGACGGAACGACGCGAGTGGGTCGTGATTGGACTGCTGTTTGCGGTGCTGGCGGCAGCTTCGATCTTTTTTCAACAGGGTGCGCAGGCGCCACCGTATGACCCGGATTCGGCGGCGCCGAGCGGGCTGTTGGCGCTGCGTCTGTGGCTGAGGAGATGGGGCATCCGCTGCGCGTCGTGCGCACCAATCTGTGGGACACGTCGCCGGCCACGCCCGATCCCGCCGGGATGGTGCACTGGATGCGGCGGCGATTGATCTGCTCTTTGTCTTTCCCAACGCTGCCCCCTACACCGAGGATGAAGCGCAGCCACTCCAGCGCTGGGTGAGCGAGGGCGGCACGCTAGTGCTCGTTGGACCCGATGCGCTGGATAAGGCGCTGATCGACGCGTTTGGCGTTTTTCAGAACAGCGAAATCGGTTTTGCCAGCCGCGACTATCAGCAACAGCCGTTGTTGCCCGCTGCACCGGCGGTAGTTGCACAGCCCGGACTGCGCGGCTTTTTGAATCTGCAGGATGCGCCGAACGCGGCGCCCGTTTTGGCCAGCAGCTCCGCCCGCGCGCGGCCCACAGATGAGAACGCTCCATCGCTGGAAGCGCTCGTTGCGCAAGACGTGACGGCGGCGGTGCAGCAGGTGGGCGACGGCGTGGTCTGCACTTGAGCACCCATCACGATCTGACCAATGGCATGTTGCAAAATGAAGACGCCGCCTATCTGATCCCCGCCATTCTGCGCACGGTGGCGCCGGGTGGTGCGGCGGCCATCGATGCCTATCATCTTTTTGCATTGGGCGTGCAAAATCAGCGCGGCGAAATCAATTCGGTGCGCGACTGGTTTTTTCGCCCATTTGGGGCAGGCCACGCTTTTTTTGATGGGGCTGCTGCTACTCTATCTGCTTTTGCAGGGCTGGCGTCTGGGACCGCCGCTGCCGGTCCAAAGCGCGCAACGGCGGCGTGAAGCGGCTGAATATGTGGAAGCCATGGCCGGTTTGCAGCGCCGGAAGCGTCAACAGGCAGCGGTGGCCAGCCATTTTAAGCAGCGGCTCAAAGTGCGCCTGGGCCGCACGCATCAACTGCGCACCGACCTGCCGGATGCCGATTTTGTGGCGCAATTGCGCAGCGCTAACCGCCTGTTGAGCGATGAGCAGATCAACGCCGTGGCGCGCCTGTTCCAGACGCTGGAGAGCAATCCCAGCGAAAATCAGTTGATTGAGGCCGTGCGCGAGATGGATGAGATTGTCTCTTGATGGGACCCAGGCGCAATTATAAATGGTAAATTGTGAACGGTGAATGGTAAACGAGGCCGGCTACGCGCGCCCCCTTCATTCACCATTCACAATTTACCGTTCACCATTTACAATTTTCTGCCGGTTTTCAACCCAGCAACGAGGATTTCCGTGTCATTATCCACCTTATACCAACAGATCAAAACCGAAGCCGCCAAGGTCATTGTCGGCCAGGATGAGGTCTTCGCGCAGATCGTCATTGCCTTCTTCAGCGGCGGCCACGTGCTGCTGGAGGGGGTGCCGGGGACGGCCAAAACGCTGATGGCGAAGACGCTGGCCCAGCTCATCGACGCCCGCTTTGGCCGCATCCAGTTTACCGCGGATCTGATGCCCAGCGACGTAATTGGCACCCAGGTTTTTGACATCAACCGCGGCCAGTTTTACCTGAAGCAGGGCCCCATCTTTACCAACATTGCCCTGGCCGATGAGATCAACCGGGCGCCGGCCAAAACCCAATCCGCCCTACTGGAGGCCATGGCAGAGCGGCAGGTGACCATCGACGGCGAGCGCCATACCTTGAGCGAGCCTTTTATGGTGCTGGCCACCCAGAACCCCATCGAATATGAAGGCACTTATCCGCTGCCCGAAGCGCAGTTGGACCGCTTTATGTTCAAGGTGCTGGTCAACTATCCGCCGCCGGAGGTGGAGGAAGAGGTGCTGCTGCGCTATCATCACGGCTTTGATGCGCACCACCTTGAGGCCACCGGCGTCAGCGCAGTCATCAAGCCCGCCGAACTGGCGGTCCTCCACGACGAAATCCGCCGCGTCACGGTGGAGCCGGGCATCCTGCGCTACATTACGCAGATCGCCAACGCCAGCCGCGCCAGCCGCGATCTGATCCTGGGCGGCAGCCCGCGCGCCAGCATTACGCTGCTGCTCACGGCCAAAACCGCGGCAGCCCTGGCCGGGCGTGACTACGTGACGCCCGATGATGTAAAATATGTGGCGCCCCCCACCTATCGCCACCGCATCATCCTGCGCCCCGAAGCTGAGATTGAAGGGCTGGATGCTGATGCCGCGGTGCGTCGTTTTCTTAACAGCGTGGATGTGCCGAGGTAGAATTGGATCAACAGATTACACAGATTACGCAGATTTTTTATCGCAGCAAGAGTAGGGCACACATGCTGTGTGACAAGCATGGTTACTACCAGAATACCCAAAGATGTCACTCTACAAGAGTGACCTACGAATGCGCTGTCACAGTAGGTCACACATGCTGTGTGACAAGCCTGGTCGACGGAGCCGCCTGAATACCTAACCATGTCACTCTTGCAGAGTGACCTACATTTAGGAATCCAACATGACAACCACCCAATCCTCCAAACCCCTCGCATCCCTCCAAGTCATCGGCGTGCGCTACCGGGGCAGCAACCTGGCCCAGCGCGATGAACGTTCGCTGGATGCCTACGCCGCGGCCAATGCGTACGCCGCCGCGGATATTCCATTCGACATAGCGGAGCCGCGCTTCCCCGAAGCCCAGCGGCAAAGCGAACCCACCGACAACCTGGGGATTCTCGGCGGCCTGATCGCCGATGCCGTGGCGGAGGCGCGTCGTCAAAATAAGGCCGTACTCATGAGCGGCGGCGACTGTTCGCACATAACCGGCGTGGTCGGCGGCTTGCAGGATGCGCATGGCGCTGACGCCCGCATTGGGCTGCTCTGGTTCGATGCGCATGGTGATTTCAACACGCCCAAGACCACCCTTTCCGGCATGTTGGGCGGCATGCCGGTGGCGGTGGCGGCCGGGCTGGCCTATCCGCGCTGGCGCGAAGGTTCGCACATTGCGGCGCCGCTGCCCACCGACCGCATTGTCATGGTCGACGTGCGCAACCTGGACGCACCTGAAGAGCAGCTCATCCGCGCCACCGATGTGGTGATCGCCGCGCCCGCCGCCGGCTTCCCCGGGGATGATCTAGCGCAGGCCGTCACCGAGTTGGCCGCCCGCACGGACTATATCTATCTGCACATTGACTCGGACATTCTGGATGAATCATACGTCCCCAACCACGGCACCCGCGAACCCAATGGCCCCAACATGGAGCAGGTGCTGGCCGCCGTCGACACGGTCATGGCCACCGGCAAAGTGGCCGCCCTGGCCGTCGTCTCGGTCTACGGCGAAGGCGAAGGCAGTCAATGCAGCGTCCAATCCGGCATCGAGCTGATCCGCGGCGGGCTGTCGCGCTGGCAGCGGCACGGAATGGCGTAGGGGGAAGATGACAAGGTGAAAGGGTGACAAGGTGAAGGGGAGCCTTTCATGCCACCAACGCCCTTACACCAGCAAAGCCGCAAGTCACCCCATCAGATTCTCAACCAGTACACGCAACACACAACTCGCAACCCGCCACTCGCACCCAGGACACACCATGTCAACCACCCGCATCAACCTCTGGTCCGGCCCGCGCAATGTTTCGACGGCGCTCATGTATTCGTTTGCCCAGCGTAGCGATACGCAGGTGGTGGATGAGCCACTCTACGCCCACTACTTGACCGTGTCCGACGCTGATGAATATCACCCCGGCGCGGCGGAGGTGATTGCCACCCAGGACAACGACGGCGCCCGCGTGGTGCGCGAGTTGATTCTGGGGCCGTGCGCCACGCCGGTCATCTTTTTCAAGCAGATGACCCACCACCTGGTGCAGATCGACCGCGGCTTTATGCGGCAGACGATCAACGTGCTGCTGACGCGGGCGCCAGCGCCCATGATCCTCTCGTTCAGCAAAAATATCGAAACACCCACCATGCGCGACATTGGTTACGCCATGCAGGCCGAGCTGTACCGGCAGCTCTGTGATATGGGCCAAGAGCCGCCCGTGCTCGACTCCAGCAGATCCTGCTCAATCCGCGTGGCGTGCTGCGCGAACTGTGCGCCCGCATCGGCATCCCCTTTGACGAAGCCATGCTAAGCTGGGCACCCGGCCCGCGCCCCGAAGACGGCAGTTGGGCCAAGTATTGGTACGCCAACGTCCACAAATCCAGCGGCTTTGCCCCCTACGTGGAAAAGGATGAACCGTTCCCTGAACGGTTGCGCCGCTGCTGGAAGAGAGTTTGCCCTATTATGAGATGTTGGAAAAAGTAGCAATCAAGGCGTGAGCCTCTCCTCTCCCTGACCCCTCCTCTCCAAAATTGGAGAGGAGGGGGAAAGATGTGCGGAGAACCCCAAGGGGGAGGAAGGGCCTCACGGCCATCAAGTTAAGGGGCATGGCGACCGCTGCAACTGCAACGCACGGCGGATAATGTCTGCGAAAGTTTGTAACTCTTGGCCGCCGTGCATCGCAGTCTCCGCTAACTTAATGGCAGTGAGGAAGGGCGTCCGGCGCGTATGCGTAAATCGGAAATCTAAAATCGTAAATCAAAAGGGGAAGCAACATGAAAATGAAAGCCGCCGTGCTCCATTCAGCGCCCGGCAAGCTGACCATCGAAGAGGTAGAAATCGCCGAACCGGGGCCGGGCGAGGTGCGGGTCAAAATTGCGGCCAGCGGATTATGCCACACCGATTGGGAGACCATGCACGGCTATCAGCCGCAGCGCCTGCCCGCCATTATTGGTCACGAGGGCGCCGGCGTGGTGGATGCCATCGGGCCGGGCGTGACGCAGGTCAAGGTGGGCGATCACGTGGTCTGCTCGTGGAACCCCAACTGTGGCCACTGTTTTTATTGCGATCACGGGCAGCCCATTTTGTGCGAAAAGGCCGCCGCCGCCAATCGCAACGGCGTACTCTTTGACGGCAGCTCGCGCATGTCATTCAACGGTGATCCGGTCTACTATTACAGCCTGGTCTCATCCCACGCCGAATATAACATTGTACCCGAGCAGGCCGCCGTCCCCGTGCGCAAAGACTTCCCACTGGACCGGGCCGCGCTGCTGGGCTGCGCCGTCATGACCGGCTACGGCGGCGCCGTCCACGCTGCCCGCATCAAGCCCGACACTAGCGTCGTCGTGATCGGCTGCGGTGCGGTGGGTCTTAGCGCCATCCAAGGCGCGCGGCTGTGCGGGGCGTCCACCATTGTGGGCGTGGACATTACGCCGCTCAAGCTGGATTGGGCAAAAAAGATGGGCGCCACCCACGTGGTCAACGCCACCCAGGAGGATCCGGTGGCCGTGGTGCGCAAGCTGACGCAGGGCCGCGGCGCGGACACCGCCATTGAGGCCGCCGGTCAAAACATTACGCTGCGTCAGACGCTAGAAGCATCCCGCCCCGGCGCCCGCGTGGTGATTTTGGGCAAGACACCCTTTGGCCAGGAGGTTTCGTTCCCATTCAATCTGATGATGGGCGAAACGCGAGATTGTGCGCACCTCCTATGGCAGCAGCCGCCCGCGTAGACTTCCCGCGGCTGGCCAATCTCTACGCCGGGCAAGCTCTATCTCGACGAGATGATGACCATGAAGCTGCCGCTGGCATCGATCAACGATGGTTTTGGCCGCGCTGGAACAGGGGAAACGGTGGCCCGCTGTGATATTTTAGAGGGAAGGGGCTGGGGATTAGGGATTGGGTTCGTGCGTCGTGATCTGATCACTGACTACTCCCCAAAACAAGGAAGACAATGGCAAAAGTATACGTAGTTGGCACCGGCGACACCAAAGGCGCGGAGCTGCGCTACGTGCGCGATTTGATTGCGGCGCAGGGCGTGGCAACGGCGCTGGTGGATGTGGGCATTCGCATGCGGTGACGGCGCGGATGTGACGCCGCAACAGGTGGCCGCGCATCACCGCAAGGAAAGCGGGTGCGGTCTTTGGCGATGATCAGGGGGCGGCGGTAACGGCGATGGCGCTGGCGCTGGTGCGCTTTGTGCAGAGCCGCGACGACGTGGACGGCATTATCGGGCTGGGCGGCTCGGGCGGCACGGCATTGGTGACGCCCGCCATGCAGGCGCTGCCGGTGGGCGTGCCCAAGGTGATGGTTTCTACCGTGGCATCGGGCAACGTGGCGCCCTACGTGGGTCCCAGCGACATCTGCATGATCTACTCGGTGACCGACGTGGCCGGGCTCAACCGGATTCGCGCCAGGTGTTGGGCAATGCCGCGCACGCGGCGGGCATGGCGACCCATCGTATTCCGGCTTCCAGCGCGGATAAACCGGCGCTGGGGCTGACCATGTTTGGGGTCACCACGCCGTGCGTGCAGCAAATTGTGGGCGCTCTGGAGAATGACTACGACTGCCTGGTTTTCCACGCCACCGGCACCGGCGGCCAATCCATGGAAAAGCTGGTCAGTTCAGGCTGGTCTCCGGCGTCATCGTGACCACCACCGAGGTGTGCGACCTGCTCTTTGGCGGCGTTTTCAGCGCCGGGGCGGACCATCATCCGCGCAGACGCCCTATGTGGGTTCGTGCGGCGCGCTGGATATGGTCAACTTTGGCGCATTGGAGACGGTGCGGAACGTTACAAAAGATCAAGCTTGTATGTCCACAATGCGCAGAGTGACGCTGATGCGCACCACGGCGGACGAAAACCGGCAAATGGGCGAGTGGATCGGCGTAAGCTCAACCAGTGTGAGGCCGGTGCGTTTTCTGCTGCCGGAAGGCGGCGTCGCGTCGGCGCGCCGGGAGCGGCCTTCCCGATCCGGAGGCCGATGCGGCGCTCTTTGCGGCGCTGGAGAAAACGGTTGTGCACGGACGGCCGACGGCTGATCCGGCTGCCACACAATGTAGATGCCCCAGGAGGCGCTGGTGGCGAATTTCCGGGGAATAACGAAATAACTGTATTGGAAAACCACAGGTCCCGATTGCAGATTTTCCCGGGCAATCTGTGTAGCAATCTGCGAAATCTGTGGTGATTCTTTGGGATCTCATGTGGTTGACCCGCTTTGGTTTCGATACGGCCTCAAACTGCCGGGGCCTACTCAGCCGCCGCTGACTCTTGTCAACTACGTCAGATCCTGTTGAACCCATTTTTAATTGAAAATATGAAATTGAAAATAAAAAAATTAACAACGAGCTATTAGACGAAAGGGGAACGCATGGCAATTGCACGAAGTGAAATGCTCAAACGGCTGCACGCACAGGCCGCAGCAGGCCGACCGCTGGTGGGCTGCGGCGGTACCGGCATCGGCCAAGTGCCGCCGAGGCGGGCAGCATGGAATCTGATTATCATTTACAACTCAGGGGCGCTATCGCATGGCGGGGCGGATCGCTGGCCGGGCTCATGCCCTATGGCGACATGATAGCATTGTGGTGGAGATGGCGGCGGAGGTGCTGCCCGTGGTCAAGGATACGCCGGTGCTGGCCGGCGTCTGCGGCACCGATCCGTTCCGCTTGATGCCGGTCTTTTTGCGCCAGCTCAAGGAGATTGGCTTTTCGGGCGTGCAGAATTTCCCCACGGTTGGGCTCATCGACGGCCAGTTTCGCGTCACGGAAGCCACCGGCATAGGCTACGACAAAGAGGTGGAGATGATCCGGCTGGCCCATGGCTGGACCTGTTCACCTCGCCCTATGTTTTTACCGAAGACGAAAGCGCAGGCTGGCCCAGGCCGGCCGACATGCTGGTGGCCCACAACGGGGCTTTGACCTCATCCGGCACCATCGGCGCGCAGCACGCCATGTCATGGACGCAACGCCATCGACCGCGATGCTGGCGCTGGCCGCGGCCAGGCGCGGTGAACCCCGATGTGCTGGTCATCTGCACGGCGGCCCGCTGGATCAGGCCGGACAACATTAAGTAGCGCTCCGTAAAATGCCGCAAGTGCAAGGCTTCTTTAGGCGCCTCCAGCATCATCGAGCGCCTGCCCACCGAACGCCATCACCGGCCAGGTGCGCGATTTCAAGGCGTTGGCGTTGGGGAATAGGAGTAGGGGTAGGGAGTAGGGAGTAGGGAGTAGGGAGTAGGCGTGTCGTGCCGCTGACAAATCCTACCCTACTTCCCCTCCCCAAATCGTCAGCAAACTGAAATATTGTATACCCGTTATCTCCATTATCATCACATTTGGCGAGAAGACGGGGTACAAGTAAAATGTATTACAATTTGACGGAACCAGTTTGAGCCTTTGTGCGTTCAATGAGCAGTTCGATTCCCCATCACCTGTCCATCCGTCTGACAAGTCTAGTTCGCCAATTGAACCTCATGCGCGTATACAATTGATACTCGCGGTTGTTATAAACGAACATTCTCTCTCTGGTAAGATGCAAATTTGCGCCAGAATCAGGCGTATTCGCCTCCTTGGCATTTTGCTTGTCAGTGCATTATGAATAGATAATCATTGTGTTGTACGCATCAATAGGCGCTGTGTGGGTTGCAAGTTTGATGGCTATCATCTTTCTTGCCGCCTATTTTCATTCCTTGCTCAATCAAGAGACGGCTGTCGAACCGGCTGCTGGCTACTTTTGGGATGCCACGCGCCGTTTTGCTTCCTATTGTTTAGCCCTCTCCATTTTCTACGCCGGCATGGGGCGGCAGGTGCTGGATCTGCCTGTGCTGATCGCTTTTCAGCTCACAAACGCACCATTTGCGCTCTGGTCGGCGGAAACATGGTTCTTTTTAGCCCTCTTCTGTTTACTCATCTCCTCCTATTGGCTCATTGTTGAAATTGAATGGCGCTCGGGCCTTCTGGCCATCGGCGCCATATTGGCGCTAGTGCTGAGCCTGGCGCGCCCACGTCGACCGCGCCGACCGGCGCCTGGACATTTGCAGCCCGCACCTTATTTAACGCCCAGCAATGCCGAGCGCGGCAGCTTTGCCTTGCGCCGCTCGGCGCTGCTAACCAGCGCGGCGGCAATTCTGCTCCTATTAGCGGGTTGGCAGGTGTTACGCCTGCTCGATTTCCCCAGCACGTTGAGCCAGGCGCTGGGCGATTCACCCGTAGTGGGGCTGCTGCCCAGCCAGCGTTTTACGCCCACGCCCACGCCCGATCTACCCGCCCAGGCCATGGGCGTGTTGGCCGGTGAACAGGCAGCGCAGCCTGCGGCCAACACCTTAGTGGATAACGCAGCGGATAACACGGCGGAAGCCGATACTGCGGCGCAGCCAATCCCGCCAACGCCCGTCCCAACTTTGCCGCCGGCCTCCACACCGCTGCCCACGCCGACCTGGACGCCCACGCCCGGCCCCGATAATTCGCCTTTTGCCCTCATCCAAAATGCGGCGGGCGTCAATGCCCGCACCGAACCCAGCCTGGACGGTACAGTGACCACCATTTTGCGCCCAGGCACGGTGGCGCCCATTATGGAGCAGACGGCGGATGGCCAGTGGCTACGGGTGCGTTTGGAGAGCGGTGACGCCTGGGTGGCCGCGTGGGTAGTCGAAATATCGCAGCCCTTTACGCAACCGGCCGCGGCGCCGCAAGCCGTAGCCGTTGAGCCCACGGCGACCGCGACAGCAGCGCCGCCCGTCGCGCCCGCCACCGCCGCGCCTGTTGCCGACGCCAATCAACAAACCGTCAGCGCCTCCAGCGTGGCGCCCAATCGTGCGCAAAACAGCTATTCGGTCTATCTGGATTCGCCGCCCAATGGCTTTGCTTCCAACGATGAATTCAAATTCCGTTGGAATGCCAGCTTTGTGCCCGCCGCCAACCAGACCTTTGAAGTGGTGATCTGGGGCGCCGGGCAAGACGCCATGACCGACGGCATTAGCCTGGGACGGGCGCTGCCGCCCACGTCCGATCAGCCAGCGCAATTCACGGCCAGCCTGGCCCAACGCAACCTAGCGGCGGGAACGTACCGCTGGGGCGTGGTGCTCATCCAGCGCGAGCCGTATCGGCGGCTGGCGCTCCTCAGCTCCGACGGCCAGATCATTTTTGCTCCATAACCAATCATCATAGAGGAACTTCATGGATACATATCGCGTAAAGCCCGGCGCCAAAATCAAGCTGAACAAGTGGGATCCCGATGGGGGAGAGTCCGCGGAAATTGGCAAAAAGGCCGGCACAAAGGAGATGCTCAAGCTGAATGATCGGCTGGAAGAGTTACAGGAGTTGCTCTACGCCGAGAACAAGCAGAAGGTGCTGATCGTGCTGCAAGCCATGGACACCGGCGGCAAGGATGGCGCCATTCGCCACGTATTCGACGGCGTCAATCCGCAGGGCGTGCGCGTGGCCTCATTCAAAGTACCCACGCCCGAGGAAATGGCCCACGACTATCTGTGGCGCGTGCATAAACAGACGCCCGGCCGCGGCGAAATGGTGATCTTCAACCGCAGCCATTATGAAGATGTGCTGGTGGTGCGCGTTCACGAGCTGGTGCCCAAAGAGGTGTGGAGCCGCCGCTATGAGCAGATCAACAATTTTGAGCGGCTGCTGGCGGAAGAGGGAACGACTATTCTCAAGTTCTATCTGCACATTTCGCCGGATGAACAAAAGGAGCGCCTGCAAGCCCGGCTGGACGAGCCGCACAAAAATTGGAAATTTAGCACCGGTGACCTGGCCGAACGCAAGCGCTGGGACGAATACATGCAGGCGTACGAAGATATGCTGACCAAAACCAGCACTGAGTGGGCGCCCTGGTACATCATCCCCGCCAACCGCAAATGGCTGCGCAACCTGCTCATGTCGCAGATCATTGTGGATACGCTAGCGGGGCTGGATATGCAGTATCCGGCGCCGGAGGAGGGGTTGGACAAGATTGTTGTTGAGTAGAAGATGCAGGGGTGAAGGGGTGAAGGGGTGACTTCGACAGGCTCAGTCACCCTTTCACCTTGTCACCCTTTCACCCCTGCCATCTCCTCACCTTGTCAAAGCAACTCCTGCGCGGCCAGCGCCGCCCCAATGATCCCGGCGTCGTTAAACATCTGCGCCGGGACGATTTCGGCCCGCGTGGTGAGATAGGGAAAGAATTTCTCATGGCGTTTGCTCACGCCGCCGCCGATGATAAAGAGGTCGGGCGAAAAGAGCATCTCCATGTAGTTCAAATATTCATCCACCCGCTTGCCCCACTTTTTCCAGCTTAAATCCTCATCCTTGCGGATCTGGGCGGAGGCGCGGTGTTCGGCATCCATGCCCTTGAACTCGACGTGGCCAAATTCGGTATTGGGCACCAAATGTCCATTCACAAAAATGGCGCTGCCGATGCCCGTGCCAAAGGTGAGTACAATTACAACGCCATCGTGACCGCGCCCGGCGCCAAAACGCATTTCGGCAATGCCGGCGGCGTCGGCATCGTTAAGCACGCGTACAGGATAGCCGGTCGCCTCGCGGAAGAGCGCCTCCGCATTTGTGCCAATCCACGACTTGTCCACATTGGCCGCCGACATGGCCACGCCGTGCAAGATCACGGCTGGAAAGGTGCAGCCAAACGGCCCCTTTAGATCGAAATAGTTCACAACTTCTTTGACCACACCCGCCACCGCCGCCGGGGTGGCTGGCTGCGGCGTGTCAATGCGATGGCGCTCGGTGCTAAATTCGCCTTTTTCTACGTTTACGGGCGCGCCTTTCACGCCGCTGCCGCCAATATCTATGCCTAGTATGTCCACGCGTTGCTCCTTGTTGAGGGATTGGGGAGTAAGGATTGGGGATTAGGGGTTGGGATCCACCAGACGAACTGACGCCGTTTTCCCAATCCCCAATCCCCGATCCCCATATATCTTGATACCCTATTTTACCCCAGACGAATAAAGAATGTTAATTCGGGCTAAACTTATACGAGCCCTACACCACCAGCGCCATGCCGTCGGAGCCGGTGTCGGCGCCGCCGGAGAGGGCGCCAGTCTGCGGGTCGATGCCGATGGCGTGGACCAGGGCCAGGCCACCGTGGCTATAGGGCAGCCGCACTATCGGGTGCATCTTGCGCACCTCGGCGCACACGTACTCGGGGATGCGCATTTGGCAGCGAATGGGGCCGATTTGACAATCGATGCGCGGTGCGTGGACGGCCTCGGCCACGCTCATGCCAAAGTCCAGCACGTTGAGAATCACCTGCAAATTGGAGGTGATAATGCGCGTGGCGCCGGGCGAACCGAGCACCAGCCGCGGCTGGCCCTCCTGATAGACAATGGTGGGGGCCATGCCGGTGGTGCGCCCTTTGCTCGGTGCAATCGAATTGGGATGGCCGGGCAGCGGATGGAAGTTGATCATCGAATTGTTGTACATAAAGCCCAGCCCCGGCGTGATCACGCCCGAGGATGAGCCCAGCGAATGGGTCAGCGCCACACAGTTGCCGGCCGCATCCACCACGGTGACGTGGGTGGTGTGCGGCGTTTCGGTGGCCGTGAAGTTGACTTCGATCGCGTCGCCGCGTTCGATCTTGGCGCGCCAGTGAGCGGCCCGCTCTTTGGACATCATCCATTCCGTGGGCACGTTTTCAAATTGAGGATCGGCCATAAAGGGGTTGCGGTCGGCAAAGGCGGCCTTCATGGCCAGCCCCACGCGGTAAATATATTCGGGCGAATTGTGGCCCAGGCTGGCCAGGTCCCAGCCTTCCAAAATGTTGAGAATGGCAATCAGCGTGGCGCCGCCGTGGGGGGGTCCGCTGCTGCTGATTTTGTAGCCGCGATAGGTGCCGGTCACCGGCTCTTCGTCGCGCAGCGCATAATTTTCTAAATCCTGTTTGGTCACAAAGCCGCCGTTGGCCGCCAGATCGCTGGCCATGCGGTCGGCCAATTCGCCGTAATAAAAATCGGCGGCGCCCTTTTCACCCAGATAGCGCAAAGTGCTGGCGTAATCGGGGTTGCGCAGCGTATTGCCCGTGTCGTAGGGTGTGCCGTCGGCGCGCAAATAGATGCGACTGGCTTCGGCATTGGCCTCGATATAGTCGCGCAGCGTCACCGATTCGGGATAGGCGCGCGGCGCTTTCCAGCGGTTGGCCTGATAGTTGCTCACCACGTAGCCTTCCTCGGCTACAGCGGCAGCCGGTTCAGCCGCCTGGGCCCACGAAATGGTGCCCCAGCGCTCCAGCATAGTGGAGAGCGCCTTGACCGTGCCTGGCGTGCAGACCGAGGTGTAGCCCACCATGTTGACTTTGTCGCGCAGGAAGTAGCCCCAGCCATCGGGGTCCGGGCGCAGCAGCCGGTCCGTCCACATGTCGGCGCTCACTTTGGCGCCGGCCAGCGCCGGCGCGTCCATCAGGATGTTGCGCCCGCCAGCGGGGCCGTCGACCGCCAGGTGCAGATTGAGCGACGCATAGCCGCCAATGCCGCACATCTGCGGGTCCACCACGGCCTGCACCAGCGCACAGGTCACAGCGGCATCGATGGCGTTGCCGCCCTTCATCAATACTTTGGCGCCTTCTTCAACCGCTACGGGCTGCGGCGCTACAATTGCATTCGGCATGATTTCCTCCAAGATTTTCATCGAAGATTTTGGTTGATCAACAGATTACACAGATTTGAAAGATTATATATTTCTATACAGCTACATCTTGGATATGGCAATTCACAAAGTAGCCGTAAAACGGCAAGGGGATGCCAGCTTTCAATAGGCTCAAACTTTGGGTGTTCCGAACGATTCCGAAAAAATAAAATCTTTTTAATCTGTGCAATCTGTTGATCCACTAAAAAGCAAAGGGTCCGGCTGATTGACCGGACCCTTTGCCCCACAACACCCTAAAGGAGAAAAGAGGAGAAAACGTGCACTGCTGTTCGTAACTGTATAGTAACACGTTTTTCTGGGTAAATCAGTCAGCCAGGCTACGGAAGGGGGTAGGGAGTAGGGAGTAAGGAGTAGGGAGAGGGGTACACACGACTCCCTACTCCCAAATCCTTACTCCCTACTCCTTACTCCTTAAATCACGCGTTCGTTGCCGCCATCAATGGGGATCTGGGCGCCAGTGGTTTTGGCAAAGAGTGGGGTCGCCAGGGCGCAGGCCATCGCGGCGACATCGCGCGAGGTGATTTCCACTTTAAGCACGTTGTTGGTTTTGTATTCGTCCACGCTGATGCCATAGCTGGCGGCGCGCTTTTGCAGCATGTCGGGCGTCCAGATGCCGGTGTCGAAGACGGCATTGGGATGCAGCACGTTGACGCGGATGCCGGCCGCGCCCAGTTCCAATGCGGCCACGCGCGCCAGTTGCGTGAGCCCCGCTTTGGCCGCCGAATAGGCCGCGGCGCACGGGCCGGGTGCGGGTACATTTTTGGATGCGATGAAAACCACCGCCGGATCGATGCCCATCTCCAGATAGGGGATGCAAAACTGAAGCAGCCGCTGGTGGCTGGTCAGATTGAGCGCCAGGCTGCGCTCCACTGCTCGCGGCCCATGTGGGCAATGGGCTGGCTGGAGGGAAGACGCCGGCATTGCCAATCAGGATGTCGATGCCGCCAAAGCGGCGCACGGTTTCCGCCACGGCCTGCTGCAATTCCTGATCCTTGGTCACATCGCAAATCATGCCCAGCACGCCCGGCCGCGTACATTTCCTGAACTTGCGGCTGAATATCCAGCGCGGCCACCACCGCCCCCTGGGCATGGAGCGCCTCCACACAGGCGCGGCCAATGCCGCTGGCCGCGCCGGTCACAATGGCGATCTTGCCCTGCAGCGGCGGCGTGCTGCCCCCCTTTTTAAGCTTGGCCTGCTCCAGCTCCCAATATTCAATGTCAAAAATCTCCCGCTCGCCCAGCGTCTGCCAGCGCTCCAGCGCTTCGGCAGCGTGGATGGCGCGGATGGTGTGGCGCTTGATGTCGTTGACAATGTTGACGGCGCCGACCGTGCGCCCAAAGGCCACCGTCCCCGCCCCCGGCCAGACGGCCCAGCGCGGGGCGGCGTCCAGCATGGTCAAATGGCCGTCGGTGTGGCGTTCAAAATAGGCGGTATAGTTTTGGGCAAAAGCGGCCACATCGGCATCAATCTGCGCGGGCGCAATGGCTGCGTCGCCGCTGAGCACCAGCGGAATGCGGCCGGTGCGGATCACGTGGTCGGGCGTGAGCAGGCCGCGCGTGGCCACATTGGCCACATTGGGCAGGTTGGCAAAGCGCACGGCCTCCGCCGAGGCGTCGGTCACGGCCAGCAGCGGCGCGCCCAGCATGTGCGAAACGGCGCGGCGCAAGTGGGCCAGCGCCGGTAGATTTTCGTCCGCAGGTTCGACTTCGACCGATGCAAAAGCGCGCGCATTGGCGGCAATATATTCTTCGGCCTGGTTGACCAGCGCAATGTGCTTTTCATAACTTGCGCGGGCGCTGTCGGCAAAAGTGAAGAGGCCGTGGCTCATGAGCAGAATGCCGCTTAATTTGTCCCAATCCACGTTGCGCGTCATTTCATAGACCGTGCGCGCCAGCACAAAGCCAGGCATGACGTAGGGTACAAAGAACATGTCCGGCCCGAAGAGTTCGCGAATGCGCGCCGCGCCGTCGGGCGTGTTGCAGATGGTGCAGATGGCGTCGGCGTGCGAATGATCCACATAGCGAAAGGGGATAATGGCGTGCAGGATGGCTTCCACCGAGGGATTGGGCGCATTGGGGTCCAGCATGGCGGCGCGCTGGTGTTTGACCATGTCGCTGTCGCTTAATTGCGGTAGGTCGGCCATGCGCCGCAGCGTATCCATGCGCACGGGGGCAAAACCGGGCGCCGCAATCGTCCCCAAATCCCAGCCGCTGCCCTTGACATAGAGCACCTCCACTGGGTCGCCAAACAGGTCCGGCACGGTGGCTTTCACCGATGTATTGCCGCCGCCGTGCAGCACCAGCGCCGGATCGCCGCCCAGCAGCCGCGACGAATAGACGCGCAGTTGCAGCGGGTCGTCGGCAAAAGGGGCGGCGTCGGCTTCATTCCAAAGACTTTTCATGATTCCTCTTTATTGATCAACAGCTTTAACAGATTCAAGAGATTTTTCCTTTATGGTTTGTGAAATCTTTAAATGAGTTGAACACCAAGTGGTGGTGTTAGGCTATCATGTTTCCGTTTGCTTGTTCCGTATTACTTGACGAAACCCAGACATTTGCCACAACGCAACCCTACGCCTAGCTTATGCGAGACGGGTGAATGTCAGGCTGCTGGAAAATGTCAGGCTTTTGGGGGGCGGACGGAAGCCGTGTCCGAATGCTATGGGGGTAAGATCACAGACGACACCCAATCTATTTCTACTACGGTTCGACAAAACAATCCACACCTCCTCGTCGACGCCGCAGTAAAAGGAGCATCCAAATGAATATCCTCATCACGTACCTGGCAATGGGGCTTGGCGCACTGTTTTTCGGCATTACGCTTGTATTGGCCCTGCTGTTTCGCATGACTACGCACCGCCGCAGCATGTACGACATTTGCGCCAACACGCAGGATGGCAAAGGCTGCCTCATGAGTGTGATCTGTCTGAGCACCCTACTGGTCTGCATCCTCTGTTTGGTGGTGGCCATAGGGAATACCACGACGGTCGGCGCGTTGGGAGGATAGACTCACCCGTCCTCTAACACCCAGGCCAAATCCGCCACCGATTCGACAATATGCGTGTGCGGCGCGGCTTTGAGCCGTTCCAGCGTGTGGGCGCCGGAGAGGACGCCTACGTTGAGCGCCGCGCCGGCGTTGTGGCCCGCCGCCAAATCCAGGGCCGTGTCGCCCACAGTCATCACATTGTGGACGCTGACGACGCCGGTTTTTTCCATGGCGCGAAAAATCATATAGGGCGCGGGGCGGCCCATGGGCACATCGTCGCCACAGACCACGGCGTCAATGGCGCCGCGATCCAGAGGCAGATAGGTGAGAATGGCGGCCACCATGTCGCGGTCAAAGCCGGTGTTTAGGGCAATTTTGAGGCCGCGTTGGCGCAACTCGCGCAATGTTTGCTCTACCCCGGGGATGAGCGCGATGCCATTGGCAGCAAAACTGGCGCGCAAAAATTCGCCAAAGGCAGCATACGTTTCTGCGGTCTGTTTATCCAACGCCGGCTCATCGGCGCCAATCTTTTCAGCCAGCAGCGTGCGGATGGCCGTGCGTTTGGCGGCGCCGCGCACGTTGGCAAGCTGCGCCGGCGTGATTTGAATGCCGCGCGTGGCCATGGCGGCGTCAAAGGCGGCGGGTACTTCGCCGCGGTCTTGGATGGTGGTGCCGGCCATATCGAGCACAGCCAGTTCAATTTGGGGTTTCATGCAGATTAACCGTTCGTGTTGGAAACAATCAAGGCCCCGATTAGTGCTGCGCCGCAGAAAATAAAGAGTCCGAAAATAATAATGGGGACTAGTGCGACCACAATGGCTTTGCCGGAGGTCAGCCTGTGTTCTACTTTGGTGGCAAAATAGGTCAGCACGACCTGGTATATTAGGATAATGAAACTGACGCAACCACCGAGTAATGGCACCAACCCCAACACTGCCGAAACAACGGTGAGCGGGGCATAGAATGTGGAAAGCAAGTAGGCGTAGCGGCCATATTCGCCCTGACCGCCCAACATGCGCGCCACCAGCCAAAAGATGCCCACCCCAATTAAGAAGGTGATTGGGGTCATGAGCAGCGAAAGCAAAATGCTGCCGATGGCCAATCCTGTGACCGCCCCGCCGGAGAACATCTGCGACATCTGTTGCGCCATTTCCGGCGGCAGGTCCATCTGCGCGAAGATCTGATCCATACCACCCATGGCGTTGATGCCAATGGCCGCGCGCAAAGCACCCAACACCGCCGCGATCACCGCCGCGATCACCACCCAAATGACTGCTGTGGCAATCGTAGCATCGGGCTTGTTGCGTTCGGACTCATAAAATTCTTCGTTGGGGTTGGAGACGGCGGCAATCCAAGTCTGAATTATGCTTGAAAAATCCATTGTAGAATCCCTCCTTGATTAGGCCCTGTTTGGGCCAGATTAGCGGGTTTCGATTCAGAGTCAAATATACGCTTTACCACATAGTGATCATATAGTGACAGGCGCGGTTTGTCAAACAGTTTCGGACTAATGGGAACCTTATGCAAGCGGTAACTACTAAGCACCTCGAGGCTAAGCGTGTCGAAGGTCGGGTTCCCTTCGACACGCTCAGGGAACGAGTTGGTAATTACTGCAACCGGCAGCGTCCACAGCCGCTCTGGCGCCAGATAAAGGGTGACAGCATCGCCATCACGCACGGCGTGAACGGCGTGCGGATCGGCCACAGCCGTGAAGGTCAGCGCATCGACCTGAATTTTGAAGCGCACGTTGACGCCCGTATAGAGATGGGAGATTACGCGCCCGGTCAGCAAATTGTGTTGCGGCGCACTGTTTTCAGCATGGCAAAACTGGATGGCCTCGGGGCGAATGGTGAGCAGCGCCGGACCATTCATCACGGCGCCGCTCTGCACACAAAAATGGCCAAAGCGGCTTTCAAACTGGCCGTTGCGCATGTGGCCGGGGATAAAATTGGCGCCGCCAAAAAAGCGCGCCACGCGTTCCGAAACCGGACAATCATAAAAACTCTGCGGCGCATCCACCTGATGCAGCACGCCGTCGAACATGAGCGCAATGCGGTCGGCCAGCACCACCGCCTCTTCCTGATCGTGGGTGACGAAAATGGTGGTGATGCCCATCTGCTGCTGAATGGTGCGGATCAGCTCGCGCATTTCATCGCGCAGGTGGGCGTCTAGGTTGCTCAGCGGCTCGTCCAGCAGCAGCACATTGGGCTGCACGATCAGCGCGCGGGCCAGCGCCACCCGCTGCTGCTGCCCGCCGGAAAGCTGTTTGGGCCGCCGCCCTTCCACGCCGGGCAAGCGCACCAACTCCAGCATTTCGGCCACGCGGCGACGGATGGTCGCCCGGTCCACGCCGCGCATTTTCAGCCCAAAACCCACGTTGTCGCCCACCGACATATAGGGGAAGAGCAGGTAGTTTTGAAAGACCATGACGGCGCCGCGGCGTTCGGCAGGTGTGTGCAACACCGACGCACCGTCAAAGATAATGTCGCCGTGGCTGGGCTGGAGCAGACCGGCGATCATCTTCATGGTGGTGGTCTTGCCGCAGCCGGACGGACCCAACAGCGCATGCAGACCGCCCGATGCGAATTCGAGATTCAGACGGTCTACGGCGGGGGCAGCGGCGCCAGGATATTGTTTGGTTAGATTGGTGAGGGTAACGTGTGTCATATTAATCATTTTGGAAAGGCATCACTTTGCGAGAATATTTGCGGGTATCTATTGCTTATTGCTGTATAGCTCTCTAGCAAAGCAATACAGCTATACAGCAATAAGCAAATAAAACTCACACCCGCCCAAAGCCGCCCGCCGCGGCATCTTCGCCGGTCAGATAGCGCGAAGTCAGCAGCAGGAGCAGCACGGCCGGGATAACGAAAATAATGCTGATGGCGGCAGTGAGCGCGGTGTCATTGGCGCCGGCCACGGCAAAGAGCAGCACGGGCAACGTTTTGATAAAGCCGCCGCCAATCAGCAGCGTCGTGATATATTGGCTCCACGAAATCAAAAAGGCAAAGAGCCCGGCCACCATCATGCCCGGAAAAATGGCGGGCAGCGTAACGTACCAAAAGGTGCGCAGCGGACCGGCGCCCAGGCTGCGCGCCTGCTCTTCATATTCGGGATCATAATTGGCAAAAACGCCGGCCATGACCAGCACTACATAGGGCATAATGGGCGACAGATGTACCAGCATAACGCCCAGCCGCGTGTCGGCCAGGCCATAGCGGATAAAGAGCACGTGGATGCCCAGCACCACGGCCAGCGGCGGCACAATGGTCGGCGCCAGCAGCAGAAACTCGACCACGCGCTTGCCCCGAAAACGGTGCAACCCCATAGCGCGCCCGGCCGGAATGCTCACCAGCACCGAAGCAACGGTCACCACCGCCGCGATCACGATGGAATTCCACAGCGCCTCCAACATGCCCGAGCGGGCCGAAAACGCAATCTGCCAAGCGCGCAAGCTCCAGCTCTCCGGCAGCAGCAGCGGAAACGGCCAGCGAAAGGCAAACGACCAGATCAGCAGCGGAATCAACGGCAGCAGCAGCCAGAGGAGAATGGCGGCCAGGGCCAGCCAGCGTAGGATGTGGGGGAGGCGGGTTTGGTTGGTCATGGTTGAATGGGATTAGGGATTAGGAAGTAGGGAGTAGGGGTGGACGATTCTCACTTCCCTACTTCCCTGTCCTAATCCACTTTCCTCACAATGCGCCGCGACAACTCCATATAGGCCAAAATCAACAGCGTGCTCAAAACCGTGATCACCACCGCCATAGCCATGGCTTGGGGGCGCTGGTTGAGATCGGGGTCGGTGTAGCTGCGCACGGCCAGCACGGGCAGCGCCTGGGGAAATGAGCGGCCCAGCATAAAGGGGATTTCGTAGGCGCCTAACGTGAAAGCCAGCACGATGACCGACACCGACAGCACGCCGGGCAGGATCAGCGGCAGCAGCACGTGGCGAAAGCGCTGCCAGCGATTGGCGCCCAGCGTCTGCGCCAGCGCTTCGTAATCGTCGCCCACCGACTGCAAAATGGCCAGCACCACTACGCCAATAAAGGGGATCTCTTTCCACACATATTCGGCGATAATGCCAATGGCGTAGCGGTCAAAGACCAGCTCGGGGAAGGCGGCCGGCTGCTCGATCAGATTGACGGCATGGGCGGCGCGGGCCAGGAAGCCGCCCTGCGTAAAGAGAAAGAGCATGCCGATGGCGCCCACAATGTGTGGGATGGGCAGGTTGAGCTGAAAGAGAAAGGTCATCACCTGCTTGCCGCCGAAGCTGCGGCGCAGCAGCAACCCGCTGGCAATGGCCAGCGTCATGGAGATGGCCGTGGATGCAATGGCAATATAGAGCGTCAAGCCCAGCGAACGCAGAAATCCGCGGTCGGTCAATATGCCCACATAGGCGTCCAGATTGGGCTCGGTCAGCCCGATGATGGGCATGTAATTAAAGCTGCGCATGAGCCCGACGACGAGGCCACCCAAAGAAGAGCATGATTATGAGTAACGCCGGGCTGAGCATGACGTATGGGCGGAGACGTTCCATATGGGAATCTTTCGCGTAAAAGGGATGGGGTGCGGGGGTGACAAGGTGACTGGGTTGACCCGTTTGGTCTCGATACGTGCGGAAACTGCCCCGCACTACTCGACCGGCACTCGCCTAAATAGTTCGTGAGTCCTTGGCTGATACATGTGCCCCCTTACCTTGTCACCCGGTCACCTTGTCACCCGGTCACCTTGTCACCCGGTCACCTTGTCACCCGGTCACTTTGTCACCCGGTCACCTTGTCACCTTGTCACCCGGTCACCTTGTCACCTTTTCATTATTTCTCCAACACATTCGCACGCCACGCCTGCTCCAACACCGGCTGCATGTCGCCGAGCTGCGGCAGCGCGGGTTTGAATTGATCGAGCGGAAAGGCGGCGGGACCCAGATCCAGGGCGGCAAATTCATCTTGAATTTCCTGGGGCAACCGCGCAACGACCACAGCGGGCGTACCACCCACGTCGCGCATGAGGGCGAGCTGATTTTCGGGTGACTGGATCAAGTTGGCGATGACCATGGCGGCGGCTTTGTGCGGCGAATTAAAAGGGATGGCCACATAGTGCGCATTGGCCACGGTGCCGGTGTCGAACATCATGGTGCGCATGGTTTCGGGATAGACGCCGTCGGCAATCAGATTCGTAGTGTCACCGTAGCCAAAGGTCATGGCAAAGGCGATTTCGCCATTTTTCACCAGCTCGCGCAGTTCGGTCAAGTCGTTGGGATAGGTTTCGCCGTTGCGCCACAGACAGGGCTTGATGTCGTTGAGCGCCTCCCACAGGGCGGGAGACAGCTCATCAAATTTAGCCTGCACATCCGCGGCGCGCCGAGCCACAGATCGGTCTGGCCGGTGTAGTGATAGAGCAGCGTGGTGATAAAGCCGGTGCCGGTAAAATCGGGCGGCGCTGGATAGGTGAATTTGCCCGGATTGTTACACACGTAGCGGAAAAAGTCGTCAATATTGGTGGGCGGATCGACCACGGCGCTATCATACTCGATGACCATTTGCGACGTACCCCACAGCGATTCCTGCCCATTGATGGCGCGGCCGGCATCATAATTATAGTAGCCGCTGCTGGTGTCAATATATTCTACGTTGGGCAGCGCATCCGTATAGGGGCCAAACATCAAATCGGCCTGCTGCAGCGTAATAAAATTCTCGGCGTTGATCCAGATTATGTCCACCGAGCCGTCGCTGTTGCGACCGGCCTCGGCCTCGCCCAGCACCTTGTTGACCACTTCGACGGTGTCGTTGACGTGGACCGGGTTGATGGTCACGTTGTACAGTTCCTGGGCCTGCTCATTGAGCGTGACGCCCACAAATTCGTTCCACTGATCGCTGCCCCCCCAGTGGTACCAGTTAACGGTCTGGCCATTGGCTTCGGCCAGCACCTCGTCCCAAGTCATGTTGGGCCAGTCGGCGTCGACATGCTTGCCCACGGGTTGCACAGCTTCATTGGCGGGCGGTGCGCTCACCGGCTGACAGGCCGCAAGCAGCAGCATGACGACGACAAGCATGGTAAGTTGGCGGTGAGATCCTCTGCATGGTTTCTCCTTTAGGGTGTTGCAATGGCATATCTGAAAGTGACGCCTAACTTTATCTGCCAATTCCGGCAGCATCTGTGAGTCTGCCTACGAAATAAGACTCAATGGGATCTCTTGTGGCCCCCTTCCTGGCAGAGGCAGCTCGCGCGTTCGCCGCAGCCAAAGCTCTCTGCCTCTGCCCTGAAAATAGGCCGCACGCACACGGAGAAGTCCAGCATTTTCATCCCCTGTGGCGCGCTGGTGCGCATGGGCAGCTTCCAGGAAGGGGACGCGGCCACCATGTCAATCCCCTGAGATCCGAAAGAGCCCAAAATAAAAGGGGCGATGCGCGGCGAATTTAACCAAGTTGCATTTCTGACAGAATATTGTATACTTGAAATACCATAATTGCGCAATCTCCCCAATCGGCGCAAAATGTGGCGCTGTTTGTATATCCGGCTTCGTATGATAACGGTTATCCAAGCCGCTATCGATCTCCTTCGTTCCCATGTTCAACATTATGCTTTTGCTTTGAATGAAAGTCGGCGCGATTCAACGCGTTGAATGTTGCTGTGCGTCGACCTTCCATTTCACTTGCAGTCTATCAACGCCACACGCAAATTTTACAAGGAGGAAGATCATGTTTCAGCCCACTCTCAATTCTATGAGCCGTCGGCAGTTTTTACGCCTAGCCGGCGGCACGGCCACGCTGGCCGCGCTGGCCGCCTGTACGCCGCCCACAGGCGCGCCGGCCGGTGCTGGCGCCGGCGAGGCCGAGGCGGAAGGCATTACGCTGGTCGCCTGGTTTACCGACCGCCGCACCATCAACGAGATGACCGAGCAGACCGCGATCCCCGAATTTGAATCGCGCAACGAGGGCATCAAGATTGACATGCAGTTTGTGCCGGAGAGCGAGTTGCAGCAAAAGCTGCTCACCTCCAAAGCCGCCGGCAACGCGCCGGACAACTCGTCCATTGACGAAACGTTTCTGGATACGTTGACCAAACAAGAGGTGCTGCGCCCGATCCCCAGCGAAGTGATTGACGTGCGTGAAGAGATGGGCCAACTGACCGCCGACCTCTATCACATTTCGCCCACCGGTGATACGCCCCAATATTATGGCTTGCCCAATGGCGTCTTTAGCGCGGCAATTTATTACAACGCGGGGCTGCTGGAGGAACTGGGCTACACGCCAGATGATATACCCGATAATTGGGATGATTTCCTGATTTGGGCCAAAGAGATCACCGAATGGGACGGCGACACGCTGACGCGCAGCGGCTTTGCCTTTTACGGCAATGAAGGCTCGCTCTATAGTTGCCTGCGTCATCAGTTGGGCGGCGCGCTGGATGGCAATGTTTTTGCAACCAAAGATACTGTGCGCTATAGCGACGAAATTGGCATCCAGTCCTGGCAATTTATTATGGATCTGTACAACGAACACAAGCTGGACAGCATCAACGAAGGCTTAAACTCGCGCGAACGTTTTGGCAACGGCAACGCGGTGACGCTCTACAACTGGACCTGGTTCAACGGCTTTATGGACACCCAATATGACGGCATCGACTGGGGTCTGCGGCTGGAGCCCACCATGAGTGGCGGTCCCATTTACGGCAACCGCGGTCCCGATGTGGGTTTCACCGTCACCACCCAGAACGATGCGAATCTGGAAGCGGCGTTCAAATTTTACCGCTATCTGGTGAGCCCAGACTATCTGGCCCGCTACAGCAAGTTCCGCGGCGTGCAGCCCAGCCTGAAAGCCATGTGGGACCAACCAGATTTCTCGGCGGAATCGGGGCCGCAGTGGGCGCCCATCGCCATAAAGAATCGCCCGGAAAACAGCGTAGATTGGGGCTTTGTGCCGCGCGAACTCTACGACGCCATCGGCCAAATCGATCCGTCGATTCGCGACGAGGGCGAAGATATTGCCACCGTCCTGCAGCGCGCCGACAAGAATGGCAACGAGTTCCTGGCCGGCAACCCGCAGTGGAGCATTCTGAGCGCGGCCGATTATGAAGCCAATCCGCAGTGGCTGACCGCGGCGGGGTAAGGGCCGCTCCTCCCCCTGGCCCCCCTCTCCCCAAGGGGAGAGGAGGGAGAAAGACGTGCGAGACACGTCAAGGGGGAGGAGAGGCTTGTGTCTTTGAGAATGTTCTATGACGTTACCATAGGTGTAAACTTAAGAGACAGGATCAGTGCCGGTTGAGTAGGCCACGGCAGTTCCCAGCCTACTCAACCGCCGTTCGCTTCCCCTTAAGTTTACACTTATGATGGCGTTACATAGGGGCATGAGTTGGAGCGCAAACATGTCCGCTTTACAAGGCCGCGCTATTCGCCCCAACTCGCGCCCGCATTTGCGAACGCCCGGCATACAATTGTGACGTACCCCAGGAGAGATTGGCGTGTATACCGAAACTTGGCTGCCTAAGCACACCATGGGCCGGATTGTGCTCTTTGGCGCGCTGGCCTTTATGCTGATCATGCTCTGGATTCCCATTGGCGAGATGTTTCTGTGGAGCTTCTTTGTCAAGGAGCCGGGCATTCAGGAATTTGCCGGTCTGCAAAACTACCGCGAAATCCTTTTTGATGATGAGATTTTCCGCAAATCGCTCCAGGTCACTTTTAGCTTTGCGCTGATGGTGGTGCCGGGGGTGACGCTGGTAGGGCTGCTGCTGGCCGTGGCCGTAAATCGGATTGCCAATGTAACGCTGCGCGGCTTTTTCACCGTGGCCTTCTTCACGTCGTATGTGGTGCCGCTGGTGGCGGTGGCGCTGGTCTGGCGCTATATTTATCTGCCTGGCAAGCAGGGGCTGCTCAACGTGATCCTGGGCGGAATTGGCATCTCGCCCATCCGCTGGCTAACGACTAGCGATTGGGCGCTGCGTTCGCTGGCCATTATGCGCATTTGGAAAGACGCCGGCTATGCCATGGTGCTTTTCTTGGCCGGGCTGCAATCCATCCCTAAAGTCTATTATGAAGCCGCCGAGGTGGATGGCGCCAACGGCTGGCGGCGCTTTTGGAACATTACGCTGCCGCTGCTGATGCCCACCGTAGCGTTTGTAGTGGTGGTCAACACGCTGGGCGCTTTCCTGGCCTTTACGGAAGTGTACGTCATGACCGGTGAATCGGGCGGTGGCGGCGTGCGCGGCGGCCCCAATTACGCCACCAATCTCATGGCCTTTCACATTTTCAACACGGCCATTGCCTACAGCCACGAAGGCTACGGCAGCGCCATGGCCGCCATCTACTTCGTGATCATGGTCTCGGTGGGTTACTTCCAATACCGCTTTATCCGGGCTACGTTTGAGTATTGAGTGAAGTGAAATCAAGAAAGAATTTGGCAAAAGAATTGATGGCGTCAAGCGCCCACTTCGTGATCAACAGATTACACAGATTACACAGATTACACAGATTACGAAGAGAAAAATCTTTTTAATCTGTGTAATCTGTTGATCATATAGTAGGCGCTCTGCGCTATCTACGGTCTCAAAGAATAGAGGAATCCATGTCGAAGCAATCTACCCCCAACTGGCGCGAGCATGGCGTGCGCGTGGTGAGCGGTGAGCATCTCGATTTGAACACGCCACAGACGCCCGGCATGACGCGGGCCGCCGCCATCAACAACGCCACCGCCGGCGCCCAAAAATTGTGGGCCGGCACGGTGGAGATTCACCCCAACGCCAAGACGGGCGCCCACCATCACGGCGAGCTGGAAAGCGTGATCTATGTGGTGCGCGGGCGGGCGCGCATGCGCTGGGGCGAGCAGCTCGAATATGTGGCCGAAGCCGGTCCGGGCGACTTTATTTATATTCCGCCCTTTGTGCCGCACCAGGAGATCAACGCCCTGCCCGATGAATCGCTCTTCTGCATGTTGGTGCGCAGCGATCAGGCAGCCGTGGTGGTCAATTTGGAGCTGGACGCGGTGGCGGAAATGAGCGATGTGGAGTGGATCGACCCGATTCACGCGGGGAAATGACAAGGTGACCGGATGACAAGGTGACACGCTCAGCCACTGGTCACCCGGTCACCTTGTCACCTTGTCATCTTGTCATCCGGTCACTCTGTCACAAACAAGGAACCAACCATGCAACAAGCAACTCTCGCCAACAGCAGCGCCGTGGCCGATGCAATTGCCATTACGCCGACGCAGCGCCAGCAGTTTGAAGAAGATGGCTTTTTTCTGATTGAGGACGCGCTCAATGCCGATGAGGTGGCGGCGGTGGTGGGCGTCATCGACCGGCTGTATGAAAAGTACCGCCTGGAGCGCAATTTGGGGCGGCACGAGGCGTTTCAAATTCGCAACATTGTGGCGGTGGACCCGCTGCTGCGCGACCTGATCGACCACCCGCGCATTTTGCCGCTGATTGTGGATGTGATGGGTTACAACATTCAAATTCGTACGTCGCATTTGGATGTGCGCCCACCCATGCGGTCTGAAGATGCACAGGCCGGCTTGGGCGAACGGGGCAGCTTTTTCCCCTGGCATTCGGATGCGCCCAACTTTGGCTGGCCCACGGTGGACGGCGTGATTCCCTATATGGAGATGAAGGTGGGCTACTATCTCACCGACCTGACCCAGCACAACAGCGGCGCCATCTGCGTGGTGCGCGGCAGCCATCGGCGGGCGCAAAAAGATGCGGCGGGCGCCTACATCATCGACCCCGCTGACATTGTGGAGGTTAACGTGCGGCCGGGCGCGGCCATGGTCTGGCGCACGGCGCTGCTGCACTGCGTCACGCCCAACCTGTCTGACCATGCCCGCAAGTGTCTCTATTATGGCTACAACCATCGCTGGATCCGCCCGTCCGATTTTGACCACCAGGCGCCGGACGTGATGGCCGGCTGCACGCCGATCCAGCGCCAGCTTTTGGGCGAATTGGGCAGCGGTTCGCAAAATTACAATGGCGACGACCCGCTGGTGCATCCGGTTTCGCGCTATTGGCGGCCCGCGGAAGAGGATATTCCGCTCAAAGCATGGGCCGAGCAGCGGCCCACCAATGGCAAAGCGCATTGAGGAAAAGATAAATCATGGCCACAACTGCACAGAGCCAAAGCAGCGCCCCCGCCTACACGACGCATGGCACAAGCCGCGCCCGCATTGAGCGGAATGTGCTCCAATGGCTGGTCTACGCGCTGCTGCTTTTTGGCGCGATCATCTTCTTTGTGCCGTTTTACTGGGTGGTTACAGCTTCGTTTAAAACGGCGGCGGAATTGCGCGCCATTCCGCCCACCTGGTGGCCGGAGACCTTTACGCTGGCCAATTATCCCGAAGTGTGGCGAGCTGAATTTGCGCGCTATTTTCTCAATTCGTTTGTCTACTCGGGCGGCTCCACGGTGCTGATTCTCTTTACCAGCAGCGTCATTGGCTTTGTGCTGGTCAAAGACCCGTCGCGGCTGGGCAACATGGCGTTTTGGTTTATTCTGGCTTCGTCGATGGTGCCGTTTGTCACCTATTTGCTGCCGCTTTTTAACATGCTGTTGCGCCTGGAACGCTGGACCTTTATCCCGTTCATCAACACCTACCAGGGCATGATCCTGCCGTGGACGGTTTTCCCCTTTGGCGTCTTTCTCATGCGCCAGGCTATGATGGCCGTGCCCAGCGATCTGCTTGATGCCGCGCGCATTGATGGCGCCAGCGAGTTCAACATCTACCGCAAGGTGGTGCTGCCGCTGGTCAGCTCTAACATGGCGGCGCTGGCCATTATTGTGTTTATCTTTAAATATGACGATCTGCTGTGGCCGCTGGTGGTAGCGCAGCGCACCGAAATGTATCCGGTGACCGTGGGGCTGGTCGAATATGTGGGGCAGTTTTTTATTGAGTACAATCTTTACACGACGGCCGCTGTACTGGTGATTATCCCCGTCTTTGTAATCTACTTGATCTTACAGCGCTTTATTATTGAGGGCATTGCCCTGCAGGGGATGAAGGGCTAGATGCCAGACCGCTGGCTCCGCAATCTTCGCCCCCATATTGCAGGGGGTTCCGAAAGCTCCCCCGGGAGCGCAGCGGTCCAGCATTTATAGAGGATAGAACATACAGATAATAGCTGCGTTAATTTAAGCTTAACAGATTCTGAAATTTCCCCATATTGTATACATAGGATGCTTCCAAACCATGTTAGTTTCACCAGAACAAGTCAAACAATATCATAAAGAAGGTTATTGCGTACTGGAAAGCGTGATCCCCGCCGAGCACGTGGCGAATTTGCGCGCCGAGTGTGGTCGCTTTATTGAGGCCATGCACGCCGAAATGGACGCCCAGGGGACCGACGTGCTGGGCATCAACCACCGCCACAAGCGCTATTTTGTGTCTCGCCGCGGCACGCAGAGCGAGAAGCTGGCGCGCTTTTTATACAGCGACGTAATGGCCGAAGTGACGCAGGCGCTGCTGGGCGAGAACGTCTATCTCTTCAATGAGCAGTATGTGGTCAAGAGCGCCGAAGTGGGCATGAAGTTCGCCTGGCACCAGGATTCGGGCTATGTCCACTTTCGCAACGGCGCGCCGCATAAGCCCTATTTGAGCTGCTGGTGTCCGCTGGATGATGTGACCATTGAAAACGGCACGGTTTACATTCTGCCCTTTGACCGGGCCGGCACGCGTGAAATCGTGCCGCACCTGGAGGAAGAAGGCACCAACGACAAAGTGGGCTACTTTGGCGACGACCCCGGCGACCCGGTGATTGTGCCGGCGGGCAGTATTGTGGCCTTTACCAGCTACACCTTCCACCGCAGCGGCCCCAACACCACCAACCAAGCGCGCCGCGTCTATCTGGCCCAATATTCCAGCGAGCCCATCCGCACGCAGGATGGCGCCATTTGGGGCTGGGCCTATCCGGTGGTGCAAAACGGCCAGCGTTTGAGCCCGGACGTGCTGCAATGAGCACGACGCTGAACGGTTCGCGCTGGCTGCGCTGGGGGCTGCTGGTGCTCCTCTTTGCCGCCGTTTTTGCCACAGTGCTGCTGTGGCGCTTTGGCGCGGCCGCCTTGACCGGCAATCAAATGAGCCGCGCCGCGCCATTGGCCAAAAACCTGACGCCCGATGAGCTATTTGTGCAGCTCTTTCCCGCCGCCACGCTGGAAGAAGCGGCCAATGGCTTTGCCGGGGCGCTGGGCATTCCGCCGCAAAGCGTGATGGTGCGGCTGCGCTTTAGCGGCTGTGAAGCTTGCGCCGCCAAGGAAGACGGACCGGTCCCCGATTTGACCGTGGCCGCCGCCGCTGCCGAAATCGAGCGCGCCGACGCCTTTTGGCTGGTGTACAATGATCTGATCTGCTTTCACCTGCTGCAAAACGGGACGTGGATGCCCAAATCGTGCGCGGTCTTCTTGTCGCCGGGGAGAGGGTAAGTAAACCGCAGATTTTCGGTAAAACCAAGAGATTATTTTGATCAACAGATTTATAAGATTTCATTGATTATGAAGAAAAAAATCTGTTGAATCTGTGAAATCTGCTGATCATATTGGTGTTTTCTCAATATCTAGGGGAGTGCCGGTTGAGTAGCCTCGGCAGTTTGAGGCGTATCGAAACCAAACGACTCATACAACCGCTTATTATTGAGGAAGATATCTGTGCTGAGATTAATCAGTCGGCCAGGTCTTTCAACTCTTTGAGCGCTTGCTGAAGCTGCGCTTCCAGGTCATCCATTTCATCGACTGGGGCCGCGCCTTTGGCGTTGGCGCTTGGCCCCAATTCTTTGCGGATCAGCGCGATATGGCGCTGGTTTTGCCTGTCGGCGGGCGAGACGCCTTCATCACTGCTCTCCAGCGCCCACTGCAGCGCACCTTGGCGGGACTTTAATTCGCGGCGCAGCAGGGCGTGAAAGCGAGTGCGCAGTGCGTAGATGGTTTTGTCGATTTGGGCCGCCGCCGCGGCCAACCGCTGCTGTTCGGCGCTGCTGAGTGCCGCTTGGGCGGCCTTTAGCGCATCCACGCGCACCAGCACATCCCCGCCGGACATTTTATATTGATGATTTCCGGCGCCAGTATTCACCATCAACGTGCGGTACACGTCATTTCCTATAATATAATCTTCCAGTTCGCGCGCCATTGACTCGAGAACGGTCAGCTCGGCGCTCCAATCGGTTTGGGTTGTAGTCATGTTCTCCTCGCTTTTGGTCATCCTACAGCAGATTCGGAAAACAACAGATAGTTGCCAGTATACTGCATCCCGTTTCAATAGCCCAACTGCTTGTCCACCACGTTGCGCATGGGTTCGCCGGCCAAATAGGCGCTGAGATTGTGCAGAAATATTTCCATAGCGCGTTCAGTATAGGAGGTGGTAAAGCCCGCATAGTGAGCGGTGATGATGACGTTGGGCATCTCCCACAACGGTGAATCGGCGGGCAGTGGTTCGCGTGTCGTCACATCCAGCCCGGCGCCGCCGATGCGCCCCTCTTGCAGCGCCCGGATCAGCGCCGGTTCATCGATGATTTCGCCGCGGCCAATGTTGACCAGATAGGTGTTGGGCGGCATCAAGCGCAGCTCCGCCTCGCCAATCAGGCCGCGCGTCTCTTCGGTCAGCGGTGCGGTGATCACCACAAAATCCGCCCGCGGCAGCACGTCGTGCAGCGCGTCCGGCCCCACCATCTCGGCCACGCCCGCCGCGCCCACCTGCGGGTGGCGCCGCAGCCCCATTACGTGGATGCCCAACGCGGCGGCGGATTGGGCCGTGCGCTCGCCAATGGCGCCCACGCCGATAAGCAGCATGGTCTTGCCCGCTAATTCAAAGGGCCGCGGGTGCCGCGGCCAGGCCCACTTGTGCTGCGTCTGGTTGCGCATCTGCTCCGGCAGCCCGCGGCCAAACGAGAGCAAAAAAGCCAAAATATGCTCGCTGATCGGGATGGCGTGGACGCCCGACATGTTGGTCACAATCAGGTCGCTGGTCTGCACGTCGGGATAGCGGCGCAGCCAATCCACGCCGGCGCCCCAATTCTGGAACCAGTGCAACTTGGGCGCGCGGGCCAGCAGATCATGCGGAAAGCTGCACACGGCGATTTCGATGCCGGGGAGCAGGGCTTCGATCCGCGCGCGGTCTTGGGTGACGATGAGATTCATGTGGGGGGCGTGGGATTGGATTTGATCAAGGTGGGCGGGGGTGAGTTCGTGGGGTTGGAAGGCTAGGAGGATGGTTGGCATTGGATTTTTTCTACTTGGGCGTTTTGGATGGTTTCGGCGTCTTGGATGGCTTTGGCGTCTTTTCCGATTTTGAGTTCTCAGATGCGTCTTGAGATACTGTTGCTTCAGGCGTGTTAGAGGGCTGTGGTGTATTGGTTGGTTCAAGTGTATCGGTGGGGGCCGTTGTTGGCGTGCTTACGGGTACATTCGTCGCCGTAGCTGGACTAAAGGTGTTCACAATTGTTGGCATTGGTGGTTCAGGGGTATTTGACACGCGATTGGGATTCGGTGTTGATGCATTTACATATCGGAATACATTGCGGTTATTTCCCAATGCTAAACATCGGTTTGAAGAATTCTGCAGGCGAATGGTCCAATTGTATTGTACACCAGCATCAAAGAAGTCAGCCGGTTTGGGGTAGTGGTCTAAATTAACAACAATATGTTGCTCTGTTGTCGGCTGTTCCAATCCATATATATGATCAATTGTGGTTAAAATAACAACCTCGAATGCTTCCCCTTCATCCAATATATGCGGTGTGTTCCAGACAAATGTTACTACACCATGCAATTCATCTTCTGATGCAGGTCTTTCAAGCGTAACATCAAGAGTCGGGACCGGTGCTATACATTTATCCACACGCATAGACGTTGTGGTAGATGTTACAGCAGATGTTATAGTAGATGTTATAGTAGATATCGGTTCTCTTGCAAATACAACTCGATTACTCTCCGTTGCTGTCGGTGTCGCCGTTGGGATGGAGGTAGGCAATGAAATTGGGGATGGTGTTGAAGTCGGGTCGACTGCGAGTTGGATCGAAGTGGGCGTGGGCGAAGAAGTTACCGTTGACGTATTAGCAGGCCTCCTTGTAGCCATCGATATTTGTACTGTACTCAAAGATGTCATTGTCACAGTAGACATTAATATAGGCTCTGTAGATAGAGCGGGAGCAGCCCCTGCCGGCAACTTCCATCTCTGATTATTTTGAAGTACAACATATGCAATTAGAATAATCCCCAGAAGTGCCAATATTGGTGCCCAAAGCATAGGGCTGTATTGCACCTTGGGGCGATGAAACTATTACCGACGTTATATTATCATAGCCGCCTTTATTGGCGCGGTTGATGAGCTTGGAAACCGCGCGGTGTGGGGAATTTTGGGCGACAATGGCGGTTATATCGGTTTGGCTGACATAATCAGACAAACCGTCTGTACAGAGCAGAATCCTATCGCCCGGCGCCAACTCAAAAGATTTCAATACGTTGCGCCTGTTGGGTCGCACATGCCCGGCATCTGCTTGATGTGGATCGAGAATGACGTGATCGATCTCTAGCCTTTCATCGGTTCCCAGCCAGCGCGTAATGGTGCCGCTCTCGGCATGATTGGCCAACTGAGCCGCTGAAATGGCGCCCCTGTCGAACTCTTCTTGGGCCACGGTATGATCGAGCGTGAGTTGATGCAGCTTGCGATTCCGCAACAGGTAGGCGCGGCTATCGCCCAAATGGGCCAAATAGAGCTGGTTCTCTAGGATAGCCGCGATGACAATCGTGGTTGATGCGCCTTCTAGCCTTGGCTCATCGGCAATTGTTTCATTGATGGCGCGGTTGGCCACATGTAGGGCAATATCAATATACCTGACCAAAGAATCATGCGTCAGGCGCGCGCGATTATGCTCCAAATATTCTCGCACTTGTATCACCGCGGTCGTGCTGGCAAAGGCGCCGCCGACTTCCCCACCGACACCATCAGCCACAATGGCTACCTTTAACTCGCGCGCTGGCGCCGGTTCGCCATCCCCCACAAGCAGCGTAAAGGTTCCGAAAGCATCCTCGTTCTGCTCACGGCTTTTCCCTGTATCGGATTTGCCTGCTATGTGAAAGGGCGTTTCACGATTGGAATGCAGTTTGTGCATGGGTAGATATGGGAATAAGTTTCTATGATCGTCGTAATGACATCATAATATCATTGGAATAAATTCGTTATTCTGGTTTTTACTATGGTGCATCAATAAACCGAGCATTTTCAAGTGTAACAGTATATTGCTGGCTGTCAGCCCTTGTAGAAATTTCAATCTAGAGTTTTTGTAGACCAGATGTATTGACGTCCAAATCATTTCCGGGCGTTGCATCACCAATAATAGCCCTATCACTCGTATTATGCACGCGTGCTGTGGCCCCCCGTCCCTGACCACGCAGATTTTGATCGGTTATGCCGTCTTCTATTTTTATAATAACTCTAGCGTCACTTTCAACCGGTTCCAAATGGTAAATATCGGATCTTTGATTGGTTACTATTCCCGTGCGTACAGTATCTGAGTCGAAACCTGGCGGATTTGTCGGAGCTAGCGCACGGGTCGGAAATACGATGCTAGTAGGGGTTGCCGCCGGCGGCGCAGTAACGGTCGGTGTAAGGACGGGGGATATAACAATCGTGGTTGTTACTGATACAGGGGCGGATATGGCAATGGAGGATGATAGTACAGTGGTATTGGTTGATGTGAAAGTGGGGGGTACTGTAGCAGTTGGGGGCTCTGTAGATGAGACCACCATAGCCGGCGTGGGGTGCGAAATGAGTTAGCAATAGTGGAGGCGGATTGCCGTATAAGCGGCCACGAGAAGTATCCCAGCACAGCAGCGAGGAACAGTAGCCCCACCGCGACCAGTCGATTGATTAAGTATTTGCGCCCACGGGCGCGTTTGGTCAGCGATAGTATCTCTTGGGTTTCCGTTTGCAATAAAGCCGGGTCTGGACGCGTTGAAGGATCATCCGCCAACATGTTGCTGACCAGGGCGTCAAGGCGCGGACGTACAGCTTTGGGAATCGAGGATGCATAATCTGATACAGGTGCGGGAGTTACATTGCATACGGCATCAATAATCTCTTCATCCGTCAATTCGCGCTTCGTTTGGGCTTCGAGTCGCCACAAGAAAGGATGACGCCCGGCCAGCATTTCATACAGTACGACGCCCAGCGAAAAGACGTCCATACCGCCATCTGGTTTTTCCCATTCTTTTACATAACGGATGCGCTCCCGCGACATGTATTGGAGCGTCCCCGCCTCAAGATCACCATGACCAATATCGCCGGCAATGCCAAAATCGACCAATACAGGTTCAACCACTTCACCTTGTACTGGTTTGGTGCGAAACAGAATATTGCCCGGCTTGATGTCCAAATGCGCAATGCCCGGATCATGGCCGTATTCAGTTTCATGGGGGGCATGAATTGCGACGAGGGCGCCGGTCAGTGTATGCACAATCTGCAGCGCCATTTCCAGATCGAGTGCGGCAAATTCATCCTTTTGGACCTTTTTGGTGTTGACCAGAAGATCGCGCAGCGATCCTCCTTCCAAATATTCAAGCACCATAAACCAGGGCTGCCCCAATAAATCTGCGCGCGCAAGGTAGACCTTGGGCCGAATGGGCAAAATTTTCACAATGGCGGGATGATTTAGTTCATTCAGGCGTACCAGCTTGCTCTCTTCTTTACGCAGGGCAGATTGGTTAAAATCAGGGTCATCATGAATACGGGCAATCTTGAGGATAACTCGTTTAACCGGGGCTTTCAGCCCACTCTTTTTCTGCAATAAGTTTGCCCTCGAAGGGTCGGCTTCCTTGGCGCTCATCTCGGCCAAATATACTTCGGACATACCCCCCTGTACGCCGAGCTTCCGAATAATATAGTATGGATATGGCTTTATCTGATGACGCGGCGGGAGCGTGGTAAGCTGCGACATATTCAATCCTACTTGGCTGGTTTGCGCCTTTGTGTGGCCCTGGGTTTTGGCTCTTGTGCTTGCGGTTCGTCCGGTTCAGGCGGAGGCGGGGGTGGCTTCTCCTCAGATGCAGGTGCAGCACGCGGCGCCACTTTTTTGGTCACCCCCTTCGCTGCCGTATGGGGATCGGGTATACTTTCCGGCTCAGGCCGTTCAAAGCGGTAAACAATATCTGTGCCCGTATCAACATGCAATGAGATCGCATCATCTTTCTGAAGTTTGGTGGGTCCTGTAATGGCTGCGCCATTGACAAAGGTGCCATTCGCGCTATCATTATCGGTTATATAGTAGCTATCATCGTGAATTTTGTATTCGATCTTAAAATGAGATCGAGAGATATTCTCATTTTCAATAACCTTATCGACTTCCTCCTTAGCCCGGCCAAATTTTGTAATATTACCCTGACCATCAAGCCACATGATCTCATCACCGGCGGCCCCTTGCAGCTTGACCAATCTAGCTAAAGCTGGGTTCGGCTCGACTGGTTCGTCAACAGGGGGCGGTGGCGGGTTAACTTTTTTTGTTCTAGGGGGTTCATCATTCGACTTACGAAGCGTCGCTTGCAGACGCCTTTGGGTCTTATCAGAGTCCAAATCATCATTTGTGCGTCGTGTCCGCCGAAAGAGATAAAGAAGTCCAACCCAGAGAATTAACAATCCTGCCGCCACGGGTAAAACATAACGCTTATAGTTTGGGGAAGGTGGAACGACGGGCGTCGCCGTGGGGACGGATGTGGGCGGCGTGATTTCGGTTGGGATAGCCGTTGGAGCGATACTCTGTGAGGACAGGGCGCAGGGGGACGAAGATATTTGACCAGTCGATGTCGGAATAGCCACATGTACTTCGGTAGCTGTGGATGTAGTTTCATATGACACATCCCACTCAATAGTGGCGCCGGCATTAGACACCATATCTTGCCAGATACCATCGAGGGAATCATACGTTCCCAAGACCCCATATCTCGCGGACTGATCGCCGGTAAGTTCGCGTAAAGTCTGCTCGTCGATAACTTGACCACTCTATAGGGCTGTTTATGAAAGCGCGGCATGCAAGTTAACAAAGGTTGATGCCTCGATCGGTACATTCCCAGAACGGGCGTTTGGGTCCCGCGCAAGCCATTTGCGATCAACAATAGGGCATTGGTGCGATTGGAGCCATCTTTCAGAATACGAATCACCTCAATCGCGGCATCGATTTCATCCGCTTGAAGATTTAGTTCTGGAATGCTATTATCGTCAGCAAAATTTACAAGCCCTCTGGCAAAAGAAGAGCAGGATTGTTGTCTTCCTTGCTTGGATCATTTACTTGCCATTGACCATACTGGGAAACTTGCCCACCAGGCGCCGTCCAGAAAGAGGCCAACTTGGGCGCCAGGCTTGGACTTGAGATATGTATTCACCAATCTTTCGACGGTTGCTCCACGGTTTATATAAGCCTTGCGTCGATTGGGATCATATTCTTTGGTAATATCTGTGACAATCGCAATCCGCAGATCCGATGCCTCGCTTATGACATTGGGTTCAGCAGCGATAGGCTCTGTACCATGATACACCACTGGCTTTATGTTTGAACCGGTCACATTGTGGGCCTGGACATGAAAAGAATAGCGGGGTGGGTTTGCAACGATAGAATTGCAATCTATCGCAATAATGGGCGCGTCTTGGGCGCGCGCGACATCGGCATTAAGAGAGAATTAACGAAAATAGTAGCGAAATATTGAACAAATGCTTGAAAGAGATTTTCGTTGTAGCAGTATACATGTGTTAGTCCAATCAATAATGCACAGATCGATGTTAGGATGTCGCCAAATGCTGATCTATATCTGCATCATGGGGTAGCAGTAGGAGTGGGTGTATTTGTATCAAAATCGACAAGGGCCTCGTAACAATTGGATTTTAAATTATCTACCCCGATAGTTTTTTGGCTATCCATTGACACATTCTCACCTGTCACCCAAATGTACACTACAGACTTTATCGGTTGAAGTATCAGTAACATAAAATTCATATCCACCTGTCCGACCCATTCAGAGCCGGAAATGTCTTGCCCTGCGGGGTATTCGGGTATTGTCCCCAAAAAACCTTGAGTTTATCAGTAGGTATGCCGTTTATGTAGATAGTTCCAACCACTTTTGCTCTTTGACCTGATCGACTTCTGCACTCAACCGGAGCAAATTTCGTAAATGCAATGGGCGTTCTGGTAGGCGCCGGTGCAGAGTTGGCGAGGTGGTGGTGGTGGTTCCGTTGGCTGCGGTGTGGGCACAGGCGTATTCTCTGGCGGCGACAAAGAGGGCCGGTGGTTCTTTCAACGTTGACAAATCCGCTACGGGGACACTCAAATCCCGCATTGCAATCTTTGACACTTCATCTTCATTTTCATTTTGACAAACCACTGCCCCAAACCATCCATGATCACCATTTTCAGTCTGCACATAAAACCACGTATTATCCTTTTGGGCGCCATTCAGTTGTTAGAATTTCGCCAACCACAAGTGTACGTCCAAGAATATCTTTGTTTTTTTACATGTATTTCCATCACGCAAGTAGAGTCCAGCTTCCTTAACAGTCAATAATGTTTCTACAACTGTAACGGCTACAGATTTCGTATACGGATCGTCGGCGGCATTCTTGACAGTTAACGTATACCCATAGTCACCCTTTTTTGTTGGTATCGGTAGTGAAGCGGAAAAGCCCTCCTTTAAGTTTGAAACTTCAACCGGGGCGGTATCTCCACCGGATATTTCTGCTGTGACAGATGAGAGTTCGCCTTCACTTAAAACTTCGCCCGTAAACTGTAGCTCACGTATTTCACCTGCAAGGAGCAGCAGAGGTTCGCTTTCGCCGCAATTTCGTTTTGTCCCATCACTGTCTTTGATCTGAACGCAAGAATTTCACAATTTCCACTTTGGGGTTCTACCAACGTCAGTGACGCCTCAACTTCGTCCTGTAAACAGCAAATGTGTTCAAAGAATCCCGGGGTGAGGCACGTTCGCCCAACAGATTTTGAGCATAAACTTTAATTAGGGTGTTTTCATCAGTGAATATGCGTGATGAGGGGTAAATTGCAGTACGGTCTGGTGAAGAGGATTTAAAGCAGGGCGGTTCCATCGCAACCATTATCTTTAACAGTACTTGCATACCGAGTTGTAACTGAAAGATAAACGGTTTCAGAAACGCCTTTTGTCACAATCGCCGCTCTGACCATCAACTATTTCCTTCAACATCTTTAATACCACCCGGGCACTCACCATTATCTGGATGTGTCGACTCTGGCTGGCAAAGGCGGCGACACAATTTTCTCTTCCTCTTGGGGTGAAGCCAGTAAAAAGCAAAGACCAACAACACAAGGAGCACCATGATGGAGAATGCGTCGCGGCCGGGTCTTGAGGATACCCGTGCTGGTGGCGTTGAACTCATGCTCAAGATAGGGCTTGGCTTCAGCATCTGCATGACGGTCATGAATCATTAAACAGACCCGGTGCTTTTTTCCAAATTTACGGTCGAACAGACGCCGCGTATAGAGCATTGGCAGCCGGCGGGAGAAGCGGGGATAGAACGTAACCGCTATCTCTTGCGGGTTTTCCAATGCCAGCCTGGGCAATTGGGCAGGTACAAAATCCGGTCCTCGGTTGGCGGCGCTTAAATGCAGGTCGAGATCAAATAGTGATTACCCGCATTCACATGAGGTTTCAGCGTCTTTGCCTGGCCTAATTTTATGTTGTACTATCAAACTCATCCACAAGCTCGGTTACAGGTTCGACGATCAAGTCAAGGGCGATCGCCCGCGTGATTTCCCCGCGTTGCAGGGTTGGCATCAATCCAGATCGCGCAACTTTAGCGGATAGACGCCTACCCGTGTCTCGGATACATCACGAACTGAAAGGGGTTGAGGCTCCAGAGACTCCTCCGGCTTGATGCTTATCGTCAGGCTGTTCCGACTCAACCGATTTGCATTTCCATCCTAGACGTCCATACAGAGTTATGCGGAATAAATCTCTTTCCCTTCCTGGCTTTAATCTGATTTTGAAAGGTATGGCGATTCCCTGCCCGGGAGTTGCTTTGACAAGATTTTTACCGGGCGTCAATATTAACTTGCTCCATTTCCACATCAGGCAGACGATTGTCGAGCATTGAGCAGGATATGTACGCTGCCCACCGTCAATATCTCACCTGGGAACCCAATCGGATCCGAATCGCCGCGCACTTGGCGTTCGCCAACATAAACGCCATTTTCGCTCTCTGAATCGACCACCCTATACCCGGCGCCAGTATCCTCCGCGCGTGATAACGTGAAACTTCGGGTTCCTTAATGACAATATCGTTATCATCGGCGCGCCCAATGGTTACATCGAAGTACTCGTGAAATCAACAGGGCGGCGTCCCCACATCCACCTGATAGACAATGATGGGAGGGTAGGCCATTTGGCGCGCGCCCGATCCTCAGAAAAACCAGGCGTAGTTCACATGGATAGATGGATAACGTCTCATCGCCCCACAGCTTCACCGATTTGGCGCAGATCGCGATCGCCCAGATGGGTCCCATTTTCACTACCGATGTCGTCGATATAGCAGAGGCCGTTTCTAACGGCAACCGCGCATGGTGTCGGGAGACCTTTTTATGATCAGGCAGCACAATGTCGCAATTGCGCTCGCGTCCGATGGTATATTCGAGCAAAAGGCCAGAAACTTTGTCATCGCCTACCAACGCCACGTAATACATAAATCAGGCTCCAACGATTTGCCAGCACCAAACGGAATTGTCGTTGCAAGTTCTCTATTTCTATGAAGTGCGCCGAAAAGTCACGCGCCAACTGTGATGCCCCTTGCATCCAGCGGTACTTTTAAATTGTTCACAGGCAAAATCGCTATCACAGTAGCCGGCGCCAATCAGCGTCTCATTGGGTATCAAAAGAGAGTTTGGCGTAATCCCGGTCACCGTTTCGCTGGTCACCTCGGCCCCATTTTGGTCGCGGGATACTCTAAAATCTTCACCATCTCCCCAAATGGGAATTTCAGCTTTGCCCTCGCCTTTGCTGCCTGTAATCAACTGATTCGAAGTGGGCGCATAAACCCCTTGCAGGGTGACATTGTTCAACGGATTGCCGGCCGCGTCGATAACAGTCGCAAAAAACATGTGCATACCGCGGCATTCGCCATTTTCCTTCTTGCTTAACAGCGCCCTTTCAACCACAACAAAATCCACATCGCGAATCGGTAGATTTACAGCGCTGTCGCTGGCCAATGCGACGGATTGGTTACCAGGGCCAAGAGACCCGCTCCTGTTCGGCAGCGGCACAGAGGTGGGTGTTGCCGTCACGGAGAGGGGGTTGGTGGGTGCAACCAACGTTGCTACCGGAGTCACTGTAAGCATTGACGCCGCTGTTGGTGTATAGGTGGGTTGCGGCGTCCGGGTCTCCGGCAGTTCCCGCACCACCGGTCCTGGACGCTGCACTGTGAACAGATTCCACATCAAGGCGGCGATTACCAGAACAACGCCCAGGGCGACCCACAACGGTATCCGCAACGGCGTCTGTAGCTGTGTGATAACGATTTCGAGAAGCGGGCTAAATCTACTTAGTTTGGTTCCTAAATCAATCGTCCATCCAGCTTCTCTATTTGCCTTAAGATGGTAATCACCGATACGGAGCGTGGCCTCTTCTGGCCAGACGGTCATTGTATGGGGTGAAAGCTGCTGATTATCCAGCCAGCTTCCGTTCGTGCTGTTGAGGTCTGTAACGTGCAGTTGATTGTTCTTGAATTCAACCTTGACGTGATAGGTTGAAACAGAGGATTCCCCCACATCAGAATCCAGAGAGAGTTCGTTGTCGGAAGCGCGGCCAATCCGCGTGGTTTGTTGAGCAAGCTTGTAGCGGTGTGCAATTTCACCATGCCGTTCAACTACAATTGTGAATTCACGATAGGAAGCCATAGCGTAACGTTTCCAGGGCTAGGATTAAGGCTAATCCAGCAAAATAATATATTAGAGCTTATTCCGATTTATTTTGCCCTCGTGTGACAAGATGAAGAGATGACAAGATGACCACGGCGATTTCATCCTGTCATCTTGTCATCCTGTCCTATCGTCATGTTAAATCGGAATAACGTCTATTCAGAGCGTTAAGGTTTGCTGATTGTTGGAAGGTTTTCCTATATGTCTAATTTTTGGGAAAAACCTAACCGTTGGATTCTTGAATTTTGATACGGCCTATTGTGTGGGCCGGTTTGTGTTTGTCAACACAGCTTTGCAGACGCCCTGCCGACATATTGGCATTGGGCAAAATCACCTCAAACTCATTGGGAGCCAAATCGTCAGTACATTCGCGTATGGTTATCTGATCGGCGGGAATTCCGGCGTAGATTTCAAGCACGCGTTTGATGGCCCAAGGGGTTCCCCGAAAGGCGAAGAGCATCGGCGCATCCTGCATAAAAGTGCGCTTTTGCTCGTGACTCCAGGTTTCGTCAAAGGTGATAATTAACCAATGGTACAGCCACGGCCAGAACTCAGACGGCGCCGTAGATGGCGCCAAAAACAGAGCAAAATTGTCGCTCAACCACTCAATTGGATCGAGAACGGATTCAAACAAAGCCAGAAAGCGCGAGAGAAAACTTTCCCGCTCATCCCCCAGGCTTACCGCCCCCGTCACGGCATGAATTTCAGGAGCGTAGCGGGCGAAAAAACTTTTTACATGTGTATCCACTGCAACAGCATCAACATTTTGGTGTCCAGATCCGCCAGTCTTATAGATGTCGGGCAAGTAGTTGATCAGCCGCTGACTGTGGCGGGCATACACCGGGGACCGGCTATTGTCGACCTGATTGGGTCCGCGCGAGGGGACAATAGGTGCCAAGGATACATAGGCAGCAGACTGTAGCGATTGATAATAGGTGGGCGGCGCCACACTTTCATCTAAATGCACTCTCAAAATTACGTCATCACCAAAGCGCAGGCGGTCACCACCTGTCAGAAGGATAGGATGCCCAGGTGTGATCGCCCTCTCGTTTATCCATGTTCCGTTTGCACTCTCAAGATCGGTAAGTTGGCAGGTGCCAAAGGTGACATTTAGCAGCGCATGTCGCGTCGAAATCTCCTCGTGGTCAAAAGCAATGGCTGCTTCCGTAAAGTACGCCGGCGCTTCATCTGGCGCCAAGCCGGTCACTATCATTTTGCCGATCTCGAGCGACCATTGCGTACCCGCAATTTCAGTTGGCTCTTGACCAATTAGGGTGAATTGGGATTGGGGCATATCAGACTCAAAATCATTCTCAGGCGGATAGGCTCAATTCACTTCATGCCAGCCCGATGCGATTGTCATATCGTTTGCTAATGCAACGGTTTTTACCGCGGCGGAATTATCGGGCAGGGCGCCGCCTTCATCCGCACTAAATAGTTCAAAATCCCGAATCCAGTAGGCATCCGGCAAATTCTGCAAAAACCGATCTATATCTTCTCTATCTAGCGCTTGGCCAAATGGCCACCCCGCCCCCTCTTTGCCGCCGGTCATCGGGTTCAAAAACCGATACAACTGGACAAGCACACGGCTCTGCATGGCGCTGTTATCAAGCGTCGAACTTTTGCGCAACTCTACTTTGACCACCACCCAGCGATAGGCAGCCGAATCCAAATCTATTTTTGTGGTGACCAGGCGTCTCTTCTCGAGAGCGCCTTGAATCAGCGCCAGGTCGGCGAGTCAGCTTCCAGTTGCTCCGGAGGAATATATTGGGCAGTCTGCGTAATTTTCGGCACAAGCCGCAATTTCACCAAGTTTCCCGAAGCGGTTTGCCCATTGCTGCCGGCCAAACAGACGGCGCGGGCAACTTTTTCCGGCAATGCCTCACGGGCAAAAAATTCAAAATCGTCGGCTGTAACGGCTGGCCGCAAATAGCGAATTTCTTTGGGAGCGCGGATCGCCGCCGCCTGTACGGATTCGGCATCGCGACCATCTTTGGCCGGGGCTCGATTGCTGACGCGCCGCACAGGCGCCAGGCTTTCTACAGGCGTATTTAAAGTTCCAATGGCCACGTTTCCGGCATATCCATTGGAACGGCGGTACCGGGTAAAACTCAGAACCGCCCCCCGCGGGGGAATGGCGCCATAAAGCCGAATCTCCCCGTTGGATTGACGGATGGCCGGCCCCAACTGGAGTTCCCCGGTGACGCTATCGAGGGTGAAGTGCCGATCATGCGGTCCGGAATCGGCAAAGTTCTCTTGTTCGACCCACGGCTCAAAAACAGCATCCCCCAGTTGAAGCTGCAAATATTCTTTATCGGGGTCACGTTTTAAGATTGGTGTAGACTGAAGATAAAATTTTTGGCCAGGCGTACCGTCGCTAACCCCAAGCACTTCGTTTTCCACAATATACACATTGCTGGCATTTACAACCCGCCCCATGGCGTGAATGATGGGATCCCCAACTAATCTGGGCGATGACCCGTAAGGTCGCATACTGCGTAGATCATCCTCTCTGGTAATCTCACAATATCGCAGCCGCACCCAAAAAAGTGATTGTTCGCCAATTCTATATTTAGCTGCTTCCGGAACATGAATTTGGATGTATCCACTTCGCTGCAGAGCTTGGGTGCGATCATATTCACATTCACAAGGGATCCAACGATTAGCCGGATCTGGCGCGGCGACTTCCCAAACATATGGCCATGCTTCTGGCCCTAAACTGGTAATTGGGCCTGCCCCAACCTGATCGTTCAACTTAAGATCAAACCGTAGAATATGGCAGCTAATATCGTTTTCAAAGCCAAAATAGAGCGCTTCATGGAAGCGGGGCGTATCCGCCGTTGCAAAGAGCGCTTCACCATGGCTTCGTCTGCTCTGCTGCCACTCTTCATTGCTTTGCCGGCGCTGTTCAATGGCGCTCTGGCGTTCCTCCTGAAACTGCTTGATTTCGCGCTCTGACAAGTCAGCCTTAGATGGCTCAGGCAAGTCACGAAGTTCTGGTCTGGGCGGCAATTCTGGCACTCTTATCAATCGCGAACGAATATCCTGAAAATCGATCTCGGCGCCTTCGGCATTTAGCTGATTTCTATAAATCGCCACATATTTCGGCGGCACAATCAAGGCTGGTTCATCACCGGTGGCAAAAACAATGGGCGGCGCCGCTTCAGTTTGCATGGTGGAGACGCGAAAATTGGCCGGAATCGTGATACTCTGCTCTGGCGGCGCATTGAGCCAAAATGTAATTGGCGCATGGGCTGACTGCGGCGGCTCACGACGTATCCCCAGAAGCTCCATCATTTTGATATAGTGAAGCTCGGGCACTTGATTCAATCGATATAGGATCATTTCCGCCGTCCACGCAAAAAGCTCAACCATCGTAATGCCCGGATCGCTGACATTGTGGTCAGTCCACTCCGGGCAATAGTATGGAATGCGCTTGCGCAACTCATCGACAATATCTTGAAAGCGGCGATCGTCGAGTTTGGGTGTAGGAAAGGTCATTTTATTCTTCAGGTATTAGATAGAAGGGATAGACTAGCGTGCGCAGATCGCGCGTTGATTTAATTTCATACTCCAGGGTGATCAGCAGGACACTTCCGCCAGCGCTATGCGAGACAAACACATTGGTCAGATTAATACGTGGTTCCCACATGCCCAGCGCCTCGCGCACAATGCGCCGAGCTTGCGCAAACGTTTCTTCGTTGTTCGGCTCAAATACCAGTTCATGCAAGCGGCTGCCAAATGCAGGCCGCATTACCCTCTCACCAGGCGCTGTTGAGAGGATTATGCGAATGGACTGTTGAATCTCTTCCTCAGCGGTAGTAAGTCTAATGCCCCCTAATGCGTCAATTTGGGGAGGGAAGCTCCAACCGCGGCCAATTATGTCCTTTGTCATGGCTATTGGTTTCCACTACTAAATAGGTGTTAATAGATGCAAGGCATCTGTACACTGTTGTATTTCGTGCTTGGCCTGTGGGCTTGCCAATTCATGGCCGCATACCGAACATATTTTGGCAGCTCTGTCCCGTTCAACCGGATCCTCTTCTACGTTCACCTTAAGTGGGAAGTTTGTAGGTTGCGCCGGCTCGATGATGGTGATTTTGCCTCCCCAGTGACAATAGTTGACGCAGGCATCATGCAGCGCCGGGCGTTCTACAACTTCGGGTTGGTTGTTGGCGCCTAAGAACTCTCTGCGCACCCGCAAATTGCTGGCGCCATGATACCAGGGCTGCTTGACCACGGGTTTACAGGGGACCGGAACCACCTTTGTAACGGGCAGTTGATGAAGGGGCGGCGGTTTTTGCGTCTCTGGATTTCGTACAAATGGCAAAAAGTAGCCAAATATAGATTGGCGGGTTGCCAGCTCCACTTGCGGATTCCCGATCAGCAAACAGGTGCTGCCTGTGAAGAGAATATTTTCATCCGGCACATAGTCATCAATTGTAGCGGGCCGCACAATGCGCCCCGATCCTTGCTCTTTTATTTCCGTGCGGCCATCATTGGGCACCACCAACTTGCCCGTACCGGTGCCAAAGAGCATCGCAGTTGTGCATCGGAGAATACAATGAGTTCTTCGGGTTCGTTAGGATTCATGTTTTAATCAAGAACGCAATACAGTTAGCCAAAAATAATTGGCAGCCCCTTCAACATCAAGGGGCCGCCGGCGATCAGTGCAATTCCGGCCGGGGCATTGATGGTTGCGGCGGCTCCCGCCGTAAAGTTTAAAGCAGCAGCGGCCTGTATATTGACGACGCCGCCAGACTGTACGTTCAAGATGCCGCCAGTCTGCACCGTGGCGGCTCCCCCCACTTTAATATCCGCCATGCCGCCCGTGGTCACTTCGATTTTGGCGCCGGATTCAACCTGGATGGCCAGCGGGCTATTTACCTTGATAGATTGGCTCATGTCGTCCATTGTTATGCTGGAGCCACCGGTCGATTTAAGCGTAATATTGCGCCCGGCATCGTCCAGCACAATCGAATGTCCACCGGCGGTTGTAATTTCAATCTTATTATCCGCATTGTCATACATCGCAATCCAATGACCACTACACGAATGCCACGTACGCACCAACGGTTTTTCGCCAGAAGCAGCGCCAACACCCTCAGGGGGAGGCGCATTTTGGCCGTTCCACACACCACCTAATACACAGGGCTGGCTAAAATCGCCATGCACAAAAGCCACCAGAACCTCATCATTGACTTGGGGCATGGCAAAAATGCCGGCTGTGGGACCGGCGCCCAGGCCAACCACCCTGGCCCAATCGCTCTCGGCCGCTTCCGACATCCAGGGGTACCTAAGCTTTACACGCCCCCAATCCAGCGGATCATCGGTGTTTGTCACCACAGCCGTGACAACGCCAGGCCACTTGTCCTGTGGCTGGCTCGCTCCCAGTAACTCCTCGCTCAACAGCCCACACCGCGCCCCGCGTACCGTGAAGGTGGAAAAAAAGCCGCCATGTCTATACACATGGTTTACGCTCGTAATCAGGTAGTCACCGCTAAAGCGCTCCCCCAGCGCCTTTAAGGTGATGATCTTGCCCGCTTTTAGATCTGGGCGTCGAAAAGCCTGCCCCTCAGCTTCAACCAATGCGCCGCTCAACTCGTCCATTCTGGCTTTGGCCAGGGCATCAGCTTCAGTTTGATTAAAGACAGGGCGGTCTACAATCGTCAGCTTGCCATGTCCAAATTTTTCGGCGGTGGATGAAACCCCTTTCACATCCTTGATTTCAGGAAACAAGACGCCATTCTGGGCCTGGGCTCTGCCAATTATCGGCTCCTGCTTATCAACATCCCACCCGCGCACAACCACTTCGTCGACCTGTTCGGATAAAGACATGCGGGGTTTGAACCAGAGCAGTTCATCACCCCAGGTTAATTCTTTTCCTTCCACACTTGTGGGCGGCTTGCGAAAAAAGAGGCGCCCCTCGTCCACATAGCACTCAAATCCGATACGCCAGGCCCGCTGCATCAAAAATGAAAGATCGGATTGGTTGTGCTGAAAAATGTGGTCATAAATTACGGGTGTGTTATCAATCTGGCCAGTTCGCAGCTCGGATGATTCACCAACGATTTGATTGACCACATCACTATCTTTGACGTTGAGAAAAGCGCGGCTCTTGGTCTCGCGATATAAACGATGGGATTCATCGTAACCGCGCACAAGCAGCTCTGCAATCATGCTCGTCCCAAAATCGGGCTCTAAATCTGTGATCTCACCCTGAATCAACTTTATGAGGCGGCCTTTCGAATCGCGCGCGGAGATTTCGACTTTTTTTGCCAAACGAAAGGGACCTTTGTCGAGTAGTTCTAGATCCACATCTTGCAAACGCAGAGTAAACATGCCCGGCAAATGCACATGTTGATCAACGATCGCTTCCAGCACAAGGGGTCGAATTGCGTCTGGTAATTCTTCGCCACCAATTTTAATGGAAATATGGCTAACAATTTCAGAGTGGTCCATAGGGTTATTCATACGGAATCGCGAGCTGCTGGCCGGGTTTGATAGAGAGCGGATTAATGATCATGTTATGTTGGGCAATCAACCGCCATTTTGTGGCATCACCATAAACCTCTGCGGCAATTGTATCCAGTCGATCCCCTCCCTCTACGCGCCAAATACGGCTGATGGGGCCGCCGCCTGAAGTGGGATTTTGCGGCGGATAATCTTCTTCATCAACATATTGCGTAAATGTGACATCCACCTTGGCGCGCACGGGTATGCCCTTGTGCGTGAACAGGGTGAATTTTTGCGTCATGTTGGTGATATAGGCCACGAAATAGAATGTGCCCCAGGTAAAAGCCACCAATGGCGGACTATCTTTGTCCTCCGGCTTGCTATTTTCCTTTTTCTTTACCGCCATGAATTTCCACAGCTTATCGGTAATCTCGCGCACGTCTGTGTCATCTTCATACGTGTCGAATGTCAAGTTTAGCTTTAATGTTTGCGCACCAGCCTTTGAGAACTCGGCCTTGGGAGAATTTTTGCCATTTGTTGAATCGGGTTCCTGAAACGTATTCGACTTTGAAAGCGTATATTCAAAAGGATTAAACATGCATGGCACAGACAATCCGCCGCCTACCCTTCTGCGGCTTTCTTCGTTCACCTCAACAATCTGCGCACGCGTCAATTCCCCTTTTGTCGATGCAATCCCCCCGCTCATAAACTCGGTCTCCTGTTTCTTATCTTTCGGCGCGCGTGTTCTATTAAAAGCCTGCGTTTTATTTGTAAAAAGACCTGTTGCGCTAAATCATCCGTATTGATGTTGGCTGCTCCAGAATTGTGCATTCCCATTGGCTCATCCGTGCAGCACTCTCCTGTTGCCCAAGCATCGCTTCATCCACCTGCTGAATTACTGTTCCCATTGTGTCTGTGGACACACAGGTGGCACAGATTTTGCGTTCGGTGCAGTATCGCCATTAGGGGTTCAGATACAGCATATGCTTTCGGACTCGACCCGTTGCACAAATGTATTTACGGCTTTGGTGCATCATTGATATTTTGGCTATGCACACGCAACAGAGTTGTCACCATGAGCGGCCATAGTTTGAGACTGATCAGCAATACCTCCGGGTGATGACTCAGTTATAGAGTGGGCCGCAGCATTGAAATGCGAATCACTACCACCCGAATCTGCGACTGCCGCCCGTTGGACATCGGTTTGCGCCGTGAGAGCACCGACTTGCTGCGGGTCTCTATGCATACTGTCCTCGCCAGAGGCGGTCGCTCTCCAATAAGATGCCAGAGATCCTTGCCGGCAACGGCCTATTTCCGTCTGAATTTGGGCATTTAATGGAGCGTCATCACTGCGGTCGGCGTTTGTGTGCAAAATTTCAACAGGCGGCAACTCATCATCGCGGCCAAGCATGGCGTCATTTTGCCCATTCGGTTCTACCACGGCGCGGAACGTTAAAATCGGCTCCCCGCGTACCTGGCGCAGCGCCGGGGTGGGGTAATGGCGTCAATTCTAGAGTCAGAAGCCTGACTAGCTGGAATGTCCTGCACCCGTCGCTGTAGAGCGGCGCGCTCTTCGCCGGCTGTAACAGAGCTGCACGGTGCGTCTTCTGGGCGCTCACCATGACCGATGCCATTGGCGGCATGCGCTACGGCAGGAGCTGCCAGCGCCGCCTGTTGAACCGGCCACACCTGCTGCAACGGTAGCAAAAAGTATGGCGCCGCATTTGCCGCATCGGCGCCAGAGCTTTGCGCATGTGGTTCATCGCCTAGGACAGTGCGGTTGTCAATATCCGCACGAGTCATTTGGGCAACTGATTTGCCAGGTTCCAGAGGCTGAACCGTTGAGTCACCGTTGTCTGTTGGCGACTGTAAAGCATTGGGCGTCGGGCTGTTCTTCATCTGGTGTAATATTCTCAGGAATTGCACCCGTAGAGAGTTGTCCAGCCCTCTTCTCTGGATTTGGCAATTGTGATTTTGCATCTACTTTTGGGCGGACTTCCGTTCTGCGCACAACATTGTTGGATATGTCCCGTAGAGGCGACTCCGCAGTACTAACATTTGCGGAGCTAGACCATTGGTTCTCAGCAATATACTTCGTATCTATCCGATTTGTATGCGCAGCCTCGCTATCATCTTGACTATCTTGCCAAACTGTCGATGAGGCCGTTATTCCAGTAGCTGACTTCGGCTCTGCCCCTGGATTATCGGTTGATGCATAAAATGCTGCCTTATTGGTTGCGGCAACTTCGGTTTCATCCTGTTGGCGATGTACCAATCCATCTGGCGATTGAACATACCTGGGGGATTCTGGCGAGATGGTTGCGTCCCTCCGTGAAAGACCGCGCTGTGCATGAGCTCTAACTTGCTCATGGTCGGAATCTGGCGGTTCAACAAGCGGCCCTTCGCTGGCATCAACCTGGTCGGCAGCCTCCTTTTCGTTTTAGCGTTTGTGCAAAATGTTGCAACCTGCGCTATGTTGGGTCATCGTCCGCGGTCTGAATTAGCGGTGTGGTCTCGCCACGAACAGAGGCGTGTTTTGTAAGTATGATTGACTTGACCTGGAATGGCGTGCAAGCTTCCGTTTTGGGTCTGAGAGCGCAACCCTCTTCTCGCTCGCCGACGCCAGCCCTGGTTCAGGGGTTGGTTTATCGGCACGAGGCATTGTTGCTTGTACGGATTGGCGACCACTACTATGAATATGATTCGAGCCAACGACGCGGTAAAATGGCATCCGAGCTGGCATTGATGTAGAATTCAGCGACCATAACTTCGCGTTTGCATTTTGTTTATTTGAAAAGGAAACTACTGCCCTCCCTAGCGTCCCCCCAAGGGGAGGGAACTGCGCCTCCCCTCGGAGGGGAGGCGGGGAAATGTACGTATATTAGCAAAGAGGATCTCGCATTCCTGGTATCTCCTCGTTCCGCAACGAGGTCTGGTTCATAATTCCCCCCTGTCCTGTGCAAGGATTCGGCCAAGCTGGATTGTCTTGGCGCTACGCTGCCCTCCTGAATGGCTCACTGCGGCATCGGCGCGCCGAAACAAAGATGCGAATTGGGTAATGATTTCAAGGTCAGATGCACCAATGGATTTGACGAAACTAAACTTCCCATCACATTTTCCAGTTGAAGTGAATGCAACGTAGATCGCTAAATTTACCCAAGTTCAACTGGACACGCAACCGCAGGCAAACTCACAGATTGAATGGCCACGCTGGTGGAATTTGACTGTAGCTGTGGGGCCAGTCCATTTGATGGGATAGGCATCCTCACTGCGCCAGATGGTTAAATCATGTCCCGATCCATCCAATAATTTAACCGCAATTGTTTTCCGCATGTCTCGCCGAAAGGGCGCCGAAACTATCTTTGTACACCAGTCCCACAACAACGTCTTACCGACTCCATTTTTTAGCGTTAAGCGCCGTCTTCCGCGGACCGGGCAGTTGGTGAACAAACATATTTTGCCCGCCTTCTTTCAACTCTTCAATCTGCCAGTCCAAAACGGGCAATGTGCACTCTGTAAAAGCGGCAACCTTGTCCTGGCCGATCTCTACGACAAATCTGAATGCGGCATGAGTTTGCCCAAGCAGCGCTGAATTCGTTTCCACTAATATTTTCTCCCGCGCACATGCGCGTTGTTGGGCCCGTGGCGCATTCTGTGTCGCTCAATCTGTAATTCGCGCATAAACAGTGCATAGACCTTGTCGGCAATTTCCCGCACCAAAGCAGGAGATAAGTTTGGAGTGGGCGTACTCTCCGCGCTTGTCCCCTCTGCATCTTGCAAAATACTGCCGCTATCGGCAGCCATTATGCTTCACCTATTGGCGCCACTTGCAGTTCAAATTGCTGATTGCAATAAGGACAGACCGCGCCGACAAACTGTTCTTGGGGCGAGTTAATTCGTTGATAAAGATCTTCGAGATAGGCCAGGTCGATGGCAAAAAGCCCGGCCATTATGTCGGGAGTAACAATGCCCAGATTGCCCAGATTCACGATGACCCGGCTGAGAAGTATAATAGGTAGATAGCCTCATTCTCCTGTACTCCGCGGATCGTTTTACTGACCTGGGTCTCATCCAGGGCCGTGGCAAGACGCATATGGCCCTGTCGATGAATTTGCCCGCTGTTATCTATATAGCCTCTCGGCAAAGTGAATGTAAACCCGTGGCAAATGACATAAACCGGTGGTCCTAGCGTGCAAGTTTGGGCGAAAGCAACCGTGTATACGTGCATGAACAGATGCTTTCACCCTATATCCATCCTAACTAGACTTGTTGCGAAACAGTTTCCCTAGTGTACAAATATTGGTGAAAGCAGCCATGCATACATTCATAAACGCCTGCTTTCACCCTGTATCCATCCTAACTAACGCGTTCAATATATTCGTGCGCAATGGTCAGCTCTTCAATGCCGATTTCATTGCTGTCAGCCTTGGGCGATGGTCCACTGACTTTTACAGGCCAGGCTCGTTTGAAATCCCACTGCGCTACAATCTTCAAGTCATGGTCAAGCATAAAGATTGAACCGTCGCAGCGCGCTGTTTCGACTTTGCCGTCTTCCACATCCTTGCGCCACTTCCAAAGCTTCATATCATCGGTAATGCCCTTTTTTAAGGTAATGTTTTCCCATTTCAGGCGCCCCGGCATTTTCATGAATATCTGTTTGCCCTCCGCCGTCACTACTTTATGTTCGATAATCTCGTGTTCGGAGCCAATTCCCGAACATTCAGTAAAATAGCCGGCGGCTTTCTCCTGAAGATCAAGACGAAAATGAAATCCTAATAGGGGGTCTTGACTTTGCATGGCCATTAGATAATCTCCTTAGCTCATTAGTTGATCGTTTTGAATATGCGCTGCGCGCAATATGAGTTATTGCTTCATGGCGCTAAAACCCCATCTGACCGGGCCGATTATTCTTCTGCGCTGGGGCCGGCCCATTGGGTAAACCGGAAGATGACGAATTCAGCAGGCTTCACCGGCGCCATCCCAATTTCACAAATCATCTGTCCTAAATCGCGAATTTCACGCGGGTTTGTCTCGGCGTCACATTTGACATAAAAAGCTTCCTGTGGCGATGCGCCAAAAAGCGCCCCCGTCAGCCACACGGTGCGTAAAAAGGAGCTTATATCCCGCCGCACTCGCGCCCATAGGAATGCATCATTGGGTTCAAAGACAATCCATTGCGTATTGCGTTCAATAGATTCTTCTACATAGTTAAATAACCGTCTCACATTGATATAGCGCCAGGCCGGATCGCTGGAAAGCGTACGGGCGCCCCATACGCGCACACCGCGGCCCGGAAACGCCCGAATACAGTTGATGCCAACCGGATTCAGCAATTCTTGCTCGCCTTTGGTGACATTCAATTCAACCCCAATGGCAAATGAGACTGTCTCGTTGGCCGGCGCCTTGTGAACACCGCGTTCTGTATCGGACCGTGCATAAATTCCCGCCATATGCCCGCAGGGGGGAATGTACATGGTTTTGTTGGTAACCGGGTCCATAATTTGCAGCCAGGGATAATAGAGCGCGCCATGTTCAGAATCAAAGTTGGCCTGCTCTGTTTCCATGCGCCAATCATAGACATCCTTGGGGCTCTTTTTGTTATACGGCGCATCCAAAATGGCAAAACGGTAGCTTGTCTGCTTGCAGTGATCCAGCATCGCCTTTTGAATATCGATCAGACCTTTGTCCGAAATCCACTTGCGTTGATGCGCCAACATCAAATCGGGGGCGCACAATAAATTCACATCATCCAGCGCCTCCAGGGCGCCAATGGCCTTGCGCGCGGGGACATCTCCGCGGAAAAGCTTAGCCGAATTGTCCTTGAAGATTTGTATAGCGGTCTCATCATCACTTTTGGTCCGCAAAAGTTGCTGTTCTGCATCTGGCAAGACATCCAAATAGATGCGCGTATCGCCACTCCGCAACGTATATTCGCCTTCCACCGGCAACCGCTCCACCGTTGGCTGGCTGGGCTTGGTCATACACCAGACCTTAAGATCATCAAACAGTTGATGATTACTGGCCAGGTCTATGCCTCCATATAGCGGCAACTTGTCAAGATTTACACCAATCGGCTCCTCAATCCTTTTGTCAAAACGATTGGCGCTCTTCGATTTGATGGTGTAAGTTACCCAGAAATCGTACTGTCCATCATCGGGGTTGTTGGGCTCTTCTGGAGCAGGGTCAACCTTGGTTGCTTGCCCCTCTTTCGTTTCTGCAGCCGGTGTCTCTGTCTTCGATTTTGTGGGCGCCGGCTTCTTCTTAGGCGCGTTTAAACTGATATTGACTTTCACCTCGGCATCGGCAGGCACATTTTTCTTTGTATGAATCAGCAGGCTAGGCTCGCCCTCTTTTTTCGGATCGCGTAGATTTTTGCCCAGCACCAGCACTTGACCAGGCAACGCATTGCGGGCATGGATGCTAATCACATAGCAGCGTACGCCGCCATTCTCAAAAAAACCGCGGACAGCATAAGGCAGGTAAGCATCTTCATACATACCGCCAAAATGGCGCTGATACTGAGTCCAGTTTGTAATCATCTGCGCCTTACCCAAAATCGATTGGGTAAAGAGATTGTTCTCAGGGTCTGGCTCTTCAGCTTTCTCGGTAAAACCAATAAAGGCCGTTACATTGGTGCCAACCCCTTGAATCGGTTTGGGACCGCGATCAATCTCTTCGATATAGACGCCAGGCGCCAAATAAGTGGTAGCCATTGAGTTTCCTCCCGAAATTAGAATGGTTTAAAATCTACTGTTGGTCTCTATTTTCAACTGGAATATAGATCACGTTGCCGCTTTGGTTAGTGTCTCTCGGCACAACAACCTCTTTCTTTTCAGCGATTGGTGATCCATCTTTATCGATGCGCACCTCCAGCGTATACGTACCAGGCGGCACCCGCCGAAAGATAAAGCGGCCTTCTGCGTCTGATTGGACCGACATACCCCGCTCGACAATGCGCACGTTGACGCCGTGGCGCGGCATTTTCG
>JAWKON010000041.1:0-79215 GCA_041391125.1 Caldilineaceae bacterium
GCCGATGGCAATCTCAACACGGGCCGCGGCAGCCCAAAGTCAGGCTGCTGCCACTTGGGGTGTGCGCTATTGCAATCTCAACACGGACCGCGGCAATCTCAGTACAACCCGCTTCAACCTACAACGGGTACCCATCCTCTTTCGGGGATATTACCCAGCAATCTGGATGCTCCTACCTGCACATCCGCATATAGTCGATGGCCTCCTCAACATCGCCCGCGGCAATCCCAAGTCAGGCTATGTCGTTTTGAGGATGGCTTTCTATGGATTCCAAGGATTAAGGGTGATCTCTATACGTGCGCCGAGGATATAGAAGTTCGACTTCTCTGAGAAGTCGAACTTCTGGGGCCTCATCCAACCATTGGCTTATTTGCGCCGCTGTGTACTAGAGGTGGTGGTTTTCTCAGGCCAACCAGGCGCTTTCCCGTAATGCGCGCGCCAGCTCCCGGAAAGGTATATAATGCTAGATCCATGCCAGAAATATAATCCGATTTGACTCTAAAGTTGGGACGAATGTTGGAACAGCTTGGTTCAAATGCCGGTTCGCATTTCGACTACGCTTTTGTAGACTGTACAAATGCAACGTTGTGTCGTTTCGTATCGGTATATCAGTCAATCGCAACGGGCAAAGACCGCAGAAAGGACGGAGTTTCCTTTTAGACCGTCTCGAAGTTGGTCAAACCAATTGCGATGGACTGACCAAGCTATGAGGATCTGAAAAATGGAGTTATATATTCCTACAAACGATGATGACCGACTTGCTCTATTGCGCCAGATCGCCAATAAGGCTCAGCAAGATGCCGTGAATGAACTATTCTTCATCTCGGCCCGCAGTCAGGAGCGCCTGGCCGAATTTATCGAACGCTTTGCTTCTACGCTTTGGCGGGCGCGCGAAAAGCGTGAACGGCAGACACAATACATTCAAGAAGCGGATGCTGCGATTGCCGCTCTGCGCTCTGCGACTCTCGGCGTCTGGGCGCAACTACGCTGGCAGTTGGAATGGGATGAAATCAACGCACACGGGCTGGAATACTATGGTCTGGATCGGCAGGGGAGGCAGCCGCGAATCGCCGGCCGTAGCGGTTGGCTCAACATTGGTCACAAAATTTTGACCGGTGATGAAACCGCAAAGGGGCAGGGCTACCCAGGTATGGAGGATAGCGCTCAGTTTACCGAGGCGTATAATCGGGCCAAAGAGGCCACAGACAAGCTGGCCGCTACCAAGTTGGCCCTTTCCGAAGCTACCGGACACATCGCCAAGCTGCGGCGCGACAGCGAGCGCGTATGCCGACGCGCCGTGGCCGAGCTTCGGCTGGCGCTCTCTGCCGAGAGCGAAACGCGCCGTCGCGACGTACTGCGCGCGTATGGCGTTCAGTTCGTTACTTCCGGCCCAGGCGCGGGCGCGATCCTTGTGGACCCAGAATCCAACATTAGTTTTGGGGAAAGTGTCCAAAATACGCCCAGCACGGGCGCCCGGTCAACGGCGGAGGCACAGTCCAATTTGCCTCCAGTCTCATTTGTGTTGCCCACGCCACATGCCAGCAATGGGGTGAAGCCGGATGCACATGCGCAGAGCGCAGGGTAAATAATTAAGGCACTTCGCGTAATAGAGGATGAACTTGTGCGGGTGGCGAGATTCCAAAATGCGCGTGCGCTTGTCTATAAAACAAGCGCACGCGCAGATGGTTCAATCACCGTTCAGGAGCTATTTGCTTTGGGCCTGTCCGCTTTCTCGACGTGCCAGGCCCAATCAGGCTATCATCACTACGCCGGCGCTTCGCGCAGCACAGGTGTTGAGACGGGCGCCGCCACCGGCGCCGCGGGGCGGCCGCGCAGCACAAAGTATATGGCGCCTAATCCCAGAATGGTCACAACAAACCCAACAACCCAGCCAATCCCATAGGGCAGCGAGCGCAGCATAATGTAGATCAGCGTACCGATCACCAGCGCGCCAAATTCAGAGCGCCAGCGCGCTTGCATATTGGGCGCCAAACCAAACAGGATCATGCGCCCACCTTGGTGCGCAATGATGATCTTGGTCAACATGCCCGCCACAAAGATAAACGCGGCCACGGCAAAACCGAGCGTGGTCAGCCCAACGGCCAAGATTTCGCCGGCCAGTTGGCCAAAGGTAAGCCAGCCTCCCCAGACGGCAAGTAGAATCACCAGCCCCAGCAGGATCGGCGCGCCGACGAGCACAATGAGTACACTCAAAATGCCGACGCCCACATCGGGTAGCCAATGGTCCACAGCTTCCTCTCCGGCCCGATTGATTAGCCGCGGCCATAGGTAGAGCAGCAGCGCGCCTACCAGCAGCAGCGCAATCAATTCGCCAATGGCCCAGCGCGTTGTTTCATTCTGAATGGAGTAGAGAGGGGCGGCCGGTTTGGCTGCCGCTACCTGGGCCGATGTTTCGGCAATTGCCACATTGAGCGCGCCGCCGATGTGGGCGGAATCGCCCACGCGCAGACCGGGCGCAACCATCGTCACCGCGCCGGGGAAGGCGGGCATGAAGGTAGGCGTTGCTTCCTCTGGGTTGCCCACGCCACCCAATACATCGCCACCTACGACACCGTTTAATTCGAGAGCGCCGCCGCCAATAGTCACATCATTGGTCACATTGCCATTGAGCAGAAACTGATAGCCGCCGCCGTAAATGCTGCGACCCACCATGCTGCCGGATTGGGTGAGCAGGTTAAAGCCGCCAAAGCTCAAGTTGCGTCCCACGCGCGCTTCCGGTCCCAACGTAAAATCATAGCCGCCTACATAGATGCTGCCATCCACCGGGCCGTTGGCTTTGAGGGTTTGCCCTGCCATAAACAGACTGCCTTCCTACGCGCCCGTTTACAGTTACTATTGTGCCGGCCACAAAGAGGTTGCCTTTAACCACTCCGTTGACTTCTACTGTTTCACCCGATACAAAGAGGTCGTCATCGATTACCTGGTCGGCTGCAATGACCACATTGGCGCCCCCGCGGAATTCAGTCGCTTGCGCCGAGTGGATCAAACCAAGCGCGCACAAAGTAGCCGCCATCAGCGCAATGCCTACGCGCCGCCAGCCGCTACCAGCGAATTTTTCAGTATTCTGATGTTCTCCTTTATGTGAGAATATTTAAGCCGCTCACCATCCTTCTGGATTTTTGTTGAATGTTGGTGTATTGCGTTACTTCTATACTTGGCTCTGTCATAAATGTAAATTGGCGACTCGACTAAAATGGTGCCTAAACCTTTTCATCTATGCCAACCGCGAGTATATATTGCTGCGCTTTTTGTCACCTATTCGAGATCACCCTTAAACGTGGCACAAATGTAGTTCAGTCTTATTCGAGGCCATTTGTGCTATGTTTAAATGGTTTGTCCATAAGCAGTCCAACAATAGTGAACTCTACTCACCATTTTTTGTCTGACCAATAACCAAATCGAATGCATCAAGTAGATGGTCGGGGGGCGCCGTTTTGCTGACAAAAGCGTCTACACCTGCGTTGAGGGCGTTCATACGCGCTTCCGGGTGGCTGCTGAACGCAACTATTCGCAATTGGGGGAATCCGTTGCGCAAAGTGTGCAACAAATTGCCAGAGCCGTTTGTAAGCTCCAGCCCCGGCAATTCCCAGTCCAGCAGCAGGATGTCGGGCAGAGCGGCGGCAAGCTTCGCCATGAGAGAACTCGCCTCAGCGGCCTCTTCCACAACTTGAATATAGGGCTGCTGTTCCAGCCATAAGCGGAGTGCGGATCGCAAGAGCGCCTGGTCATCGGCCAGCAAAATTTTCATCTGCTTCATAATGCTATACTGCTTTTTATCCTTGGCGCTGTCATCAAATATGTTACTCGGGTAGAAAATGTTACTTGATGACCAATGTTGTTAAGTTAGCAGTTTTCAGTGCTCAGTTTTCAGTGTCCAGTCTGGAAGTTCACCCTGGGAACTGAGCACTGTTTACATTGACACGAAAATCCTTAAATTAATCACATTGACTTGATGACAACCGCCGGTATGCGTGATAAATGCGGGCTTTTCCGCTTACTTTACAAGTAAAAGCCTCACAATGCACCGGACAGAGGAATAGATAAAAGGCTCATCGGTCAGGCAGTTTATAAACTGGCCCGGTGGCTAGTGCGCAGGTTGCTATAATCTGTTCAGCCGCGGCTGTGGGGAGCTGGGTCTCGGCATCAATAATGAGTGTCGGCGCCAATGGGGGCTCATATTGGACGCCAGCGCCGGGCAGTGTACTCTCTTTTTGCTGCATCGCCCGCGCATAGAGCCCTTTGGGGTCGCGCTGGCGACACACATCAATGGGGCAGCGAACCCAGATTTCGTAGAAGCGCGGCAGCTGTTCCCTGGCCATCTGTCGATAGATGCGCCGATGGCCGGTCGCCGCGATAAGCACGTTGATTTGCTGGCGGTTTAGGAGCTCAGCCAGACGGACCACGCCGTCGTAAAACTGATCACGCTCCTGAGACGTATAGGTTGCTTGTGGGGTTAAGATGGCGCGCAGTTCGTCTGAATCTAAAATAACAGAGTGGACCTGTTGCCGCCACAGCGCATCTTGCACGGCATGGGCAATGGTGGTCTTGCCTGAAGCCGGCAATCCGGTTAGCCAAACGGCCCACCCACTGGCAGTTGTCATCACCTACATCTCAACTTCCATCGACGCCCATGACTCTACGACGAGCCGGAAGATGTCAGATTCCGTAATAATTCCTACGGCAGGCGCCATCTACCACCGGCAAGCCGCTCACCTGGTTATCCAGCATGATCTCTGCCGCCTCCTGAATGGTGTCGTCCGGCGCCACCGTAATGGGTGCTTCTGTCATGATCGCAGACACCGTTTGCGTATTGGCCAGCAGATCGGATTCGACCTTGGCTGAATCGCGTGTGAATGCAGCCGTCTTCACCACATCGCTCAACGTGATGATGCCCAGCAGATTGCGGCGGTCGACCACGGGCAACCGGCGAATATCATTCTCGACCATGCGATTGTACGCTTCAAACAGTGAAAGTTGTGGCGCAATTGTGACCGGATCATCCGTCATCCAATCTCGCACTTCAGTTAAATGGCGCCTCATCTCAAACCTCCCAATTTTCAATTGATTGCGGATCAAATTCTGCCGCGTTAGTACATGCTCAATAAAATGAAACAAGATTTGGCGCGTACGATCCGTCACGTTATACCAGACTGGGCTGGCCAGAACCAACCCACGCCAGGCAAAAAAAGGTGCTATCACTTGCAGGATGTGATTGTCCCCGCTCTCGCGCAGGTAAACTTCCCAAAAAGTTCGCCACAGTTCTGTAAATGGCGACGCCATTGTTTCGCTGCGCTGCAAAGAAAAAAACAGATAGTTAATAGCCAGACAGCTCACGTCATCGGCTGGTTCGCCCCACGGGCTGCGGCTGCGATCCAGCAGGTGGAAATCGTCCGTCTCGCCAAAAAGCACATTGAAGGGATGGAAATCGCCGTGAATCTGGCTCAAGCGCTGGCCTTGGGTTTTGAGCCGCCAGCGCCAGGCCACACACTGCTTTTCAATCTGCTCTAGCCAGCCCGGCCCTGCCAAGGCATAGTCGGGCGGATAACTGTCGGTTAAGCCGAAAATGCCTTCACCATTGCCAATGGTGTCGCGGATGTGGCGCAAATAGAGCGCCGGTTCATTGCGCTTGTTCGTATGGAGCCGGGCCAGATACGTAGCCAATCCACGCGCACGTTGTAGATCCAGGGCGGTCAGTTCGCCGCCATCGCGCAGACGCTGCAGATCAACGGCATAGGGCGTCCCTGGCACATATGCGGTGGTCAAATAGAACTCACCCCCGGCGGCCACTGAGTGCAAACAGCCATTCCGACCCACAACGCCCACATCGAGCGCCGGCGCCTGGCCAGGCAATTGATTGAATGTGTCATAGGCCAGAATGAGTTCCGCCGCCCGATCGGCGCGATAGTCATGGCCGAATGTATTGGCTTTGGCCGTGTGCAGCACAATTTTGCGCTCGCGTCCGTCGGCACAAAGTTGCACCAAAACTGGTCGACCATAGCCAAACGTCTTGAGTGCAGCGGCCCGCGCGGATGTTGCGCTAGCGGCATCGGCGTCTCCCAGTTCAGCGACTTGAAGCACGCTGGCCTGCCTGCCGAAACGTTCTTTTACATACTCTTCAATCGCCGTCACTGAAATCTGCATGAGAAAGGCTCCTGTGAATCTGAGCCCGCATGAAGACCCAGAATCTACTGCTGCTTTACCATGAATACATCCATATCATCCCGCGACTTGTGTCGGCCCAAAAACGCTTTAAAAATGTCAGACTCGGTGATGATGCCGATCACTTTATTGTGCTCGTCCACTACGGGTAACCCGCCGATCTTGTTGTCCAGCATAATGCCCGCCGCCGATTCCAGTGCTGCTTCCGGTCTGGCCACCATCACGTTTTTGGTCATGATCTCTTTGATCTGCACTTTGGAAAGCAGATAGTTCAGCTCCCAAATGCTTAATGAGGTAGCCTGTGATGGCGATGCGTGCAGCAGATCGCGTTCAGAAACAATTCCTACCAACTTGCCGTGCTCATCCACCACCGGGAGGCGCCGAAAGCCCCCCTCGTGCATCATCTTTAGCCCCTCCTGGATGCCCGTCTTGGCTGAAATGGTCGCAGCGGGTGAAGTCATATATTCTTTGACAAGCATATTGTCCTCCTGTGTATCGCCTTACGCATCTAATGCCCGGACCAACAGCAGCGGTCGATCGGCCTGTTGCAGCACGCCAGCCGCCACGCTGCCATAGAAGACGCGCGAGAGGCCCGTACGTCCATGGCTGGCCATGGCAATTAGATCGGCTTTTTCCTGTTCGGCAATATCAAGGACGCGGGCCACAATCGGGCCATTTTCCACAAATACCTTGGTCTCAATGCCCATGTCGCGGAATTCGCCCTGCTTGCCATCCAAATAGATCCGCGCCTCCTCGTTACGCCGCTCCATCTCGGCTAGGTTAGCCCCATAGTCGGGCGACATGCCGTACGGTTCAATCATGGTGATGACCGGCTCCACGACGCAGAGCAGCACCACTTTGGCCTCATAGCGGCGCGCCATCTCCTCTACGTGGGGTAGAATGGCCTCGGCGCGTGGCGAGCCATCTAACGGAACTAAGATTGTTTTATACATAACGGCTCCTTCTTTCCTCTGGGCTTGCGTTAGCCCATCCTGTTGGCAAAGGGAGAAATATCCCTTCACCCTTAGTCTATTGCAGAACGCGCCAAACTTCATCAGTTAAGCGAACAGTTGCGGGGCTGGCCAGATGGCGGGGGGCTTGCCTGGTTAGGTGGCCAGGGCGGAAAACCGAAACAAAAAAGCGCCGCACTTCAAGGTTGCGACGCGGCCGACGGCAGTGTGTTTGTTTGAACGCCAAGATAGATTTAGGCCGTTCCCAGAAAATAAATATCCACGGAGTCACACGGAGAGACACAAAGTTTGGTCTTGTCTTCGTATCTCTCCGTGGATAATTTGAATTTTGGAGCGGTCTTATGGCGCTCTCTTTTGCAGTTCCAAACGCAGACGTTCAACTTCGGCTTGCAAGCGGGCGACTTGTACCTCCGCAAGATCGGCGCGCTGTGCTTCTTGTGCTGCGCTGCGCTTCTTGTGCCGCGTTCCGCTTCGGCTTCCGCGGTAGGAACAAGCTCTCCATTTTCATCAAAGAAGCGCAGCCAGTTAATGGTGTTTTTCTGGAATCCGCCTTGCCACGTTCCCAACCAAAGCTGGAGCGTGCTGCTCCACAAACGTCCGTCGGCGTTAGGTTCAATCGGCTCGTATTCGCCCAACAGCCCCATGCGCCAGCCGATCAGTTCTTGCGTGAATAGATCGTAGCAAAAATATTCCGGCGTCCTAAATGTGCGCTCATACAGGTGCTTCTTGACAGTCTTATCCAGATCGGCCGTACTTTCCGACAGCAACTCTACGATCATATCCGGGTAGCGGCCATCTTCCTGCCACACGACCCAGGCATCCCTGTGCTTCGTTCCATCTACGTCTTTGACAATAAAAAAGTCCGGTCCGCGATAGTCGCGGTTGCGCACCTGAATTTCACTAAAATAGACGAACATATTGCCGCCCACATAATAATCAGTGCGGTCGCGCCAGTGATAATCAGTGAGATCAATGAGCAGATTCATCTGCGAACGATGATACGGTGTTTCCATGGGAATCCCATCTTCCACTGGCAATTCGCTTGATTTTGGCGGCGGCTTCACTACTGGAGCCGCCACAAATGCCTCTTGTAGCATGACACCCTCTCCAAGGAACAGACTCTGATGCAGGACGTTTGTGCTATTATACCACACTTTCAATGACAAGGTGAGCGTTGCCTCTCCCGGGGGTGCGTATCCTGATGGGGGCGACCATTGAAAATGGGCTTCTCACAGAGAAAAATCGCCGCCGCGATTGAGCCTGAGCCGCTGCGGCAGCTTCGCATTGTGAGCCGAGGATTCGATCCTGTCCCCTATACGCCCCAAACCCAAACGCGCCCATCTGCCAGCCTTGCACCCTGCGAACGCGCCGCGCCCCACTCCACCTCGTCGAGAGGGACAGATTTTGCGCTTCAGCGCAAAATCAAGGAGAGACACCCCTCACCTTGTCACCCCCTCACCTTGTCATCTCTTCATCTCCTCACCGCCGATGCAACCCGTTAACCTCCAGCGTCTCTTTCGACGGGATCAACTTATTGCGCACGGCCACGGCAATGGCCTCCATGCGGGTGGCCACGTGTAGTTTGGAGAGAATGTTGCTCACGTGGAATTTGACCGTGGAGCGACTCACCACCAGCCGGTCGGCGATCTGCGTGTTGTTGAGTCCCTCCACCATCAAGTTAAGCACATCATGCTCGCGTTCGGTCAAATCGTGGCCAATGGGGGCGTCGGCGCCGTGGCGGGCATTTTCGATCAACGCCTGGGTGGCTTCGGGCGCCAGGGTGGGGCGGCCTGAATAGGCCGCGCGCACCGCATTGGCCAGCTCATCGGCGGTCACATTTTTGAGCAGATACCCAATGGCGCCCGCTTCCATGGCGCGCTGCACCATATCCTTCTCCTTAAAACTGGTCAGTGCAATCACCTGGATGTGCGGATGGTGTTTGCGGATCGCCTCGGTGGCTACCGCACCATCCATCTGCGGCATCATCAAATCCATCAGAATTACGTCGGGCCGCAACTGTGAACAGAGCCGCACTGCCCGCGCCCCATCGCTGGCCTCGCCGACAAGCAGCAGGTCCGGGTGTACCATCAAAAATGCGGCCAGCCCGCTGCGTACAACCGGTTGGTCATCCACAATCATCACACGGATCGGTGTTCCGGGAATTTCCATTTTAGCCTTCCTTCGTTGTCCAAAAACTTCTCGGCTCTTCAGCGGTTCAGCTTGTCAGCTAATCAATCTCTGTTTCACTATCTAGTTGAGGATCTAATATTAGTATCCGGCGGCATAAATAAGTCCGTAGCGAATGTCATTAAGTTAAGAAATTATCTTGTCAAAGTAACCAGTTATCAGTGCTCAGTTTTCAGTGTGTACGCAGAGACTGACGACTGATTACTGGGAACTGAGTACTGTTAACTTAATGACATTGAGCCCATAGCAGGATAGTAACTCAGTGAGACAGCCTCAGCCATTGTCTTACGGTCCTACCGAATTACTGCTTAGAGCTTATGCCGATTTGTTTTGCACTCGTGTGACAAGATGAAGAGATGACAAGATGACCACGGCGATTTCATCCTGCCATCTTGTCATCCTGTCCTATCGTCATGTTAAATCGGAATAACGTCTCTTTACTTCCACTGCTGTGTACTAAGCTAATCTGATCGAGTTGACGGGAGGCTGAGCAGCTATCTCTGCCAGATAACGCTGATGGTGGCGCCGGCCCCTTTCTGAGCGGAAATTTTTAGGTCGGCGCCAATGCTATCGGCGCGCTCGCGCATGATAACAATGCCCAGATGGTTGCCTGCCGTCTCCTCCAACGAAAAGCCAATGCCATCATCGGCAATAGTGAGCGAGGCGCGGTCAGCTTCGCAAAGAAGCTGCACGCTAGCCTGATCGGCATCCGCATGTTTGGCCACGTTGTTCAGCGCCTCCTGGGCAATGCGATAAAACGCGATGCGGATATCCACAGGGAAATCGCAATCCCCCTCTATCTCCAGGGCGATGGGGATACGCGCCCGGCCGGCCGTGGCTTCTGTCAACTGTTTCAGTAATTCATCCAGTTCTACCTCCACCAGCGTAGCCGGACGCAACTCCAGCAGCAGCGTGCGCATTTCGGCCAGCGCGCCGCGCGTCAACTGGCGCAATTCATCCATGCGGCGCACGCCTTCGGTCCGGTTGCGCTCCCACAGCCGCGGCAGCACATCGGCAATCATGCTGGCCGAAAAGAGCGTCTGCGAAACGGAATCGTGCAGATCGCGCGCAATGCGGTTGCGCTCGGCGGTGACCGCACTCTTTTCAATTTGGGTGCGCAGCAGCGCGCTTTGAATAGCCAGTGCGGTTTGGTTGCCAAAGGTCATGGCTAAGTCCAGCTCATCCGGCACAAAATTTTTGGCCTCGCGATAGTAAAGCATCAAACCGCCATAACTCTCGCCGCCAGCTTCCAATGGCACTGCAATCAAGGCATGATACCCATTGGTCAATAGATAATGTCGACGTTCGGTAGCAAATTGGTCGTTGCCCAACGAACCACTACGCAAGTCCGAGACAAAGGCCGGATAGCGCTGGGCAATGGCCTGATGCAGCACCGATTCGCCATTAAGCGGAATCTTGATGCGAGCCAGATATTCGGCGCTCAATCCACGGCTGACCACCACATCGTAATAAACTTTATTTTCATCCGACAAAAAGACGGCTCCCGCGGCCGCGCTCAACAATTCACCCGTTTGGGCCACAATATACTCGAGCATATCGTGCAGCGAATAATTGGCGTTGAGCCGGGCCAATATGTCGCGCATGCTGTCGGCAATGCGGCGGCGCTGCTCAATTTCCTGCGTGCGCTCTTCAACGCGCTGCTCCAAAATTTCTTCAATGTGTTTGCGCCGCGTCATATCGGTCACGGAACTCATGACCATCATCTCGCCATCCACGCACACAAAGCTCAACCCAGCCTCAATGGGAAATTCGAAGCCGTCCTTACGCACGCCACGTAGATCCAGCCCTGTCCCCATAGAGCGGACGAATGGCTGCTCCATATAGCGGGCGTGATGATGACGATGAACTTCGCGTGAACTTTCCGGGACCAAGACTTCTAATTTGTGGCCAATCAGTTCGCCGTGGTCATATCCAAACAGATCTTCCAATTTTTCGTTTGTATAAACAATGTCTCCACTACCGTTGACAGTGACAATGGCAATCGGCGCTGCCTCCACCATCAGTCGGAAGAGCGCCTCATCTATGCTGGTTTCATGCATCCTGGTCTTCTGGTCAGGATCGTTTTCCCATATGGCTATTTTATCGTTTTGCATTTTTAATCCGGAATGGATATGTCTATTCGCGATGTAACCAGCTGAAGCAAATGTAAATCCGCGCGTTCTATGGCTCTAGCGGCTTCATTGTAATTCTATTTTACGCCATCCGGCCAGCTTTCCGATCCGCTGTATGGCGAGAATTAGACCTGGTCAGTTGGCCAGGATCGGTTCATTGCCAGAATCGCCGTGGAATAAATTCTCGGCTAAAAGCGCCAGTCGTCTGCAGACGACTGGACCCGACCTGCGCCCGTCTACTTAAACGGACCGCCGCCATCGGCCGGCACTTTAGTACCCGGCGACGTCCTTCAGCGCATTATAAATCAAAACCTGCCTATCGCGCGCGGCGCGGAACACCTCGTGATAGGCCGGGCGTGGCTCAATGGGGGAACTGGTCTGTGGCGGCAGCTCACTCGCATCTGCAATGACGCCCAACTTTTCCAGCCCCAACACGGCCAGCCCGCGCGCGCTGATCTCCTGTTCATCCAGCGGCACAATGGACCGCCCCAGCGAATCGGCCATCATCTGCATCCAGACTGGCGAGCTGAGCAGCGCACCGCCGCTGGCAATGATGCGCAGCGGCGCGTCACCCGGCGGCAGGCTGGACACAATGCGCTCGCAGATCAGCGCAAAACGGTGGGCAATGGCCTCCAGCCCGGCCTGCACAATATCCAGCGGCGCCGTGTTCAACGTAAACCCCAGCAGGCTGGCCCGCGCGTCATCGTCCCACCCCGGCGCCCGCTCGCCGGCCACAAAGGGCAACACGGTCAAGCTGTGGCTGTCTGGCGCACGCCCGGCCAGCGCCGCTTCGATCTGGGCCGGCTCAGGAAGCTGTAGCGTCTGTCGCAGCCAGGCGTACAGATTGCCGCCCTCGGTGGTGGCCCCGCCCAGCAGCGCCCGCTGACGATCAATGCGATAGAGCCACAGCCCATCAGGCGTGCGCGTGGCGGCGGCCTGATCGGCATCCAATACGGTGCGCATGGCGCCGGTGGTGCCAATGGTCAGCGCCAAAAAACGGGCGGGGGCTTTGTCATCGCCTTTATTTGCCGAAAGCGCCGCGCCGGGTTGCAGCGACCCGCAGCCGCTGCCCAAATTGGCGGCGGCGCCGTCGCCAATGGCCGGAAACCAGGGCGCGTGCGCCAGCGCCGGCCAGCGCTCCGCCCACGCCGATTCCAATCCGACCAGCGGCTCATCCACATCGCCCAGCGGCGAAAGGTGATCGGCGGTCAGCGGCAGTTGCGCCAACCACACCGGGTCCCAGATCAGCTTGCGCCTGTCCAGCAGCCCGGTCCACGAAGCCACGCTGTAGCTGGCCAGCCGCCGCCCGGTAAAGCGCCATAGCAGATATTCGCCAATGGACAACCAGTGGTCGGCTTGCGCAAGCTGCTCCGCTTCGACGCGCGCCAGCCAGCGAAAGCGGGCCGGCAAAGAAGAGGTATGCACCAGGCAGCCGGTGCGGTCATGCGCCTGCTGCTGCCCCTCTGCACCCAGCTCCTGGCGCAATTGGGCGGCGTCGGGCGCATTGCGCGTGTCGGCATAGGTGTAAATGGGGGTGACGGCGCGGCCATCCGCCGTGGCGCCCAGAATGTTGGAGACGTAGGTGGACATGGTAACGCCGCCAATGCGGTGGGCCGCGTCACCGGCCTGCGCCAACACCTGGTCAATCACCGCCACCGTGTTTTTGAGGATCTCGGCGGCCCCAAAAACCGCGCCGCCATCCGCCGTGGTCTGTAAATGGTTGATGACCTGGGCCAAACAGCCCGGCAGCGGCCGCGCCTGCGCATCAAAGATCAGCGCCCGCGTGGAGGAAGTGCCAATATCGAGGGTGAGAATGCAGGTGTCTGTGGGCATGATAGGAATGAATTGCGAATGGTGAATGGTAAATTGCGAATGGTAAACGGGGCCGGCTTGTCACTCTCTCATCATTCGCCATTCGTAATTGGCCATTCACCATTTACCAGTGTGATTTGTTCTATTTCTGATTGAATATCCATTGGATCGGCGTCCGTGACGCGGCGCGCCTCGCGATTGGCCAGTTCGTCCGCTTGCTCGTTAAACGCATCACCGGCGTGGCCTTTGGTCCAGTGCCAGGTGACGCCGCCCGCCTCTTTGTGTCGAGCCAGCGCCGCCAGCAGCCGTTGCCAGAGATCCTGATTTTTGACCGGCTTCTTATTGGCCGTACGCCAGCCGTTGCGCTGCCAGCCGTGGATCCATTCGGTGATGCCGTTGCGCAAATAGCTGCTGTCCGTATACAGCTCGATGAGGCAGGGGCGCTTCAAGGCCTCCAGCGCCTCGATGGCCGCTCGCAGCTCCATGCGGTTATTGGTCGTTTCGCGAAAACGCCCGCTCAGAGCGCGCGTGTGCTCGCCATAGCGCATAATCGCCGACCACCCCCCCGGTCCCGGATTGCCAATACATCCCCCGTCCGTATAAATAATCACTGGTATCAATTCCACTCTTTCACCTCGGTTCCTGAGCTTGTCGAAGGACTCCTCTACTCCTCTACTCCAAAACCAAAGTCCCCCACTCGGTCGGCGTCTTATGATCCGTGCGGGCGGGCGAAGCGGAGAGCACGGTCTCCTGCGCCGGTTCATCGGCGTCGTTATCGTTGATGCTTACGTTAAAACCATAAGTCGCCCCGGGTTGCGCACTGCTTACGCCGAAGACCGACCACGGAATCTGCACTTCAATGTTGTAGCCTCTATCGGTGGCGCTGACGGCGCCGGGGAGGGCGAGCGCGGCCTCCTGCTCGTAAGGTATCCAGCGATAGCCGCGGACAGTGCGCACATCGGGGCCAAACGAAATGCCGATCTGATAGTCATCGTCACTCAATTCGGCATCATTAAAGTCGGCGGCCAGATTGCGGTCAAAGTGAATCTCCAGTCCGTCGCCCTGCCACATGTTGGTGCCGTCTGGTCCGCTGCGCAGCCGCTCGTCAGTGACGCGCACGGCCAGATAGAGGCCGCCGCCGTCCCACTGGGTCTGGAATTCGCCCGCAATGTCGGCAATATCGGTGCGCTGGCCGCGGCCAAAAATCACCGCCGTCACCGGCGTCCACGCGCCGGACCAGTCGCCAAAGCTGCCATCCAGGCTGATGCCGCCCGCGGGCAGGGCCTGAAATACGCCTTGATTGGCCGGGCGCTGCCGCGCGCCCGCGCCGCCATCATTTGCCGGCGGCGATGCGGGCTTCACCACGCCGGGATTGTCCGTGGTCCACTGCTCATCGTCATAGGCCACGAGCTGCACCGGTCGCCAATCGCCGGCGGTGGCCTGGTTGTACAGACCATCACTGGTGCAGGAGGGGACCGGCTCGCTTTGCAAGATAAAGCCTTGATCAAAAGTCTGCACGGCGGCGCAAAAGCCTTTTTCTTTGTCGGTGGCCCAGCCCAGCGTCTGGAAAATCTCATCGCTGGCGGCCCACACAAAGCCAAAGCCGCGCTCGGGCGCCTGCAGCCCCGGTGGCGGCGCCCCGCGGTCGGGAATGGCGCCGCCGTCCCACGTCTGGTTGATGCGATACCAGCGCCCGCCGCTGAGTCCGTAAAACGCATAAGCGGCATCGGTATCTTTGCGCCAGAGCAGATAGCCCCGCTCAAAGGGCTCCCAGGCGGCCCATACGATCTGCTGCGGCGTCGTGGCGCAGCCCGCGCGCTGCGGCTGTAGAGCCCGGCAAACCCGCTATCCACCTGTTGCGGACAGGGCGTGAGCGTGGCCGCCACCGTGGGCGTGAACGTGCCGGTAGCCTGCGGGCTGGCCGTGCCGGTGACGGTGGTTTCTGCGGAAGGCGTAGCCAGGGCGGCGGCGCTGGTTTGCGTGGCGGCCGCAACCCCGCCATCGGCCGCGCTGGCGTCAGCTCCCGCCCAGCGCCGAAAGGGTGGAATAGGCCAATGCCACGCCTATGCCAAACACTAGGAAGAAGATAACCAGCGCCGGCCACAGCCAGCGCCCCCAGACCACGCTGGGCGTCTTCGGTCAAGACGGCCGCGGCTTGGCGGTTTGGCTGCGGATGCGCGATTGCGGGTGGTGGGCGGCTGGCTGCGCGCGCCCTTGTGCCGGTCGCATTTGCTCTGCCGACATGATCCAGTTGACCAGCGAAAAGCCATCCACAAGCTGGATGGGCTTGCCAAAGGCCCATTCGCGCGCCTGCTGGGTGATCATGCCGGTGGTGACCAGATAGGCCTCGGCGGCGCGGTTGTGCATCATGGCGCCGTAGAGGTCGCGCACGGTGGGCTGGCCCACGCTGCCGTCGTAGCGCTTGCATTGCACCACCGCCGTGCGGTCGCCCCGGCGCAGCAGCACATCCACGCCCTCATCGCCCGACGCGCCCACGGCTTGCGCGGCAAAGCCGCGCCGCTCAAACAGGAGCGCGGTCAGGTGCTCAAAAACGATAGGATCCAGCGCCCGTAGATGGGTCAGCGCCTGTTCCTTATCCATCCTTTGCAGCCGCTCCAATGCGTGGGCGGCTTCTGTCCGTAAATCGTCGTTCTCGATCATAAGATAAGAAGAAAAGGGATCAACAGATTGCGCGGATTTTAAAGATTAAAAAATCGTTACTATTCAGACTTTTCAGGGGTACAATCCTAAAGTGACGTGCAATCGGAGTTTAAACTATGATGTATATGATTAGCTGATGGGCTATGATTTTCGTATGGTGGGAAAATAACTTCCAAAGGGAATCATAGCACTCATATAATCCAACAAATCATAGTGCAGACAAGGCTGAATAGTAACCAAGAATATTTAAAATCTGTGAAATCTGTTGATCTCATAACTCATATAAACAAAGCGGTATTTCCATTTCGGCGCGGGTGAGGCCGCCGTGATGGCCGTAAAAATCTTGTTCGAAGCGGTCCTTTTCATACCACCAGACTGACTCACCGGCATAGGGCAGGATGACCAGGGCGCCCGCGCGCGCCGCCAGATTGGGCGAGAAGGGCGGCGGTCCAAAATAGCCCTCCTCCAGCATCTGCGCCACGCGCCAAACTTCGGCTTTGCCCTCCAGCCGTGCGGATAGAAATGCCTGGGCTTCCTCCAGCAGATCGTCGTGAATATAGAGAAAAAAGTCGCGCGCCGAGCCCGATGGGGCCAGAATTTTGCCTTGGCGGTTGGTTTTCATAAAGCGCTCAAAGCCGCGGAAAGCCGGGTCCAAATTCAGATAGACCGTGGTTTGCGGATCCACCTCCACTTGACCGTGGTCGGCGGTGATGACCAGCAGCGTATCGGCCAGTTTGCCCTCCAATTTGGCCACCAAAAAGCGCTCCAGCGCAGTCAGCATGGCCTCGTTCTGCGCCTCCACCTGGGGCGACTGCGGGCCATATTCGTGGCAGATCGAGTCCATGTCGCCATAATAGAGAAAGAAGTAGGCGGGGCCCGGCTGCCGTTCCACCAGCAGCCGCATGTTGACCAGCGTCTCGGGCAGCGTGCTGTATGGCATCACTTTGGCGCCGCGAAACAGATAGTCTGAATAGGTGGAGGGCGTGTAGCCTTTGGATTGAAATACAAAGGAATGGACGCCCTGCTGCTGGAGTTGGTTGTAAAACGTCTGCGCCGGATAAAGTTCGTCAGGCCGGATGCCGCTATCGGCCAGCGTGTCGCGGCGCTTGGAGCCAGCAAAGGAGAAGAGCAGCGGCGCGATCATGTCATCCAGCTTGGGCTCGTAATATTGCCACTCAAAAACGCCGCTTTGGCCCACCGGCAGCCCGCTATGGATGGCGGTGGCGTGGGCCGCCGTGGTCGAGGGAAATTGGGAGGTGAGTTTCGTCACCTTTCCCTGCTGCTCCATTCTTTGCAGCAGCGGATGGCTGTCGGCAAATTGCTCGAAAAAGCGCCAGCCAAAGGCATCAAAAAGCAGAAGATCACCTTTTCATAGCGCCGGTCAAAGCGCCCCAACAACTCGCGGGATAGGCCGGGCGCCGCGGCCTGTCAGCCAATACAGAACGGCCTGCGGCAGTTCGGCGAAACAGCGACCGCCCCAGCCAGGGCGGATAAAGTCGGGATGGAAATAGCGCGTCATGGGAGTATGATACTATAAATATTGGGGGGCAACCAATGAAAGGGGCGGTTGCAAAAAGGGTTAAATTGCGGGTGCCTGGTGGCGAGTGCCACAATACTCGCCACCCGCTACCCGCCACCCGCTACCCGCCACCCGCTTAAACTAGCGCCCTGCGCCGCACAAAGCGGAAATTTTGAGAGTCTTAGGTCATTCTTTATGTCAAAAATCTGTAAGGAAAGAGATATACAATTGGGCTATGACTTATGTGATAATGGTACTACTTCTATACTCTGCGCTGCATCAAAACCGGTGTTTATTTGTCTGCAATAAGGTTATGGAAAACTCCGTTTTGACCTTAAGCGCAATATCAGTAGATCGCAATGACACGAGATAGGGCCGGATTCACCAATCGAGACCAGCGCCTGCATCGCCAACACGGTTGCGGCGTACTGAGTATAGAAAACCTGCCCGAATCGTTTAACTTAGCATTGCTGTTTTACAGCCATTGCTGAACAGCCGAGCTTGCATTGAGGTTTTCCATCGTAGGCTGGACATTTGCTGATCACAAAATGGATCAAACCTTATGGAAAGCCTTATGCGAAGACCAACCTCCAAATCCCCGCGCGCTTTGCGCATGGCGCTATGCCTCAGCTTCTTTTGTTTGACCGGGCTGCTGTTTGCCCAAGCCGCATTGGCGGAAACTCCCCACGCCGCCGCATCCGCCCCGCCTGCCCAAGGCAGCGATCTTTGCGTGGCCACGCCCAACGACGGCGCCACCGAATTTAGCGCCTTGGACGCCAGCCCCATTCAGCAGGCCATCGACGCATTAGATCCGTTGAGCGACACCGTGCGCGTCGGCGGAACCTGTGTGGGCGTCTTCCTGCGCAACGGCATGACCCAAACCGTTTACATCAGCCGCTCGCTGCAGCTCATCGGCGGCTACATTCCGGCGGCGCCGGTGGGTCCACTGAGCGCCGATACGATTATTGATGCGGATTGCCGCGGCCGCGGCGTTGTCATCAATGGGCCGATTGCGGTGACGCTGGAGAATCTCAACATTACCTGCGGCGACGCCACCGGTCTGAACGGGCCGATTGCCGACGATACGGGCAATGGCGGCGGCCTGCTGATCAATGGCGCCAGCGTAAATCTGCTCAACACGCAAATTTACGGCAACTTTGCCGACAAAGGCGGCGGCGTCTTCATTGGCAGCACGCTGACGCTGGGCGCGGGTTCCAGCATCCACAACAACGCGGCGGCTATGGACGGTGGCGGCGTCTTTGTCAATTCGACCGCGACCACCAGCGCTTTGGTATTGGATGGTGGCGAAATCAGCCACAATAGCGCCGACCGCGACGGCGGCGGCGCCTATATTGACGATCCCGCCGCCGAGTATACCCAAAACGGCGGCGTCATCGGCTATAACGACGCCGGCCGCGATGGCGGCGGCCTCTACATCAATGCGGGCCAGGCCACGCTGCTGGGCGGTCAAGTGATTTCAAACACGGTCTACTATTTTGAGGGCGGCGGCATCTATTTGGCCACCATTACGGGCTCGCTCTTCATCAGCAACACGCAGATTCTTTACAACAGGGCGCTGGACAATGATGGCGGCGGCATCACCACCAATGGCGGCCTAACCATGATCAATAGCGAGGTGGCCTATAATTACGCCTATGACGATGGTGGCGGTATTGACAATGATGTGGAAGGGCTGACGCTGATTGTCGACAGCTTTATCCACGACAACGTGGGCGTCATCAATGGCGGCGGCATCGATTCGGACGCGCCGCTGGAGGTCCGCAATACGCGCTTCCTAAACAACGCCACCACGTACAACAACCCGCCCACCTTCATATCGGATGGCGGCGCCGGCATCCACTCCAGCGCGCCGATCACGGTGATTGGCAGCCACTTTGAGAACAATTCCACGGCTGGGCGCGGGGGCGGTCTATACTTGACCGGCGGGTTGACCACCACCGCGCTCATCAGCAACACCTACATTCTGAGCAATACGGCGGTGGGCGATGGCGGCGGTGTGCGCTCTTTTAGTGATCTGGCCGTCGTCAACAGCACGATTGCTAACAATATTTCCCAGGAAGATGGCGGCGGCATCGATGATGACTATGGCCGGCTGCTGGTGCGCAATAGCCTGTTGCAGAACAACGCGACTGCCGAAGATGGCGGCGGCATTGAAGTCAACGGCGTGCTAACGGTTGAGGGCAGCACCATTTTGTCCAATACGGCGGGCTTTACCGGCGGGGGCATCTGGGTGGAAAAGACGACAGCGATTAGAAATTCCACGATTATTAGCAATGCGGCGGGCCTGGCCGGCGGCGGCTTCACCAATGCCCGCGGCGTGGCCACGATTGACAACAGCATCATCGCCCAAAACAAAACGCCCCATGCGGGCGGCGGTCTGCTCAATTCCGAAGGCGGCCAGTTGACCATGCGCAACAGCCAGGTGCGCGACAACCGGGCGGTCGATGGCGGTGGGGTCGCCAATTTGGATGGCGCGCTGTTAATCGAGAGCAGCGAGATCAGCAGCAACCAGGCCAACAACGGCGGCGCCGTCTTCAATTCCTCTGCGGCCAGCATCCTCTCTATCATCAATTCGACGATCAGCGCCAATACGGGTTTGAACAAGGCTGGCGGCATCCGCAACAGCGGCTATGCCGGGATTGGCCGCTTCTATATTTTTGGCCAAGGCGGTGTGATCAATCTGCTGCACGTTACCCTCAACGACAACGGCGCGGCCAGCCTGCTGGACAGCAGCATTGGCAATGATTCGGGTGTTGTGAACGTGAAGAATTCGGTACTGAAGGCGACGGTTGGTCTCAACTGTTTTAATGCCGGCGCCCTCAATTCGCAGGGCGGCAATGTTTATAGTGATGGCTCCTGCGGCGTTGCCAATCCGGCTGACCTGGCCAACACCGACCCCGATTTGGGACCATTGGCCAATAACGGCGGCCCTCTCTTGCCCGAGGGCAGCGCCACCCACACCCACGCCCTTCTGCTCACCAGCCCGGCCCGCGACTTTGTCCACTGTGAATTGGCGACCGATCAGCGCGGCACACCGCGCCCCAGCCCCTTTACCAGCTTGTGCGACAGCGGGGCTTATGAATTGCAAAATGTGCATGTGGATGTAGGTATCCAAAAGACAGTCACCCCCACGACGGCGAAACCAGGGCAGCCGGTCACCTATACCATCACTCTGCGCAAGCTGGGCGACATCGCCAACTGCGTGGTGATCACAGACGCTATCCCGGCTGAAATTGTGGTGAGCAGCGTCAGCAACAGCGGGGTGAATTTTGTAGAGACGAGTACAGCGCCGTACCGCTGGCATGTTGATCAACTGGTTGAGCCGCCGTTGGCTCCATCATCGTGGCCGGTATAGTCAGCCCCGGATGTAAACGCCGCCGCCACGGTGCTCAACACGGCGACCGTCGCCGCCAGCGGTGACTTTACGCCAACCAACAACAGCGCCGTAGCTAGCCTGAGCATCGCGCCGCCGCACATTCACTTTGACCACAATGCCTACAGCGTCAGGAGAGCGGTGTGGTCACGTGCCGTGGTGCTCGATGCCGCCAACCCCTATCACGCGGTGACGATTAATTACGCCATTACCAACGGTACGGCAACGGCCGGCAATGATTACACGAATAATGCGGGCAGCCTCACCATTCCGGCCGGCGCGCTTTCCGCCACCATAACCAACCGCAAATTACGAACGATGCGGTGGTCAACGCAGGACGAGACCTTTACCGTGGCGCTCAGCCAGCCGCACGGGGGCGGTGTTGGATGCGCCCTGCAGCCACGGTCACGATAGTGGTACGATGAGCGCAACTACCTGGAGCATCAATGATGTGGCCCCAGTTGGGCGACAGCGGCTTTACCAACTTCGCCTTGACGGTGACGCTGGACAAAGCCGTAGATACTGGCTTTACCTTGACGGCGGCCACCAGCAACGGCACGGCCAGCGGTGGTCACGATTATACGGCGACCAACGTGCTGCTGGGCTTTGCCGGCGCGGCGGGCGAAACGCAGACCGTCTTAGTCCCGGTCCGCGGCGATCTGATTGGCGAACTGGATGAAACATTTAACGTGACGCTGAGCAACTTGGCCAGCAGCGGGCGCAACGTCACCCTGGCGATGCTGTCGGTGTGGGGACCATTCAGAACGATGACGGCCCCGGCATCATTGTGCAGCCCACCACGCTGGCGAGTGAGCGAACCGGACACAACCGCGGTCTTCGTGCTGACGCTGACCAGCCAACCCACCGCCGACGTCGCCGTCAGCCTGGCCGCTTCTGACGCCAGCGAAAGATGCAGCGTACCGGCCAGCGCCACGCTGGATGTGAACCGCTGGCAAACCGGCGTCACCGTCACCGTGACTGCCGTGGATGATGATATTGTGGATGGTGATCAGCTCTGTACCATTGAATTGACGGCAACCAGCAGCGACCCCATCTATGATGGCATTCTCATCGAGCGTAGCTGTGATCTGGCCGATGACGATACGCCGCCGCCCAATGGGCCGCCGGTCATTGCCGACCAAAGCTTCAGCATCGATGAGAATAGCCCGCTTGGCACGGTGGTCGGCATGGTGGCCGCCAGCGACCCCGATCACAGGGCAGACGCTGACATACAATATCACGGCCATCACGCCGCAGCCGTTCGCCGCGCTGGTGCGGATGCATCTGCTGACGGCGCGCTTGCGGCAGTTCCTTTGTGATTGGCGCCACCACCGTACCCAACTGATGCTCACCGGACAGTCGCCAAGGTGAGGAGATTCCTGGTATCTGCTGACGGTGGAAGTAGCGGAACAGCGGCACGCGCCAGAGCGTTGCGCCAAACGGCGACCGTCACCGTTGTGATCCGCAACGTCAATGAGCCGCCCGTGGTGGTCCACCCGGTGCCGTCACAGCAAGTGCTGGTAAACGATGCGGCCGGCTTTGCCATGACCTCCAATACCTTTGCCGACCCCGATCTGAACGACGTGCTGAGCTATAGCGCCACGCTGGTCGATGGTTCACCCCTGCCCGCCTGGCTGGCCTTTGATCCCACCACCGGCCTCTTTGGCGGCACGCCTTCCACGGCGCAAACATTGACCATCCGCATTACGGCCACCGATCTGGGTGGTTTGCAAGCCAGCACCGATTTTGTCCTCACCGTCACCGGCATACCGACCAGCCTTGAGGAAAGTGACGAACCGGTGTTCAAGGCGCAGATTTTCTTGCCGAATTATGGAACGGTGATAAAAAAATGCGTGTTACGTATTGCGTGTTACCGGTTTGGGCACTTGCTTCGAAGCATTTCTGAACTGGTTCACGTAATCCGCAATACGCAACAAGGTATGGCCGTGTTGCGTGTACTGGTTTGGGCACTTGCTTCAAAGCGACTTTCTGAACCGGTACACGTAACACGCAATACGCAACACGTCCTCAAAAAACAAATAGACCCCCCTCACCCACTCCCATCAGCTCACACACCATTCCCCAAAATATCGATTATGCCCTCCGCATATTCTGTGATAATCTTGGGGTGATAGATACTTCATAAGCTCCCAAAACAGGAAGTTAATATCGAGTATTGAGTATCGAGTATTTTGCGATCTGTACTTGAAACTTGCCTCGAAGCTACTTTCTATACAAATTAACCCAATACTCAATACTCACCACCACTCAATACTCACCACTCCCAAGGAGGTCCCCATGCTAATCGGTTACGTAAGCGATGAACGCTACGTGGCGCTGCCCGATACGCTGCTGGAGTTTGAGCGCGACGGGCAGTCGGTGGAGGCGCGCTCGCGCGCCACGGGCGCGGTCTATGCCGACCTGGCGCCCGGTCCCTACAAAGTGACGCTCTATCGAGCGGGCTATGGCCAGAAGAGCGTGCAGATGACGGTGGCGGAAGGGCAGCCGCACCACTTCCGGCTGCTGACCGATGGGCTGCTCAGCTACATGTGGCCCAAGTGGGTGCGCGCCGGCGAACGAGCCGAGTTTCGCGTCCACTCGGTGGAGGAATACCGGCTGACGCTTTGGCGCTACGGCCTGCAAAAGGAGTTCATCCGCCCCATTGGCTGGTATGATGAGCACGGTCCGCGCGCCACCATGCAGATTACGCCGGATGGCGATTACACGCAGAGCGGCGTGCAGTGGAACAAGTTCGGCTACACCAGTCCGCATCATCTGCAATATGTGGAAGCGCCCCAACGCACCGGCCTTTATTATCTGCACGCCAGCACGCCCTCGGGCCGTTTTTTCGCCTGCCCGTGGATTGTGGCCCCGGCGCAGCCCAGCGCACCGCTGGCGGTTTTGGCCTCTAATATCACCTGGAACGCCTATAACAATTTTGGCGGGCGCTCCAACTACATTAGCCCGATCAAACTGCCGCCGGTCCCCACAGTCAACGCCCGCATGGACCTCAAGCGCTACACCGATCCCAATAACGTAGACTATGACTCGGATACGTACGACCCGCTCTCCTTTGACCGGCCCGAGCCCATCAACCACGTGCCCGAGCACGTGCAGGTGACCGACCCCATTGCCGGGCGCGCACCCAATCACATTGCGCCGGCCGAATGGCGCTTCCTGGCTTGGCTGGAGGCGAGGGTTTTGCCCACGATTTCTATGGCGAGACGCAGCTCATTCCGGCGTGCTCGACCTGGATGCGTACAAGGTGCTGGTGATCAGCACGCACCCCGAATATTGGTCGCGGCAAATGTACTTTACGCTCAAGGCGTGGGTGCACGAACGGGGCGGCAAGCTGCTCTATCTGGGTGGCAACGGCATCAACGCTGAGGTCGAATTTGTGGATGGCCAGACCATGATTGTGCAGAACGCCAACGCCCACAAATGGCGCAACGACCCCACCATCGAGAGCCGCTTCCACGCCCGCGTTGAATCGGAGGCCAATCTGCTGGGCGTGGTCTACGATGAGCGGGGCATTATGACCGCTGCGCCCTATCGCGTGGCGGATGATGCGCACTGGGTCTATGCCGGTACGCGCCTGAAAAATGGCGACATTTTCGGCCAAGCCAGCCTGCACGAACGGGTGCCCGGCGGCGCCTCTGGCCATGAAACTGACAAGATTTCCGCCTCGTCGCCAAAAAATGTGCGCCTGCTTGCCCAGGGGCTCAATGCTAACGGGGGCGGCGCGCAGATGGTCCATTATGAAACGGACAGCGGCGGTCAGGTCTTTTCCGCAGGCTCGATCACCTGGGTCAGCTCGATTTTGGTTGATGACAAAGTTTCGCAAATTACAGCCAATGTATTGGAGCGATTTCTCGCATGAAGATTACGCGTATTGAAACCATTCCCGTCAGCGTGCCGATCAACCCGGCGCGCGCCATCAAAAGCGGGCGCGGCTACCACACCACCTCCCCTTTTTTGCTGGTCAAAGTACACACGGATCAGGACATCATTGGTCTGGGCGAAGTTTCCTGCACGGCGGTGTGGAGCGGCGAAGATCAGCAGACCGCGGCCCACCTGATTGCGCATTATCTGGAGCCCATGCTTATCGGCCAGGACCCGACGCAGATCGAGCGGCTCATGCCGCAGATCCAGCGCACGGTGGCCAACAACCCCTTTACCAAAGCCGCGCTGGAGATGGCCTTTTGGGACATTTTGGGCAAAGAGGCCGGGCTGCCCGTCTACCGGCTGCTGGGCGGGCCGGCGCGCGATGTGGTGGCCACCAAATATTCGGTCTCTGGGTTGGAGCCGGCCAAAGCGGCCGAGGTGGCGGCGTGGGCCGTGGCGCAGGGCTTCCGCACCATGAAGGTCAAAGTGGGCATCGACCCAGTGGAAGATGTGGCGCGTGTGGCCGCCGTGCGCGACGCCATCGGGCCGGACGTGCGGCTGGGCGTGGACGCCAATGGCGGCTGGTCGCCGCGCCAGGCCGTGCAGACCATCCCCAAGCTGGTCGAATATGGCGTCTATTTTGCCGAGCAGCCGGTGGCCGATCTGGATATTGCCTGGCTGGCCGATGTGCGCCGCCAGGTCACCATCCCGGTCATGGCCGACGAGAGCGTCTACAGCGTGCAGGATGCGCTGGCCCTGGTGCGCGCCAACGCCGCCGATGTCTTTTCGGTCTATGTGGGCAAAGGCGGCGGCATTAGCTCGGCGCGCAAAATTGCCGCCGTGGCCGAAGCCGCCGGGCTGGTCTGCACCGTGGGCTCCAATCTGGAGCTGGGCGTGGCCAACGCCGCCATGATCCACCTGGCGCTGGCCACGCCGGTCATCGACGCTGATGCGTTTCCGTGCGACATTTTGAGCCCCTTCTATTACGACGAAGACATCCTCACCGAACCGCTGCCCATTACGGCAGGCGCAGCGCGGGCGCCGCAAGGGCCGGGGCTGGGGGTGGCGTTGGATGAGGAGAAGGTGGAGTTTTATCGGGTGAAATAAGAACGTATTGCATATTGCGTATTGCGTGTGTACCGGGTTGGAATTTGTGACGAAGCTACTTTCTGAATCCGTTCACGCAACACGCAACAAAATCTTTTCAACAAGGGAAACCGAAAATCATGGACTCTCTCGACAAAATCTATTACGATCTGACCTGGCCGGAGATCAACGAAGCGGTGCTAGCGGGCAAGGTGGTGCTGCTCCCATTGGCAGCACCGAGCAGCACGGTCACCATTTGCCCGCTAGATACGGACAACTTTCTGGCGCGGCGTCTGTATTGAGGCGGCCAAATTGAAGCCCCGTGAAACGCTGGTTATGCCTACCATTCCGTACGGCTATAACGAGCACGCGCAGGATTTTCCCGGCACCATCCACGTGACCTACGAGCACTTTATTGAATATTGCCTAGACGTGTGCAAAAGCGTGGCCTACGCCGGCTTTGATCGCATCGTCATCATCGACGGCCACGGCTCCAACGAGCATCTGTGCGAATTCATCGCCCGCCGCGCCACGCTGGAGACCGATGCGCTGGTGGCCTCCACCATTTGGACCAACCTGGCCATCGAGGCCTTTGAAGCCGTGCGCGATTCTGGCTTTGGCGGGGCGGCCCACGCCTGCGAAATGGAGACATCGGCCTATCTCTATTTGGAGCCATCCCGCGTGCAAATGGACAAAGCGCAGGATCATTACGGCGGCGCTGCCGGCAAAGAGGGCTCCAAATTCCTCAACGTGGATCTGACCAAGGGCTGGGGGCCCATGAAGTTAGTGCGCTGGACCAGCAGCGCCACGCCGCGGCGTCAGCGGTGCGCCCACGCTGGCCACGGCCGAGAAGGGCAACTACCATCGGCGGCGCGGCGGAAAACTGAGTAGCGTTTATGCGCGAATTCCGGGCGTTGGAGAAGGGTCAGCGGGTTGATCATCAGGGTGGTCAAGCCGGGGGTTGCCGCAGTTGCCGAATTTGGGTCAGCCTATCCCCCTGGCCCCCTTTCCACCGGATGTATCCAGTTCAGGAAAGAGAGGGAGGAACTGTAGGACAAAGTGGTTTGTGTAGTAAGTATCGACTTTTATATGGACTGAGTTGGTGCAACGAGAACTCAAATATCTCATATCAGTTCAGGGGAGAGGATTATGGTATGAACTATCAGTTCTAAATCAACTCTGGATCATGAAGAGTGTTTATCAACAGCCCTCCCCTTCCTGATCGGATGGAAGGGAGATGGAGGGGTAGGTAAAGGAGGAAACCCGCGAATTTAGGCATCGAAAACAAATTGCCCTTATCACCGGCGAGCAGCTTCGGGCTGGGAGCGGAGCATCGGCGCTAGCGTTGGCGCTTGAAGGCGTCAAGGTGGCCATCTGCGCACGCACGGCGGATGCGCTGGAGAGCACAGTGGCCGAGCTGCGCGATTTGTCAGGTGCGGCGTTAGGCATCGTGGCGGACATTATGGCGCCGGATGCGGCAGCGCAGATTCACCAGCAGGTGGTGGATGGATTGGGGCCGGTCGATATTCTGGTCAACAATGTGGGTGGCGTGTTGGACCGCACCCCCAATTACAGAGAGCACCAGCCCTGAAGATTTCAAACGCACCTTTGACCTCAACGTGTTGGCGCGTTTGAACTGTGCAAGCTGACCGTGCGCATGAAAGAACAGGGCTGGGGGCGCATCATCAATATTTCGTCCATCTTTGACGCAGATAGCGTCTTATATGTCGACCAAGGCGGCCATGATCGCTGCCAGCAAACACCTGGCGCTGGAGCTGGCGCCCGCACGGCGTGACCTTGATCAGCAGCATGGCGCCCGGCTCCATCCTTTTTCCCTGGCGGCGTTGGGATCGCTAAAACTGATCCGCGCCCGAGACGGTGCAAGGATACCTTCATCTCGAGCAGAATCTGCCCTCCGGCCAGTTTGGCGGACCGGAACCCATTGGCGATACGTGGTGGCTTTCTGGCTCTTAAAAACCTGGTTGATCACGGGGACGTCAAGTAACGTGGACGAGGCGAAGTCGATCGTTGATTGAAGCTGGAAACCTGTGTCGGTTTCCGGTCCTATCTAACCTGGCGAAGTCAGAACCAAAATTGACCACGAAGATTGTGTGTTGGCTCTGGCTAACACGCACAACACTGTGCCTCGCGGCCAAATATCAAGTACAATTTCCATGATTCCGGACGGTTGTTGGGTTTTTCTCAATCAAGGGATGATGGATAGCCAACTGTTTTGCCTGTATACATGACACACACCCAAAACCGCATTCTCCTCTTATTCCTAACGCCCGCCTTGTTGATGATCTTCATTTTTTACGGTCATTCCATCGCTGTGCGAGGCCATCTACATCAGCTTTACCGATCTGGCGCTGGCTGGTCCCAAGGCTATGGACTACACCTTTACCGGGTTGAAGAATTACAACAAGCTCTCTAACGCGACCGCAACTTTCTGCATTCGGCTCTCGCTGTCGATCCAGTACGTCTACACAAACATCGGCCAGTTTACGTTGGGGCTGATCGCGGCGCTGATTCTGCACCGACGCAAGCTGTGGGACAGGCCGTTCTGCTGGCCGTCATCGTGCTGCCTGGTCATTCCGGGCATTACGCAGGCGCGATCTGATGCGTCCATGCTGGGGGCCAAAGAGTTTGGCACGCTCAACCGGTTGGTGGGCTTTTTGGGCGTTGATGATTTTGTGGACACGCACCTACCCCATGCTCTCCATTGTGCTGGTCAACTTCTGGAACAACTCGGGCTTTGCCATGATCCTCTTCTGGCCGGGCTAGAGGCATCCCCGAGAAATTATCAGTCGGCCACCATCGACGAAGCGCCAACGGCTGGCAGATGCTCACGCGCATCCGGCTGCCGCTGATCCGCTACGTGGTGCTGCTCTGGCTGCTGCTCAACACCTTGGCCTTTTTGGCATGTTCAGCCTAGTCTTTGCGCTGACCCGCGGTGGGCCGGACAACGCCACCGAGCTGGTCAGCATCTATATTACAACCAGGGCTTCCAGTTTTGAACTCGGCTACGGCTTGGCGCGGCGGCTATGGTGATGCTGGTGATCAACTTGTTCTTCCCAGCATTTTTGTATGTCCGGTTAATGCGCGTGGAGCTGTAGACAATTTCATTGCCATAGGTGCAGAATAGCCGCAAAAAGCCAAAAAATTCACAAAAGGGCCGCCAGAATTTTGTGGTTTCGTATTTTGCTGCTTTATCAAAATTTTACCGGGAGAGTTAGAGATAAAGGAGTGTACCGTTGGCAACGCGTTCGAACCAATTCTGAGCACACAGCAACAATCGAGACAAATCGACAGCAGCCACCGCCGGCAGGAGCGGTGGACGATTGCCGGCATCTATCTCTTTTTGCTGCTCTTTTCCATTTTCATCCTCATTCCTTTATCCTGGCCCTTTTTGAGCGCATTTTACCAACAAGCCCGCGATCAACACCGGCCTCACTTGTATTGGCCGGTAGCCGCTACGTGGGATCACTTCTGGAACGCCATCAGGCACCGGACAGGCATTGACCCTTTTGCGCAACAGCATCGTCACGGTAGGGGGCGCGGTCATTCTGGCGCTGATCGTATCTGCTGAGCGTATGCGCTGTCGCGGGCGCGCTTTCGCTGGAAGCGGCCGCTCATGTTTGGCATTCTGCTGGTTGCCAGATCTCCCGGCACGGCCACCGTACTGCCTTTTTACTGCAAATCCCTTCAAGGTTGCATCTGCTCAACAGCCTCTTAGGCGTGGCCCTAGGCATGACCGCCGGGCCATCCCTTTATGCTGTGGGTGATGAAAGGCTTTATCGACACGGTGCCGATTGAACTGGAGGAAGCGGCGTTTTGGACGCCTCGCGCTTTCAGGCGCTCTCGCGCGTTGTCTTTCCGCTGGCGCTGCCCGGCGTGGGGCGGCGTCGATCCTGGCCTTCAATGGGGCGTGGGGTAGCCTTTTTCCTGCCGCTGATTCTGCTTCGATGCCGACAAATTTGTGATGCCGTTGGGATTGTTCGCGCGCTGATTGCTTACACGAATCTGGACTACGGCGTGGTGAACGCCCATGGCGCTGCTCTATATGCTGCCGTCGTTTCTCATCTTCATTTTTGCCCGCCAGTATCTGATTCGGGGAACCATGGCCGGGGCCATGGCGGGGCAATAATCGGGAAGAAAGTCTGTCGACTTTCAACCGGCGGTCACTTGCCAAAGGAAAAAGTTCCCATGTCTCAACCAACATCACCCACCCCACCACCTGCCTTCGCCCTCTCGTTGCTCGAAGGTCGCCACATTGCCACCCTGGCCACCCACCGCGCCGACGGCTCCATTCACCTGGCTGCCATCTGGTTTCTCTATCACGACGGCATTCTCTATTTCCCCACCAATTCTGGCAGCCAGAAGGCGCGCAACGTAGCCCGAAATCCCACCGCCTCCGCCATGATCGATACGCGCGTGCCGGGCCAAGAACAGGGCATCTCCGTCTCTGGCCACGCCGCCATTATCGCCGGTCAACGCGGCCGCGATCGGGTGGCTCAAGCGCAGCGCCGCTACCTGACGCCCAAAGCGCGCTATGAGTCCAACGTCGGCGCGGCCTACGCCAAATTTGACGATGTCGTCATCGCCTTGACGCCGCAGCGTTGGACCACATGGAACATCGCGCAAATGAACGCCAATAATTTCGACGGGATTCTGGGCGTGGAGAGCGGCTATCTTTATCCATACGATTGACATTACGCCATCCGGATATGAACATGCCATCAACCCAAGCCCCTAAACAACCCACCTGGTCACAGGTTAAACGCGCCCTCTCCAGTTTAGACCAAAGCGAACTGCTCGACCTTATCGGTGATCTCTTTAAGCTCAATGCGGACAACAAGGTTTTTCTGGCCTCGCGCTACATACACTCGGACCCACAGACGCTCATGGAGCCCTATCGCAAAGCGATCCGCGCCGAGTTCAATCCGGGGCGCGGCTTTCCGCGTCTAAATTTGCGGGCGGCGCGCAAAGCGCTCCACGATTTTAAGAAAGCCTGTGACGACCCAGCGCTGATCGCCGATCTGATGATCTACTATGTGGAGCAGGGCGTAATTTGCACAAAGAACTACGGCGATATTGACGAACGCTTTTATGACAGTCTAGAATCAGTTTACAGCGCGGCCATCCAAACCATTGTGGATACGGGCGACGCCGAAGTCGCGGAACATTTTCGCCCGCGCATGGCCAAGATCGTGCGCAACACATCCGGTATTGGGTGGGGCTTCCATGATGCGCTGAACGATATGTATCATAACGACTATCCGGACGAGAACAGATAATAGCAGAATCGGAGTACCCATGAACGAAGTCGCCCACTATAAATTCGATGTCCAAGGCTATCTCATTCTGCCCGACGTGCTGAGCGCGGATGAAGTGGCCGCGCTCAACTGCCTGATCGACGCCCAAAATCTGGCCGAGCCGGGGCTGGAGACCAGCGAGCCCGTTTGGCGGCTACCTGAGCTGGGGCCAACTCTTTTGCGATCTGCTCGATCACCCGGCCATTATGCCCTATCTTAAAGTGATTCTGGGCGATGGCTTCCGGCTGGATCACTATTACGGCATCTACATGCGCGCCGGCACCGAGCGGCTCAACCTGCACGGCGGCAACACGCCCTACGACCCGCCCGAATATTACCACTTTCGCAACGGCCACATGTACAACGGCCTGACCGTCGTCTCTTGGAATTTGAGCGACACCGGCCCCGAGCACGGTGGCTTCTGCTGCATCCCCGGCAGCCACAAGGCCAACTACCCCTGCCCGCCGGAGATCAAAGAGAATCACGTCGACTCGGACATGGTCGTCATCCCCGAAGCCAAAGCCGGTTCCGTCGTCATCTTTACCGAAGCGCTCACCCACGGCACCGCCCCTGGACGGCCAACCACCAGCGCCGCTCCTTGCTCTACAAATACAGCCCGGCCCAGCAGTCCTGGTCCAAAACGCACATTCAGCCACCGGACGGCGTGAATTTAACGCTGCGCCAACAACTGCTCTTCGAACCACCCTACTTCCACCAACGCCAATCTCTTTTTGAAGAATAACCCGCTGGCCATCAGGGAATCCCTCTTGACAACAAATCACAGTCCATCAAACAATCAAAAAAATCACAGTCCAGACACCGTTACCATATGACCACTCACCGCTATCCAAACCGCTATGATCGGCTGCGGGCGCATGGCCCAAGGCCACATGCGCGCCATGCTGGCCCAGCAAGACACCACCACCATCCGCGTCGTCTGCGAACCATCGGAGGCGGCCTATACACAAACCTGCGCTCTTTTTACGGAGCGCGGCTTGCCGCCCCCGCCCAATGAACCCGACCTGACGCGACTATTAGATCAGTATGGCGCCGAACTGGACGCCGCCTTTATCATCACGCCCCACGCCTATCACTACGCCCAAACCAAAGCCTGCATGGACGCCGGGCTGGACGTGCTGCTGGAAAAGCCCATGGTCATCACCGGGGCAGAGGCGGAGGGGCTAATTGAGGCGCGCGACCGCACCGATCGGCTGCTGGTGGTCGCCTTTCCGGGCAGCCTGTCGCCGCAGATCCGCCACGCCGTGCAGCTTTTGCGTGCCGGTGAACTGGGCGAAATTCTCACCATTTCGGGCATCTCATGGGAAAACTGGCGTACGCCTAACATTGGCACCTGGCGGCAGATCCCCGAGATTGCCGGCGGCGGCTTCTTCTTCGATACCGGCGCCCACATGCTCAATACCATTACCGACCTGGCCGGCGAAGATTTTGCCGACGTGGCCGCCTGGCTGGACAATCGAGAGACGCCCGTGGAAATCCTCGGTGCGGTCATGGCGCGGCTGCGCTCGGGCGTGCTGGTCACCATGAATGCGTGCGGCGACACCTGCACCCGCTCCACGGCGGACATTCGCGTCTTCTGTTCGCAGGGCGTCATCTTTACCGATATTTGGGGCAAATTTCTCACAATTCAGCGCCCCGGTCAGGCGCAAGCAGAGGAGGTGGAGCTACCGCCCTCCATGGGCGTATGGCAGCAGTTTGTGGCCGTGCGCCACGGCGAACTGGCCAACCCCTGTCCGCCCGAGGTGGGGCTGCGCATGGCCAAGCTGTGGGACGCCATCCGCGCCTCGGCGGAAAAAGATGGGGCGCGCGTGCGGCTGTAATATGACAGCGGAGACTGCGATGCACGGCTCCGAAACCCTCATCATTACAGCCGCGCCATCAGCCGTGCGTTGCCGTCGCAGCGGCCTCATTTGAGACAGTTGCTAAGCGGAGACTGCGATGCACGGCTCCGAAACCCTCATCATTACAGCCGCGTCATCAGCCGTGCGTTGCCGTCGCAGCGGCTGCATATCAACCGCCTCTATTTCACAGCACAACCTCCGCCAATACGGGCAAATGGTCCGACGGATAGCGCCCATTTTCCTGATCCGCCAAAATGGCATGACGCTGCACCTGCACAGCCGGGACCGCGTCAGTTGGCGGCTTCCAAACAAAAACAAAGTCGATCTTCTCATAAAGCGGATCGGCAAAGTCGCCGTTGAAGGTACCGGTCGGCCCCTCATGGGGCGTTTGTGTTATGTGCATGGCATCCCGCAGCGGAGAGCCATTCCCATCCGGCGCCGTGAGCGCCACATAGGGCGCCGACCCCTCTACGCAGTTAAAATCGCCCGTCATCACGGTGGGCAGAGCCGGAACACGCTCGGCCGAAAAGCGGCGCAGCAGATGAGCGCTCTCCACCTGTGCCGTCATGCCGCGATGATCAAAGTGGGTGTTCAAATGCAGAAAACGCGCGGCGCTCTGCGCGTCCACAAACTCCGCCCAAGTCGCAATGCGCGGCAGCGAAGCATCCCATCCAATACTGCCCACTTGGGCTGGCGCCTCCGAAAGCCAGAATGTTCCACTCTGCGCCAGTTGGAGCCGGCTTTTGCGGTAAAAGATGGCGGCAAATTCGCCCGCCTCTTGGCCATCATCACGGCCCACGCCCACCCAGCCGAAATCGGGCAGACCGGCCATCAGATCATCCAGCGGCTCTTTGCGCACCTCCTGCAAGCCAATCAGATCGGGCTGATACCGATTCAGGAGTTCAATCACGCGCGCTTGGCGATGGGGCCATGCGTTTGCGCCATCGTTGGGGTTGTGGTAGCGGATGTTATATGAGATGATACGGAGCATAATTGTTGCCTTCAATTTTCGCTGGCAATTGAACTGAATTTTATGGGCAGGATAACATGCCCATCACCACATATCAAGATCTGCAAACCTTCAAGACTTTTAAAACCGAGGAAACCACACATGAACCGCCCACCTGAAAATTTTGTCCGCGTGCAGGAAGAGCGTCTGCTGGCCTTTGCCATTGCGTGCTTTGAAAAAGCCGGTCTGGACCACGAACACGCCGCCACCATCAGCCGTCTGCTGGTCAATTCCGATCTGCGCGGGGTGCGGAGCCACGGCACGCGCACGGTCAATCACTATTGCAAAGCCTTTGAAGATGGCATCCTCAACCCGCAGCCCGATATTCAGCTCGTCCATGAAACGCCCACCGCCGTGGTGCTGGATGGCGATGGCTCGCTGGGCTATCTGCCCATGGTGCGCGCCACCGAGCAGGCCATCCGCAAAGCCAAAGAGGTGGGCATGGGCATGGGGTTGGTGCGCTATATTGGGCATTATGGCTCGGCCGGTCATTACGCCCGCATGTGCATGGACGCGGGCTGCATTGGCTTTTCGGTGCAGGGCTATCGCAACCAGGGCCGCGTGCAGAGCGACGGCGGCGGCCCCAACCCCGATGCGCAGATCGGCTACTTTGGCAACCCGCCCATCTGCTTTGCCACCCCCGCCGGCGACACGCCCGATCAGGTGCTGGACGCCGCCACCTGCATCCTGGCCGACTATCAGCGCGGCCCCGAATTTGATGCGCTGCTCACCATGATCCCCGCCGCCTTTTTCAAGAGCCTGGGCTACGGCGTGGCCGCCACCCATCTGGGCGGCGCGCTGACCGGCTTCACCCTCTCCGATGAGAAGATGACGCGCTGGCCGCGCGCCTACAATGGCGGCATGGTGTTGGCCATTCACATTGGCTCGGTGGTGCCGGAAGAAGTCTTCCGCGCCGAAGCCGACCGGCTGGCGCGCGACGTACAGGAAACCTACAACCCCATGCCGGGCTACGACCGCGTGCTGCTGCCCGGCGCCATCGAAGAAGAGCGCATGGCCGAACATCGCCGCCACGGCATCCACTACGGCGAAATGGAGCAGGAAGCCACGCGGGCGGCCAGCGCGCGGCTGGGCGTGCCGCTGCCGTGGGATGAATAGAAATTCTGACGCGTCATGTGTTAAAATATAGATAGAATCAGTTGGCTCCAAATAGTAAGAAGCAAGGGTGAACCCGATGGCTGTAATTCAACCCCGCACCAAATCCAAATCCAACTTTGTGCCGCGATGGGTCATGTCGCCGCCCACGTATGAAGACGTGCGCGCCATGCTGGCCGAAATGGAGGCGTTGGATTTACCAGGAAGCGATGGTGAACCAATGGAGAACGAACGCGAGCGCATTCAAATCGATTTTAGTCTGGATGTCCTCAACCAGCACTGGCAGAACCGCGATGACTTTTACGCCGGCGGCAATATGTTTATCTACTTTGACCTGGATCAGGCACAGACCATTATCCAGGAGATCAATGAGTCACTGCCGCGCCGCACATTTCGCGGCCCCGATCTCTTTGTGGTGCTGGATGTGGACGGTAGCTACCGTCGTCAAAAATGGGTGGTGTGGCAGGAAGATGGGCGTTTTCCCAACGTGATTATCGAGTTGATGTCGCCCAGCACGCGCCATATCGACTTAGACGAGAAGAAAACGCTGTACGAACGTACTTTTCACACGGCGGAATACTTCTGTTTTGACTATTTGAACCCAGATAACGCAGGCAGCTTGATTGGCTGGCGGTTGGACGTAAATGCGCGCTATCAGCCAATTGAGCCTGATGAACGCGGCTGGCTGTGGAGCGAAGAATTGCAGCTATGGCTGGGCAAATGGCGCGGCGTACGCGACCGCGACGACGCCACCTGGCTGCGCTTTTACACCGCTGACGGTGAGCTACTGCTATCAAAGTCCGAAGCTGCTCAACAGCAAGCCGAAGCTGCCCAACAGCAAGCCGAAGCTGCCCAACAGCAAGCCGAAGCTGCCCAACAGCAAGCCGAAGCTGCCCAACAGCAAGCCGAAGCTGCCCAACAGCAAGCCGAACAGGAAGCCGCCGCACGCCAGGCCGCCGAAGAAGAAAACGCCCGTTTGCGTGCTGAGTTGGCGCGTTTGCGCGGAAACACCGATTGAGACCCTCAATTATGGGCTATCAAGTCACCTTCCCAAACCAGCAGATCATTACATTGCCGCCCGCAACCTTAGCGGCCATTGCGGCATCCAAAGCCAAATATGCCGAACCATTGTGGCATTTTCGAGCCGAGCGGGTCTTGAAATTGGGTAGGCATCAATGGATCTTTCCCCAGGATATGGCTATAGCCTATGCGATCTGCGCCACCCATCCGGGGGCATCATTGCAACCGCCTGGAAGCTTTTCAACCGTAGCTGGCGCCACGGTGGAGGAATACTTTTCGACCATACACGCTACCCCGAGCATCCGCGCCACTTGGGGAAAACGTGGGCGCCACTGGTGGATGAGGACAACGATTCGCAGCAGATCGGTTGGGTGCGCATCAATCAGGTCACGCTGGCGGACGAAAATTATGCTGTCTTTGTGCAGTTCACGCTGTTGGAACTGTTTCCAGCTCGTCCATTACCCGCGGCGTATTTATAACAAACGTTATTGCAAAAACCGCAGATTGCGCAGATGACGCAGATTATTTCCCCAGAGAAAATCTGCGTCATCTGCGGTTAACTAGCTTTTGTCGAGTCACAGAAGATTTGTGTAGGAAGAGGAATTCATGGAATCGTTAACCCTATCCCCCATCGCCAAAATCGACGGCGAGATCAATCTGCCTGGCTCCAAAAGCGTCTCCAACCGCGCTGCTGCTGGCGGCGCTGGCCAGCGGCGAAACCGAAATCACCAATTTGCTGCGCAGCGACGACATCGGTCATATGCTCGGTGCGCTGCGCAAACTGGGCGTCGCCTATACATTGTCTGATGATGGCACGCGCTGCACCATTATCGGCAACGGCGGCCCTTTCCGGCAAGTTGACCCCGTCGAGCTTTATCTGGGCAATGCCGGCACGGCCATGCGGCCGCTGTGCGCGGCGCTTTGCCTGGGCCAAGGCGAGTTCACATTGACCGGCGAGCCGCGCATGGAAGAGCGCCCCATCGGGCCGCTGGTTTCGGCGCTGCGGCAGGCGGGTGCGCAGATTGATTATCTCAAAAATGCGGGCTATCCGCCGCTGCATATTGTGGCCAATGGGCTGCGCGGCGGGCAGATCACCATTGACGGCTCGCTGTCCAGCCAGTTTGTGACGGCGCTGCTCATGGCTTCTCCGCTGGCGCAACGCGACACCACCGTCATTATTGAAGGCGATCTGGTCTCCAAACCGTATATCGATATTACGCTGCACATGATGGCGCAATTTGGGGTGCTGGTGGAGAATCGAGATTATCAGCAATTTCGGGTGCAGGGCGGGCAAAGCTATCAATCGCCCGGCGCGCTGCTGGTTGAAGGCGATGCCTCATCGGCCTCCTATTTTTTGGCGGCGGCGGCCATCAAAGGCGGCGCGGTTAAGGTGACCGGCATTGGCAAACAGAGCATTCAGGGTGACACCCGTTTTGCCGATGTGTTGCAGGCGATGGGGGCCAATGTGGAATGGGGCGACGACTTTATCCGCGTGCAGAGAGGCCAGCTCCACGGCGTGGATATGGACATGAACCACATCCCCGACGCCGCCATGACCATTGCCACCGCCGCCCTCTTCGCTGAGGGCAAAACGGCCATCCGCAACATATACAACTGGCGGGTCAAAGAGACCGACCGCCTGCACGCCATGACTACAGAACTGCGCAAGGTGGGCGCAGACGTGGTGGAAGGTGAAGATTTCATCGAGATCACGCCGCCGGCGCAGATTGCCCACGCCGCCATCGACACCTACAATGACCATCGCATTGCCATGAGTTTTTCGCTGCTGGCGCTGGACCCGGCCTCAGTAACGATCAACGATCCCAAATGCACGGCCAAAACGTTTCCCGACTATTTTGAAAAGTTAAATAGCATCAGCATTCGGAACCCGTGATTTTGCAAATGTAATCCTCAATGTTATCATTTTACACGTGTGGAACACGTGTAGACGAGGAGCAAACGATGCAAAAAAAATTAACAATTACAATCGACCAAGAAATATATGATGGGCTATATGCCATTATTGGCTCTCGCCGCATTAGTCGCTTTATTGAAGACTTGGTTCGTCCCCATGTCCTACATGTTGACTTGGAAGCTGCTTATGCGCAGATGGCGTTGGATGAAGAACGGGAGTCTGAGGCATGGGAATGGGCAGACGCTCTAATTGGAGATGTGGGCGATGCAACGTGGTGAAGTTTGGTGGGTGAATTTTGATCCTTCAGTGGGAGGAGAAATCCGCAAACGACGACCCGCTATTATTGTCAGCAATGACGCAGCCAACAAGTATCTGAATCGAGTTCAAGTAGTGCCACTGACCTCGAAAATGGGACGCGTTTATCCAAGTGAGGCTATCGTTGAATTTGATGGCAAGCCCGGCAAAGCCTTAGCCGATCAGTTAACCACAGTCAGCAAACAGCGTTTGCTCAATCGGGCCGGACGCGTAAGTGAAGCAGAACTAATCGAGGTAGAAAAAGCAATTCGAATACAATTAGGCTTCAGTCTCAAATAGGCGCGTTCCAAACAGAGAGTCAACCATTCTCCTGCCTGAATCGCCCCACTTGCGCATCCGGCAGCGCCGCTGCCAAATCCGCCGTGCGCAATATAATCGTCACCCCGCGCACGCCCGACCCCAGCGACACTTCCTCTTGCTGCAGCACGCTCTCGTCGATCAGCACGGGCAGCGACTGCGGCAGGCCAAAGGGCGCCACCGCGCCAATGGGATAGCCCGTCACCTGCAGTACTTCTTCGCGGCTGGCCGTGGTCAGCCGCGAGCGCCCCATCTGCTGGCGCAGCGCCCGCCATGAAATCTGCGCCGGACCGGCCATCAGCACCAAAGCATATTCACCCTCACCCAGCCGAAAGAGAATTGTGCGCACGATCTGCGCGGGCTGCTGCCCGCGTTCGGCCGCGGCCTGCTCCAGCGAATTGACCGGGCCGGCGTGGGTGAAGACGCGGTGCGGAATATCGAGCGCGTTGAGCGCAGTGGAGACGGGTGGGGTGGGCTGGTTTGACGGAAGATCGCTCATAAAAATAGTCGGGTTACCGCTTCAAAATGCCGCCATTGACGTCCAGCGTAGCGCCCGTAATGTATGTCCCCATAGGCGAGGCCAGAAAGAGCACCGCATAGGCAATCTCTTCCGGCGCGCCCAGACGACCGAGGGGGATGAGCGCTTCTAAATTTTGACGCTGCTCGGCGCTCAAAAAGCCGGGGCGCGTGTCGATTTGCCCCGGCGCAATGGCGTTGACGGTTATGTTGTATGCACCCAGATCGCGGGCCAGCGTTTTGGTCATGGAGAGCAGCCCACCCTTGGACGCCGCGTAATGCGCGCCGCCGGAGACACCGCCGGTCTGTGCGCTGATGGAGGAAATGTTGATGATGCGGCCATAAAGTTGCCGCTGCATGATCGGCGCGGTTGCGCGGCAGCAGAGATAGGCTCCGGTCAGGTTCACGTCGAGGATGCGCTGCCAAGCGGGCGGGTCGATCTGGTCAAAGCCGCCGGGGCTTACCAGCCCGGCGTTGTTGACCAGGATGTCAATTTGCCCCCACGCTTGCAAGGTGCGTTCCACAAGCTGGTTGACCTGCGCTTCATCGGCTACATCGGTGGGAATGGCCAGGGCGGAATTAGCGCGCTGCGCCAGCAATTCCGCACAAAGTTTTTCCAATGAAGCGGATGTGCGGGCGGCCAGCGCCACACGGGCGCCGGCGGCGTGCAGCACCTGCGCCGTGGCCAGGCCAATGCCGCGATTAGCCCCGGTGATGATGGCGACCTGATCGCGCAGGTCTAAAAGTTGGGCAAGAGAGAGATTGGGTTGCGAATTTGTCAAGAGCCTGCTTTTAATTTTTCCTCAACGCCCCGCCAGGCCGGTAAATTGCGCGCCCTGCACAAAATAGCGCTGGGCGGCAAAGAAGAGGATGATCACCGGCGCAATGGTGATCATGGAGGCAGCCATGACCAGATGCCAGAAGTTGCCAAAGCGTCCCTTAAACCAGAGCAGGCCCAGCGGCAGCGTGAACATTTTATTGTCCGAAATGTAGATGAGCGGCTCCATAAAGGCGTTATAGTGCTGCAAAAAAGCAAAGATGGTGACGGTGACAATGGCCGGTCCGCACAGCGGCGCCACCACCTGCCACAAGATGCGGAAGTTGGAGGCGCCGTCGATCTTGGCCGCCTCATCCAGCTCCAGCGGCAACGTCATCATATATTGGCGCATGAGGAAGATGTAAAACGCCGCCCCAAACCAAGCCGGCACCCACAGCGGAAAAAAGGTGCCCACCCAGCCGATCTCTTTGAAGATGATGAACACGGGAATCATGGTCACCACGCCCGGCAGCATCATGGTGGCCAGCAGCACGGTGAAGAGCAGATCGCGGCCGGGCCAGCGCAGGCGCGACAGCCCAAAGGCCACCGTCAGCGAACTGAGCACCATGCCAATGGTGCCCATAATGGTGACGTAAAACGAGTTGCGAATAAAGAGGTGAAAGGGCAGCCGCTCAAAAACTTCTCGATAGTTGGCCCATTGGGGCTCAGTGGGAATCCACTCGATGGGCGTAATGAAGACCTGGCCGGGCAGCTTCAATGAGGTGCTGACCACCCAGGCCAGCGGCATGAGAAAGGTGAGGCCCAGCAGGATCATGACAACATGCAGCACAAAATGTCCGATCTGCGTGCGCCGCTTTCTGGATTGCGCGAGTGAGGTTCTGGCGGTGATGGTCGTCATACAGCTTCCTTGTGGGCGTGTCGTTACGTTTTCCTAATTTCACTTGCCACGGACATTGGATACACGGATCATATTAGTCGAGCCCCATCCGTGTATCCAATGTCCGTGGCAAGATTCCGTCAGTTGTCGCACCCAGGTTAAAAGTATGGGGCTCAAAATGATGGCACAATAGGACCGTTGGGAGCGAGTATACATCGTATTTTTCGTTACCTGGCGATGCTCCCGTTACAACTTGCCTTCGTAGTAGACCCAGCGATTGGCAAAGAAGAATTGGATGGCCGTAAAGAACATGATGATGATAAAGAGCACCCAGGCTAACGAAGCCGCGTAGCCCATTTTGAACAGCTCAAAGGCGTTGCGATAGAGATAGAGCACCATAAAGAGCGTCGAATCTTGCGGGCGACCATCGGTCATAATGAAGGCGCTGGTAAAGACCTGGAAGCTGCCGATGATGCCGATGATCAGGTTGAAAAAGATAATCGGCGAAATAATCGGGATGGTGACGTTGAAAAAGCGCTGCCGCGCATTGGCCCCATCAATTTCAGCGGCTTCCTGTAGTTCCTTGGGGACCCCCTGCAAGCCGGCCAAAAAGATGATCATTTGAAAGCCGGTGAGCCAAAGCGTCATGATAATAAAGGCCGGTTTGGCCCAAGCCGGGTCAAAGAGCCAGTTGATCGGCCCCAGTCCCACCCACGACAATACCTCGTTGAGCACGCCAAATTCCGGGTTCAAAATTTGCACCCAGACCACGGCAAAGGCCACGGCCGGCGTAATCGACGGCAGATAATAGACGGTGCGATAGATACCCAAGCCGCGGATTTTCTGATTCAGCATGACCGCCAGCGCAAAAGCCACCAGCAATTGCAGCGGCACGCCGATAAAGGTGTAATAGGCCGTGTTGTAAAGCGACTTGCCCACCAGCGGATCATTTAACATGCGTTCGAAGTGGCCTAGACCAATATACTGCGGCGGTGAGATCATGTTCCACTTATGCACCACCAGATAGAGCGAGTAGAGCATGGGCCCAATCCAAAGCGCCAGCACGCCAAAAATAAACGGGCTGGTAAAGAGCAGCCCATCGCGCAGATCGCGGCGCTGTGCAGCCGTCATGCGGCGCTTGACGGTCGAGGAGCTGACGGCTGGTTTGGTCATGGTGCTGGTTGCCAACGTGTGCCTCCGTACTTTGAGGGATGAAGGGATGACGGGTGAAAAGGTGAAGGGCAAGTGGCTGTCACCTCCCAGCCTCGCAGCGCTAGTAGCCGGGGAGGGAGTATTGTCTCACCCTTATACACGGGTTGTCACCTCTTCACCCTTTCACCTTGTCAATCCTCTACGCGCTCGGCCCAATATTGGTCCACAAGCGTCTGGATGTCGGTTTGTGCAATCTTGAGCGCTTCTTCGGCGGTTTCGGTCTGGCCCAGCAGTTTATCCCACAGGGTGGTGATGGGGCCGCCGCTGTAGGCGCCCAGCTCGGTTCCCTGGCCAAAGATAACCGAAATCGAGCTGTTGCGCATGGTGTCGGCAAAGGCCGCGGTGTTGCTAAAGCCGTAGGTCGATGAGGCTATGTCGCCCCAGATGCCGGCGATATTGTCCGGTCGACCGCACATGCGGCCACCCTCGGCAATAATGGTCTGCCCGGCGTCGCTCAGAATAAACTTAATCAGATCCCAGGATTGATCCTTGTATTCGGACAGCGCGGTGATCACGTGGCCGTGGACGTGGCCAAAGGTGAAGTTGCTGTCGGCCTCGCCGGTGGGCGCTTCGATGACATCGAAGTTGATGCCTTCCGGCGTGGTGGCCAGCTCTGCGCAGGCGCGGCATTACCCACGGCCCTTCCAGATACATGGCCACGCGGCCCGTATCCAGCCCGACGCCGCCGCCTTCGACCACCTCTGGGCCGGGGCTCCAGTCGTTGGCAATGGCGTCGTAGATCAAGAATTGCAGCGCCGACGCAATGTCCGGGTGATCCCAATAGGCCTCTTTGGGCTCGGTAATGCGGTCCCACTCCACGTGGCCGTTGCGGCGCATAAAGGTGGTGCAGCGCCCGTAGCCGCCATTCCAGCCCTGCGCCTGCCCCCAGCCGTAATATTTGGCGCCATCCTCTTCATAGGAGAGGTCCTGGATCATCTGCTGGAACTCTTCCCATTTCCAGCCGGCCTGCGGATAGGCAACCCCCTTTTTGTCAAAGAGGTCTTTGTTATAATAGATGACCAGTGAGCCGGTGTCGGTGGGCGTCATGTAGCGGTCGCCCTGCCACAGCGTCTGGTTGTCATAATTTTCGCCGCCGGGGAAAAATTCTTCGGCGGCATCGGCGGAAATATAGTCGTTGAGCGGCGTCAGCACGCTGTTTTCAGCATAGGCCTGCCACATCCAGCCTTGAATATAGAGCACATCCGCCGCATCATCGGCGGCAAAGTTGGCCTGAATTTTTTCGTAATAGCCGCCCGGATATTGCTCTACCGAGACGTTGACGCCCTCGGTTTGCTCTTGATACGCATTGACCATGTTCTCGTAGACCACGGCGTCCTGCACATCGGCCCAGGCCGAAAGACGCAGGGCAACACCCTCGGCGCTGGCCGCGCCGCCGCCGTCAGCCGCCGGCGCGGCGCCTTGCGGTGCGCAGGCTGCCAGCATCATGCCGCCAATGGTAAAGGCAGAGGCCTTCAAAAAATTACGACGACTTAAATGGGAGTTCGCTCGGAAATCGTGCCTTGGCATAGTTCCTCCTTGATTAGGAAAAGATGTGGGATATTGATGAAACTGGGGGAGAATAACCAGCAGATCAGGAGATCACTTCGTGCGGGCGGTCTCACAGTTGCTGATTGCTAAAACTGCGCAAAGTTCAATTCAAGCCTGGGAGCTTCTTATTTCATTATACCTTATAGGAAGCGCAAATAAAAGTGGCGTGATAGCAGTACGGGCATGAGTGGCGGCGGCAGAAGGTGGGCCAGTCAGATACACGTTGTCCCGCCGCCACTCATGCCCCTCTGTTTGCGCCATCACTATTTGTACTCTCTATAGTATTTGGCAAGAAAGCCAATCTTGATTAATCACCCTTGTTTATCTAAAGCTTCCAGGAATTTCGCATACTCATCATCCTTCACGCTGATCGTATGTCCAGTCTCGGGGTAGGCGCCGCTGGCCACATCCTCGCGGAATTCGCGGAAAGCCGCAATCGACTCCTGATGCAGGCGGGCGTATTCGCTTTTGAAATCGCGATACACTTTGGCGTGACGGGGGACGTGACCTTCGTTGTCGCCCAGCACGTCGGTGGAAAAGAGATATTGGGCGTCGCAGCCCGTGCCGCTGCCCATGCCGATGACGATCAGGTTGACGCGCTTGGAGATTTCGGCGGCAATCTTGTGCGGCACAATCTCCATCTCTACGGCAATGGCGCCCGCCTCCTGATAGGCCAGCGTGACCTCATAGACCTTGAGCGCCTCCGCCGCCGTTTTGCCCACCGCCTTAAAGCCGCCAAACCAGGTGCTCTTGTAGGGCACAAAGCCCACGTGGCCCACTACCGGAATGCCCTCATCGGCAATGGCTTTGACAAAGGCCAGACTCGACCCGCAATATACCGCATCCGCCCCATTGCGCAAGGCGCGAAAGGCGCTGCCCACCGCCTCGGGCGCGCTGTTGTAATCGCCATAGGCCTGGCCAATGGTCAAAAACGTGTTGGGCGCCGCCGCTCGAATGGCCTTGGTATCGCTGCGCTCCGACGTGATGATCAGGTCGATGCCGGCGGCTTCGCAAGCCGCCGCTTCCTTGGCGTTGCGCACGTAGATTTCGGTGAGCTGCCGTTGGCCTTTGAGGGCAAAGAGGTCTTTGACGGTCAGTTTGGTCATGATGATGTGTCCTTTGGTTTATTCATACTTGGATGATCGAGGTAAACGATTAACCCTCCGGCAGCACCAAATCCACTGGCTGGCCCGTCTGCGCCGACTCATTCATGGCGCACAGCACGCGCGTCGCCGCCACGCCATCGGCGCCGGTGGCCAGCAGCGGTGCATCGTGGGCCACGGCGTCCACAAAACGGGCAATCGATTCGAGCATAAAGCCGCCGATGCGGGCGTCGCCGGTGGGCGTAATGCCGGTGATATCGCCATAGGAGAGGCGGCTGTCGGTGTGTTTTTCCAGGGCGCCGTGATGGGACGGATCGATGTAAATAGCGCCGTCACTGCCCAAGATTTCCACTTTAAAATCGTACACAATGGGTTGGCTGCGCGGCAGAATCCAGGCGTTTTCAAAGGTGACTACGGCCCCGCGTGAAAATTCGGCAATGGCCACGTGAAAGTCCGGTGTATCCACGCCCAGCTTTTGGAGAATGCCCGCACGGTTGACGCCATAGACACGCGTCACTTCGTCGTTGAGCAGAAAGCGCATCATGTCCACCGTGTGGCAGCAGAGAAACCAGAGCGCCGACGACTTGGCCGCCCAGCTCAACATCTCCTGCGGCACAAAGGTGGTATTGCTCAGGCGGGCATAACCATAGGTAATCTGGCCCAATTCGCCGGCGGCAATGGCCTGCTGCGCGGCTACAATGGGCGGATTGACCCGGTTGTGAAAGTCGACCATGAGTTTGACGCCCGCCGCCGCCGCCGCGTCCACAATTTCCTGCGCCTCCTCCACGGTGGTAGCCAGCGGCTTTTCGCACAGAATGTGCTTGCCTGCCTGCGCCGCGGCCACGGCAATCTCTTTATGCGCAAAGTCGGGCGTGGCAATGGAGACGGCCTGAATGTCCGGATTGTTAAGCAGGTCGGCATAGTCGGTGTAATGAGTGCGGGCGCCAAAATTTTCGGCCGCGCCTTTGGCCCGCGCGGCGTCAACATCGCAGACGGCTACCAGTTCCGCCTCAGCCAGCCGCTGATAGACCGTGGCGTGCAGGTTGCCCAAAATGCCGGTTCCAATCACACCAAAGCCGATTCTTTGCATTTTTGCCTCCGGAGGAGTGTTGGGATATGCTCACACAAATTCTTGTATGAAGCGATAAGTAATTTTCAGTGAATCAGAGGAGTAGTTTGTGTAATATTGGTCAGCGCCCGACTCAAAAGGCTGCGGTTTGTTTGGCCAGGAACAATGATGACGCCCCAATGCTCACGGCCAGACAAGAACCACTCTGACACCAGGGGAGCAAAATCTTGCGCGTTGCTTGTAAAAAGAATTCGCTTTTGATGTGCAGCCAATGTAAGAACATCCTCATCATCTGCACCTTCGGGGAGCAACGTTTGCGCCAATACAACATCGACCTGCAGCTCCTGACCAAGCTTGACTAATCCGCCCCATACGTGCTCATCAAGCAATATTTGGGGAGAACTCATGTGCGCGGGCCTCTCAAAGCCGCAACTTGCTCCGATGTCAAGTATTGCTGGAGTTGTATTTGAATCGCTTCGGGGGAATTGGCCGCTATTTCTGCATCAATCTCCGCTCGATGATCGTAATAGTAAGCAATGGCTTCAAAGATGGCTGCGGGCGAAATATGAGGGAGATCATCGGAGATAACCTCCTCAACTGAGTGGCCAGCGTTTAAGAACTCGGCCACATGGCGAACGGCCACTCGCGTACCATAGATGTAAGGGTGCAGCCCATTTCGTGTTTGACGTAGGTGAATATGGACCATTCCGCCAAATTGTTGGAAGATAGCCGTTTCAGCCACTTTCTCGGGCGTGGTAGCCATTTCGCGCGCGCGGCGCTCTAACAATTGATAAGTCTCCGACGATACTTGAATTGCGACACTCATATACGAATTATCCTCTGTAAACAAGCTTTTCTCTGGGCGAAAGTTCTCTTTGCAGTATAGGCTCTCGATTTACTTGTGTCAGCTGTATTGGTTAATGGTTAATGCACCCCTAGTTCGTGCTGCAACACAAGCGCCGCCGCCCCCAGAATGACAATGTCGGCGCCCAATGTGGCGGCTTCCACCGTAGCGCCGCTGACCACGCGCGCCAGCGAACGGCAGTTGACCTCCTGGTTGATGCGCGTAAAGAGCATCTCACCAAAACGGGTGACGCGCCCGGTCAGCAGAATATGCGATACGCTGAGCACGCCTACTACGTTGGCCAGCGCAATTCCCAAATAGAGACCCACCTCGTCCACAATGGCGCAGACGTGCGGATCGCCCAGCTCAAAGGCCTGGATGACCGTTTCAATATCGATGTCCGCGGCGGGGGCCAATCCAGCCAGGATGGATGCGGGATGCGCCTGCGCACGCTGGCGGGCGCGCTGCACAATGGCGCGGCTGCTCACCAGCGTTTCTAGGCAGCCATAGTTGCCGCAGCGACACCGCTCGCCATTCTCCACTACCGTCACGTGTCCAATCTCGCCGGCGCCAAAGGCGGCGCCCAAAAAGAGCTGGCCGTTGAGCACAATGCCGGCGCCCACATCGCGCCCGATATTCACCACCACCAAATCGGGCTGTTCCCTGTAACGCCCGTAGCGATATTCAGCCAACACGGCGGCATGACCGGCATTGGCCAGATGCACCGGCAATTTATAGCGGGCGTGCAGCAGATCGCGCAGCGGCAAGTTATACCAGCCAAAGTTGACCGAGCGCAGCACCCGTCCGCTATGCGGGTCGGTGATGCCGGGGCCGCCCACGCCAATGCCCATAATGGGGCTGGTCGCCTTGTCCAGCAGGGCGTCCACCAGCGCATAAGCCAGCGCCACGGCATCGTCGCCGGTGCGCTCGGCCACGGGCAGTTCAACGCGATGCAATATGGCCCCTTGCATGTTGACCACGGCCCCCCGAAAAACACCGCCGGCCAGATTCAGACAGAGCAGATGATAGGCATTCTCGACCACTTTGAGCAGCGTGGGCGGTTTGCCTCTGGCGCCCGCAATGGCCGCCCCATCTTCAATCAAGCCATCTTCGATTAACGAAGTGGCGACAGCGGAAACCGTGGCTGCGGTCAGCTTGGTTTGGCGAGCAATATCGGCCCGGCTGATGGCGCCCGCTTTGTAGATTGTGTTGAGCACCAGCCGGCTATTGTGCCACTTGGTTTGTGCGCGCGTGGCTTTCTGCGTCCGTTTAATCATCAAAATCTACTTTACCGATCCCAATGTCAGTCCTTTAACAATATATTTCTGGGCAAAAGCCGCGAAGATCAACATGGGCAAAATAGCCGTAATCGACGCCGCCGTCATAGGCCCCCACTCGATGGAAGCATAGCCGCGGAAGGCCGCCACCGCCACGGTGACCGTTTCGGCCCGGCTAAAGGTGAGCGCCAGCGCAATGGTCAGTTCGTTCCAGATCCAGATGGCGGCCAGGATGGCCGTGGCGGCAATGCCCGGCGCCGAGACCGGAATGTACACGTAGCGCAGCGTCTGCCAATAGGTACAGCCGTCAATGTGCGCCGCGTCATCCAGATCGGCGGGTATCTCCTGAAAAAAGCTGCGCAACAGCCAAACAGCATAGGGCAGCACAAAGACCTGATAGACCAACGCCAATCCAAAATGAGTGTCGTAGAGCCCAATGCGCTGATAGAGCGCGTACATGGGAATCACAAAAAGAAATTCGGGCAGCATATAGGCCATCAGCAGCCAGACCATGAGCACGCGCTTACCCCGAAATTGTAGTCGATTTAGCGCATAGGCGGTAAAAATAGCAATGGCAATGGCCAATACAATGCCAATTACTGTCACCAGAATGCTGTTGAAAAAGGCGTCACGAAAGCCGTCTTTGGCCCAAATGGCGGCATGGTGGTCCCAGATCGGGCGAAAAAAGAGAGACGGCGGCAGCGCAAACGCATCGCGCTGGGTCTTGAGCGAAATGGATAGAATCCAGACAATCGGAAAGAGGGTCAGTAGGATGGCGCCAAGCGCAATCAGGTAGGCGACGATTCGATTTGAGACTTGGCGAGTTTGATGGGCAGAATTCATGGAACTAATATTCTGTAAATATGGTATAATGAAACCCTATAACGACTTTCGGATTCTCGTATAAGGAGAACAGCAATGGAATCACCTTTCCCTGGCATGGATCCCTATATTGAAGCGCCAAAGATCTGGTCGGATTTTCATGGTGATTTGGCTGGTGAAATTCGCGCCGAATTAAATCGTCATATCCGCCCCAATTACTATGCCGTGTTAACTCCTTATGTGACATACGACACCATTGAAGTTAGTCAAACAAAGACGCATGGCATCTACCCCGATGTGGGCGTTTGGAAAAGTCCAGCCGAATCGGCCGGTGGAGTCGCTGTCGTTGACTTGGCGGCAACCACGCCGGTTGAAAGTACGGTGACGCTCGAAGTGCCGCTGGAATTATTTAGTGTCGAGATTCATCGTTCTGATACTGATTTTCTGGTCACCTCTATCGAGATCCTCTCGCCGGTAAACAAAAGAACCAGCCATGATGCATATGCCGATTATCAGCGCAAACGACGCGAACTGTTGCGCCCGGCTACCCATCTGCTCGAAATCGATCTGTTGCGGGGCGGCGTCCGCCCGCCCTTGGCGCAATCTGTGCCAGAGGCGCCTTACTATGTCATGTTGAGTAGAGCGACAGATCGCCCGCACGTCAAAGTTTGGCCGATCCCGTTTAACGCGCACTTGCCTGTTGTGCCCGTGCCGCTGCTGGAGCCGGACCCAGATGTACTCCTTAATTTAGGCGCGATTGTCGCCTCTGTCTATGATCGCGGTGGCTACGATGCCCGTATCAACTACCGCGATCCGGTGCCGCCGCCTGCCTTAAAGAAAGCAGAGGCGGAGTGGATCGATCAACTGCTCGCAAAGGCCATGTTAACGAAATAGCTACGCCATATCGAACGAACTTCTCGACCAGTACACGCAACACGCAACACGCATGCCCGGCGTAATTATTTTCTACAATCGCCTAAGTGGCATTAGGCTTCCTCAGCCCAATCCCCCAAACGCATATAGATCAAACAGATCGCCATGATGATCACCGCAAAGATCACCATAATCGTCATGGCCTCGCTGAGCTTGAGCACCTTGAATGCCGTACGGTAGGCCAGGGTCTGCACCGCTTCTGTTGAGATGCCGGGCCCGCCATTGGTGGTGCCGAAGATTATGGCGAAGACCTTCAAGCAATCTATGGTGCGGAAGATCAGCACAGTCAGCAGCACCGGGCGCAACATGGGCAGCACAATGTGCCGAAAGCGCTGCCACGAACTTGCCCCATCCACTTGCGCCGCCTCCTGTGGCTCCACAGGCAAACTCTGCAACCCAGCCAGCAGCACAATAAAGACAAAGGCGGTCTGCCACCACGTATCCACCATAATGATGGAGGGCATGGCCGCCTGTTCCGGTCCAAAAAAGGCCGAAGTGGGCAGCCCCACGGTGCGCAACCCATAGTTGACAATGCCCAACATGGGGTCCAGCATAATCTTGGACATGAGCGCCACAATAATGCCGGAGACCATCAGCGGAACCAGCAGCAGCGTACGAATGATGCTGGCGCCAAAATGCAGATTATTGACCACCACCGCCAGCAGCAACCCCAGCGTCAGTTCAATCGTCACCGCGCCCACGGTGAAATAGAGCGTATTGCCCACCACGCGCCAAAATTGCGGGTCGCTCAGCAGATTCACATAATTCTGCAGCCCAATAAACTCGCTGGTCAGCCCCCAATTCCAGTTGAAAAAGCTGAACACCAGCGAATAGACAAACGGATAGAGCGACGTCAACGCCAATACCAACACCGCCGGCGCGATAAACCAGTAGCCGGGCGGGATGCGGTAGGTGCGATGGCTGTGGGTGGACACGAGAACTCCGCGTAAAGAAGATGACAGGGTGACAAGATGACAAGATGACCTGGAGCAGACAGACTCGCCTCGTGATTTTGTCACCCTGTCATCTTGTCATCTTGTCATTCACAACGAGTCATCTGGCAATCAAACTCACTGCCCCATGCTCACAAACTTCTCCTGGAGCGCGGCGGTCACCGTGGCGGGATCTTCGCCGCCGTACATCTGCTGGATCGAGTCGGAAATCTCCAGTGCGAATTCTTTCCACCCTTCGCGGAAGACCACGGTGCTGCGTGAGGACTGCATGGCGGTGAGCACGGCATCCACATATTCGGGATTGAGCGCGCTCTTGTAGCCCTCATCATCCCACGTAGAGACGCGGGCGGCGCCGCCGTGGAAGGCGCCAATGCGCGGCTCGCTCTGCTTGGAGGTCATCCACTGGATAAAGTACCAACCGGCATCCGGATTGGGCGCATTGGCCGGAATGCCCAGCCCCCACATCCAGTGGCCGGTATAGGAGTCATCCCCGGCGGCGGCGGGCGGCAGAACCGCGTAGCCCGTCTTGCCCGCAATGGCCGAGGCCGCTTCATCCTCAAAGCCGGGGCCAAAGAGGCTGGCGTCGATAAAAAAGGCGGCGCGCCCCTGCGAGAAGAGCAGGCTGGCATCCGGCCAATCCAGCGCCTGAATGTTGGGCGGCCCGGCTTTCATCATGCCCGCGTAGTCGGCCAGACCGGCAGTAATGCGCGCATCGGTGACGCGCGGGTTGCTCCAGTCGCCATCAAACCAGACGTTATAGGGCAGCGGCGCTTCATCGGCGCCCCAGCGGTTGTAGACCATACCCGTCACCGTGTCCATGGTAGTGTCGGAGCGAATGCCGCGCATGACCGCGCCCGCTACTTCGCCGCCCGCCTCTTCGTTGATTTTCTGGGCCGCGGCCACCAGTTCGTCCATGGTGCCGGGCACTGCGCCACCCAGATATTGATCGATAATGTCTTTGTTATAGAAGAGAATGTACGCCTCGAACGAGACCGGAATGCCAAAGTTCTGCGCATCGGCGCTGCCAGGCGGGTAGGTGGTGGCCGAGAGGAAGCCCGCCGGGAAATCGGCCAGATCATAATCCTCCGCCGTCATGCCGGCGTCGTTGATGTAGGGCGACAGCGGCGCAATCAGATCGGCGGACCACTGGGTAAAAGCGGTCGAGTCCATGGGCTGGAAATAGACATCGGCCACGCCCGTTTCCGCCCGCAACGCCAGCTCCATGCGGTCAAAGTAGAGGTCTTCCGCCATGGCCTCAATGTTGACTTTGATGCCGGTGGCCGCTTCAAACTCAGGCAGCAGCTCGCGCATGCCATCGGCCACCGGATGTTCAGCGATCAGCACGGTGATTTGGGCGCCGTCAAAACGATGCCAGTTAAAGCTGCCGTCATCCGCCGCGGCGGCATTAGCGTCCGCCGCGGCCGGTTCAGCCGCGGGCGCCGGCGCCGCGGCACAGGCGCCCAATGCAACGAGCATGGCCGTCAACAGGCTGACGATGAGCAGAAGTCGCTTCATGATTTCATCCTTTCTTTGGTGATGTGTAACTGTTCAGCCGTGAGACCCTCCCAACCTCCCCCTCGAGGGGAGGAGCTTGAGTCGCCGCCCCAGGCGGCGTGATTTCTTCCCTCAAGGGGAGGGCCAGGGAAGGGTGAATAGTTACGGTGATGTTTTGTTATCCCTTGATCCCCGTCAACGCGATGCCTTCAATAAAGGTGCGCTGGGTGAAAAAGAAGAGGAGTACCGTTGGAATCATGGTCAGCGTAGCGGCGGCCATCATGAGCTGCCACTGAGCGCCATACATATTTTGGAACATCTTGAGCCCCAGCGAAATGGTCCACTGGCTCTGATCCTGCAAATAGATGAGCGGGCCCAAGTAGTCGCGATAATTATTGACAAAGGTAAAGAGCGCCACAGTGGCCAGTGCGGGCTTGAGCAGCGGCGCCATAATGCGCGTGAAGATGCCCCATTCGCTGGCGCCGTCAATGCGGGCGGCGTCGCTCAGCTCGTTGGGAATGGTCAGGAAAAATTGACGCAGCAGGAAGACGTAGAGCGCATTGCCAAAAAAGGCCGGCACAGTGAGCGGTAGCGCCGCCACCAGAAAGGCGGCAAATGGATACCAATAGACGTAGCGATAGACCAGATCAATGTTTTGCAGCGTTAGATTGACATTGCGCCAAAAAATATAGAGCGGAATCATGGTCACCTGCCCCGGCAGCATAATGGTGCTGAGATAGGCCATAAAGACCAGGTTGCGCCCCGGCCACTGGACGCGCGCAAAGCCATAGGCAATGAGCGCGCAGGAGAAGACCGTGCCCACAATGGTCAAGGCGCAGATGACCAGCGTGTTGAAAATGTAGGTCCAAAAGGGTATGTATTGGGTGGAGGCCAGAAAATTCTGCCATTGGGGCGCCATCGGATACCAGGTGGGCGGAAAGAGAAAAATTTCGCTGTCGGTCTTGAGCGCCGTCACCATCATCCAATAGAGCGGAAAGACATACGAGACGCCAAAGAATGTACACAAAAAGTAGGCCAGCCCGCGCCACAGGCCATCTTGCGTGCTGCGCCGCCGCGCCCAACTGATGGATGGTTTACCAGTTGCAGTTCCAACCGTCATCGCGTTTTATTTCCCATTCTTGACCGTGCTGAAAAAAGGTCGCTTAACCGCAAGACCATTCAAATAGCGGAGACTGCGATGCACGGCTACAGAAACCCCGGCTTGACAGTCGAGTGGTCAGCCGTACGTTGCAGTCGTAGCGGCCTTATTTGAACAGTCTTGCATTTAACCGCAGATTGCGCAGATTATTTCGGAGAAATTAATCTGCGCAAATCTGCTTTAGCGAAGCGCCATCTGCGGTTCCTTCAACGCAGTTATTCTTCCGCCCGGTAATAAACCCACCCCGACGTGCGGAATAGCACAACAGTAGCCAGCAGCACAATCAAAAAGAGCACCCAGGCTTGGGCGCTGGCATAGCCCATTTTGAATTGCTGAAAGGCCGATTGATAAAGATACATGGCAAAAAAGAGCAGCGAATTGGCCGGACCGCCGGCGCCGCCGTCACGCGTGGAGGTCATGACCCAGGCTTCAGTAAAATATTGAAAGTAGCCGATCACATTGATAATCAGCGTATAGAAGATCACCGGCGTGATCATGGGCAGCGTAATGTTCCAGAGCTTGCGCCAGGCGCCGGCCCCGTCCAGTTCGGCCGATTCGATCAGCTCGCGCGGCACATCGCGCAGCCCGGCCAGATAGATCAGAATCGTGTTGCCGCCAAACCAGAGCCCCATAAAGATCATGGACGGTTTGGTGTAGTTGGGGTCGGTCAGAAAGCCGATGGGGGGCGCGCCAAAGAATTGCAAAATCGAGCTGACAATGCCGTACTGGCCATTGAAGAGCCAAAGCCAGACGATGACCGAGGCCACCACCGGCGTTATCGAGGGGAGGTAGAAAATGGTGCGATAGATCGCCAGACCACGAATGCGGGCGTTGAGCAGCAGCGCGATAAAGAGATCAAAAATGATGTGTACCGGCAGCCCAATCAACACCATGTACAGCGTGTTGCGCATAGCCACGCCAAAGACGCGGTCATCCATCAGGTCGCGGTAATTCTCCCAACCAGCCCAGCGCGGCGGTTGCAGCACATCGTAATTGGTAAAGCTATAGTAGAGCGACTGCACAATCGGCCAAAAGTAAAAAACAAAAAAGCCAATCAGGGCGGGCGAAATAAAGGCCAGGCCGACCGCAATCGCGCGCAGCTTTGAGCGTCCCATAGTGTTAGTGAAGGAATGGAGGAGCAGAGGAGTGGCATGTACCCTCTACTCCTTTACTCCTCTACTCCTCTACTCCTCTACTTTCCCTTCTACCCATTCAACTGTTTCAACGCGTCATCCAGTTCCTTCTGCACCTCTTCGGTCACGCGGTCCAAGATTTCCTGGGCGGTGGCTTGACCGGTGAGGACGGAGGTTTCGGCTTCGGCCAGACGGGCGTTTAGGGTGTCGTTGACCGGAATTTTGTACGGGCCAAAGGCATTTTCACCGTTAAGCAGATCGACGGCCAGTTGGAAGCGCGGTTCGCTGGTAAAGCGCTCTTCGCTGGCCGCGCCAACTTTGGGCGGAATGTTGAAGATGTTGTAGCAGAACTCGGCCATAATCTCATCCTGGCTCAGGAATTTGATAAATTCCCACGAGGCGTCGGCAAACTTGACGCCGGTCGGGATGGTGAAGACGCTGCCGCCAAAATTAGTGCAATTGGCGCGGCCGCCGTCGGGCGCCGGCGCCGGGATCATGCGGATGTCCTGTTCCGGGGCAAAACGCTTCTGGAACTGGATAAACCATTCACCTACCTGCTTAAAGCCCTCTTTGCCGGCAAAGAGCGGGTTCTGCGTGCTCATGTAGTCGCCAAAGCCGCTTTGGAAGGCCGCCACTTTATCCGGCCCCAGCCGGTTAGGATAGCTGGCCATCCATTCCAGCGCCGCTACAATTTTGGGGTCGTTGGCCGTAATCTTGTTGTTGTCTTCATCCACAAAGCTGCCGCCAAAGACCTTGCCCCACCAGCTAATATCTGTGGGCGTGATCCCCGCGCTCAATGGCCCCATCGGCGCCCACAATCTCCAGCGCCTCGGCCGCGGCGTCCAGATCGCTCAACAATGCGGGCGGGCTGTCCGGATCTAGGTCCACCTCCTCAAAGAGATCGGAGCGATAGGCCAGGACGTTGGAGTTGGAGGTGATCATCAGCCCCCACAATCGCCATTCCAGTGCCAGGCATCCCAAAGCTGCGGGAAGTAGCCGTCACCGGTTACGCCATCGCGTTCCGCCCACGACGTTATGGGCTGCAACCCTTTGCGCGCCCCCATCGAGACAAGCTGATGCAGCCACACCGCCGAAACCACATCGGGCGGATTGCCGCCGCAATCGCCGTGAGTACCTTGTCATATTGGCCGAACACGGTGGTCATATTGACAAAAATCTTGTCATTGGCTTCGTTGAATTTGTCCACCTGCTTTTGCAGCTCATCAAACTCAAAGCCGCTCCAGCCGGTCCAATAGTTCAAAAAGGCCTGTTCAGGAGCGGCGGCCTGTTGTTGGGCATTGGTGGCGCCCCCGCTGGCGCTGGGCGGCGGCGGGGGTACACAAGCCGTCAATGCGGCCAACGCGCTGCCCGCCACGCTCATACGCAAAAAATCACGACGCGAGTACGAGTTCTTTGTGCCTTGATCCATGATCTGTTCTCCTTTGCAGAAGTAGAAATTCGAAGAGATGGTGATGTTGCTATTTTCATTTTCAGTTTTTCATTTTCAACTCAAAATAGAAAACTGAAAATCGAAAGGCGCCTACAACAAATGGACAAGAAGGTATGTTTTTTAACCGCAAATCAGGAAAATATAGGGGAAATAGGGAGAGCTATTTAATAAGTTTACTGAATGAATTAAATCATAGCATAAGCGGTTATTTGTGTCAACCAGGGCAAATCAATTTTTCCCACCAGTTTGCCGGAGAATAATAAGGTTCTTTGGGATCTCATGTGGTTGACGCGTATACCACCGGTTAAAACCGGTGGCTGCTACGGGAAACCGGCTTAAGCCGGTTTACTTTAACAGACGCCGAATTCATTCGGTGGTGGCAACTAATAACAACAGATAGGGGTTGCATTTTGCAAAAGGCGCAAAAAGCTGCTGTTTTCCGCATCTGCTGTAGTATTAGTGGTCTCTAAAAAAATTAGCTGCCGAACCGCTGTTCAACTTCGGCGCGTATCTGCTTGAGAAATGTGTTATCAATGGTCGCTTCGTGGGCAATGCTGTACCAGTAGCCTTGCTCCTGCACAAAGGCTTTCAGCTTGTGTAGCGCATTGGCCACATCGTCCCAGCTTATGTTCATGGCGCGCGGGCGAATATCGACGCCGACGCGCGCAATTGCGTCCAACATGGCAGCGGCGCGGTTCTCTTGCAGCCGCGCGCCGATGTAGATGCCCAGGCAGACCGGCTGGCCGTGAATAAACTTCTTGCCGGTCAAATACTCGAGCGCGTAAAAAATAAAATGCTCCACGCCTTCAATGTGTCTGGCATTCCAGCCGGCATTGTGATAGGCCGCTCCGCCCCAGCGCAGCGCATTCATGAGCGTGCGGATGCCGCTTTCGCTGACGTGGTGGATCTCGTCCAGATTGTCCAGCACTGTCTGCATAACGGCGGCGGCTTCATCGACCATGGCTCGATTGAAGGGCCACTGCGCTTCGGTCTTGCCGCGAGCGTGGGCCAATTCCCAATCAAAGCGCGCCGTATGATAACAAAGCACATCACAAACGCCGGCCCGATTGAGCAGCGGCGGCGCACTCTGGATCACGTCATAATCCACATAAACGGCTTCGGGTACGGCCCAGCCCATGTAGCGTACGCGCCCGTCAAAACGAACGGCGGCGCGGTGACCAAAAACAGCATCCACGCTCATGCTGGTGGGCGCCTGAAAGAGGGGCAACCGGCGCCGCCAGGCAATAAACTTGGCCACGTCAATGGCCTGTCCACCGCCCAGCCCAATCACGCAATTGCAAAAAGGCAGGGCCTCTACTTCCGCTGCCAAAGCGGCATACTCCAGCGTCTCCACAAAATAGACGCCCGCCAGATCGCTGCCCACCCGTTCAAAAACGGCCGCGAACTTTTCCCACAGGTCGCGCATAGTAACAATCAGATAGGGGCGATGCGCAAAATTAGGAAACTCGCCGATCAGGTTGCGGCCATAGAGGGTATGAAATGTATTGTGAAGCGTATACTTTGCATCCATGGGATAATCCTATCAACATTTGCTTCATTGGGGAAATATCTTGGGCGCCTCATACCCGTCGCCCCGTCAGAGTCGCGTCTTGGACAAATGTGTGATATAATCGGTCCACATAGGCGCTTGAACCGAACAAATGCAGGAGACATGCCTAAACATGGTGTGTAATATTTAGCATCTCCAGAGAGATTTCATATGCAAGCTGTAGTTTCTGAACCAACAACAGTATCGACAAAATCGTCAACGTTTAATGGCCAGCCAGGATGGCAAATCATGTCAGACGCGATCCTGCGCGATGGCGTGATTTCATCATTGGATGACTTGTTGCAACAAGCATTGGATTTATGGATCGCACAACTTTCACCGGCGCGACGGTGGCACATCGCCGTCGAACTATATACTGTTGAAGAAGTAAGCTTGGGACGAGCGGCGGAGATTGCCGGTTTGAACTACGCCGTTTTTATGGAAAGATTGCATAGCGAAGGAATTCCTTTGCTCACTGCCGAGTTTGCCACAGAAGCACAGAAAACGATGAGGAAATCGCTTATTCATGCCGGATTCAACCTCCCCCACCCCTAAAGGATTTGTACTCGACACCAATGTACTTTCCCTGCTGGCAAAAGCCGGACAGCTTGCACTCCTCAAAACTGCGATACTCCCTCTATACATTACACCCGCTATTCAATTCGAACTGGAAGCCGGAGTTCACAGGGGCGTAAATTATCTGGCCGACGCCTTACAACTTATCGACAACGGCGCTGTTCACATCATAGCCAATGTCGATAACCGCTTCATGCATGAATTGCCAGCAAAACTTGGAAAAGGAGAGGTAGAAGCCATTGCCGCTTGCCGTCAAGCCAATTTGGTCTTAATTACGCATGATCGAAAAGCGATAAACTATTGTGAACGACAGCAGATCGACTGTGTACCGCTGCTCGATCTGCTGTATGAATATGAAATAGCCGGGCTAATTACGCCTGCCGAAATTGACCGGATTCTGGCGCAATGATCAAGTTAATATCCCCGCATCTCTTCTAACAGGCAAGCCTAATCCCCCATCACGGGCTGTTCTTCCCGCCGCACATTTTCCGAACCGGCCAGCAGCTCGGACCAGAGGAAAAAGCTGATAATCCCCAGCCCCACGCCCAGCCAAAGCGTGCAGAAACGCACCAGCAACGCCCCCGCCGTGGCCGTGGCCACCGTCAGCCCGAAGATTTGCGTGCTCAGCGCGATTAGCCCGCCTTCTACGCCGCCGGCACCGCCCGGTGTGGCCACCACTGCGCCAATCACCACGCTGATGCAGAAGATAAACACGCACGTGATCAGCGTGTTCAACCCCGGCGCCACGCCAAAGCCAATCAGCACCACATAGTAGGCCACGCCTTCCGCACCCCAGGCCAGCAGCCCAATGGAGAGTGCAATCAGCAAGTTGCGCGGGCGAAATACAGTGTAGCTGCTCTCGTAAAATTCGTGCAGCTTGCCCGCAAACTTTTTGATGACGGGCAACCGCGCGCCAATTTCCAAACACCAGAGCGCCAGCGGCCGAATTTGCATGACAATCAGAAAGGCCACGAAGCCCGCCAGCGTCAAGGCGGCCACGCCGCGCGCCACCGGGTCCGGAAAGACCACCAGCCCCGCACCCGCCAACAGCAGCATGGCGAAGCCGTCCAGCATCCGCTCGGCCAGGATGACCGGCGCCGTGGTCATCATGGGCGCGCCGGCCACATTTTTGACCATGTAGCTTTTGAGGAATTCGCCCGCCTTGCCCGGCGTCATCACCATTAACATGCCCACGCCAAAGATGCGGGCGCTGTCGGCCAGCGCAATGGGCGTCCCCAACAGCCGCAGATACCAGTGCCAGCGCAGCAGCCGCGCCACATAGTTAACCAGCGTCAGCCCAATCACGGCGGACAGCCAGACCCACGGCCACTGGTTCAGTTCAGCCATCAGCCGCTGCAAATCGCTAAAGAGCACAAAGCCAATATAGAGCAGCAGCACCAACATCATGGACCAGATCAATTTACGACGCAGATCGGCGCTCATAGCACGCCCTCCACCATCTGCGCCCAGTTCAGGACTTGCTCATCAGCGCCAAATTGGCCCACGAGCTGCAAGCCCAGCGGCAGCCCGTCTATCGTTTGGCCGGTGGGGATGGTCACCGCCGGCATACCGGTGTGCGTCCACGGCAGGTTCATCACCGGGTCGCCGGTGGCGTGGATGCCCGCGGGAGCCGGGCCGGGCGCCGGCGGGCAGACCCACAGATCAACGCCGTTTTGCTGCATCTGCACCTGCATCTCCTGGCGCAGGCGCACGCAATTGGCGCGCCCGTTATCCACCTCCTCGGCGCCGACGGTTTGGCCCAGTTGAATCATCTCTGCCGTGCGCGGGCGATAGCGGTCGGCATATTGGGCGTACATTTGCGCATGTTCGTGGGCAAATTCCGCCGCCGCCAGCCGCCGATGCAGCACGTTGAGTTCGGCAATGTCCGCCAGCGTGGACACCCGCTTGACGGCGACGCCCGCGCTTTGCAACTGCCGCAATGTCTCTTCGAAGAGGGCCAGCGCCGCCGGTTGCGCCTGCTGCAAATAGGGGCCATCGGGTACGCCCAGCACCGGCATTTTGGCCATAAAAAAGTCACCGCTCCACTCCGCACAGAGTACCGACGCCGCCAGCGTCATGCTGGCCACATCCTGCGTAAAGAGGCCCACGTGATCCACCGTGCGTGAAAAGTAGACCAGCCCCGGCGTGGCAATGCGGTCATAGCTGGGCTTAAAACCGACCACACCGCAATAGGCCGCCGGCCGGATCACCGAACCGATGGTCTGCGTCCCCAGCGCCAGCGTGCAAAGCCCCGCCGCCATAGCCGCCGCCGAACCGCTGCTGGAGCCGCCGGGCGTGTGCTCGGTGTTGTGCGGGTTGCGCGTGGGACCCGGCTCAAAAAAGGCGAACTCGGTGGTCACCGTTTTGCCCATGATCAGCGCACCGGCGTCGCGCAATTGGCGTACGCAAACGGCCTCATCGCCCGCAAACGAATCCGGCGGCACGTCCGAACCGGCGCGCGTCACGTAGCCGTCCACGTGGAAAATATCCTTGACGCCCACCAGCGCGCCAAAGAGCGGTGGGCGATTGGCCGGATCGGGATAGCGGGTTAGCAGCGCGTCTGTATCATCGTGCAGGCGCTGCCGCCGATTTTCCTCGGGCAAAAACGACTGGATCACGGCATCCACCTGTTCCAGCCGGTCGCACATTTGGTCGATATACGCGTGTAATGCAAGTTGGCCGCTGCGCAAGCGTTCCACATCGGTACCCAGCGCCGCGGGGTTTAGATTTGGCATAAGATTATTCCAAACTATCTGCTTTTAAATTGGAGAATATTGCAAAAGAGCGGTTATGCAGGTGCCATCAATACAGTATCGTGAATTGTTGCGATAAGAAAACTTTCGGACAGCGAGGGTGTATAAGTCGATACAGATAAAATGTCAGACAGCGGTTTCTGCAAAAGGATCTCCAGGACTATTTCTCTCAAATCGTCAGGGAGTTCTTCGAGGCCAGTCAACGGAAGACTGCGCAAGCCTGCCTCTGTTTTTTGCGCCAAAATCGAGTAGTCAAAAAAGAACAAACTGACAGCATAACGCATTTGCTTGTTAATGCGTAGCAAAATGTGATCATTTAGCTCAATGCCTGTGGCGGATTCTCCTGGGCAAAATGAAATTGTAAGCGTATCGCTTAAGTCATCATAGTTAAAAATTGGTTCGTTCATTATCTTAACCTATTTCTTTCTGATATGCCGTGACAATGTAATTATTAGGTGCTGGATGGCCACCTTCGTTCTGACGAAATCGACACAGCACAATAGCGACGATATGCGTATTATCGTCTTCTAAAGCATCAAATGCTTTGGTATATCGGTATTTTTGTGGATTGAGCGAATCCTGTTTTCGTGTTCCCAAACGAATGGTTTCTTGTAATTCGACCATAAAGTGAGCCATATCTGGATGATTGATTGGTTCCGTGATATGTTGCCATCGTTCTTCGGTTAGGTACACTTCATTCCCATATCTGTCCTGGACAGTCCATAGTCGCCCGTCACTCATCTTGGTTGACTTTCATTCGTAATTATTGTGATTGACGTCCAGTTTCTAACATTAGATGTCAAATCATCTATGATCCTAAAACAGATGCAGTATAGCATATCCTAAGCTATAATTGTGCATGTTCAGCCTGATTATTAGCAATTCTCCCCTCCACACAACCCACAGGAGCCAACATGCAACCACAGAACTTTCTCTTTATCCTCTCCGATCAGCACTCCTATGACGCCCTGGGCTGTTATGGACACCCGCTGGTGCAGACGCCGCATTTGGACCGGCTGGCCCAACGCGGGACGCGCTTTACCAATGCCTACACGCCCTGCCCCATCTGCGTGCCGGCGCGGGCGGCGCTGGCCACCGGTCGCTATGTACACCAGATTGGCAATTGGGACAATGGCCATCCGTATGAAGGCGCCATCCCCAGTTGGCATCACCGGCTGCGTGAGCAGGGCTTCCGCGTCGACTCGATTGGCAAGCTGCACTTTCGGCGCGATGAGGACGACCTGGGCTTTAGCCAGTGCATCGAACCGCTCAATGTGGTGGACGGCGTGGGCGACATATTGAGCTGCATCCGCGAAGATCCGCCGCTGCGCGCCAAGCGATCGGGCATTTTGGGCGCCGGTCCGGGCGATTCCACCTATCTGCAATATGACCAGCGCAATGCGGACAATGGCGTGCGCTGGCTGCGCGATCACGCCGCCGATGACAAGCCGTGGGCGCTCTTTCTCTCCTTTGTCTGCCCACATCCGCCCTACATTGCGCCGCCCGAACTGTACGAACGCTACCCGCTGGATCAGATTTCCATGCCGCCCCAGTGGCGCACCGCCGATTGGCCCGACCATCCGGCCATGCGCTATTTCCGGCGCTTCTTTGGCTTTGCCCCGCAGTTTGAGGAGGCCGAAATCCGCCGCATGAACGCCGCCTATTACGGCGCCTGCACCTGGCTGGATCAGCAGATTGGCCGCGTGCTGAGCGCATTGGAGGCGCTGAATCTGACCGACGGCACGCGCATTATCTATTCGTCGGACCACGGCGAGCACCGGGGCAGCCGCGGCATATATGGCAAGTTTACCATGTACGAAGAGTCGGTGGGGATTCCGTTTATCGCCGCCGGGCCAGATGTGCCGGCGGGCAAAGTGGTCAACACGCCGGTGTCGCTGCTGGACATCTTCCCCACGGCGCTGGGGTGTGTGGGCGCCAGCGCCGCGGAAACAGACGCCGATCTGCCCGGCGAGTCGATCTGGCAGATTGCCAATGCACCGGACCGCGAGCGCTTTGTGTTGAGCGAATATCACGCCGTGGCCGCACAGAATGGCTATTTTATGCTGACTAATGGCCACCACAAATATGTCTATTACGTTAACGCCGCACCCCAGCTTTTTGACCTGCACGCCGACCCGCACGAACTGCACGACCTGGCTGCATCGCCTGCCCACGCGGCCATCCGCACCCGTTTTGAGCAGGAATTGCGCGCCCTGCTCGACCCCGAAGCGGTCGACGCCCGCGCCAAAGCCGATCAGCACGCCAAAATTGAGACGTTTGGTGGTGAGGAGGCGGTTCTGCGTCGCGGCTTCTTTGTCAATTCACCCACGCCCGGGGAAGATCCGGGATTTCAGGCCGTCTGATTTCAGAAGGGAAAGCAAACGATCAACAGATTACGCAGATTTGAAAGATTCTTGAACAAATAATCAGGAGACCGCAGCGCTCGGCGGCTGAGCCTGTCGAAGCCAGAGGGCGCTGCGGTCTCCTGATTATCTTTAGAATCCCTTAATCTATTGATCCAAATCTTATGAAACATTTGACTGAGAATAAGCGACATATTATTGGACAATCGATTTAAAGGCAGTTCCTCACAAATACAAAGGCCCAAATATGTACGCAAATTCTCAGAAGAAACGCGAGGCTCACCAAGATGCCCCCACTGTGAGCGCCCAGGGTGAGCGCACCAATCAGCAATGGTTGGCAGAATTGCCTGGGCAGCGGGGAGCAGCAACGCAAGCGCAGGCCCATCTTGATTTAGCCCGCCATCTGCAGAAGATGGCGTTAACCTATCTCTATACGCGGCGCACGGGTGTACCGCTGTTGAGTGCGTTGACGCATGAGGAGCTGAGCCAGTTTGCGCAGGATTTTGCGCAGGAGACAATGGAAAAACTGACGCGTGATAATTATGCTTTGTTGGCCAAATTTGGCGCACGCGGCAAATTCCTCTCCTGGATGACGCAGATTCTGCGCCACGACATGGCTAGCGAACTGCGCCTCTCCTCGTGGAAAACGCGCCTCTCACAGCCGTGTGATGACGTGCTGGCCCATCTCCCCGCTACGCTGCCCAACCCTGAACGCGCCGCCATGATCGGTCACATCGGCGACATTCTGTGCGCCGCGCTGGAATGGCTGCCCGAACGCTATTGCATTGCGTTCATGGCTAGGATCATCGAGGGGCGCTCGGCTGCAGAGGTGGGCGAAATGCTCGGCATTAGCGCCAACGCGGTGAATGTGCTGGTCTATCGCGCCAAAGTAAAGTTGCGCGAATATCTGGCGGAGGCGGGTGTGACGGAAGATGTTTTAGTGCTGTTTGATTATTAATCGATGCCATCGACCCTGCGCATTCTGCCTGATTGGGGTCGATGGCATCAGTTGGATGGGTTTAAGCATTCCGCCCCAGCCGTTTCAACACATGCTGGGTTATAGGTCCGGCAATGCTCGCGAATATAGGACTTGCAAAAGCTGAGACCACTGCCGTCACCGCGCCGGGAGCCAGATCGACCAGGTCAGCCACCAGGTCGGCCAGCAGGCCATCATCGGCCTTGTTCCCCTTTTGTGCTTCGGCCTGGATCGCATGAACCTGGCTCATGGCTTTGGTCATCTGCACGTCATCGCTGGTTTGCACAACGGCCCGCATGAGCTGGGCAACAATCGTGTCGAGGGCGGCAGTGTCAATGCCTTGGGTGCTAATAGTTTGGTGGATGCCTGAGCCAATGGCAAGATTCTGCGCGTTATCTCCCACAGTTGCCGTAACTTTATTGCCGCCGACCTGATCGCCTTGCTGATTGACTGTGGATGATGCGTTGCGTCCAATGGCCAAGCCGGTGCCGCCAGATATATTGCCAACACTGATCTGATCCCCTTCTGTCTTGTCGCCCATTACTTTGTCTCCTGTAAACTTGTCGCCAGCCACTTTATCACCCGTGAATTTATCGCCGCGCACGTCGTCGCCCTGCACCACTTTGTCGCGCCCCACAAAGTCGCCCCCCGTCCGCACATTGCCCCGAATATAGGCCGCGCCGCCGGTATCGACCTGCTCGGTTCGATTGTAGCTGCCAGTGACATTGCCATCGCCGGTCACAATCGTATTGCCGGTGGCGGCGCCGCCAATGGCCACGCCCCGTTCCCCAGCCGCCACGCCGCCGCCAGTCGCCACGGCGCCGCTGCCGGTGTTGTTGATCTGCGTTGACGCGGGCAACGGCTTGACATCCGCCAGCGGGTCGGGGGCGTCCATGCCCTTGGCCAGCCCCTTGCCGCCCAACAGCAGCGCAACGGGGAATACGCCATCCAGCCGGGCATGGGGCTGCTGCTTGGCGCCGATGGCGCTGGCAGTCTGCGGCACTTTGCGATGCACGTAGCTCAGCACGTCGGAGACCAGCACCTCTTTGGCGCCCTCTTCAGGCTGGGCGTGGCCGGTCAACGCCTCGATCAGGTGATAGGTGAAAACGCTCATCTGGCCGTCGGTGCGCATGTATGACTTCTCATTGCCCTGGGAAGAACTGAGCACGGCGCGGCCGCTGCTCTCGGCCAGCAGGTTCACATCTTTGGCGACGGCGCCGCTCACCTCGACGCTCTTCTCGCCCATCAACATGGGCGCCGGGAACGCCAGCGAAATATAGGCTCCGGGTAACTCGGGACCGTCTACATTTTTGGCCTGCACGCCACCCGAATGACAGCAGTCGAGCACCACCAGCAGCCGTTTGGGTTGCAGCGCGGCGATCTGCTGCTCAAAAGTGATGGCGGGCAGCAGGGTCTCTGCCAACTTTTGCGGGTCAGCATCGTATGGTACTAGGTAATATTTGGGGGGATAGCTCGCCACATCCTGATAGCCATGACCCGAATAAAAAACCACCGCCGTGGCATTGTCATCCTGGGCAATCTTTTGTTGCAGCCAGGCAAACCCTTCCACAATACCCACGCGTGTGGCTGCTGCACCCTGCACGCGTTTGATGTTTTGCTCCGGGTATGCGCAGCGTTCAGCATTCGCCAAAACCTGGCTCAGCGCATTGAGGTCTTTGGCCACATCGGGCAGTTTGAGACGGTCGGTTTGGTTATCGTCGACGCCGATGAGCAGCGCATAACCGTGTTCAAAAAGATCGGTCATCATGAATCTCCTGAGAGGGACCAGATTCGCAAGCGCTTTGGATCAGCAAAAGCGGCGAGAGCTCTGGTTTGATTTCAATCACCGTTTGGATGCATTGGCAATGAGGAGTGTCTCTATTAAACTATGACGCTCTGACATCGCCAAATCTTACAGAGGGTGAACGGGGTCAATTGACTTTCGTAAGGGATGATGCCAGATCGCCGGTGATCACCAGCGCGTAATCTTGCGGGCCGCGTAACAGGTTCGCGGCCACGATCTGAATTTCGTATTCGCCGGCGGCCGGCGCCTCCAGCCGCACAATTTCCACATTGTTGTCCGGGTCGGGGATTTTGAGGCTGCTGGGCGCCGTGGCGTTGCCCAGCCATTTGGGGCCGCTGGGCAGATGCTGTACAAAGAGATTGAGGTTGTTTTGCAACGCCCGCGCCGGCAGATCGGTCCAGGCCAGACAGATGCGCAAGGGGCGCGCCTCCTGCACCATCAGGCGGAAAGCGATTTTGTCGCCGCTGGCCGCCAGTTGCAGGGCCGGATCCGCCCAGGCGTCCACAAACTCCAGGCGAAATTGCTCTTGTGTATTGGGGATCACCAGCGGCATGTAAAGACAGCCAAAGCCTTGGTGATAGTTGGGCAGCGCATCGTGATCGGCCAGCGCGTCGGCTGCGCTGAGCCGCCGCGTGCCGTTGATGAGCGTGGCTTTAAGCAGGGCGGCGCTGGGCGCGTGGCCGCGCTCCGCGCGATAGTATTGGCGCACCAGCGCAGCGCATCCCGAAACCAGCGGCGCGGCCATGCTGGTGCCGCCCATGTAGGCATAGTGGTCGTTTTGGGCATAGACGCCCCAAAAATGTTTAGCGGGCGCCTGGGCCGATTTGGTCGAGAGGATATTGGTGCCGGGCGCCACCAGATCGGGCTTGATGCGACGGTCATCGCAGGGGCCGCGGCTGCTAAAGGCGGCCAGCGCTTCGGGGTCGCCCGAGGTGCGTTCGTCGGCAATGGGGGCGGCGGGAAAGGCCGTGGGCCAAGCTTTGCCCCAAGTACGCGTAGCCAGCCCGCCGCTGGTGCGGCTGCTGCGGCTGGCGCCCACGGTCAGCCCGTTTTTGGAGGAGGCGGGCGCCGCCATAGAGAGCCAATCCACATAGCCGGCCTGCGCGTTGAGCGGGCTGGCCGCGCTGCCCTCATTACCCGCCGAAATGACCAGCAGCATATCGGGATGATCGCGCACAAACTCGTCAACTTCCAGCGAATAGTTGGTGTATTGGGAGTGGACGCCGGCGCCCCAACTGTTGTTGTGCACGCGCGCGCCTGCCGCGTACGCCTCGGCAAAAAGGTCGCCCAAATGGATGGGCAAGCCGCCCAGCTCGCCATCGGCATCCAGCAGCGACTGGAAAAAGAGTTGCGCCTGCGGGGCCGCGCCGTGAAACTGTCCACCGGACGCCTGGCCGCTGCCCAGCACCGAACCGGCCACATGGGTGCCGTGGCCGCTGGGATCGCTGGCGTCATCGGGGCGGCCCAAGGCGCGCAGACCCACAATGCGCCCCTGGAAATCGGCATGGGCGGCATCCAGCCCGGTGTCGGCCACGCCCACAATTTCGCCGTCGCCGCTCAGGTTGGTCAGAAGTTGGAGAGCGCCGCCGGCGTTGGCCTTTTCCAGGCCAAGGAGCTGGCGCGCCACATCGTTGTGCAGCGTGGGCGGCACAAACTCTTCCATGCTAAAAACCTCGGGGCGATTGACGATCTGGGCGCGCAACGGTGACTGCGCCGCCAGCCGGATGCGCACTTTGCGCCCGCCCGTACCGACTATCTCCACGCCTTGCGCCGTCAACCAGCCGACCAATGCGGCCGGATCGACTTGCTGTTGCAGCCGCAGATCATACGTGGCCGGCGCTGCGTCACCAATGCCGCGCGTCGATTCAAATAGATCGGCTGATTTGGCCACCGGCTTGGGGGCGGGCGCGGCGGCGCCATAGGGTTGCACGCTGCGTACAAAAGGGAGACTACGCACTGCCGCCACCTGCTGAAGCGGCGCGTGTGCCACATATTGATATTGGGGGATATATTCGAGCAGCTCCACCTCCAGCGCGGTCAACTGTTGACGGCGCTCTGCCAGCAGCGGCCCCAGCAATTCGATCTGAAAGTAACCGGACCCAGCGGGGGCAAAGAGATCATCCACCCCTTTGGCCACGGGAGGGGGCGCCCCACGCGCGGTGGATTCCAGGGCGGCATCCATCGATTGTGGCAGTTCGGCGTCTCCCAACACCTGCACTACGTGTCCTTGTGCTTCCAGCGCGGCCATATCCGCCGCCGCGATCTGGCCGATTAAAAAGCTGCTGGTGCGTTCCACATTGGTGAGATAAGGTGCGATGGCGTCGGCTTCATCCGGGTGCATGAAATAGACAATAACGTTCTTGGCGCTCATGGGTTTTGTCCTTCGTAGAAATGTGGAACGGGGCACAACGCAGGAATGTAGCCCGTCCGTGGCGGGCGGGCTACATTCCTAACTCAATTCAGGTGGAGACTGGGCGTCTCAAGCAGATATACGCGCGGGTGGCATCGATGAAAAGGAGTACGCCTAATTTTAGTCGCGAGGTCGAATTTCATCGATGCCAGAGCCACGTATAGAATGTATGCAAAATCAGGTGCGCTACGAGCCCAATGTCATCGAAATCGTATATTCTCCATCGGGAGCCACTTGAGGGTCGCGGCCCGTGATAGACATGTAGACGTTGTAAACGCCCTGAAAGCTGAACTGATAGATAATCGTCACATCCTCTTCCTCAAACTCCGGCATGAGTGTGTGCATATCGGCGCCGCCGCCTTTGCCGAGGTCTTCATAGAAAAATTTAACGCTATATTCATCGGTGGGACCCGTTAAACTGATCGTGACGGGGCGATTGGGATAGATGAAGCGGTACCAATGAACTTCGCCAGCACTGCTAAATGAAGCCTCCACGACGCTTCCATTTTCAAGCAGGGAAAGGCTGCCTTCGGCAATAGTGCTTTTGATTTCCGGCGTCATGGCGCGACCTGGAGATTGGGTTTCGATCTGCGTATTCACAATGGTTCTCCTGTTATGGTTAGATTGACTGCGGTCTGTCATAGAACAATGCGTTTACATCTTGGGGACGACGGATACAGGTCCGTCTATTATCAGTAGATCGCAACGGCGCGAGATGGGGCCGGATTCATTCATTGAGACCGATGCCTATATCGCCGACATCGTTGCGGTATACTGATTATTAGTCGTTATTGCTGCGGCATTTGTTTCATACGCGCGCGACATTCATCCACTCACAGAGACGCTCACCACGCGCCAAATCTTTCACGGCGCCCAATTCGCGGAATGATTGGCGCGCGATAGTCCACATTTCAAGCGCACTCTCAACCTGTTGCGCGCTCTGTTCGAGACAGGCGATATGGTAGTACAGACGCGCCGCTTCATACCGATTGCCAATCTGGTCCATGATTGACTGACTCTGTTGCATATGCTTGCGCGCTTCGCCAAATTGAGACTCGGCGGCATAGATGCGCGCCAGCGTGCAGTGCGCCACGGCCGTTTCCATCTCTAGCTTGTGCTTTTCCGCTAAGGCCAGCGCTACACGCACAATTTCATGCGCCTGGGTGTAACGGCGCTCGGCCAGGTCGATTTGGGCCAAACCGTTCAGGACATCGGCCTGCAAATCCTCAATCGCATGACCAGCCAAGAGTTGCCGACTGAGTTCAAGATACTCCTTGGCTTCCGGCCAACGATTTTGTTCGATGCGCAATGCGCCCAGATTACTGTAACAAAGCGCAATTTCGCGCTGGCGCCCCACCAGTTCCCATAAGCGCAAAGCCTGCCGAAAGAGCGCTTCGGCCTGAGACCAGTTCCCATAATATTGTTCCATCAATCCCACATTGAGTGCGCAATAAGCTTGAAAATTCTGATCGTGAATGGATTGCGCAAAAGCACTGGCTTCCTCATACAACTCACGTGCGGTCGCCCACGCGGCCTTGCCAGCATAGGCCAGCCCCATATTTTGCTTCAAGCGCGCAATCTCATAGGCGTCATCATATTCGGTACGGATTTGTAAACTCTGTTCATATTGGACCAGTGCCTCATCATATTTAGCCTGTGTGCGCTTGATCACGCCCGTGATCAGATGCCCTTCGGCCTGCGCTAAACGGTCGCCAGCTTTTACGGCTATTTCCAAACCAGCCTGGCACCAGCGCAAAGCTTCTTCCAGATTGCCCTGGTCGAACGAAACCGAACCGGCATGAATATGCAAAAGCGCCGCCACACTCTGGTAGGCGGCCTCGTCACGTCCGGCCAGGTGTTCCAAGCCCACCGCAATCCATGCCTTGGCCACGTCATACTTGGCCCCGCGCATAAAAGAGCGGGCCAGCCGCCGCGCCAGATCAGCGGCTAGGGGGCGGTTTTGCGGCGTAAGCGGCTCCATGTGCAGGCTGGCGTGCGCCTGCTGATAGGCGCGCTCGGCGGCATCAGATTGACCAAGCATCTGATGCGCATTGCCCAAGCTGGCAAGAATTTCAGCCTGACGCTGGTGCGCGTCCGTACACAGCGCGTTGACCTGTTTGGCCCGTTCGAACAGCGTCACAGCCTCGCGTCCGCCATAGCCGTCCAGCGCGTGTTGGCCGCTTTGCACAAGATACGCGAGGCATTTCTCGATCTGGGCTGGGTCACTGTCCTGGTTCAGCGCCGGTGGGTTCTCATCATTTTCGACCAAACTCAGGTAATAATGGTGCGCCAACAGCGCAACCGAATCCCGCCGCTTGCTGTCCATCCCTTCTAGCGCCTGCGCGGCTTGACGATGCCAGATCTGACGCTGGGCCACCGGAATTTTCATGTGGGCCACGTCGCGAATCAGATCATGGCGGAACTCATAGGCCCGGCTGCCTAGTTGAGGGCGACGCAGAAAATCTTTTTCGGTCAGAGTGCGCAATGCGGCCAGCAAATTTGCCTCCGGGATGGCCAACCCATCCTGCAGCAATGGGGGCAGAATGTTGGTCCCCAGCACTGCCGCCATGTTCAATACCTGACGCGCCGTCGGTTCAAGCTGGCTCAGCCGCATATCGATCACGAGCTGGATCGAGTCGGGCAGGTCGCGCGCCTCCAGCGCCCCACCAAGCCGCCAATTGTGCTCCGTATCGGCGCTCTGCGTCAACAGCCCTTTCTGCATCAGCGTGAGCAGAATTTCGCGCAGGAAAAACGGATTGCCGCTGGTCCGCCCCAACATCGCAACCAACTCGGCGGGCAGCAACGATGTTTGCAGCAACGATTGATACAGTTGCTGGCGCGCCGCTGGTTCCAGCGGCGCGAGATGGATGGACTGGAAAAAGTCGCGGCCGTGCCAGGGCGATTGCCAGGAGGTGCGATGTATCAACAACACCAGGATGGCCGCCTCTTCCAACTGACCGGCTAAGATGGTGAGCACATCCAGACTGGCCGGGTCGCTCCAGTGGGCGTCCTCCAGCACCAGCACAATGGGTCCCAGTTCCATCCGCTGCACCAGCAAATGCGCCAGCAATTGATAAAGCTGGTGTTGATAGACCGACTGTTCCTGGCGCGTGGTGGAAGGCGGCTGCAACCCTAGCAACTCGGCCAACATGCTTAGATTGGCGGCGGGCTGGTCGGCAAAGTGAGCCTTGATCGCCGCGTTTATCTGCCCCGCATCCGCATTCTCCGGTAAATCCAGCAGCGCCCGCAAGAGGCGCGACAGCAGCCCATAGGGCGTGTTCTGCACCTGAAGCGAGCAGGCAATCTGGATCCATTGCGGCGCCGCCAGCCCTATTTGCCGCTTGAACGTCTGCACCAGGTGGGTTTTGCCGATGCCCGCTTCGCCGCGCACGCCCAACGCCCGTCCGTGGCCGTTTTGCGTCTGCTCCCAAGCCTCCAGCAGCCGGCGCAGCTCGGCGTCGCGACCGACCATGTCGCCAATATTTAACGCCGGCGTATCTGATAGCACATTGACCGGCGTGGAAATCAGTTCATAGGCGAGGGCTGTGGCATCCGGTCTTTCGACCGTGGACCAGGGGCGGAAATGGAAGCGCTCTTTGACCCGCGCATAGCCGCGCGCATTCAAGAGAAGCTGGCCCGGCATGGCCGCCTCCAGCAGCCGATGCGCCTCCACAACCGCGTCCCCCATGAGAATGGGCGTTGCGGATGAGCTGGTTCCGGCGCTGCTGGTCGGCGGCGTCGTGACCATCAGATCGCCGCTGGCCACACCCACTACCGGCAGCCGTCCGCCCCGTTCGGCTGCCAATGCCATGACGGTGCGCGCCGCCTCCACAGCTTGGGCGGTGTTGAGATCGTTAATCAGATAGAGCCCAAATACCGCCAGCAGTTCGGCCTGGTTTGCAGAGAGGATCACACCACCGTGGCGGCCAATCTCGGCGCAGATCAGCGCAATCGTCTGGGCGCGTTCGGTCAGCGTCGACGCATCGGCGGGAGGCTGGTCAAAGCGCATGGTGACCACCGTGCCGGCCGCGCGTCGGGGCGCCAGTGGCGCCAGTTGCCAGGCCGGATTGCCGTACAAAACGGGCGCCATCCAGCCGATGCCGTTGGGGTCGCGGCGGTGCAACTCCAAGCGACTCTGCCACAGCGCCTGCCCCACCGGGTGGCCGTTCACCAAGTGGCGATAGAGCACTTCGGCAAAGTGGCGCGAAGTTTCATCGAGCACGGGCCACAACATACCGATCACCGCCGGCGCGCCGGCTTCAATAAAGGCGGCGGCCAGCGTTTGGGCGCCGCTGGTGATGTCGGCCATGTTGGCGCCGGCCTGGGTGCGTCCGGTAGCACACGCGTTGAGCACCACAATGGGATGATTGGGCAAGGCTACGCGAATTTCCTCAATGCTAAAATGCCCATCAGCCAGATGCAATGCGTCCGGCGTAGCGTGGCCCGCATAGTGGATCAGATCATAACTCCCCGCCGCCAGCAGATTTTGCAACTGAATGGTCGAAATGTTGGCGCCATACAGGGTCAGATAGCGCACGCGTTCCTTGGCTGCATACAACGTATCCTCAATGGCGGTGATTTCATCCTCGGTTGCGGATAGGTCTCCCGTGGGGTTACAGAGCAACAGGCAGGAAGCTTTGGCATTGGGCCGCGCCAATTTATACTCCGACCGCGCCCGCACCAGAATTGGCAGCCGCGCCGCCACATGCTTGAGCGCTAGAAAATCATCGCCATCGTGCAGCAATTCCCAGGGCAAATTGGCGTCATTGGTGACGATGTGGAGGACGGAACCCGATTCCAGCGTGCGGATCTGCTGCTGGATGGGCGGTGGAATCAACTGGCTAAAGAGGAGCCAGCCCAGCCCGCTGAGCGCATGGGCTGGAGTACTCTGCGCATCAGGCGCGAATGATTGTCCGCCAGGGGGCTGATTGAGCGTAAGGGCTTGAATAGCCGCGTCAATGTGTTGATGCAGCAAGGCGGTTTTTTGTGCATCGCAGCGGGTGATGCCAGCCAGACAAATAGCGCTCTGCGAGTTTTGGTCGGCGCGGCGAAGATTCAGGGCGTGCGTCTGGCTGATCCAAGATGTGTAGTACGCTTCACCATTCTGAAATATGGTGAGGGTGGCTTCCATAGGTTTGCTTTCGGAATGAGCAAAGGTTAACAGTCAATGTCATTAAGTTAGCAGTTTTCAGGGCTCAGTTTTCAGTGGTCAGTCTCGAAACACACACTGAAAACTGGTTGCTTTGACAAGATATTTGCTTAACTTAACGACATTGTAACTGAAGTAACTGATGCGCTATTGTGTTGTCGGCTTTCGTTCAAAATAGCGTATAGTGGACGAAAGTATAGCGACCATAAATGGTACAGGCAACGTGGGGAGCAGTAGTCTATCATACATTTTACTTACGACAAACTTACAATGTTTCCGAATACAGAATCCATTTGGTGTTTGGACATGCGTAGGCCTCCCCGACAGAGTGACATGGTTGGACATAGCAGGTCCGTATGGTATCATCACAGAATTGTATTGCAATACCCATTCCAACCGCCATCCACCATGACGCAACGACCCAACATCCTCGTCATCATGACCGACCAGCAGAAGGCTCTCAGCAGCCACCTGTATGGCAACCCCTTCTGCCAAACGCCCCATCTGGCGCGGCTGGCCGCGAGCGGCGTACTCTTCCGCCACGCCTTCACGCCACACCCGCTCTGTATGCCCGCCCGCATCTCCTTTTGGACCGGCCAATGGCCCCACTCGCACGGGGGACGGCGCAACGAGACGCCCATGCCAGCGGGTGCAACGCACGCCGCCCGCATCTGGCAAGAGGCCGGCTATCACGTGGGGCTGATTGGTAAAAACCACTGCTTTGCGCAGCCGGATGATCTAGCGCTTTTCGACACTTGGTGCGAAATTTCGCATGGGGGATTGCCGGCTGATCCCACAACGCGCGGCATGAATTGGTTCCGACCATTGGAGGGAGTCCACGCCGCCCACGAGTTGCGCCGCACCATGACGCCGCAGAATCCGCGCTTTGCGTACGCTGCCTCCAACTTTCCGCTGGAAGATTATGGGACCGGGCTGGCAGCCGGTCAAACCGTGCGCTTTTTGGAGCAGCACTGCCAAAGCCGCGCCGACCAGCCTTTTGCTCTGTGGCTCTCCATCCCCGATCCGCACGAGCCGTGGGTCTGTCCCGAACAATACGCAACGCTCTTTCCACCGGATAAAATTGAGCTGCCGCCCTGGCGCGCGGACGAATTTAGCGACGGCCGCGCGCCCGCACGCAACCGTATTCTGTATGAAATGCTGGGCCTGCGCAATGACGACCTGAACGACCTGTACGGCCTGATGGCGGTCTATTATGGTATGGTGCGCTTTATCGACGACGCGCTGGGACAGATCTTGGATGCGCTAGAGCGGCTAGGGCTACGCGAAGAGACCATCGTGGTCTTCTGCTCAGATCACGGCGACATGATGGGCGAACACGCCATGCAGTGCAAGGGCGGCGCCTTTTACGACTGCTTGACGCGCGTGCCGCTGGTCGTTGCGTGGCCGGGGCAAATTCCGGCCGGGTTTATCGATGAGAGCATGGTCAACCTGGTCGACGTGATGCCCACGCTGCTCACGCTGCAAGGGCTGCCGATTCCGCGTTCCATGCACGGTCAGCCGCTGCCCACCGTGACCGATGCGGCCGCGCGCGAGGCCACTTTTTCTGAATATGGCGCCGGCGGTCCGCCCTTTACACAAGCCGATCTGGAGGCGTTGCCCCGACCGTGGGGGCGCCAAACGCTGATCCAGTCGCTGCGCCACCGCGAGGCCGAGGGGCGGCGCAAAATGGTGCGCACGCGCGATTGGAAATATGTACACGACCCCATGGGCGACAAGGATGAGTTATATGACCTACGCGCCGATCCGTGGGAGTTGACCAATGTCATCGATGAGCCGGCCCATGCGCTCACCGTGGCCGATCTGCGGCTGCGGCTGGCCGATTGGATGATCACCACCGAGGATGCGCAGCCCGTTCCTTTACCATAATGATTGACGATGATGCGTATTGAGAGTACAATTGCGTAGAAATAAAGGGGCGTCCCTTGTAGGTCACTCTTGCAGAGTGACGTCGGGAGTTCTCCGAAGCATGTCACTCTGCAAGAGTGACCTACGAATAAACGACGTAACTTTTGGGCAGATACATGCGTACCATCTTAGGAGAAACGGAACCTATTCCTGCCTAACTCATACTCCTATTCCATCTTTGAAGGAGAAACCCATGCAACCCGCCACGACTATGTGGAATCAAAACGATTTCAAAATTCTCCCTAGCCCGGAAAAGCTCAAAACGCTGGCCCGCGATCTGCGCTTTCACCCCAGCACCAATACAGATTTGCAGATGCTCACCGCTGAGCAGGTCGAATTTTACAATCGTGAAGGCTACCTCAAACCGTTTCGTATTTTTGACGCAGCTGAGATTGATAAAATCCGCGCCTATTTTGACCAAATTCTGGCGCAGACGCTGGCCAGCGGCGCCGACAGCTACTCCATTATCTCGGCGCACCTCAAATATGGCCCGGTCTATGATCTGCTGAATCATCCGCGCATTGTGGCCTACGTGACCGATCTGCTCGGACAAAATGCAGTGGGCTGGGGCGCGCATTTTTTCTGCAAAATGCCCCACGACGGCAAGCAGGTTTCCTGGCATCAAGACGCCAGCTTTTGGCCGCTGACGCCGTCGAAGACCGTCACCGTCTGGCTGGCCATCGACGACGCCGATGTGGAAAATGCCTGTATGCGCTTTGTCCCCGGCTCGCATCATTATGGCCACCTAACCTACCGGCTCAGCGAGAACGATGAGAACAATGTGCTGAATCAGACTGTCGATGGCGCTGAAAACTTTGGCGAACCGGTCAACGTGGAGCTAAAGGCGGGTGAAATTTCGCTGCACAGCGATCTGCTGCTGCACGGGTCGGCAGCCAACCATTCGGCCCGCCGCCGCTGCGGCCTGACGCTGCGCTACTGTGCCGCCGAGGTGTGGAGCGACCCCGAATTGCGCTGGAACACGGAAGGTGTGATCGTTAGTGGTGCGGACGCGCGCGGTCATTGGGCCAATCCACCACGCCCGCACAATTGAACGCACGCCAACACGTGCGAATACGAAATTCTATTTAGTGGGCGTAGCGGAGAATTAAGACGCTGTTAACACAAACCGCAGAAAGTTGATGTAGAATATATCTCGTTTTTTTACCCGCAGATTACACAGATTTTACAGATTTCGCCTCCAGAAATAACAAAATCTGTGTAATTTGTTGTTTATGAGCTATTTTGCATTTTTATAATCACACAAGAAATTAATCACAATATGGATATTTGGTCGTTGTTGCAGGCGCTCATTTTAGGCATAGTCGAAGGCGCCACAGAATTTATTCCCGTCTCCTCTACTGGACATCTCATCCTCGTCCAAAACTGGCTCGGCTTTACCGGTGAAAAAGCCAATGCATTTGCCATCTTTATCCAGCTTGGCGCCATACTCGCCGTGGTCTGGCTATACCGCACCAAGCTTTTCACAGTGGCCATCAGTTGGCCGCACGATGCGGCAGCCCGTCGCCTAATTCTCAACATCCTAATTGCCACCATTCCGGCGGTGGTGGTGGGGTTGCCCACTGAAAAATGGATCGAAGCGCATTTATTCAAACCGTGGCCGGTGGCGCTGGCGCTGGTCTTGGGCGGCGTCGCTATATTATTAATCGAGCGCAGAGATACTAGAGCCTCATTTGCCACCATCGATGAAATCCCTATCCGCATAGCAGTGGGGGTGGGGCTGTTCCAAATATTGGCCATCCTTTTCCCCGGCATATCGCGATCGGGCGCCACGATTATGGGCGCCTTGATATTGGGATTATCGCGCTTAGCCGCCACCGAATTCTCCTTTTTCTTGGCGATTCCGGTGCTGATTGGGGCGTCACTCCTCAAGCTCAAAAATGTTTACATGCTGTTGACGCCAAACGATTGGCTCACCTTTTCGGTGGGGCTGGTCGTTTCCTTTGTAGTGGCGATTATTGTGATTCGGCGGTTGCTCGCCTATGTGTCGCACAATTCGTTCACCGTCTTCGCTTGGTATCGCATTGTATTGGGCTGCATATTGCTGTTCGCCTGGCGCGCGGGATAAGCGCCATTGTTTTCAGCCCGCCTATTTGCATCCGCTCCTGGCCTTGGGTTATGCTATGCCGAAAGCCAATACAAGAAAGAACCCATAAACAAGAAATGGAGCAACTATGCCAAAAGTAACCGGCGGCGAGGCCATCGTCCAATCGCTCATTGCCCACGGCGTCGACACGCTCTTTGGGCTGCCCGGCGTGCAAAACGACCATCTCTACAACGCGCTCTTTGACGCCGGCGGGGCTATCCGCGTCATCCACACGCGGCACGAGCAGGGCGCGGCCTATATGGCGCTGGGCTATGCGCTCTCCACGGGCAAGGTGGGCGCCTTTAGCGTGGTGCCGGGGCCGGGCTTTCTCAATGCGTGCGCGGCTTTGGCCACGGCCTACAGCAACAATGCCAAAGTTCTTTGCCTCACCGGCCAGATTCCGTCGGCCAACATCGGCAAGGGCATTGGGATGCTGCACGAAATTCCCGATCAGTCCACCATTATGCAGACCTTGACCAAGTGGGCGGCCCGGCTGACCACGCCCGCTGACGCCCCCATCTTGGTTTCCGAAGCCTTCCGCCAGATGCAGTCGGGCCGACCGCGACCCGTGGGGCTGGAGGCGCCCATGGACGTATTGGCGGCCAAAGCCGCAGTAGACTTGGCGGTAGTGGAGCACGATATTCGCCATCCGCTGGTGGACCCCGAGGCCATTGAGGAGGCCGCCAAACTGCTGGGCAATGCGCAGAACCCGCTCATCTTCGTGGGCAGCGGCGCTGTTGAGGCCGCACCCTACGTGCAGCAACTGGCCGAAACATTGCAAGCGCCGGTGGTCTCGTCGCGCAGCGGCCACGGCATTTTGGACAGCCGCCACTATCTGGCCGTGCGCACCACGGCCGGTCATCGGCTGTGGGAAAAGGCGGATGTGGTGCTGGCCATCGGCACCCGGCTGCAAAACCCGCAGATCACGTGGGGGACCGATGATGAGCTGAAGATTATCCGCGTGGAAGTGGATCAAGAGGAGCTCAACCGCTACCCGGCGCCAGCGCTGAGCCTGGTGGCGCGCAGCCAGGATGTGCTGCCGCAACTGCTGCCCGCGGTGGAGAAACACAACCGCCAGCGCCCATCGCGCAAAGAGGAGATGGCGGCGCTGCACGCTTCGATTGATGAGCTGATGACGGCCATTGAGCCGCAGATGTCCTTTATTCGCGCGCTGCGCGAGGAGCTGCCGGAGGACGGCATTTATGTGGATGATCTGACGCAAGTGGGCTACGTGAGCCGGGTGGCTTTTCCGGTTTACAAGCCGCGCACCTATTTGTCGGCGGGCTATCAAGGCACATTGGGCTGGGGCTTTGCCGCCGCGCTGGGCGCCAAAGTGGCCAACCCAGACAAGCCGGTGCTCTCGATTTCGGGCGACGGCGGCTTTATGTTCAACGTGCAGGAATTGGCCACCGCCGTGCAGCACAAGATCAACACGGTGAGCGTGGTCTTTAACGACGGCGCTTACGGCAACGTGCGCCGGATGCAGCGCTATGACCACGGCGAGCGGCTGATTGCCAGCGACTTAAAAAACCCCGACTTTGTCAAACTAGCCGAAGCGTTCGACATGCAGGGGCTGCGCGCCAACGGCCCAGACGAACTGCGATCCGCCCTACGCACTGCCTTCGCCCACAACGGCCCCACCCTCATCGAAGTGCCGGTGGAAGAGATGCCGAATCCGCGCAACACGTATTGGTTGCCGCGCATTCGACCGCAGAAGAGCTAGAAGAGGGGAAGGGGTGAAAGGGTGAAAGGGTGACAATGCCCCCC
>JAWKON010000042.1:0-75730 GCA_041391125.1 Caldilineaceae bacterium
ATGACGAAGAAGCCACCATCGCGCAGATGGCCGAGATCATCGCCGAGCGCCACGGCTTTACGCCTGTGATCATCCGAGATTCGGCGGATTTGGTCGGCGTCGTCACCGTGCACGATGGTCCGTCGCTCACCCAGGGCGAAATCATTGCGCCGCCCGTGGGCGATGATCCCAACGCCGCCGAGACTTATCACAACAATTTCCAGGATGCGGACCGCTTTTTGCAGGCAGGCGGACGGCGTGGACGCCAACTGCATGTATTGGTCGAGGGGACCTATGCCATTAACCGGCTCTTTGCCACGGTGGAGATGATTCCCAAGACGGTGGTGGAAGTGGGGACCGTGGGCGTGGTCATCTCCTATACCGGCGCCGTGGGCGACGACCTATCCGGCGTGGACTATAACCACGGCGAACTGGTGACCCGCGGCCAGCGCGGCGTCTGGAGCGAGCCGCTGCTGCCGGGCAAATATGCCTTCAATACTTATGCCGGCAAAGTTGTCATGGTGCCGACAACCAACCTGATCCTCAAGTGGAGCAGCCGTGAAATTGGCGCCCACCGCTACGATGAGAATCTGGCCGAAGTTTCGCTGATTACCAAAGATGCCTTTGAGCCGCTGCTGCCCCTGTCGGTGGTCATCCACATTGACTATCGCAAGGCGCCGCTGGTGGTGCAGCGCTTTGGCGATGTGAAAAGATTGGTGGAGCAGACGCTGGACCCGCTAGTGGCCGCCTACTTCAAAAATATCGGCCAGACGCGCACGCTCTTTGAGCTGATCCACGATCGGAGCGAGATCCAGGACGTAGCCAGCCAGGGCATGAAGGAGAAATTTGCCCACTACAATCTGGAGTTGGAGGAGGTGCTGATCGGCACGCCCACCTCGTCATCGGGGGATACACAGATCGAGACAATTCTGACCCAGCTACGCGCCCGCCAGATTGCCAAAGAGCAGGTGGAGACCTATGCTCGCCAGCAGGAGGCCGCGGTCAAAGAGCGTGAGCTGCGCGAAGCCGAAGCGCGGGCGCAACAGCAGGCGCGCCTCACCGAGTCCGAGCTGAGCATTACTGTGCAGAGCAACGCCGGCAAGGCCGAATACCAGCGCGCCGTACAGCAAGCCGAGCAGATTCGGGCGCTGGCCGAGGCCGAAGCTGAAAAGGCCGCCCGCATTGGGATTAGCCAGGCCATCGCCATTGAAGAGCAGGTGCGTGCATATGGCGGCCCCCAATTCCAGGTGACGCAGCAGGTGATGAACCGCTTTGCCGAAGCCATCGAACAGGCGCGGGTGGATGTAGTGCCGCGGATTATGATCAGCGGCGGGCAGGGTGGCGATGAAGGCAGCCAGCATAATCTGATGCAGGGCTTGCTGGCCATGCTGCTTTCCGAACGCATGGGGCAGTCGATGATAGGTGAGCGGGCAGAGTCACGCGCCGAAGTCGACGCCATTCGCCAGCAGATTTACAGCAAACTCAGCATCCCGCCGCGGCCGGATGATGCGAACCAATAGATAAAGTAACAAGGGTATTGTACGCGGATGTACGCGGATAAACGCTGATTTTTCCTGAGAGAATCAGCGTTTATCCGCGTACCCATTTTTTATTGTTAGGCAAATCTTCACCTGTATTTTTCGTGTAGTAGTTGAAATGGGAGAGGGTTGGCATAGCGGAGACTGCGATGCACGACTACAGAAAATGTCGGCTTGGCAGGCGAGTGGGTTGCCGTGCGTTGCCGTCGTAGGCGCTGACGATTGGTATAGGAAAACGGCGAGCACAAAAGGCTTCGCGGATTAACGCATCCCGTCGAGCGTTCCGGTTAATACCCGTATAGAGGTTTTGTTTTAAAGCCATCATGGAATAATGGAAGCGCTCAATTTTTATTGGTTGCATCATAGTGCGCGATTTGCCGATTGCAAAAATCTAAAATATAATATCGGTATATTAGTTCTGATTATTTATACTAATCAGAACTAATTGGGTGGAAAAGTGAATGAGGAATGTAATCATGGCAATTTCAAATAAATCGCAGAGCGCGCAACGTGACGCAATTCGCCCAGCATCTCCCGCCTCGTCGACGGCCATTGCGCGCGGCGCCAGCCAAGGCGGCGCGGTCAGTCGGGTCAACCCGATGGATATCGAGCGGTTGCGCGCCGTGTCAACAGCGGCCAACGCCTATGCATCCACCAACCAGTTTGCACTTTATCGCACGACTAAGAGTCGCCAGACCACGCGCCGCCAACTAGCGGATCTGAGTCTGTTTGCCGGCTTTCTGGAGCAAGTGGCAAGCCTAAATCTAGCCGGCGCTGATTTTTACGAGGAGCCACACATCTGGTCCGCCGTGAGCGGCGGCTTGGTGGAAACCTTCAAATTGTGGATGCTTGAGCAGGGCTACAACGTGCGCTCAGTCAATATTCGACTATCGACTATGCGAACTTATGCCGAGTTGGCCTATAAGGCCCAACACCTCCCGGAAAGCGAATATTTGCGCATCAAAGCCGTACGCGGCTATAGCCAAAAAGAGGGTCGGCGCATCGACGAGAATCGCGCCGTCACGCGCGTGGGCCACAAAAAGGAGCACCCTACCCCAATCCGCCGCGTCGCCGCCAGCGAGCTTAAGAAACTGCAAGGCAAGCGCCCCGTTGACTATCGCGACCGCCTGCTTATGTGCCTGCTGCTGGATCACGGTTTGCGCTGTGAGGAGGTAGCAATTCTGAAGCTGTCGCACGTGAGCCTGGCGGAAGGGCTGCTGGCCTTCTTTCGACCCAAGGTGGGTAAGGACAGCGTGCAGCGGCTATCGCCAGACACAGCGAACGCATTGCGCGATTACTATGCGCAGTTGAACGTGTCAACAACAACTGTCAACGCCACCCCCCTACTGCGCGCTTCCAATAAAAGTGGCAAACTTTTGGAAGGCGGCATGACCACCCGCGCCATCAACAAGCGCGTCGGCCAAATTGGCAGCGCCCTGGGCGTAGATAGCCTGTCGCCCCACGACTGCCGTCATGCCTGGGCCACCGAAGCCGCCCGCCACAGCAATCTGGATGCTCTCATGCAGGCGGGTGGTTGGACGAGCTACGCCATGCCGCTGCGCTATATTGAGGGCAAGCGGATTGATAATGAGGGGATCGTTATTGAGTATTGAGTGTTGAGTAATGATATAATCTGTAAAATCTGTGTAATCTGTCAAGCTAATCCAGAAAACCTTTATAATTTGTGTATTTGTTTTTTTGGATTAGCCATAATAGAAGGATTTATCTTTGGCTCTCCAAAAACCAACCCTATTGGCGGCTGATTTTGAAGGCGTTTTTATCCCCGAAATTTGGATTGCCGTGGCCGAGCGCACGGGCATTGCGCAGCTTCGCTTGACCACCCGCGACATTGCCAATTATGATGAGCTGATGCAGATGCGTTTGGGCATTATTCGTGAACACAACCTGACCATCGCGCAAATTCAAGCCATAATCGGTGAATTGGAGCCACTGCCAGGAGCATTCGACTTTATGCAGTGGGTGCGCATGCAAACCCAGTTTGTCATTCTCACCGACAGCTATTATCAGTTTGTGGCCCCCTTTATGCCCAAACTGAACTACCCCACTATTTTTGCCCACATGTTGGAAATTGATGACGCCGGCATTATTACCGGCTATCACTTACGCACCGCAGACTCCAAGCGCAAGGCCGTGGAAGCATTTCGTGCAGCCGGTTTTTGCACAATGGCCACGGGCGATTCCTACAACGACACCACCATGCTGCTGGCGGCGGATAAAGGCGTACTCTTTTGCCCACCGCCCAACGTCATCGCGGAATTCCCCCAACTGCCGGTGACCACAAACTATGCTGATCTCAAGGACCACGTTGTGCAGTTTCTGGCTGCGGCCTAACGCGCCGCACGGAGGTATTCCAGCATGAAATCCACTGCGACCAAGCCCAAGAATAGCAATTCTACGGCGGAGCTGATCAGCACCATTGGCTATATTTTGGCCGTCTCCTATCCGGTGCTGGCCCTTTCCACCGGCGTACGCGCCATCTATCAGCTGCTCAACCCAGCCACCACCTACTATTTCCCGCCCGCCATGAGTGGCGTGGCCGCCCTCTGCTACTTGGTGGCTACGATTGGCTTTGCCTATCGGCGCAAATGGTCGTGGTGGCTTTCGGTGGCTGTCCTGGGGCTGGAAACAGCGTTGACGCTGATCATCGGCATCTGGAGCTTTGTCGATCCCGCGCTGATCGGCCGCACAGTCTGGCGGCACTTTGGCGCCGACTATGGTTACTTTCCCTTTTTTCAGCCAGTTCTTGGCCTGGTCTGGCTAATCTGGCCCGCAACGCTGCGTCAATATGGCTTTCGGGGTTCTGAATAGCCGCGGATTCTTTTGGATCGCATGTGGTTGACAAGAGCCGTTCTGCCTTATAGCGCCGCGGTCTGTTCACTTTGCTTTGCTATTTTGATGCCGCCCTCCAAACAGTATTCATTTTGAATGGAGAATTCACATGCCGCAACCATTTCGCTTGGGCTTTCTGACCCATCTCGAAGGCAAAGGCAGCCCGCACCAAATTTACCAGGACGGGCTGAAACTCATCACCACCGCCGATCAGTTGGGCTTTGACGTATTCTGGATTGCCCAGCACCACTTTACCGGCCACGTGGGGCGCATGCCGTCACCTTTCCCCTTTCTGGCGGCGGCAGCGGAACGCACCAAGCAGATCCGCCTGGGCACCTCCATTGTGGTGCTGCCGCTGGAGACGCCGCTGCGCGTGGCCGAAGACGCCGCCGTGGTGGACACGCTGAGCGGTGGGCGGCTGGAACTGGGCGTGGGCAGCGGCAGCGACCCGGCCGAGTATGAAGCATTTGGGGGGGCGGGGGATCAGCGCCACCAGTTGACCACCAGCGGACTAGAGACGATCAAACGGGCTTTGCGCGGCGAAACGCTGGGTGAAAAGGGACAGCAATTTTTCCCGCCGGCGCCCACGCTGCTCAATCGGCTGTGGCAGAGCGGGCTGAGCCAGGTCGGCGCCCAGTATGTGGCGCGCAACGAGGCCGGTCTGCTGCTGGCCAAGGCGGCCTGGGGGCCGGATGAGGCCACCGACAAGCTGCAGCTTCCGGTGGCGGAAACGTATCTGGAAACTTGGTCCAGTTCAACCATTCAGCCGCGCATTGGGCTCTCGCGGGCATCTATCTGGCGGCGGACAAAGAGAGCGCCCTGGCCCAAGTAGGCGACGGCGTCATGCACGATGTGGCGGCGCGCATCCGGCAAGGGTTGGTTCCGGAGGGGTTGTCTCTGGAGCGCTACGCCCGCTATACGCATCTGGCTTATGGGCATCCCGAAGAAGTGGCCGCCACCCTGGCGGCCGATCGCGTGCTGCCCCACACGACCGATCTCATTCTGCAATTTACGCCCATCTTTCCGCCGCTGGATCAGGCGCTGCACATGATGGAGCAGATCGCGACCGTGATTGGGCCAGCCTTGGGTTGGCAACCGCACCGGAATGCTTGATGTAAAAATTTGAACGCAAGAGACGCAAAGGGCGCAAGAGGCGCAAAGAAAAATGCTAGCGTTGTTTGCGCCTCTTGCGCCCTTTGCGTTAAATAAATATGTCGCCTTACGTACGGTTTGACCAATTGATCAAATTCTCTTAAGATACAGATATTCTATTTTATTTATTACAATTTTTGTTTGCTCAAGATGGGGTGTCCACATGTTTTCTAGCCCTCGTTTCTACACGCTTCCCCTTATTACACTCATTTTGGCGTCCGCCATTATGCTCCTCAATACGCAACCCGCGCTAGCGCAATCGGCCACGCACGTTGTGCAGCCGGGTGACACGTTGGCCAACATTGCGGCAGCCTATGGCGTCAGCGCCAGTTCGCTAATTGCGGCCAATGGCATCGTCGATGTGGACCACGTTTGGGTGGGGCAATCGCTGATCATTCCCGGCGCCAGCAGCGGCAGCGCCGGCAGTTGGCGCGCCAGCAGCAGCGGCGGCAGCTATGTTACTGTGCAATCAGGCGACACGCTGAGCAATATCGCCGCCCGGTATGGCATGTCCGCCGGCGCCCTCATGCAGCTCAACGGCATTGCTGACCCGAACCACATTTGGGTGGGCCAGCAGTTGGCGGTGGGCAGCAGCGGGTATAGCGCCCCGGCGGCGGCGCCGGCCATTGCGGCCAGCAGCGGCGCGCTCCACGTGGTGCAGCCGGGCGAAACACTGTCGCAAATCGCCCAGACGTACGGCACAACCATGCAGGCGCTGCTCAACGCCAACGGGCTGGCCAATGCCGATCATGTGTGGGTGGGGCAACAGTTGGTGATTGCGGGGCAAGGGAGTACGGGCTATGGCGATCCGGCAAACGCCTTCGGCCCCAAGCGCATTGAGGTTAGTTTGAGCAGCCAGACCTTGAACGCCTGGCAAGGGGATACACTGATTCTCTCCACCTACATTAGCTCAGGCACGTACAATTATCCTACTGTGCAGGGCCATTTTCAAATCTATACCAAATTGCCCAGTCAGCGCATGTACGGGCCGGGTTACGACATTGAAGGGGTGCCATGGGTCATGTACTTTTGGCAGGATTACGCCCTGCACGGCGCATTTTGGCACAACAATTTTGGGACACCGATGAGCCACGGATGCATCAATCTGCGCACCGACCAGGCCGAGTTTTTATACAATTGGGCTGATGTGGGGACCGATGTTTATGTGGAATGGTGATCAATCATCCCTCATCCACAAAGCCATATGCCCGCGACACAATATAGAGTGGCCGGTTTTTCACTTCGTCGTAGATGCGCCCCAAATATTCACCAATGATGCCCAGAAAGATTAGCTGGATGCCGCCCAGAAAGAGCACGCTGACCAGCGTGGTGGCTTGCCCTTCAAAAAAGTGCGAGCCGGACATGCGCAGCGCAATGGTGAGTAAAATGCCCAGCAGGCTCAAAATAGCCAGCCCAAAGCCAAAATAGGTGGCCAGTTGCAGCGGCAAATAGCTAAAGCCCGTAATGGCGTTGTTGGCCAGCCGCAACATTTTACGCAACGGATACTTGGTCTCGCCGGCAAAGCGCTCCTGGCGCTCATACTCCACGGCGATCTGTTTAAAGCCCACCCAACTGCTCAACCCGCGCATAAAGCGGTGCTTCTCGCGCAGTTTACGCATGGCCAGCACCACCCGCCGGTCCATCAACCGAAAGTCGCCGGCATCTAGCGGGATGTCAATGTCATCGGTAATGCTGGCCAACAGCCGGTAAAAGAGGCTGGCCGTCCACAGCTTAAAGCGGGTTTCCCCGGCGCGCGTGGTGCGCACGGCGTAGGCCACCTCATACCCTTCCCGCCAGCGCGCGATCATCTCCTCGATCACGCTGGGGGGGTCTTGCAGATCGGCGTCCATAACAATGACCGCATCGCCTTCGGCAAAGTCGGCGCCCGCCGTAATGGCTACCTGATGGCCAAAATTACGGCTGAAGTCGATCACTTTGACGCGCGGGTCCTGCTTATGCATGTCCAGCAGCATTTCCAGCGAGCGGTCCTTGCTGCCATCGTTGACGCAAATCAGCTCCCAGCTTTCTCCCTGACGGTCCATTACATCTACTACACGCTTGTAGAGTTCGGGGATCACCAGCTCTTCATTCCAAATGGGCACAACTACAGAAAAGGTCGGACGAATTGGCATAAGTTCAATCAACTATTGGCGTGACGTTTTGTAACCACAGATTGCACAGATAACACAGATTTTGGCGCATAGATAGCGCGGCCACCTAATGCGGCTTGCACCCATGCAGTTCAATGTGTATATTGTAGCTGCTATTCTACCTTAATCAATCGCGTGAATCTAATCTTACCAATGGCGTTGTGATCAACCGATTGCCCAGACTTCGGTGTGCGCGCAGTCGAATGATTCAACCGATTTATGGGTTTCTTGCAAGCGTAGGAAAAACAAGTGAACAAAAACGAAATGCAACCTACCGGCCCCGCCGCTGATTTGGCGGGCAGCCTGCCGCTCTTTCCACCCCAGCCCGGCATTGCTTCCGACGGCCGCGTGCTGGGCAACGCTCTACGGCTGCCGGATTTTGGCCAGAAATATTTAGTCTTTAATCGCATTGGTGTGCCTGGCCAGGTCCACGTTTACCGGGCCGATTGCCGAGCCGGGGATCGACTGCGGGCGCAGATATTTGCCCCCGTCTTGCCGCTGGGCGGCAGCATCAGCCCGCGCTTCGCTATTGTGGCCCAAAGCCTGCCCTACAGCGCCGATGTCCACCAACTGCCCTTTGATTTACCCGCCGGCTTTAGTGCAGTGGTGGCGCCGGAACACAGGAAACCTCTGGCGCCGGTCACCGATCTGCTTACGCGGGTCAACTACCATCCCGGCCCAGTGGTGGATACGCGCACATTGGTGGGCGGGCGTTGTTATGTGGTGGTGTGGAGCCCGCAAAACCAGATGGGCAAATATGTGCTGCAAACCGGTCACCGCTGGCCTGTCCGCCTGAGCTACTGGGCGCAGATCCCGCGCTTCTGGTGGCAGATTCGCGGCTGGTTTGGCCAAAGCCGCGCCGTGGCCTATATTGCGCTGACCGGGCTGCTGCTCGCAACCTTTTGGCTGCTGCTGCGTAATAGAGAGGGAGTTGAAGGAATGGACAATGACAAGGTGACTGGATGACAAGATGATACGGTGATTTTTTCAGACCCAGTCATCTTGTCATCCGATCATCTTGTCATATAAAAAAGGGACACACACGTGCGAATTATTCTCTACTTGGGCAAAGGCGGCGTGGGCAAAACCACTGTGGCCGCCGCATCGGCCCTACGCAGCGCCGAACTGGGCAAGCGGACGCTGGTGGTCAGCACCGACATTGCGCACAGCCTGGCCGATAGTTTGGATACACCGCTGGGCAGCCTGCCGGTGGAAGTGGCGCCCAACCTCTTTGCGCAAGAAATTAACGTGCTAGACGAGGTGCGCCAGCATTGGGGCAAGCTGCAAAATTATGTGGGCGGCATGTTGCGTCGCCAGGGCATGGACAAAGCCATTGCCGAAGAGATGGCCATCATCCCCGGCATGGAGGAAATTGTAAGCCTGCTGCACATTCACAAGCAGGCCAAAGAGGGCGAATTTGACCGCATCATTGTCGACGCGGCGCCCACCGGCGAAACCATGCGTCTGCTCACCATGCCGGAAAGTTTCAACTGGTATGTGGAGCGCTTCTTTGGCTGGGGCGATGCCACCACGCGGCTGGCCGCCAATTTGGTGCGCCGTTTTGTACCCGAAGCCAATCTGTCACTAAACCTGTCCAATCTGATTGATGGGGTAAAAGAACTGCAACAGGTGCTGATCGACCCCACGGTGACCAGCTACCGCGTGGTGCTGAATCCCGAAAAGATGGTCATTAAAGAGGGCGCGCGCGCAATTACCTATCTGTCGCTCTTTGGCTATCCGGTGGATGCGGCTGTGGTCAACCGCATTCTGCCGGGCGTGCAGTTGACGCGTGAGCCAGCGCCGCGCGGCGGGTTGGGCCGCATTGTGTCCGCCAGCGTGGCGCAGCCCAGCGTAGATCCATATCTGCACACTCTGCAAAAAACGCAGGCGAGCTATCTGACCGAAATCGGACGCGATTTTTATCCGCTGCCCATATTGAGCGCCGAATGGAGCGCCAACGAAATGGTGGGGCTGGCGCGGCTGCACGATCTAGCCGCCACGCTCTTTGCCGACGCTGATCCAGGGCAGATTTTCTTTGTGGGGCAAACGCAGGAAGTGATCGAAGAGGGGAATGATTTTGTGCTCAAGCTGCCGCTGCCTTCGGTCGAGCTGAACAAGGTCAAGCTGACCAAGCGCGGGGATGAGCTTTTCGTCACCATTGGCAACTTCAAGCGGGAGCTGCTGCTGCCCGCCGTGCTGGCGCAGCGCAATGCGGCCGGGGCAGTCTTTGCAAATGGCATGTTGCAAGTGCGTTTTCCACCGGGACCGTAGGACAATCATTTTGAACATAAATCAAATAATCGGGCCGAGGCTTAGCCTCGGCCCGATTATTTGATTTATGGTTTAGCGAACATCCACCATCATTTTCCAAACCCCTGCGCAAACGTCCGAATCTCCTCGGCCCCGTCCAGCACGCCGATTTCCAGATGAAACTCGCGCACTTCGCCGGGCTGGATGTGTTGGAGCAAGCCGTGTTTGCGATTCCAGGCCCGGCCCAACATGCTGGCGTTGCCCGGCTCGACGCCGGTGACGTAAGTGCCGCGGTGGAAGTGCTGCCACTGGTTCACAATGGGGATTTCGTTGATGGGGAAACTCCAGGTCAGCCCCAATTGCAGGTTGTCATTGATCAGCCCGACCTGCACGTTGCCGTCGGCGTCGGGACGCGGGCGGTGCACAAAGACGGCGTCGGACACATCGCGCTGCGGCGCTTTGGCCACCGTGTATTCATCCGGTCCGACTTCGCGATCTTCCAGCCATTCGGTCGTCTTGGCGCTGTTGATCAGAAAGCGCGTCCCCGCATCTAGCAGCGGGAAGCCGGGGTTGCAGTGATACACATACATAAAAGGCGAACGATCCACGCTGAGATTCTCCACGCGGTCGTGGATGCGCAGCCGCTTTTCGCCCAGCACGGTGGAGATTTCGCGGGTCAGCTCCAAGTTGGCGCCAAAAACCACGGCCTCACGGATTTTGCCGCGCACGCGGATCACATAGTCATCGCCCTCCCAACCGGCGTCGGCGACCACGTTTTTGGCGGGCAGATTGGCCAGCCGCCCGTGCAGACCCAGCTCTTCATTTTCTTCCTCGGGGTCCACTTCGGGGTGGCCGGTAAAGGTCATGCCGCAGCTTGTGACCAGCCCGCCGAAAAAGCTGCGCATCCAGCCGTAACCCTGTGGCTCGTAGAAGGCCGGGCCTATATCGCCCACGCTGCCGCGGAAGCAGAGCGACATGCCTTTGTAGTGGGCCGAAGCAATGTCCAGCGCCCGTCCCGGCAGAATGGAAAAGCAGAGACCCGAAGCGTTGAAGACCTCGATCAGGTCCGACCCGCGCTCGTTGCCTTCCACCAGTTCGGCCTTGCGGGCGTGGGCCACTTGGGACATATCGCCCACCAGATCGAGCAGTTCGCGCTTGGTGTAGGTGCGTCCAAACAAATTGGGCATGGGTTTCCTCCTTGGTAACGTTGAATTTAGGGCAAAAGGGGTAAGGAACCACAGATTGCGCAGATTATTTTGGGGAGACAGAAAATCTGCGTAAATCTGCGCAATCTGCGGTTTGATCAAACTGGATTCGTAACTGGCTGGCGCTGGCTATACCACCAGTACGCGCCGCCGCCGATGACCAGCAGCAGCAGGATTAGAATAATCGGCGAGTGGGCCACAAAGGAGATGATCATAATCGTCACCGACAGGACCACCGCCAAGACCAGCAGCACCAGTCGCACGGCCATGCGGCCCAGCCCGCCCACCAGCGGGATCACGCCGAGCATTTGGGTCAGCGGGCTGATGGCCAGCAGGAAGCTGATCCACATGAGGAGCGTGCCAAAGAAGCGCATGCCCCAAAGCAGCATCCTATATTCGTTGCCCATCTGTTCAATCGCCGCTTCCGGGCCGGAGGCAAAGGCGCGATAGAGCGTGTCGCCGCGGCGGTGGACGTAGGGCGCAATGCGGTTGTCGGCAAGCTGGCCAAAGGCGGTCACGTCCAGCCCTTCATCCACCACTTTGTACGAAATGCGCAGGTCGCCCACCGACGGTTCTTCCAGCAGACCATCACCCTCAAAGAGATATTTGCCCTCGGCATAGCGATTCGCGTCGGGCATGATAATGCCATCATCCAAAATCAATTCGCGGCTGGGCGGCATGGTGAGGCTGCGGGCGTCCAGCGTATAGGCGCCGATTTTGACGGTGGCCACCGTCTTTTTGGTGGATTCGACAGTCAGCGGCGGGTTTTCATGGTCAGCGGGTACAGCGAATTTGGCCGAATCTTGCGGGCTGTCGGTCCAGCCCCGCTCATATTCATAGTCATTGGGCGCCTTATCGCCCGAACTGCTGCCGGATGAGCCTTTGGCGCCTTCGCGCTTGCGCTCGATCCAGGCGTACATTTCCACGTCGCGATTCAACGCCACGTACGGACCGGGCTGCAAATAGGGCGCATCGCCCAGCGGCTCATCGCTGCGCAACTTGCCACTCACCGCCACCAGCTTGCCTTCGGCCGCGCTGTCCACGCTTTCCGGCGACAAAATCACCGCATCTTTGGCCACGCGCCCAAAATCGACGCGCCCCTCATTCGTCCACAACAGATAAACCGCACCCACAAACAGCAACGCCCCCGCCCCTACGCGGAACAGAACGCTGCCCAAACAACCGGAACTTCGGAACATGTGTACTCACTTTCTGTTTACTGCATGAAAGGGGGAAAGGGGGAAAGGGTGAAGGGGAGCCGTTGAGCGATTCCCCCTTTCACCCCTTCACCCTTTCACCCCGTCATTTTTCTTTCACCAACGGAACTGATGTGGCCCAAAATCGGCTTCGTAAAAGGCCGAGACCATGCGGCCGGGCGGCACGAGCTGATCGATGGCGGCGCGGTCTTCGTCAGTAATTTCGACATCCAGCGCGCCCAGGTTGTCCACGAGCTGCTCCATGGTGCGCGGACCGATGATGGGGCTGGTGACGCCCGGCTGGTGGATCACCCAGGCCAGCGCCAACTGGGCCACAGTGCAGCCTTTGGCAGCGGCTATGGGCTGCAAGCCTTCCACCACGTCGTAGCTCTCGGCGGTCTTGCGCGCCTCCATGCGAGCGTTGCCGGCCACGTCGGCATAGCGGGCGCCGGAGGGCGACGGATTTTCACGCGTATATTTGCCGGTGAGCAGGCCGCCGGCCAGGGGGCTCCACGGGATGGTGGCCACGCCGTAGGTTTGGGCCATGGGCAGCAGTTCGCGCTCAATGCGGCGGTCCAGAATGTTGTAGGGCGGCTGCTCGCATATAAAGCGGTTGAGCCCCAGCTCTTTGGAGACCCAGAGCGATTCCATAAATTGCCAGGCCGCATAGGTGCTGGTGCCAATGTAGCGCACTTTGCCGGCGCGGATCAGGTCGTCCAGCGCGCGCAGCGTCTCGTCAATGGGTGTGTCCGAGCGCGGGCGGTGCATCTGATAGAGGTCGATGTAGTCGGTTTGCAGACGGCGCAGAGAGGCGTCGCACTGCTCAATAATGTGGCGGCGGCTGGTGCCGGAGGCGTTGGGATCGTTGTCGTCCATGGCGCCGTGGACTTTGGTGGCCAGCACAATCTGGTGGCGCTTGCCGTTGCGCTTGAGCGCTTCGCCGGTCACCTCTTCGCTGCGCCCGCGCACGTAGACATTGGCCGTGTCCAGAAAATTGATGCCGGCGTCGATGGCGCGGTCGATAATCGCGTACGAATCTTCAGGCGTGGTCTTGCCGCCAAACATCATGCAGCCCAGGCACAGCGGGCTGACTTTGGCGGCGGTCCTGCCGAGGGTTCGATATTGCATGAGATTTTTCCTTTCGTTTCTAGACTATGATTTTTGTGATTCGTTGATGAGCTATGATTCTGTTTGCCGGATAGCGGCAGCGAAATGACATCCAACATCGCCACGCGCCATCATAGCCCTTATAAAATCATAAAAATCCAGACTATGATTTTTGTGATTCGATGATGTGCTATGATTTTGTATGCCGGGTAGCGGCAGCGAAATGACATCCAACAGCGCCGCGCGCCATCATAGCCCTTATAAAATCATAAAAATCCAGACTATGATTTTTGTGATTCGATGATGTGCTATGATTTTGTATGCCGGGTAGCGGCAGCGAAATTCACACCGCCCCGCTTACACTATCCGTGCGCACCCATTCCCCGCTTTCCACCGAGCGCGCAATGGCCGCCAGCGTGCGCATCACGGCAATGCCCTCGTCCACGTCGGCGCCCTGCTGCGGCGCGCCGTCCAGAATGGTTTCGGCAAAGCCCTCCACTTGCCGCTTATACGAAAAACCGTCCTCGCCCAGCGGTCGGTGATATTGGCCATCTGCCGTGGAAAAGCACTCGACATCGCTGGATTTGTAAAACCAGGGCAAATAAGCGCGCCCGCGCACGCTGCCATGTTCGCCGAAAACTTGAAAGCCCTCTTCAAAATCACCGCGGATGGGGATGATCAAATCAAGATGGCCCAGGCTGCCGTTGGCAAATGCCGCCGCCACAAACCAGCAATACGAATCAAAGCGCTGCGCCAGCCGCGCCTGCACCGCCTCGATGTCACCGCCCAAAAAGCGGGCCAGATCGACCAGATGGCTGCCGTGGGTCAGCATGAAATAGCGCGCTTTGTCGGCTTTGGGGTTGCCCGCCGGCCGCCGCACCTGGGCGCTGGATTCCATGATCGGCTGCAAGTTGTCGGTCATGGTGTAGCGGTAGACCGAATCATAATACCACACTTTGAGCGCCTGCACCTGCCCCATCTGCTCCTGAATAAAGCGCCGGGCAAAGGCGATGCCCGGATCAAAGCGCTTGTTCTGCCCCACTTGCAGCACCAGTCCGCTCTGCTGCACCGCATCGCGCAGCGCCAGGCACTCATCCACGCCCACGCTCAGCGGCTTTTCCACCAGCACATGTTTACCGGCGGCAATGGCCTGCCGCGCCAGCGCCACGTGAAACTGATCGGCCACGCCGATAATCACCGCCTCCACGTTGGGATCATCCAGCATGGCGGCGTAATCCGTATAGGTCACCCGCGGCTGGTGGATGGCGGCGACGCGGCCCAGCAGGTCCGCCGCCACGTCGCAAATGGCGTAGAGTTCAGCATTGCGCGCCTTGCGGCAAGCCTCAAAGTGGGCCGCTTGTGCAATGGGTCCGGCGCCGAGCACGCCAATCCGCAACAGCCGATTTTCTTTTTGAATCATTGGTATTGATCAACAGATTACACAGATTTGAAAGATTAAAATATCTACTCAACAGGATCTCATGTGGATGACCCGCTTTGGGTTCGATACGGCCGGAAACTGCACCGGCCTACTCAACCGCCGCTTGCCTTGTCAACCACATGAGATCCCAAAGAGCCGACAAAAAAATCTGAGAAATCTGCGTAATCTGTTGATCCTTCCCCTCTCTGTTTAAAAAATGATGACATTCCGCAACGCTTTCGCGATTGACCGCCGCAATGGCCTCGTTGATCTCCGCCAGCGGATAGCGCTTTTGGTGATTAACTCGTCCAGCTTGAGCCGGCCTTCGTGGTAGAGTTCGACCAGTTTGGGGATGTCTACACTCAGGCGGGTGGAGCCCATTTTGCTGCCCAGGACACGCTGGCTGTCGTTGGCAAAGTTGGCCGCTTCCAGCTCCAGCTTGATGCCCGTGGCGGGTATGCCCACAATGACCAGCGTACCGCCGTTGCGCATGAGCGTAGCGCCCTGCTCGATAGCCCTGCTGCTGCCGGCGGTGATAAAGACAAAATCGGCGCCACACTGCCGGTCAGTGCCTGCACCCGGCTCTGCACGTCCTCGGTGCGGGGATTGATGGTGTGGGTGGCGCCAAAATTTATGGCCGCGGCCAGCTTGCTTTCGACCAGGTCCAGCGCAATGATGGGCTGGGCGCCGGCCAGGCGCGCCCCCTGCACGCTGTTGAGCCCTGCGGCCACCGGCGCCAATCACCACTACGCTGCTGCCCGGCGGCACGTGGGCCGTGTTCACCACCGCCCCAGCCCGGTGATCACGCCGCAGGCCAGCAGCGAGGCGCTCTCCAGCGGCATCTCTGGCGGGACGCGCACAATCTGGCGATTCATGCACCACCACAGATTCGGCAAAGGCGCCGCAGCGCATGGCCGCCAGAATGGTCCGACCGTCCTTGGTGTGCAGCCGCCCGTTGGCGTCAATGGGCATGGACGCTTCGCACAGATGGGGCTGCCCCTGCGTGCAGAAATAGCAGCGCCTGCACGAACGGATCAGCGTCACCACCACGTGGTCGCCCGGCTGCGCCAGCGTCACGCCTGTTTTCCACGTCGGTGACCACGCCGGCGGTCGTGCCCACACGGCGGGCAGCACGCCACCCCACGCGCTCTCCATGTAGTGGATGTCGCTGTGGCAAATGGCGGCGGCCAGCTTGACCATCACCACCAGCCTGCGGCGGGTCGATCTCAATCTCTTCAATAACGAGCGGGCGCCCAAATTCGTAACAGACGGCTGCTTTCATAGATCGCGTGTTTTCTGTTTGGTTAGTATTATATTTGTTACTGTGGCGGGTGGCGAGTGGCGGGTGGCGTGTATTGGTTATAAGCACCGAGGAGTAGGATGCTAGACACCTTTTTTGTTGACGGTCCCAAGACGAGTTTACGCCACCCGCCACTCGCCACCCGCCACCCGCTCAAAACGTGCTCTCCGGCGTGGTCGACGGACACCAGCGCGCCCAGCAGATAATCAATCAGCGCCTTGCTGCGCCTCGGGCGTGCCGATGCGGTTGGAGGGCGTCGACGGCGTTGGAAAGCACGTAGCGGTTTTCATCTTTGAGCACCTGTTGGAGGGCGGGAATCGCACTCCCGCTGCGCACCCCAGCCGCGCCAGTGAGAGCGCGCCGGTAAAGCGCACTTGGCCGTCGGCGTCGCGCAGCGTTTGCGGCCAGCGCATCGACCACACCATCGCCCGCCACATTCAGCGCAGCCCAGCGCCCAGCCGTGCCAGGACGCACCATTCGGATTCACCATTGGCCAGCCGCGCCAGCCCGGCCACGGCGTCATCGGCACTGGCAGCGTCGCCCAGCCCGATTTCGCCCAGGCAAAAGCGCGCATAGTCGCCAGCCGGATTCAGCGCCCGAGCAGATCCACCGACAGGCGCGGCTGACATCCGCCGCGGCCAGCCATAACCGGCGTTGCGCGCCACATCTTTATGATCACTGCGTTGGCCCGCCAGCGCATCGACGCCAGTGCGGCCCAGGTTGGCCAGCGCATAGGCGGTGCTGAGCGCCACCGGTTCATACTCATCGCCCAACCGCGCGGCCAAGGCGGAAACCGCATCGGCGGCATCGGCGCCCAGCAGACCGATTTCATCGGCGGCAGCCAGGCGCGTCTGCTTTTGGTCGGCAGCGAGGCTGTCGATCAGCCCGCCAAGCTGGCCGTTGACGTGGGCGCGGCGGCTTGCATTGTTGCGCGCCGAAAGCCAGTTCCACTGGTGCTGCCAGACGGTTTCGTGGCGATTGGGCGGGCCGTCGCCATTCATGGGCGCCCACGCCGCGCCGGCATGATTCCAAGTGGGCGCGCTGGGGCGGCTCATGCGCACGAATTGAAACTTGAGCATGGAGCGGGTGGTGTTGGAGTTGTTGGCGGTGCCGCGGTGCCACAGATCATAGTGAATCAGCGCAAAGCAGCCGGCGTTGCCCAGCATGTGGATATCCTGCTCGGTTTCGTCGCCGGGCCGGTTGTTATAATACTGGGTGCCGGGCATAAGGGCAGACGGCCCCATGACCTCGTCCACAGCGTGATCGTAGTAGAAGATCATAGCCCACCACTGGTGATGATTGCGCACTTTGGCATAGCCCCAGTAGGAATCTTTGTGCCAATTTTGCACGCGGCGGCCCGGCTCGGTAAAGTGGCAGTGGCGGTGCGGATGCATGATGTAATCCGGCCCCAGCACGCTGGTCAGCGCCCCGCGGATCACCGGGTGCTTGAAGACTTCCTGCACTTCGGGGACGCGCGGCAAAATGTTGTTGCCGGGGTTGCCCTCCGTCTGCATAACGGCCCGGATCTTCTGGCTCATGGTTTCGTGAAATTCCGTGGGGAAATCGGTGTTGAGAATCAGATAGCCGTGGGAGATAAAGCGGCGCATCTGCTCATCGGTGAGGAGAATTGGTTGCGACATGGATTGGTCCCTCCAAAATCTGACTGTGGATTTTCAGATGATGATCAACAGATTACACAGATTTTAAAGATTTCTTTTTTCGCATCTGTGTAATCTGTGCAATCTGTTGATCAAAAAAATCCGTTGACAACTCTGAGAAAACTACAACCGCAGATTGCGCCAATGAGCGCAGATTTTTGTCTGCGTCGTGCTGCGTAAATCTGCGGCTGGGTCTAACAATATGATGGATAGTTTAGGCGGGGAGGCGCGCTTTGTCAAACAGTATGCCAAAGTGATCTAAATGTGATTTTGACAAGATGAATTAAGGCGGGTAGCCTGATGAAAATACCAATTCTCCCCAATTACAAAGGACAAACCCATGCGCATTGCAATCGGTGGTATTTCCAATGAAAACACGACCTTTTCCCCCATTTTCAACCGGCTGGATGACTTCACGATCTGGTCCGATGACGCGCTGCTGGCTTCGGGGCGCTATCCGTTTTTGGGCCAATTGCCGTATGTTGAATTTATCCCCACGCTCTTTGGTCGTTCGCTGCCTGGCGGCCCGGTGGAGAACGGTGCGTATCAGATCATGAAGGCGGGCATTTTGGCGCGCTTGCGGGCGGCCGGTCCGCTGGATGGCGTTTATCTGGACCTGCACGGCGCCATGTTTGTGGAGGGCATGAACGACGCCGAAGCCGATCTGGCCGCGGCCGTGCGCCAAATTGTGGGGCCGGATGCCATCATTGCGGCCAGCATGGATCTGCACGGCAACGTGTCGCAGGCTTACGTGGATCAGATTGACATCATCACCTGCTACCGCACCGCGCCCCATCGCGACATGGTGGAAACGCGCCAGCGCGCCTGCGAGTTACTCGTGCAGGCTATTGAAAGCGGCGTGCGACCGCAGATTGCGCTGACGCCCATCCCGGTGCTGCTGGTGGGCGAGAATACGCGCACCGATGTGCAGCCGGGGGCCAGGCTGTGGGGTTCGCTGCCGGCGCGCGATGAAACACCGGGCGTGCTGCACACGGCGCTCTTTGTGGGCTTTGCCTGGGTGGATGAGGAGAGCGCACATGGCGCCGCCGTAGTTACCGGCACCGATGCCCAGCAGATCCGGCGCGTGGCCGATGAACTGGGGCAGGACTATTTTGACGCCCGTCATGAATTCAACTTCGGTGTGGAATCGGGCGGCGTGGATGAGTGCATTCAAATCGCCATTGCAGCGCCGGAGCAGCCCGTTTTCCTCAGCGACAGCGGCGACAATGTGACGGCCGGCGCGGTGGGCGATATTCCGCTCTTTGTGGAAAGATTATTGGCGCACGGCGCGGCCAATGCCCTGGTGGTGGGTTTGTGGGATGCGGAGGCGGTGGCGGCCTGCCAAGCGGCGGGGGAAGGCCAAATGGTGGAGACTACGCTGGGCGGCAAGGTGGATACGCAGCACGGGACGCCGCTGCCGGTGCGTGGGAGCGTGCAGAAACTGGTGGATGCAGGCGACGGCAATCCGCAGGCCGTGCTGCAAGTGGCGGGCGTAACGGTCGTCATTACCACGCTGCGCCAAAGTTTTACGTTGCTGACCGATTTCGCCAACGCCGGCGTGGACCCGCTGGATTACAAAATTGTGGTGGTCAAGCTGGGCTATCTCTTCCCCGAATTGATGCCGATTGCGGCCAAGTGGCTCATGACGCTCAGCCACGGCGCCACCGATCTGGACCTGGCCCATTTGCCCTACCAGCAGATCAAGCGCCCCATGTTTCCGGCTGACACAGAATTCACGTGGTCGCCCGCGGCCAATCATTTGGCAACATTCTAATCGCCAAGGTAGCGAACGACGGTTGAGTAGGCTCCGGCAGTTGGGAGCCGTATCGAAACCAGAGGGAACTGGTCAACCCGTTGGGGCTCGATACGCTGCAAACCACCGCAGTTACTCGACCGGCACTTGCCTCACGCCTTCACTGGCCTTAATTTGCGCCTACGCGATTAATGCAATAGACGCCCCGTGCGCCAGTTCCACATCGAGCAGACCGGCGGAGTCCGCATTGTTGGTGCGCAATTGTAAATGGCCAATGGATTCCCCCATGCGCGCTACCTGCTCAGCGCCCGGCGCGTTGGAGGCGAGCGGCTGCACAATCGTCAGATCGCAGTTGCCCAGCGCAAACTCCACGCTGTGAGCATCAACTTCACGTTGCTCGTGAACGAGCGCGGCATTGAGCAGCGCCCCATATTTGGCCAGCGCCGCCGCCATACTCCGGCATAAACACGGTCAACGCTACATGTTCGTCGCCCCATTTTCGTGCGTCACCTTGCCCGCATCGTCCGGCACGCAAAATGTGGGGCGTCACATCGGTGATCAAAAAACGACAGGCGCGGCCGCCCACATTGGTGGATCGCCACCGATCCGCACGCCGTCATAGCGGTCGCGATGGCTGGCAGCGGTCGCCGCATTCAGCGCCGTCCGCAGCCGCGCCACATCGCCGTCAATGTCCGCCGTCAACAGCGCATAACCGCCAAAGCCTTCGCCATAGGCCAGAGTGTCAATCGTCCGGTCAATCTCATCGGGATTCTGCGGCGCTAACAGCTCCAAATACGAGCCGTCCGCCAGCGCAATCAGCCCGTTGTGCGTCGCCTTGTGCGTATGTTTGCCGCCATAATAGACCGTAAAGCCCAGCGCCCGATAGTCGGCCATAGCCGCCTCCAAATCGCGCACGGCAATGATGAGGTGGCCGAAGTTGCGGCATGATTGACTCCTTGAGCGATTGCGTATTGCGTGACATCGTAGTGCGTGAACCGGTTTAGAATCTTGTATCGATGCAAGCAACTCAACCGGTACACGCAATACGCAACACGCAACACGCAACTCGCCCCCTACCCTACAATTCCTCGTCCCCATGCTATCATCCCCTATGGATCAACACAAGCTGCCGCCCACCTTTGCTCTCTCAGCCAGTCGAGCTTGCAGGCGTTTGACGATTGCCCGCGCCGCTTTTGGTTGGCTTACGTGCAGCAGTTGCCGTGGCCTGCCGTGGAGGCCGCGCCCGCAGGATCACGAGCTGCTTATGTGGCTGGGCGGCGCGCCGCATTTGCTCATCGAGCGCACCGAAATTCTGGCCTGACAGCACCCTGTTTGCCGCCAATTTAGAGCCGCCGTCAGAATGGTATCAGGCCTATTTGCGCCATCGCCCGGCCGATCTGCCCACCGATTTTGTGGAAGTGGAGCACATTCTCAGCATGCCCTTTGGCGTGGGTGAAGAGCGCTATCGCCTGGCGGCCAAATATGACTTAATCGCGGGCGCGGCAGGTGGCTCTCGGTCGTGATTGTAGATTGGAAAACCACGCGCAAACGCACCGAGCCCAGCATATTGCGGCAGCGCTTGCAGACGCTGGTCTATCCCTACGTCTTGGTCGAAGCCAGCGCCAAACTGCTCCTTTGGTCCGGTCAAGCCCGAACAGGTGGAGATGCCTACTGTTTGTGGGCGCGCCGCAGCAGCCCGTGCGCTTTCGCTACGACAGCGCCCAACACGCCGCCGCCGAGACGCGGCTGCAACAGCTTTTGGCCCATGCGCTAGCCGGCGAAAATGAGCAGGATTTCCCCAAAGTGGCCGACACGCCCATCAACCGCAAACGCTTCTGCAACTATTGCGTCTATCGCAGCCGCTGCAACCGCGGCATCCACGCCGGCAATCTTCCGACGTGGACGACGCCGAAGAGTCTTCGTCATCGACCCGACGCTGCCCTCGAATTCACGCTGGACGATGTGGATGAACTGGCTTTTTAAACAAGGATTGTAGGGATTTTTATTAACCGCAGATGCCGCTTCACTATTGCCAATTTGCACAGATTTGGTTGTCTCCGAAAGAGAAATGGCCCTTTGAGATCTAATGTGATTGACAAAAGGTAGCGGCGGTTGAGTAGCCCCAGCACTTTCGGGGCGTATCGAAACCAAAGCGGGGTCAACCACGCGAGATCCTGTTGAACCAGAAAAATCTGTGTAACCTGTAAAATCTGTGGTTCCACTTTTCTTATGGAACGCATCTGGACTCTCTCCTCCCCGCCGAATCACCATTGAATTTCACAAAGCAGTTGGCGGCCATCCATTGGTGGCGCAATTGCTGATGCAGCGCATCCGCACACTGGCAGCCGCCCGCTCGTTTTTGCACACCGAGCACTACTCCCCGCGCCCCCCACCAATCTGATCGGCGTCGAACTGGCTGCCCACCGCTATACGAAGCCATCCACACCGATCAAAATATACTGGTCTGGGGTGACTTTGATGTGGACGGCCAGACCAGCATCGTCGCTGCTCGTCGCAGGTTTGCAGGCGCTGGCCGAGCCTGGACGCGGGTGCTTTCACGTCCCCAACCGCTTTACCGAAAGCCACGCATCCGCCGCCATGCTGCAAAAAATGGCTGGACGATGACACCTGGCCGCCCCATCTGCCGCTCAGTTGCGATACCGGCATTGCCGAAGCCGAAGCCGTCACCCCGGCCAAAGCCCACGGCCTCACCGTCGTCCTCACCGACCATCACGATTTGACCGCCGAGTTCAGCGGCCTTTCCCCGCGTTGATCCGCTGTGGGCTGAGTTGGGGAAAGGGGAAAGGGAGGCAGAGCGCCGAAGCTGCACAAGCCCCCTCTCCCCTTCCCCTTCCCCCTTTCTCCCCTTCCGCCTCTCCGCGCGCCACGCCGACGCCATCGTCAACCCCAAATTCCAGCCGGACGACGATCCGTTGCGCACGCTGCCGGGAGTGGGCGTGGCGTATAAGCTTATGCAGCAGCTTTATACGCTGGCCGGACGCAGGTTTGAGGAGCATGATCTGCTCGATCTGGTGGCGTTGGGCATTGTGGCCGATGTGGCCGAGCAGTGCATGACGCCCGCTATCTGCTGCAATTGGGACTCGAGCAGCTCAAACGCACGCGGCGCACCGGGCTCCTGGCGCTCATGGACGTAGCGCGCGTGGTTCCGGCCAACATCAGCACCGACGATATTGGCTTTCAGATCGGCCCGCGCATGAACGCGCTGGGTCGGCTGGAGGACGCCACCATTGCGGTTGAACTGCTGACCACGCGCGACGCCGTGCGCGCCGGTCAACTGGCCGCCAAATTGGAGCGGCTCAACCAGCAGCGCCGCCTGCTGACCAGCCAGATTACAGCAGCGGCGCTGGAGATGATCAACCGCACGCCCCAGCTTTTGGATTACAATGCGCTGGTGTTGACGCATCCGGCTTGGCACGCTGGCATTGTGGGCATTGTGCCTCGCGGCTGGTGGAGGAATTTAGCCGCCCGCCGTGCTGCCATGCTCAACCCGCCCGGTGAAGGCTCTGCGGCAGCGCCCGCAGCATTCCGGGTGTGGACATCGGCGCGCCCATTGCCGGCTGCGCCCATCTGCTCATTGGCCACGGCGGGCATCCGGCGCGGCCGGGCTCAGCCTGCAACCGGAAAAATATCGACGCCTTCCGCCGCGAGCTGGATCGGCAGATCGAACTGCACTGGCACCGCTGACGGCCCGCCGGGCTGCCCATTGACGTTGAGCTGCGGTTGGATGCCATCGATCTAAATTTGGTGAGCGAAACCAGCGGCTGGCCCCCTTTGGCAACGGCAACCCCACGCCCCAATTTATGAGCCGCGTCTGCATTGTCCACGATCAGCGCATGGGACGCGACGGCGCCCACCGCAAATTCTTACGTGCAGCAGACCGGGCCGATGGCGTCAAGTGGCCCGTGCTCTGGTTCAACCACAACGACGGCGAACTGCCGCCCGAGCCCATCGATCTGGTCTACACGCTCAACGTCAACGAGTTCCGCGGCGAACGCACGGTACAACTCATGTACGTGGCGGCGCGCCCGGCCGAGGAAGTCACCATTGAGCTGATTGCGGAGAAAACCGCCAAACCGCGTATTCACGATCTGCGCCGCCAGACCGTGCAGCTTGGCGAGCTGCCCAAGCCACACGATGCCGTTTGGTATGCGGAAGGCACCCTGCTCATTGACGGCGTGACCTATGCGCCGCGCACGGCGGCGCGGCCGCATGCCGATCTGGTGCTGTGGACCATCCCGCCTTCGCCCGTGGTGCTGAATGGCATTTTGGAACGGGTCGAGCCGCGGCGCATCTTTGTGTGCGGCCAATCCACCACCAATGACCGGCTCGACTTTGTGCTGCAACAGACCGCCGCCATGTGCAAATACGCCTTGGCCCGGGATGGCCGCCTAGACATCAGCCGTATGGCCGCCCGCCTAGGCACCACCGAAGGCGTCATCCGCCACAGCTTACTCTGGCTGGAATGCAAAGAGTTGATCCGGATTGCCGAGTGGCTGGAGGAGGATGCGCTGCGTATCGAGACGCCCCAGCCCGCCCATCCGCCAGCCATTACCGCCGATGAACAGCGCGCCGACCGGCGCATATCCTCCAAGCCGAACTGGATGCAATAGCTCGCCGAGGTGGTTGCCTATCGCTGCTACTTTCAGCGGGTGAAACTGGATGAATTGGGGGATAGGGCAGGTCCATGCGCGTCCTCAATCGGTCAGTGGGGCAGTGGGTCAGTGGGTCAGTGAGTCAGTCCGTCGACGCGTCCATGACGCGCAGAGTCCCACCAACAATCCCCAATAGCTCGAAGCACCCCTCACCCCTTCACCTTTCACCTTTCACCTTTTTCTCCGCCCCCTCCCCGAACTGGCCATCATCACCCTGGCCGCGATCCTGCGCTTCTGGCGGCTAGGCTATCACAGCATCTGGTTTGATGGAAGCGGTGAGTCTGCGCTGGGCCGTGATCGAGGGCATCGACTACATGTGGTCCATTACTCGTGGGCTGGTGGAGGAGAAGCACCCGCCGGCTCATTACACGCTGCTCAAAATTTGGCACTGTTTGCTCACGCCTTTGGGCTGGGCATGAATGACGCTGATTGGTGCATTGGGCAGTCTGATGGGCGTATTAACCGCACTGGCGTGCTTCTTATGGCTACCGAAACCAGCGGACGCTTTCACCGGATTGTTGGCCGCGCTTCTGACCGCACTCAGCCCGGTATTTGGTCTGGTACAGCCAGGAATTGCGCATGTTTCAGCCAGCCACCACATTTCTGGTTTGGGCGGCTCTTATTTTTTGCTGCGTCGGCAGGCAGAACAATTCCGCCATCGGCTGCTTTGGTGCTGACCGGTGATTGCGCTGGATTTGGCGCTCTATACCTATCTATTTAGCGTAATGAGTTGCCGGCGGCGGGATTGGCGCTAGTGGGATTTACGATTTTACGAATTACGATTTACGAAGGGCGACAATCACAATTCGTTGCGAGAAACAACTCAGAAGCCGCTCCTTCCTCTTTCCCCTTCCCCCTTTTCCCTGCGTCGCTTCACCGAAGGCGTCATCGCCCCTGCGCTTCATCGTCGCTCATCTTCCTGCCGCTGGCGCTCAACGCACTCAGCGTCAATGCGGACGAAAGTACGCCCGGTGTGGCTCTTGCCAACTTTTTGGAGCAACAGCCGCCGTTTGTTAAAAATCTTCACGATCTGGCGCGAACGCTGGCCCGATTTGGGTGGGGGAGGCAGCGGTGGGGGTTGGGTGGGGTTGTTGCGATTGGCTTGCGGGGGATGTAAGAGAAAGTGGGGAAAGGGGGAAAGGAGAAAGGGAAGCAGATTGGCGGGACAGGATATGGCTGTGGATGTGGATTGGGGGCCACTGGTGGCGGCCAATGTGATGTCGAGCCGCAGCCATTCGATTTTTAAGGAGGAGCGCTATCTGATTTTTATGGCGCCCTCGTGCTGTGGGCCATTGCGCGGGCGGTGGTGATTGGCCTGCTGGCGGGCGGTGGGCGGCCGGCGCGATGGTGGTAATTATGCTGGCGGTCATGCTGCCGCTTTTGTGGACGCCGGGCGCGCATCGCGAGAATTGGCGGGCGGCCACGATCTATATTGCGATTTTTCAATATGAGCAGATGAGCCAGGGGCTGACCGGCGTGGGCGCATCGGGCAGCGCGGCCAGCGCGGTGGTGGCGCACATCAGCTATACGCACCAGCCGGTGGATTGGTATTTGAAGCAGCGCTATACGCAGGCCGAGCTGCCCGTCTTTGGCCTTTTCGGCAATCCTTTAACGCCCGATCAGGTGGACACGGTCATCGCGCCGCCGCTGTTGGGCATTTCCAAAGAGCTGGGCGCGGCCACGCTCTGGCTGACCCAGAGTCATTTGGAAGGCATTGACGATGAACACCTGGTGGAGGGCTGGCTCAACACGCATTACCCGCTGATCACCGAGCAGTATCCGGCGGGGGTGAAGCTGAGCGGCTATGCACTGAAAAGCATATATGATGCGCTGCCGCCGCTGATTGACGGCGCGGCGCGCCTGAATGCCGAACTGGCGCCCGGCATGATGCTGGCCGCCTGCGAAGTGCTGACGCCACAGGCCAGCGCCACCGATCCGCAGCTTCATCCGCCCAGCGGCTGGGTGCATGTGCGGCTCTGGTGGCAGGCCACCGGGTCAATTGGGCAGAATTTTACAGTCACGGCGCAGGTGAGCAACGCAAGGCGTGGGTGAACCGTTGCCGCGCGCCAATGACGCGCTGGGAGCGCTTTCCACCAGCAGTTGGCGGCCCGGTCAATATGTGCGCAACGAGTTGGACATCAATTTGAACCTCGAGACACCAAGTGGCGCATATACAGTTTCCATTGGCTTGCGGATGAAAACGGCGCCAACCTGCTGCGCAATACAGAGTGTGGTTCTGTACAGATTGTCGTTCAACCGGGCATCGCGGGTGAGCAATATCTAGCGGCGGTTGAGTAGCCCCAGCAGTTCGGGGCGTATCGAAACCAAAGTGGGTCAACCACCCGATATCCCAAAAGCCCAGATTGTTTCACTATGAGGAGATTACTATGCGCATTGGACTCGTAACAATTCCCTGAAAAGGTGGGGCAATATACATTATCGGAACTGGTGCAACAGATTGTGCAGGCTGAAGCGGATGGCTTTGCCAACTATTGGCTGGTCCAACTGCCGCTGGCTGGCTAAGATGTGTTGACGGCCATTGCATTGGCCGGACAGCGAACCAGCCGCATCGAACTGGGTACGGCGGTTACCCTGGCCTATTCGCCATCCGCTGACGCTGGCGCAGCAGGCTTAAGCACGCAAAGTGCGGCGGATGGCCGCTTCGCCATTGGCATTGGTCCTCCCACAAGCCGGTGGTCGAGGCGGTCAGTGGGACTCTCATACGATCAACCGGCGGCGCCATGCGCGAATATCTTTCGGTCTTGAACCCTTTGGTGAACCAGATGCCGGTCGATTTTGCCGGTAATGTCTTACAGGCCAAGGCGCAACTGCAATTAACAGACGCGGCGCCGGTTCCCGTGCTTATCGCCGCTGGCGCCCATATGATGTTGTGCCTGGCCGGCGAACTGGCCGCGGGTACGGTGACCTGGATGGCGGGCATCAAAACCATTGCCGGCCACATCGCCCCGCGCACATTGCAGGCCGCCGCGGCAGCAGGGCGGCTGGCGCCGGATTTGCGTGGGTCTGCCCATTGCGGTGACTGATGACGCTTATAATGCGGGCGCAGATCATCAGACGTTGCTGCGCTATGGCCAATTGACCAACTACCGACGCATGTTGGACATTGAAGGTGATGGTCCTGGCGACGAGTGACCATTGGCAACGAAGAAACGGTCACGGCCCAGTTTCACTGCTGGCTGCGGCCGGCGCCACCGATTTTGCCGCAGCCATTTTGCAGATGATGCAGATCGCACCACGGAGCAGCGTACGAGAGACCTGCTGCGTTCGTTGCAGAACAAGATTGTATAGTATAATTCACGCCATGACGAAGCTGATTACCACTCTTGGCCCACGCACGCAGGATCAACTGGGCTTGATCCTGCCCCACGAGCACATTTTTGTGGACCTTGGCCCCATTGAGGCCGAGAGCTTTCGCCATGCCAATGCCGATGAAGTCATCGCGCTGATGGCGCCGGAGATTGAGAAGATCAAGGCGCAAGGCGTCACCGCGCTGGTGGAATGCACGCCCGCTTCGGTGGGTCGCCGCGCCGATATTGATCGCGCCGTCTCCGAAGCTTCACCGATTTTCCCATCGTCGTGCCGACCGGCATTTATCACGAACCGTGGGTGCTGACGTGGCGCACGCGGCGCACGAAGATGAGATCCGCGATTGGATGCTGGGCGAGTTGATGGGCGAGATCGAAGAGAGCGTGGGCGTGCAGGCAGCCTGACTGGGCTGAGCGCCAGCAGACGGCATGACGCCCTCCGAAGAGAAGATATTGAAGGCGGCGGCGCAGGCTGGCCGCGCACCGGCGCCGTCATTGGCAGCCACACCATTCGCGGCAAAGTGGCGCTGCATCAGCTTGAAGTGCTGGAAGCTGCGGGCTATAGCGCCGGCCGCTTTATCTGGATACACACGCAAGTGGAGCCTGATTTTGCCCTGCATTTAGCCGCCGCCCGCCGCGGCGCCTGGCTCGAGTATGACTTTATCGGCAATCAGGATGCCTACAACGACAACTTTTTCATCGAGCGCATTCACCGCCTGCTGGACGCCGGTTTCGGCGCCCAATTGCTCTTGAGCCATGACCGCGGCTGGTTCGACCCCTCCAAGCCTGGTGGCGGTATCCCCAAACCCTACACCTATCTGGTTGAGCACTTCCTGCCCAAGCTGGGCGCCAGCGGTGTAGATGAAGCCACCCTCCGCCAGCTCACCCACACCAACCCCTGGCGCGCCTTTGCCCGTTGACAACACATTCATTTTTCGTTAATCTTCCCCTCATCCCACACCCATATTGCGTGCCGTTTATGATGTAGAATGATTTGACCAGCAGGAGGGACTCTCTCATGATATTTGGTCAACCAATCGACTTTGAATGGCGCTATTTTGATAACGATGAGCGCTGGTCCGCCTTGAGCAGGGTATCGGCCCAATTGAACGCCAATTTGCGCCGCGATCACGCTATGCGCCGGATGAGCGGCGATCTGCGCCTGGGGCTGTACGCGTTGTGCGGACTGATACTGTTCTTTACCGCCGCCATTATGACCACCGGCGCCTCAGATCTGCCGGAAGAACGCCGGCAGATTGGCGTGGCCAGCAATCTTTATACCACGCTGGCGCTGGAAGAGGAGGCGCGCCGAAACAACGATGAAAGTCAGCTCGCCCGGCTGATCGACCCCCAGATCGGCCAGCGCTGGCAGCGAGCGTGGACGGCACTAGGGGCGGCGCAATCGACCGACGGTGAGCGTTACGGCGTGCGCATTGTGGAGCTAAGAGGCATCGATTCCCTGATGCAGGCCGAGGTGGTTTTTGACCGTCCGCTGCCCACCGGCTGGTGGCAACTGGGACCCTATCGCGAAACACGCTTCTATCGCCAAGGCCCAAACGGCTGGCTGCGCACCCTGCCGCCCGCCGCCTTTTGGGGCCAAGAGCGCGTGCTGGAGACCAATCATCTGCGCTTTGAATTTCGCGAACGCGACGCCGCTACTATTATGGCCATTGCTAACCGCATCGAAGAGAGCTATCTATCGCTACGCGAAGTGCTTGCCTTGGACGAGTTTGAGGCAATCGAATCAGCTATCAGTCGGTCCGCCTCGGCCATTTCAGCCACCCGCAATATAGTCAACCCAGCCACCGACAGCGCTGCCCCCGTGGAAAAGATCACCATCCGCCTGACATTGGAGCAAGTTAGCGGGCGCGGCAGTTACGGCAACCGCTTAGAGGTGACGGCGCCGCTCATGCTGCCATCGCCGGCGGATGTGACTGCCGTAGACTTTCTCACGCACACCGTGATCAGTCGCTTGACCACGCTGGCCGTGGACCGATTGGGGACGCCAAATGATGATTTTATAGCCAACGCCAGCTTTGCCTATTCCTGGCGCAACATGCGGCGCGGCGTGCGCAGTTGGCTGCGCACCGAGCTGATTGGCGTTCCTTACTATTGGGATGCCCAGGCCAACGCGATTTTGCGCAGCCAGCGCATTGCCCAATTGCCGCTGTCATTGACCGAGATCACCGATGTCAACGCCGACCGGCTGGCCGATCGGGATTATCTCATGTGGCAATCAGCGGCGGCGGCGTCCGTGGTGCAATACGCCGTAAAGACATATGGGCGCGAGGCCATCCCGCCGCTGATGGAAGGCTTCCGCCACGCTCACTCCTGGCAGGAACTGCTCGACGATACTTTTGACGCAACTTACGCAGACTTTGAAGCCGATTGGAACCGTTTTTTGCAAGAGCAGCTTGAATCAACTACAGATTACACAGATTTTACAGATTGAGATCAGCGCAGAGTGCGATGCACGCAGGCAACAATCAACACAAACGAACAATCGCCCATCTGCGTACGTTGCACTCGTAGCGGGTATTGCCAACGAACAATCGCCCATCTGCGTGCGTTGCACTCGTAGCGGGTATTGCCAACGAATAATCGCCCATCTGCGTGCGTTGCACGCGCAGCGGGTATTCATAAGGAAACAGATCATGCCCAAACTCACCAGACGCAACTTTCTCGGCCTCTCGGCCGCCGGTACGGGCGCGATTTTATTGGGCGCGGCGGGCTGCACCAATCCGCTGGACCCCACCGGCGGCGCCGATATTGCCGCCGACGTGGCCGCCATGCAGGAAATGGCGCAGGAGGCCGCAGCCGAATTGGCGTCCGACGTTATCGCCGATGAAAGCACGCTCATTGCCAATATGACCCAAGCGGCGTCCCATTTTGTGCAAACGCTGGATGCCGCGCAACTGGCTCAGGCTAGCTACGACTTTGGCGACCCCGAGCGCTTCCGCTGGCATTGGACCACCCCGCGCGGCTTCCCGCGCAACGGGCTGCCGCTGCGCCAGATGAACGAGGAGCAGAAAGCGGCGGCATTGGCCCTTTTGCAGAGCAGCCTTTCCGAAAGCGGCTTTCAAAAAGCGCTGGATATTATTTCGCTCCAGCAGGACTTGGGCAACGACCCCGAACTCTACTATGTGACCCTCTTTGGTGAACCGGGCGGCGAACGCTGGAGCTGGCGCTGGGAAGGCCATCACCTGTCGCACCATTTTGCCGTCCTCGGCGACCGCGTCGCCATGACGCCCTTCTTCCTGGGTTCGTGGCCCACCAAAACCGAAGCCGGTCTGCGCGCCATGTCCGTCGAAGAAGACGCCGGGCTGGAGCTGATCAACACGCTGCCGGACGATCTGCGCCAGGCCGCCATTTTCCAGAACGACACGCTGACCCGCCACGTGACGCAGAACGCGGCCTATGTGGAGCCGTTGGCGCCGGTGGGCGTCTTCTACGGCGACCTGCCGGAAACGCATCAGCCGCTGGTGGACCAGATTGTGCAAACCTATTTGCATAGCCTGCCGGAGATTGTGGCCGCGCCCGCGTTGGAGCGCATTGCCCAGGCGGACATGATGCAGGTGCGCTTTGGTTGGGCGGGCAGTCTGGAATATCAGCGACCTCAATATTATCGCTTGCAAGGCCCCACTTTCTTGCTGGAATTCGACAATTCGCGTAACGGCGGCACACATATTCATAGTGTATGGCGCGATTTTGAGAAGGATTTTGGGGCGGATTTGAGCGGATAGCGAGTGGGCGAGTGGCGGGTGGCGGGTGGTGAGTGGCGTGTACTGGTTGAGGCGGAATTGGCATCGGGTTTTGACGCACGTGATTGGCGGCGGGTTGCTGCTGATTATGGGCTATTATTATGTTTCGGGCCGGTTGGTGAACCCGACGCGCTACATCGTGCTCAGTTCGGGTACGTTGGGGTTGGTCTTTTTGGTGTCTTCGCTGGCCTGTTCGCCGCTGCGACGTTGGGCGGGCTGGTCGGGCGCCATTCAAATTCGGCGAGCGCTGGGACTGTATAGCTTTACCTTTATGGCGATCCATCTGCTGGGTTATGCCGTGCTGGAAAACTCGTTAAGCCCGCGCCTGATCTGGCGCGATTTGGGGGAACGGCGAGCCATGCCGCTGGGGCTGCTGGCCTTTGCGCTGTTGATTCCGCTAGCCGTTACCTCTACGCAGGGCTGGCAGCGGCGATTGGGACGGCGCTGGCGGAGGTTGCACTTCCTAGTTTATCCGGCGGCCCTGCTCAGCGTGTGGCACTATCTGTGGCTGGATCGCGACATCATCACGGCGCCGCTGATCTATGCGGGTATTGTGGGGCTGCTGCTGGCGGCCAGGTTGGTCAAACGCAGATAACAAGTAAAACTAGGATTGGCTCAATGGATTTTCGGGTGGTTGACCCGCTTTGGTTTCGATACTGCCGCTGTTCTCTCAAGGCTGCCAACTGCCGCAGCCTACTCAACCGCCGCTTGCCGTTTCAAGGTCATGAGTTCTAAAAGAGCCCCAAAAATCTGTGCCATCTGCATAATCTGTAGTTAACTCAAATGTAAGTCCATTGAATTGTCCAAAGTTCAAATCAAACTGATAGGAGTATGTTCGTGATCGAGAAGTTTTCAATTCGCTATATAGCCACTTTCCTTTCGATTTTACTGTTTAGCTGGCTGGTTTCAGCGTGCGCCGGTGGTCAGTCGGCGCCAGCAGAAAGCGCTGGTGAATCTGCGAGCGCACCCGTGCAAGAGGCTGCCGAAGCGCCCGCCCAAAATCAAGTCGCCGACGTTGCAATTGGCAACGCCAAAACGTTCCAAATTGTCCAAGACGGCACCGAAGCCCGCTTTTACATTGACGAAGTGCTCATGGGCAAGGACAAAACAGTCATTGGCGTCACCTCCCTGGTCGAAGGCGAGCTGACCGTGGACCCCGCCAACCCCAGCAGCGCCCAGATTGGCGCCATTCGCATTGACGCCCGCGATCTGACCACCGACAGTGGTCAACGCAACGGCGCCATCCGCCGCTTTATTTTGCAGTCCAATCAGGATCAATATCAGTACATCACCTTTGAACCCACGGCCATTGCGGGCATGCCCGCCGCCGTCAACGTGGGCGACACCTTTGAATTTAGCGTCACCGGCAACCTGACCATTCGCGACGTCACGCAGCCGGAAACATTCGCTGTCTCCGTCACGGTCAATTCTGAGAATGAATTGGTCGGCCTGGGCAAAACCACCATCCAGCGCGCCGACTTCAACCTGACCATCCCCAGCGTGCCTTCGGTGGCCAATGTGGCCGAGGAAGTGCCGTTGGAGATTGAATTTACGGCGTGCAGAGCAGTAGAGGGGTGGAGGGTAGAGGGGAGATCGTCTGGCGACCTTCACTCCTCCACCCCTCTACTCCTCCACTTTTTCCCGAAACAAAATATGAAACAAATCAAACTCTTTTCCCTCGTCTCCCTGTGCAGCTTGCTTTTACCATGCTGCCAGGGGCCACGGTGCATGCGCAGACGGCTGTCCAGAGTGCGCCAGCAGCGTGATTGTGCAGCCGGGCGATACGCTTTCCATCATTGCGGGCGACTATCTGGGCAACCAGACAGCCTATGCGCGTATTGTGGCGGCCACCAATGCCAAGGCGGAGACCGACCCCACTTACGCCACCATCACCAATCCCAACGTGTTGGTGGTGGGCTGGCGCTTGTGCATCCCCAACGGAGGGCAAACTGCGGCCAGCGCGCCCGCGGCATCAACCGGCGGCGCCGCGGCTTCGGCCAACGCCGAAACGGTCACCAGTTCTGCGGCCCCGCAACCCATTGCGCCTGCGGCCACGCCGGAACCGCTGGTGCAACTCGCCCCCGGAGAGCTACATCCGCTGACCATTGAGCGCATGCGCCAGGAAAGCTATCCCGGCAGCGACATCGTGATCGAGCAGGTGCTGGATGCGGGCGTCAATTATGACCGCTACCTGGCTTCGTATCTTTCCGAAGGCAACAAAATCTACGCCATGCTAACCGTGCCGCGCGGCGAAAAGCCGGCCAGCGGCTGGCCCGTGATCATCTTCAACCACGGCTTTATTCCGCCCGAAATCTATCGCACCACCGAGCGCTATGTGGCCTATTTGGATGCCTTTGCCCGCAATGGCTATATTGTCTTGAAGTCGGATTACCGCGGCCACGGCTTTTCCGAAGGTGAGGCCACCGGCGGTTACGCCACGCCCGCCTACACCGTCGATGTGCTCAACGCCGTCTCGTCGATCAAGCGCTATGCCGCCGCCGACCCCAACCGCATTGGCATGTGGGGGCACTCCATGGGCGGGCAGATTACGCTGCGCGCCATGGTCGTCACCAAAGACATTAAAGCCGGCGTCATTTGGGGCGGCGTGGTGGCTTCATACCCGGATTTGCTGGAACGGTGGCGGCGACGCAACAACGACACGCCGCCGCCCACCACCACCAATCGCTCGCGGCGCTGGCGTGAGGAGCTGACCGAGCAATTTGGCGCCCCGGCAGAAAATCCCGCCTTCTGGGCCTCCATTTCGCCCAACAGCTACCTGACCGATCTCTCCGGTCCCATCCAGTTGCATCACAGCACGCTGGATGAAAGCGTGCCGGTGGAACTTTCGCAACTCCTGCGCGATGAAATTTTGGCCGTCAATGGCACAGTCGAATATTACGAATACGCCGGTGATAACCACAACATCTCGGTCAACTTCAACACGGCGGCTGCCCGCTCGGTGGCGTTTTTTGACCGGTATGTGAAGGGGATTCAATAGTGAGTATTGCGTATTGCGTATTGAGTATTGCGTATTGAGTGTTGAGTAGTCCGCTAGAGAATCTTGTTTCGATATGAGTTACTCTGCCCGAATACTCAACACTCAATACTCGATACGCTACACTTCCCACAAATTCTTAATCAAGGAGAACCACATGAAAGAAATCCAAACTTTCCGCAAGTATTTGATCGAAGAGTTTTATGAGGATTATCGTGAGGGGGAGATCAGCCGCCGCACCTGTATTCGCCGGGTGGCCTTTTTGACGGGCAGCATGGCGGCCGCCGCCACGGCCATGACGGCGGTGGGCTGCGCGCCGCTGGAATTACCCGCCGCCACGGAGCCCATGCCCACCGCCACCCCACCGGCAGAAGAAGAAGCCGCGGCCGGCGGCCTCATGCCGGTGGAGGGCGCCCAGAGCCCATTGAGCGTGCCCGAAGGCGACCCGGACGTGATCTCTGGCATGGTCACCTTTATGAATGGCAGCGATGAGATCATGGCCTATCAGGCGCGGCCGGCTGCCGATGGCGTCTATCCGGCGATCCTGGTTTGCCACGAGAACCGCGGGCTCAATCCGCACATTGCGGACGTGGCCCGGCGCTTTGCCAAGAATGGTTACGCGGCATTGGCGCTAGACCTGCTCTCGCGCGAGGGCGGCACCTCTACCCATGATCGCGATGCGGTGCCGGCGCTGTTGACCGATGCCGGCGCCGACCGCCACGTGAGCGATTTCCTGGCGGCGGCGGACTATCTGCAAACGCTCGACTTTGTGGATGGCGAGCGGCTGGGCATGATCGGCTTCTGCTTTGGCGGCGGCATTACGTGGCGCGTGGCCACGGCGCTGCCCACGCTCAAGGCGGCAGTCCCCTTCTACGGCCCGGCGCCCGATCTGAGCCAGGTTCCCAATATAAAAGCGGCTGTACTGGGCGTCTATGCCGAACTGGACGAACGTATTGGCGCCGGCGTGCCCGATTTGCAGGCGGCGCTGGATGCGGCGGGTACGAATTATCAGATCAACGTATATCCCGGCGTCAACCACGCTTTCCACAACGACACCGGTGAGCGCTACGTGGAAGAGCAAGCCACTCAGGCCTGGATGGATGCTCTGGCTTGGTTTGCTGAATATGTGTAAGGCCATTGTAGAAAAATAATTGCGCCGTCTATGCGTGTTGCGTGTACCGCTCGAGCAGTTTGTTCGTAAGGGTGTGGTTGTTTCGTTAACATGACCCAAAATGATAGCCATAAATGCAAAAGGCGCCGAGATCGCAAGCGAACACGGCGCCTATTGCATTTATGGCCGGGTTGGCAGCCAGTGCGTTTTAGTTTGGAGGACATCTCGGAGGAAAAGAGCAAGCTGTGGTAATGTAAAAGAGAGGATCTGCGGTTCCTAGCAACCATCAATTCATCCAGGTGAGGAGCACCCACAATGTCGCACAAACCAACCGATTTGGAAATATTTCTCTTTGACCTGCGCGGCTACATCGTGCTGAAAAACGCCCTTTCGGCTGCGGAAGTGGCGGAGATCAACGCCGGGCTGGACGCCATCCCGCCGCTCAAAAAGGGCGAATGGTACGGCTATGTCCACGGCCACTCGTTTGGCCCCAAGGATGGCTTGAACTATCAGCAGATCTATGAGGCGGGCGAGCCGTTTGAAAAGCTCATCGATCATCCATCGTGGATCGAAAAAGTGAAGCACTTTGTGGGTGGCGCAGGCACCTTTGATTACAATCACGGGCCGCTCTTTATTGACGAAAACTTTGCCAACTTCCGCGAACCGGGCGAGGCCATTGGCATCCATTCGGGCGGCCACACCCACACCAAGCGCACCCAATTTCAGCACGTGGACGGCAAATTCCACTGTGGCCAGATCAACATCCTCATGGCGCTGACGCCTATGGGACCGGGCGACGGCGCCACCATGGTCATCCCCGGCTCGCACAAATCCAACTATGCGCATCCGCACCTGGCCGGCCACACCATTGGTGAAGGCGGCTCGGTAGACGGCATCGAAGGCGCCGTCGAAGTCAACATGGAGACGGGCGACGCGCTGCTCTTTGTGGACGCCATTTGTCACGGCTCGGCCCGCCGCAGCAATCCAGGCGTGCGGCGCACCCTTGTCTATCGCTACGGTCCCTCCTGGGGCAACTTCCGCCACGGCTACCAGCCTTCGCCCGCACTGCTGGCCCGCTTGACGCCCGCGCGGCGTCAGATCGTGCAGCCCCAGCGCCTGATCCCGCGCGAACCACAGGTGGCCGCACCATGAACTCATCCACCACCAAGCTTGATGCAGTCCAAGCCCTTCTCTTCGATGTCTTCGGCACCGTGACCGACTGGCGCAGCACCATCATCCGCGCAGGGTCAACAGTGGGGACGGGAGAAAGGGCTTACCGTAGATTGGGTCCAGTTTGCCGACGCCTGGCGTGCGGGCTACGCCCCGGCCATGCAGCGCGTGCGCCGCGGCGATCTACCGTGGATGAACATCGACGCGCTGCACCGCTTGATCCTGGAAGATTTGCTGGTCCAATTCAACATCCGCGGGCTGAGCGAAGACGAAAAGGCGCACATGAACCGGGTCTGGCACCGGCTCGATCCGTGGCCCGACGCGCGCAGCGGATTGGCGCGACTGCGCCAGCGCTTCATCGTGGCGCCGCTCTCCAACGGCAACCTGGCCCTGCTGACCAACATGGCCAAACAGGCCGACTTGCGCTGGGACTGCATCCTCTCCGCCGAGCTGGCTCACCACTACAAGCCCGACCCGGAAGCCTATTTGACTGCCGTGCAATTGCTTGGCCTACAGCCGGAGCAGGTCATGATGGTGGCTGCGCATAACGGCGATCTGCTGGCGGCGCAGGCGCTTGGTTTGCGCACGGCCTTTGTCTATCGCCGGCAAGAATACGGCCCCAACCAGACCACCGATTTGGTACCGGCCGCCCCCATTGATGTTGTGGCGCAGGATTTTAATCATTTGGCGGACATATTGGCAATTGAACTTTGTGTCAAAGTCAACAGTTTTTAGTGCTCAGTTCCCAGGGAAAACTTCTAGACTGCCCACTGAAAACTGAGCACTGTTCACTGCTAACTTAACGACATTGGGTGTACACTCCATCATCTCATTTTGTCCATCCTCCCAAATCCATTAAAATGAAGCACATTGTAATGCAACCGTTTGCGTAGTTGCCATTTTCCGTTATTTTGAGAAGGAGCACTCATCCATGAAATTTATTGGAAAACTTTCCGTTTTACCCAAGTTGCCGGAACCAATCCAGCGCCTGGAAGAGCTTGCGTACAATCTTTGGTGGAGCTGGGAGCCAGATGCGCAGGCGCTATACGCCCAGATCGACCCCGCGGTATGGGAAGCTGTGAATCACAATCCGGTAAAGCTTTTGCGTCGTGTACAGCAAGGCAAACTGGACGCCGCGGCTCAAGATGCGGCTTTTTTGCAAGCGTACGAAAGCGTATTGGCGCGATTTGACGCCTATATGAACGCCGACGATGTCTGGTTTGCCGCTACCTATCCCAACAAAGGGCGCGAATTGATTGCGTACTTTAGCGCTGAATTTGGGCTGCACGAGGCGCTGCCAATTTACAGCGGCGGTTTGGGCATTTTGAGCGGCGATCACTGCAAGGCGGCCAGCGATTTGGGTCTGCCCTTTGTGGGCGTCGGTTTTCTCTATCCGCAGGGCTATTTTACGCAGCATATTGACATTGAAGGGCGGCAGCAGGCTCAATATGAAAAAGCCGACTTGAGTGAAGTTCCCGCCACCCCCACTGTCGATAAGAACGGCGCGCCCATTTTAATCCAGGTGGATATGCCCGGACGTACGGTCTATGCGAAAATCTGGCGCATTCAGGTGGGACGCATCGCGATTTTCTTGATGGATACCGATGTGGAGCGCAACGCCCCGCAGGATCGCGAGCTGAGCGCCCGGCTCTACGGCGGCGACCGCGAGCTGCGCATCAGCCAGGAGGTGGTGTTGGGCATTGGCGGCGTGCGCGCGCTGCGCGCCTTGCAGGCCGCAGGCATCATCGACAAGGCGCCCACGGTTTGGCACATGAATGAGGGACACAGCGCCTTTTTGGGTCTGGAGCGCGTGCGCGAGCTGGTGCAGGGCAGCGGGCTCTCTTTTGACGAGGCGGTGGAGGCGGTGCGCGCCGATTCGCTCTTTACCACGCACACGCCGGTGCCGGCGGGCAACGACGCCTTTGCCTTTGAGCTGGTGGAGAAATTCTTTTGGCAATATTGGGGCCAACTGGGCATCGACCGCGATGGGTTTATCAACTTTGCCCGCCAGGAGCTGGATTGGGGACCGCAGTACAGCATGACCGTGCTGGCCATCAGGCTGAGTGCGTATCAGAATGGCGTGAGCAAGCTGCACGGCGAAGTGAGCCGCGACATGTGGAAATTCCTGTGGCCGGATACGCCGGCCGTGCAGACGCCCATTGGCCACATCACCAACGGCGTCCACGTCAAAACCTGGCTGGCGGCGGAGCTGCGTGAATTGTACGACCGGCATTTGGCGCCCAATTGGCTGGATGATGTGGACGATCCCAACATTTGGGCGGCGGCCCAATCGTTGCCCGACGGTGAACTATGGCTTGTGCATCAGGAGCGCAAGCAGAAGCTGGTGCAACTGGTGCGGCAGCGCGTGGCGCGCCAATTTTTGCAACACGGTGAGGGTCCACAACGCATAGACGCCGCCCAACATCTGCTCAATCCGGACGCGCTGACTATTGGTTTTGCCCGGCGCTTTGCCACCTATAAGCGCGCTACGCTGCTCTTCCGGGACGAGGAGCGGCTGCGGCGGCTGCTCAATGACCCCGAGCGTCCGGTGCAGATCATCTTTAGCGGCAAAGCGCATCCGGCCGACGAGCCGGGCAAAGGGCTGATCCAGCACATTTATCACATGAGCCAGCGGCCCGAATTTTGGGGCAAAATTGTCTTTGTGGAAAATTACGACATGAATATCGCCCGCCACCTGATTGCGGGCGTGGACGTGTGGCTCAACAATCCGCGGCGCCCGCATGAGGCCAGCGGCACCAGCGGCCAAAAAGCCGCGCTCAGCGGCATCCCCAACTTTAGCGTACTGGACGGCTGGTGGGTCGAAGGTTATGTGGGCGACAAAGAAAACCGCAACGGCTGGTCGATTGGCGAAGAACGGGCCTACAAGGACGAAGAAACCCAGGATCAGGCGGACGTGCTGCATCTTTACGCCACGCTGGAAAATGAGATCATCCCGGCCTATTTTGAACGCAACGAAGCGAGCGTGCCGGAAAAGTGGCTCACCATCATGAAGAACTCCATCCGCACCTGCACGCCGCAGTTCAGCATGCAGCGCATGGTGAAAGAATATACCACCACCTATTATTTGTCCGCCATGCAAAGCGGCGCCCAATATCACGATGAGAGCTTCGCCACGGCGCGCACCATGTCGGCCTGGAAAAATCGCATGCGCCAAAGCTGGGGCAGCGTGCGCGTGGAATCGGTGGCGCCCCAGCTGATGCAGATTCAGACCGGCCAGGCCATTGAGCTAAGCGCGCGTGTCTGGCTCAACGGCGCCGCGCAGGACGAAGTGGCGCTGGAGATCATCGCCGGTCAGCAGAACGAACAGGGCGAGCTGACCGCGCCCACCGTGGCGCCCATGACGGCGGTCTCGACGCAAGACGGTGCGCTGGTCTATCGCGGCCAGCTTCAGCCTACGGACAGCGGGCAGCTGGTGGTGGGCATTCGCGCCCGCCCGCAAAATGAGCACTTGATCAACCGCTACGAAACCGGCCTCAACCGCTGGGCATAAAATAAACGCAACTACGCCGGCCAAGTACGAGCGAACGGTGGTTGAGTAGCCTGGGCAGTATCAGGCGTATCGAAACCCAAGTGAGCGGGACGAGCCCGTTTGGCTTCGGCGTGAGCTCAGTCGAACGGTTTCGATACGGCCAAAAACAGCCCTGGCCTACTCAACCGGCGCCAACTGCGTATAAAGAATAGCATCATTTGGGCAAGTTTGACATTGCGCCCAAATGGTGTTATTCTTCTCCACGCGCACACGTATGCGCATACCACCCCAATCGCGCAAGCGAAGTCCAAAACGATTCAATCAAAATCTGTGTTCATCTTTTAAATCTGTGCAATCTGTGTTCCTTTGCTTATGGCGAAAAAGCGCATTTCCATTAAGGATATTGCCGAAGTAGCCGGCGTCAGCCACCCCACCGTCAGCCGAGCGCTGCGTGGGCAGGGCCGCATGAGCGAGAGTACGCGCGAGCGTATTCTGGATGTGGCCAAGGAACTGGGCTATGCGCCGAGCCTGATGGCGCGCGGATTGGTCATGCAGCGCAGCTTTTGCGTCGGACTGATTGTGCCCACCTTTTTGGACCCATTTCACAGCGAGGTGGCCCAGGGTGTTGAAGAGTGGGCCCGGCGTCATCACTATAGCCTGTTTGTCTCTAGCACCGATCTAGATCCCAAGCGCGAAATGGAAGTGGCCCATAGTTTTTTAGGCCGCCAGGTCGATGGTATCATTGTGTCATCCAGTTGCGTGGGAGATCAATATGTGGAGATGTCACGGGAAAGTGATATTCCCATTGTGCTGATCAATCCCCAGACAGACAGTACGCAAATTCACACCGTGGCGCATGATGATTACAGTGGCGGACTTCTGCTTATGGAGCATCTCATCCAGCAGGGGCATCGCAACATTGCCCACTTGGGCGTCACGACGCAGGGCCGGGCGCACCACGAGCGCAAGCAGGCCTGGATCGACTCCATGCGCAAAGCAGATCTGTCCCCCAAACTGAGCGTCGATTGCCCCGCCGGCAGCATCAGCGGGGGGATGCGCGGCGGGGCGCAGCTGTTGCAGAAAGCGCTCGAGATCTGGCAAGCGCCGCCCGATGCCATTTTCTGTTACAACGACGCTGCGGCCATCGGCGTCATCGCCGCCCTACGCGACGCCGGGTATGCAGTGCCGGATGCTGTAGCTATTACGGGTTTCGACGATCTGGACATTGCGGCGGCCATCGAGCCAGCGCTAACCACGATTCACCAGCCGCGGCGCGACATGGGTGTGCTGGCCATGCGCACTTTGCTTTCCTTGATCGACCAAATTCATCCCCAAAAAGACGGCGAGGTGCATAGCGTCTCGCCATCAAATGCATCGCAGCTTGAACAGATATCGACTTTAGTCCCAGGACGTATGATAATACGCCGTTCAGCATAAAGGACAAGGACTATGACCAACAGAGCCACCACTTACGATTCAGTCCATATGGGCCGTTCCTCCATCGATCTTTACAGCAATGATGTGGGCGCCCCTTTTGTCGACATTCAAAGTTTTGCCGCCTATGTGGGCGGCTCGCCGACCAACATCAGCGTGGGCGGACGGCGTTTAGGTCTCAAGACCGCGCTGATCACCGGTTTGGGTGTGGACCCGGTGGGCGATTTCATATTAAACTTCCTCAACAAAGAAGGCGTGGAAACCCAATTCAGCCCACGCAAACCGGGCCACCGCACCAGCGCCGTGGTGCTGGGCATCGAGCCGCCCAACAAGTTCCCGCTGGTCTATTATCGCGACAACTGCGCCGACATTGAATTGACCATTGATGACGTGCTGGCCGCCCCCATTGCCGACGCCAAAGTTTTCCAATTTGCCGGCACCAATCTGTGCAAAGAGCCCAGCCGCAGCGCCACCATGTTTGGCGCCGAGCTGGCGCGCCAATCCGGCGTGGACGTGGTTTTCGATGTGGATTTTCGCCCCGACCAGTGGCACGACCCGCGGGCCTTTGGCGTAGTGGTGCGCTCGATTTTGCACACGGTGGACATTGTGATCGGTACCGAGGACGAGATCAACGCCGCCATGCTCAAAGACGCCAGCCAAATGTCGCTGACCCACTCGCAAATCTCTGATGCCAAAGTGGCGGGCGACACCCAATCGGCCATTCGCACGCTGCTCTCTCTGGGTCCCAAAGCCGTCATCGAAAAAGTGGGCGCGCTTGGCTCCCGCGTCCATCTGGCCGACCGCGCTGAACCCATCGAAGCGCCCGGTTATCCAGTGGAAGTGTACAACATCCTGGGCGCGGGCGATGCTTTTGGCGCCGGTTTTATTTACGGCTACGTCAATGGCTGGGATCTGCGCAAGGCGGCGCGGCTGGGCAATGCCTGCGGCGCCATTGTCGTGCAGGCCCACGGTTGCGCCAATTTCATGCCCACGCTGGATGAGGTGATGGCGTTTGTGGAGCCTAGGGGAGGATTGGAGTAATGAAAGCAATTTTGCGTCGATTAGAGTGTCATAATTATAAAAACATTCACCTGGAAGCTGGTCTTGAATTAGATCAGCTAAACATATTTATTGGTCCAAACGGTGCGGGAAAAAGCAATCTAATTGGGTTGCTTCAATTCTTGCAACAATGCTTGATTCATCTGAACGCTAGATAGAGGGCGGACAAGTTTTGAGGATGCTGTTTGTATGGGCTGATAAAGAATTCTCGACGGGAGAATGCAAGGTCAGCCAATGTTGAACTCAATTACACGTTTGACGACAATATACATTTTTTCCTCACTTTACTGGTGCAATCTCAGCGCCACCCAAGTAATCATTGATGATGGGCGCTAGCTCGCAATCAGAACGAATGAACCATTTTATTTTCCAAGCCCATAATCGAGGAAGTGGTCGGGGAGTTGTATCAGTTTATGATGATGCAACCCTAAAGGGGATTACTCATTATGAGAAGATTACAGATATTCCAGTTAATGACTTGGTTCTCGCGAATATTCCAAGTTGCTTGAACGCAGTGCGTTCCCCCGAGCAAACACCCCGTATTCCGAAACTCGCAGAAAACTAATGAAACCATTCGTGGCTGGAGATTTTACAATGCCAATAACATGAATTTGGGGGATATACGAGAAGTGAACCCCAACTTGGACCCCAAGATGAGTTATTCTTCAACAGGCGAAAACCTTGCCTTGGTTTTCCATAACTTAGTGCAATCCGATTTTGAATTCGAAGAACAGATTAATCAGTTAGTTATGGATATTTTACCTGAAGCTCGTAGATTCGAGCATATGCCTCTGGCAGGTTGAGGCTAACCGTTGAATGGTATGTGGAAGTATTACAAAGCCCGTTTTACCTAGATCAAATGTCAGATGGCACCGTTAGGATGTTATGCTGGGCAATTATACTTAACTCACCCTAAATTGCCATCCCTAATAGCGATAGATGAACCAGAATTGGGTATTCATGTATCCTGGTTATATCGCTTGCTGCTTGGATTAAACATGCAGCAGGAAAACACAGGTGATTGTCAGCACCCTGCTTCGATCTCTTAGACCATTTTACCGATCAGCTAGATACAGATGGCAACATACTGGTTTTGAGCTGGATAAGAGAAAATCATCAACATTTCAATGTCAACAAGTTAACCAAAGATACCGTGATCGAATGGCTAGAGGGCTGGCAGTTGGGCGACCCAGCACCGTGTAGGAGATCCATCTGTTGGAGGTTGGCCGTGGTAGTTTGGATCTTTTTGCAGGTGGCGGAGAGTCTGAAGTAGAAGGCTTAAAACCCTTTTTTGAAAACAACTATCCTCAGCACCAATTGAGCTGAAGTTGCCAGAGCGTCGTAAGCCTGACCCCAAACCGACTGGTCAGCCAGGCTATGGCCGCGCCCTGAATGCGCTTATCTGCGCAGATTGTTAAAAGTTGAGCATCGCTATCACGCGGTAATATATGCGATTTCATATTGGTTATTGACGATCTCGATTGCCAAAGAGATCCATCAAAAGATCAATATTTTTACAAAAGCTGTAGACACTGTCGCTTCCGGTACCCAATCCCTCTTCATATTGGTCTGGCTTCACCAGAAATAGAAGCATGGCTAATTGCTGATTGGGACAATACTTTTGCACGACGTAGATTTTCGTCACTGCCATAGTGCAATGCGTCATTGGCTACGGACTCAGAAGAACGTAAAATTCGATATAGAAGATTTAGCGAGTTTGACCCAGACAAAAATACATGTGTTGAAAAGTTATCTGATGCCATTATAGAATCCACTCAAAACCGATATTTCAGCAAAGCGAGAATATTCGAAAGCAATCCACACTCGACTATTGAGAAAAGCTGATAGTCAAACTATCAGCCAATAAATGTCCTCTTTATCGCCAAATCCATATTAAATTATCATCTGTATAGGATGTGCTGAGAGACAACCCAATGAACATCAACATCGCCACTGCCCCGGTCTCCTGGGGCGTGCTCATGAAGGACACCCCCAACGTTCCCCCCTATACCGAAGTTTTAGACGGCATCCAGGCCGCGGGCTACACCGGCACCGAGCTCGGTCCCTATGGCTATCTGCCCTTTGACATCCCCCAGATTGCGCGCCGAACTTGACTCGCGTGGGCTCCAACTCATCTCAGCCTTTACCATTTTCAACTTCGTCGAAGGCAAAAAGGACAGAAGTAGTCTATCGCCGGTAACTAGAAACCATGCAGGTGCTCAGCGCGGGATGCGAATACATTGTGCTCTCCGATGCGCTCTTTGTCATTGAAAATCGCGCCCGCCGCGCCGGCCGCATTCGCCCGCAAGATTCGCTGAGCGGTGCGCAGTGGGATCAAGCGGCGCAGAACGTCAACGATTTCGCCAAGATTGTCCACGAAGAGTATGGCATGCGGTGCGCCGCCCATCCTCACGTGGGCGGCTACCTGGAGACCGATTTTGAGCTGGACGCCTTTCTAGAGCGCACCAATCCCGAGCTGGTCGGCCTCTGCTTTGACATGGCGCACATTGCGTATGGCGGCGGCGATCCGGTGGCCGTGCTGGACAAATGGCGCGACCGCACCTGGTACATGCACATCAAAGAGTGCAACAACGTGGTGCGCGACCAAGTGCTGGGCCGCGAAGGTGACTATTTTGACGGTGTGCAGGCCGGCGTCTTCCCAGAAATTGGCCAAGGCACCATCGACTGGCAGAGCATCCGCCGCATTTTAGAGGAAATGAATTATCAAGGCTGGGGTACGGTAGAGCAGGACATCCTGCCCGGCATGGGTATCGATCCGCTGGAAAGCGCCAAGCGCAATCGCGCCTATTTGCGCCGCGAACTGGGCTGGTAACCTACATAGCGCAGAGTGCGATGCACGGCGTCCAAAACTCTCGGCCTAGCCAACCGCTTATCCGCCAGTCGCAGCGGCTAGCTACGCAAACGCAATCATCAACCAATGTCTACCATCAAAGAAGGCGACCTGCTCTGGCAGCCCTCGCCCGCCACAATTGAACAGGCCAACTTAACCCGCTACATGCGCTGGCTGTCCCAACATAAGGGACTGCACTTTGCTAGCTATCCCGAACTGTGGCGCTGGTCGGTGGAAAACCTTGGCCCTTTCTGGCAGACCATCTGGGACTTCTGCCAGATCAAGGCGTCGGCGCGCGGAGAAATTGCGCTGGCGGATGATGCTATGCCGGGCGCACGCTGGTTTCCCGACGCCCGCCTCAATTATGCGGAAAATATTTTTGCGCAGGCGTCGGACACGCGTCCGGCACTGCTATACGAAAACGAGAATAGCGCACTCATCGAAATAAGCTGGCCGGAGTTGACGGCCCAAACGGCGGCCCTCCAACAGACGCTCTTAGCCGCCGGAGTACGAAAAGGGGATCGCGTCGCCGCCTATCTGCCTAATATTCCCGAAGCAATCATTGGCTGCTTGGCCACAGTGGGAGTGGGCGCGGTCTGGTCCAGCGCCTCGCCCGATTTTGGCGCCAAGGCGGTGCTGGATCGCTTTTCGCAGATCGAGCCCAAGGTACTGCTGGCGGTGGATGGCTATCGCTATGGCGGCAAAGATTTTGAACGGGTCGACACAGTGCAACAATTGCAAGCTGGCTTGCCCACGGTGCAGCAGACAATCATCGTTCCCCTGCTCGATCTGCCGCTGGACGGGCTGCAAAACACTAGCCGCTGGGACGACGCCTTGCGTTTGCATATTGGGGCGGCAACGCCCGTTTTTGAGCAAGTTTCATTTGACCACCCGCTGTGGGTGCTCTATTCATCCGGCACCACCGGGCTGCCCAAACCCATTGTCCACGGCCACGGCGGCAACCTGTTGGAACACGCCAAATCGCTAACGCTGCACAACGACATCCGTCCCGGTGACCGCTTTTTCTGGTTCACCAGCACCGGCTGGATGATGTGGAACTATCTGCTCGGCTCCATGCTGGCGGGCAGCACCGCCATTCTGTACAACGGCAGCCCGGCCACGCCTACGCTGGACCGCCTGTGGAGCTTGGCCGAGCGCAGCGGCATGACCTACTTTGGCCTATCGCCGGCCTATATTGCGGCGTGCATCAATGCGGGCATTCGGCCGAATCAAATCCACGATCTGAGCAAATTGCGCGCCATCGGCTCCACCGGCGCGCCGCTGCCGGTCAGCGCGTTTCAGTGGATATACGAAAATGTTCATGCCGATGTAGCGCTTGAATCGCTGAGCGGCGGCACCGATGTGTGTACGGCCTTTGTGGGCGGCGCCCGCATCCAGCCCATTTACGCCGGTGAATTGCAGGGCGCTTCATTGGGAGCTAAGGTGCAGGCATACAATGCGGTGGGTCAGCCCGTGGCGGATGAAGTGGGCGAACTGGTGATCAGCGCGCCCATGCCCTCCATGCCGGTCAGGTTTTGGAACGATCCGGACGGTGAGCGCTATCGAGCCAGCTATTTTGATGTCTACCCAGGCGTTTGGCGGCACGGCGACTGGATCAAGTTTAACCAGCGCGGCGGCTGCGTGATCTATGGCCGCTCCGATTCGACCATCAACCGCAAGGGCGTACGCATGGGGACCAGCGAGATCTACGCCTGTGTGGAGGCCATAGATGAGGTGATGGACAGCCTGGTGGTTGATTTGAACAAGCTGGGGCGAGATTCATTATGCGCTTTTTGTATTGCTGCGAAAATTCAAGGCTCGATGATACACTCAGCGCGCTATCAACCAGCGGCTGCGCAATGAGCTTTCACCGCGTCACATTCCCGACGCTATTTACCAGGTGAAGGATATCCCCTACACCTTGAGCGGCAAAAAGCTGGAAATACCCGTGCGCCGCATCCTGCTCGGGGAAGATGTGGAAAAGGCTGCCAACCCGGGCGCCATGCGCAATCCGCAGGCGCTGGCCTTTTTTATCGAATTAGCCGAAAAATTAAACACCAAATAGAAAACTGATAAAAGAGATGCTATGATGCGAATGTGAAGCGGAATAGGCATCTAAACCATGATTTTTATGATTTGCTGATGGGCTATGATTTCGGGTAGCGGATAGCGAGAAGGAAATGACAACGAACTTTTGGCGGCGGAATCATAATATTCATAAAATCACAAAAATCATTGTACGGACAAGGTTTTTCTTTCACTTACCGCGCCACTCTGAATAGTAACAAGAAAACGAGGCCAACATGAAGCACAGAATCCAATCCGACTATAGCCAGACCAAACGGTGGATGTGACCCGTGAATCAGCCGGGTGGGACTATCTTGACCTATTTCGCCGTGGTGCGGTTGCAGCCCGGTGAAAGATTGCGCGGAAGCGACAGGTGGCGACGAGGTGGCGCTGGTGCCGCTGCAAAGGTGCAGGCACATTAGCCGCCAGCGACCAACAATGGTCGTATCGCGCGAAAATGTTTTCACCCAGTTGCCGCACGTTATCTACCGCCGCCGGGCCAGGAGATCAAAGTGGGCAACAGCGCACGGTGCGCTGGGCGGCGCCCCGGCCACCGGCAAATATCCGGTGCGCCTCTTTACGCCAGAGGAACAGAAAGTGGAAATCCGCGGGGGTGGACCGGCCGTGCTTGAAGTGCATCATACGCTGGCCTGGCCGCGCTGCCCGCCGAGCGGCTGATTCTCTTTGAAGTGTACGTGCCGGGCGGAACCTGTGGCCGCCCACTGTCACGACCGCGTGGGCGATTCCCCCTATTTGGAGGAGACCTACTATTACCGCATCCAGCCCGAAAACGGCCAGCCTTCCACACAACTACCGCCGCGACACCGACTTCGATGAAGTGATTCCAGCTCGCCACGGCGACTGCGTGCTGGTGACGCAGGGCTTTCACCCGGTTGCGGCCAACCCCAACTCCAAATATCTATTTTTCTCAATTACTTAGCCGGTGAGCCGCAAAACGAGGCCGTGACTATCGCCCCTTTGAAGACCCGACACCACCTGGATCAAGAAAGACAACTGGGACGCCAATCAGATGACGTTGCCGATTCAATGGAAGTGAAGAGGACAAGGTGACAGGATGAAGAGGATGACAAGGTGATATGGTGACTTCTTGAGCTCAGTCATCTTGTCATCTTGTCATCTTGTCAAACCACAAGGAGAAACCTAATGAGTACGAACGCCACCACCCGCCTGACCATGTCGCGGGCAATCGTGCAGTTTTAAAAATCAATACAGCGAACGCGATGGGGTTGAGCACAAGTTTTTGCCGGCTGCTTTGGCATCTTTGGCCACGGCAATGTGTCCGGCATGGGGCAGGCGCTGCAGCAATATCCCGACTTTCGTTATTATCAGGCGCGTAATGAACAGGCTATGGTGCATACTGCGGCCGCCTGTCTGAAACATGCCAACCGGCTGCGCACCCTTGCCTGCACCACCTCCATTGGCCCCGGCGCCACCAACATGGTGACCGGCGCCGCCACCGCCACGGTCAACCGGCTGCCGGTGCTGCTGCTGCCCGGCGACATTTTTGCCCGCCGCAATGTGGCCCCTGTCCTCCGCTTGGGAATCGAATGGGAGCACAGCCAGGACATCTCGGCCAACGACTGCTTCAAACCGGTCAGCCGCTACTGGGACCGCATCAACCGGCCCGACCAGCGCTGGTTACGTCGCTCATCAGGGCCATGCGCGTGCTCACCAGCCCGGCCGATACCGGCGCCGTCACCGTGGCCATCCCGCAGGACGTGCCAGACCGAAGCATGGGATTACCCCAGCGAACTCTTTGCGAAGCGTCTGGCGCATTCCGCCGCAACCGGCCCGATGCTGATGCGATCAAACGGGCGGCGCAAAGATACATCCGCAACGCCCAGAAGCCCATGATCATCGCCGGCGGCGGCGTGGCTCTATAGCGAAGCCACGGCCACGCTGGCCAACTTTGTGGAGCGCACGGGCATCCCCGTGGGCGAGACGATGGCGGGCAAAGTATGCGCTACGACAACCCACTCTGCCTGGGCGCCGTAGGCACCGCTGATACTTCTGCCGCCAACATTGTAGCCAAAGAGGCCGACCTGATCATCGGTATCGGCACCCGCTACAGCGACTTTACCACGGCCAGCAAAACCCAGTTCCGCAACGCCGACGTGCATTTTGTCAATATCAACGTAGCCGAGTTCGATTCCGCCAAACATAGCGCCATCCCCTCACCGGCGATGCCAAAGTTACATTGGAAGAGCTGCTCGGCCTTTTGGATGGCTACATCTTGAAGCCAATCAATCTCAAGCGCGCAAGCTACACGATGCGTGGGAAGCCGAAGTGGATCGCCTCTACGCCATCCAGACCGCCGACAGCGGCTTGCCCTGGCAGGCGCGCTTATCGGCGCCGTCAACGACCACGGCGACCCCAATGCCGTCATGGTGGGCGCGGCGGGCAGCCTGCCCGGCGACATGCACAAGCTGTGGCGGGCGCGCCATCCCAAGCAATATCACCTGGAGTATGGCTACTCATGCATGGGCTACGAGATTGCCGGCGGGCTGGGCCTCAAATGGCCGACCCGGACCGCGAGGTCTATGTCATGGTGGGCGACGGCTCCTATTTGATGATGAACACCGACCTGATCACCTCGGTGCAGGAAGGGTATAAGCTGACCGTGGTGCTCATGGACAACAGCGGCTTCCGCTCCATTGGCTCGCTGAGCCGCAGCCTGGGTCAAGGTGGCTTTGGCACCCGCTACGTCTTCCCCGAAAATGGCGGGCTGCCCACCGATGCCAAGGGCTATGAGGTGGATACGCTGCCGGTGGACCTGGCCATGAACGCCCTGGCCTGGGCCGCCACGTCATCGAATGCAGCAGCGTGGATGATGTGATTCAGGCGCTGCAGGACGCCGAGCATTGACCGCACCACCGTCATCCACGTGCGCAACGACCGCTACCTGGGCGTCCCCGGCTACGAAAGCTGGTGGGACGTACCCGTGGCCGAAGTCAGCGAGCTGGATTCGGTCAACGCCGCCCGCGAAGAGTGGGCGGAGAATCAGGTGATGGAGCGCGCTATTTTTGGAGAGCCTGTGAGGATGAGGGATGACAAGATGACCGGGTGACAAGGTGAATCCTGTTCTGGCCAACTGATTTCGTCGGCGCGTTGGGGCATGATTGGCGGCGGGAAAGCGCGGCGACAGCAGATTGGATTTGTTCGCCGCCTATCGTGCCCCGCCGGCCAACATTTAGTTGAGCCAATATCATAATGAACGAAACAGAATTGACCTTGGCCCATTTAAAACAGGCTATCAGCTCAAATGGAGCCCCACCATCGCCGCGAAAAGAAAAAGCCATTTATGGCTAACGCGGCTACACCTTCTCGAACTACTTTCGGCTCAACAATTCAGCGGTCGAAATTGCGGCGCTGCTCGGCTACACGTATGAGCACGCATATCTCAATCTGCCGTACAGAAAGATGCGCTGCCAAACTGGAATTACGCTGCAACACAGGCTAAACAGATCTGGTACATATTGCATGACCAGCAAAATGGCGCGGCGAATTTTTGATTGCGCCGATTCTGGCTAACTGCTCGACTATGTGGATGCCCGCCTGAGCGTTGGTACCACCATCAGCGTCAACAACATTTTGCGAGGCGCGCTTGACTACTACTTGGAGGCCAGCGCCTGCTGCGTGGTGATTGAGGCCAGAATGCTGATTTACAGGCTGCCCGGCTTTCATCAGCTCATGGCGGAAATGGCCGCGCTGGATCAACATCCCGGACATACCGGCCTGCTCTACGGCATCACCGTGGGGGACGTGTGGCAATTTGGACGGCTGCACCGCCCCACCAAAGCGATCTATCAGACCTTGCGCTCTACACGATTCCCGCCCAGGTGGAATCGCTACTGCGCACTTTGATTGCAATACTCACAAAGGAATACCTATGACCACAAACGGACAGCTACTCAACTACGTCAACGGCCAGTGGGCGCGCTCCGCGCCGCTGACTATCTGGACGTGATGAATCCGGCCACGGCGCAGGCCATCACGACCGTACCCATGTCGCCGGGCGGTGAGGTGGACAATGCGGTGCAAAAGGCGCAGGCAGCCTACGTTGGCTGGCGCCACACGCCGGTGGGCGACCGCATCCAGCCGCTCTTTAAGCTCAAGCAGCTCTTGGAAGACAATCTGGACGCATTTGGGCGCATTATTACCGACGAGTGCGGCAAGACCTATGCCGAAAGCGTGGCCGAAATGCGCCGCGGCATCGAAAATGTGGAGGTGGCGTGCGGCGCGCCGGTTCTCATGCAGGGCTACAACAACGAAGACATTGCCCGCGGCATCGATGAGCACATGTTCCGCCAGCCGTTGGGCGTGGTGGCGGCCATCACCCCCTTCAACTTCCCCGGCATGATCCCGCTCTGGTTTCTGCCCTATGCGGTGGCCACGGGCAACTGCTTTATCCTCAAGCCCAGCGAAAAGGTGCCCATGAGCAGCCAAAAGCTCTTTGAGCTGATCGACCAGGCGGGCTTCCCGGCGGGCGTGCTGCAATTGGTCAACGGCGGCAAAGAGACGGTGGACGCGCTGCTGGATCACCCCGGCGTCCGCGCCATCAGCTTTGTGGGCTCGACGCCGGTGGCCAGATATGTGTACAGCCGGGCCACGGCCAACGGCAAGCGCGCCCAATGTCAGGGCGGCGCCAAGAATCCGGTGGTGATCATGCCCGACGCCGATTTGGAATCGGCCACGCGCATTGTGGCAGACTCGGCCTGGGGCTGCGCCGGTCAGCGCTGTCTGGCGCTCTCGGTGGCCGTGACCGTGGGCGAGGCCAAGAACACTTTTACCGAAATGCTGGCCGATGCCGCTGCCAGCCGCAAGGTGGGCTATGGGCTGGGCGAAGGCATCGAAATGGGTCCCGTCATCACGGGCGAGAGCAAAACGCGCATTGAGAGCATTATTGGCAAAGCGGGTCAAGAAGGCGCCAATGTGCTGGTGGATGGACGAGACAAAAAGGTGGGCGGTTACGAAGATGGCTACTTTGTCTTCCCCACCATTTTGGACAACGTGAACCCCAACGGCGAAATCGCTAAGACCGAAATCTTTGGCCCGGTGCTGAGCATGATGCACGCCAATACGGTCGAAGACGCGCTGGAGATCGTCAACAACAGCGCCTATGGCAACATGGCCTGCATCTTCACCAGCGACGGCAACACGGCCCGCCAGTTCCGCTACGGCGCCGACGCCGGCAATGTGGGCATCAACATTGGCGTAGCTGCTCCGATGGCCTATTTCCCCTTTAGCGGCTGGAACGAAAGCTTTTTCGGCGACCTGCACGCCCAAAGCCACCACGGCGTCGAGTTCTACACGCAGACCAAGGTGGTGGTGGAACGGTGGCCGCGGGAGTGGAGTCGGAAGTTTTAGGAGTGCTGCTTATAGCTGTATTGCTGTATTGCTGTATTGCTGTATAAAGGGTTGTCTCAGTGAGAAATACAGCAAGACAGCGATAAGCTATACAACAACAAACCCAAAGGAACACCACATTGCAAACACACACACTCGGCATCGGCGTAATCGGCATGGGCTGGATGGGGCAGGCGCATAGCCGGGCGTATCGGAATATTGCGGACCGCTTTTATGATAGCGGCATTCGTCCCCAACTGGTGATTTGCGGCGATGAGGCGCCGGCGCGGGCGCAGCAGGCGCAAGAGGCGCTGGGCTTCGCGCAATCGACCACCGATTGGCATGAGGTGATTGAACATCCCAACGTGCAGGTGGTCAACGTGGCTTCGCCCAACTATCTGCATTTGGAGATGGTGCGGGCGGCCACGGCGGCGGGCAAGCACGTCTTTTGCGAAAAACCGGTGGGTCGCTCGCCCGCCGAAACGGCGGAGATTGAGCGGTTGGCGCGTGAGGCGGGCGTGATGAGCTTTGTGGGATTCAACTATCGCTGGGCGCCCATGGTGCAATATGCCAAACAGCTCATTGACGAGGGCCGGCTAGGCCAAATCACGCATTACCGCGGCCGCTTTTTCGCCATGTATGGCTCTAACCCGCTGGGGCATCTCACCTGGCGCTTTAAGCAAGAGTATGCCGGTTCGGGCGTGCTGGGCGACATTATGTCCCACGCCGTGGATATGGCGCACATGTTGATTGGCGACATTGACCGCGTGGTCAGCAGCCGCCACACCTTCATCACCGAACGCCCCCTTCCCAGCGGCCAAGGCACGCACTTCGGCCTGGGTCAACCGGGTGACCCCACTGGGCCGGTCGAGAATGAAGATTACGTGGGCGCGCTGGTCCAATTTGCCAACGGCGCCCAAGGCTCGTTTGAAACCTGCCGCGCCATCTTTGGTCCCAAATGTGAAATGTCGTTTGAGGTCAATGGGACCAAAGGCGCGCTCAAATGGAACTTTGAACGACTTAATGAGCTGGAACTTTATCTTCCTACCGAGGATGCCGCCTCCGATGGCTACACGAATCTACTGGGTGGACCGCGCTTTCCGTTCCACGGCCGCTTTAATCCGGGCGACGGCATTGGCGTGGGCTACGAGGATCTCAAATGCATTGAGGCGTTCCACTTTCTCCGCTCTATTGCAGACGGCCAGCAGATCGAGCCCAGTTTTGCCTCGGCGCTTAAACTGGCCAATGTACAGACGGCCATGATGAAGTCGTGGGAGAGTGGAGGGTGGGAGGCAGTATCGAGTGTTTAGGATTGAGTATTCCGTGGCTGATTTTTTCACGAAACAAGCTCCACGCATTCTATTACTCAATACTCGATAAAAAAGAGACACTCCCATGACCAATTCCAACGCATCCCCCGTCATCGAAGCCCGCGGCATTTCCAAGGGCAAAGGGGCACTATCTACATAACAGAAACTCGCAACCCTACAACAGCTTCAACCGGTACCCGCAACACGCAACATTCCAGTTTTCAACGCAACACCAAAACCAATACCATCCCATTAAGGAGGACCTCCATGAAACAACGCAAATTCTGGCTAATTTTCGTCCTGCTCTTTGGCTTGCTCATGGCGGCCTGCGCGCCAGCTCAGCAGGCCGCGCCTGCCGAGGAGCGACGCGCACAGCCGCACCGGAAAAGGCGACCGTCGAATTTTGGTTCAACCCACCGTCGGGCGGCGTATCGAAGGCATCAACTGCATGGTGGAATCCGCCATTGACCCGTTCAATGAGCAAAGCGAAACTATTTTTGTCAACGCCGTGGCCAATCCAGATACGTGGAACGCCACGCGCACGGCACTGGCGGGCGGCGCCGGTCCGGATATTGTAGGGACGCCGGGACCATCCTTTGTCTATGAATTGGCGGCGGCTGGCCAGCTTTTGCCGCTGGATGATTTTGTGGACACGCTGGGCTGGGACCAGAACGTGGTGCCGTGGGCCCTGAGCCTGGGCCAGGTGGACGGCAAGCTCTACAGCCTGCCCGATGAGCTGGAAACGCTGGTGCTCTATTACAACAAAACGCTCTTTGAAGCCAACGGCTGGGAGCCGCCCACCACGATGGACGAGATGACCGCGCTGGCAGAAAAAGTGGCCGCCGCCGACATTATCCCCTTCTCGCACGCCAATGCCGAATGGCGGCCGGCCAACGAGTGGTTTGTGGGCGAATGGCTCAACCACGTGGCCGGGCCGGACAAGGTCTATCAGGCGCTCAAAGGTGAAATTAGCTGGGACGATCCCGACTTTGTGACCGCCATGAACATCCTCAACGATTACCAGCAAAACGGCTACTTTATGGGCGGGTTGGAGCTCTATTACACGACCACTTTTGACGAATTCCTGACCACCTTTGCCAAGGGCGAAGCCGCCATGAATATCGAAGGCACCTGGCGGGCGCAAGACCTGGTGGATGTCTATTTCACTGAGGATAACGGCGGCAACGAGTGGGACTGGGTACCCGTACCCTCCACCACCGGCGACGCCATTTTTGACATCGGCATGGGCCAAACCTGGTCGATCAACAAAAACGCGGCCAATCCACAGGCGGCGGCGGAATTTCTGACCTACTTGTACTCGCCGGCCACCCAGGCCACGCTGATCCAGAAATGCGGCAAGGCGCCAGCCCCCGTCAAGCTGGAGGCCGATGCGCTGGACTCGATTGACCCGCGCATTGCCAGCATCTTCGCCGCCTTCTCCGAGGCCAACGACCAGGGTCGCTACGGCTACACCACCTGGACCTTCTGGCCGCCCAAGAGCGACGCCTATATTTACGAAGAGGTGGAAAAAGTGTGGGCCGGCGACATGACCGTCGAGGAGTACCTGACCGGGCTCAACGATCTGTTCCAGGAAGAGCTGGCCGAGGGCGCAATTCCGCCGATTCCGGAGCGGTAAGGGATGATAAGATGAAGGGATGACAGGATGACATGGTGACTATTCATCTTGTCATCTTGTCATAGAAAAGGAGCAACAATGGCTCAAGTACAAGAAGCGCCCATGCTGACCGGCGGCGTGGCCACGCAATCGCGGCGGCGCACAAAGCGGCTGTTTCAGAAGAACGTTGTGCCGTGGCTTTTTATTGCACCGATTTTGCTGCTGCATCTGGTGGTGGTGATTGGGCCGTCGCTGGCTGCGTTTTATTATTCGCTGACCGACTGGTCCGGCATTGGGCCGGCCGAGTATGTGGGGCTGAAGAATTTTCAAGAGCTGATCTTTGAGGACCGCAACTATCGGGCCGCGCTCCAGCACAACATCTCGTGGCTGCTCTTTTTTATGACCGTGCCCTTTTTTATGGCGCTGGTGGCGGCGGCGCTGTTGGCGCAGATCAAGCGCGGCAGTATGCTCTTCCGCGCCGTCATGTTCATCCCCTACATTCTGCCCAGCGTGATCATCGTCAGCATCTGGCGCAACCTGTTGAGCCCGCGCCTGGGCATTGGCGCGCAACTGGCCAGTTGGGGCATTGGCGGGCTGGATCGCGCCTTTTTGGGCGAGACCACCACGGCGCTGCTCACCATTGCGTTTATCGACAACTGGCACTTTTGGGGCTTTTTGATGGTGCTCTTTCTGGCCGCCATGCAAAACATCCCGCCTGAACTCTACGACGCCGCCAAGATCGACGGCGCCAATCGCCGTCAAGAATTTCGCCACGTGACCATTCCGGGCATCCTGCCCACGCTGTCGTTTATGCTGCTCATGGTGGGCATCTGGTCGTTCCTGGTCTTTGACTATGTGTGGCTGCTCACGCAGGGCGGGCCGGCCGGCGCCTCCGAGGTGATGGCGACCTATCTGTACAAGCAGGCGTTCAACCGCTTTGAAGCCGGTTACGCCTCAGCCATTGGTCTATCCATGAGCCTCTTTGCGGGCGTCATCATCAGCGTCTTTGTAATCCTGCGCCGCCGGGGATGGGAGATTTAGCCTATGTTTCGCAAACAACGGGGCGCCAGCCTGCTGCCCAATTACTTAATCCTGCTGCTGCTGACGGCGTTCGCCATCGGGCCGCTAATGGTGCTGGGCTTCAATTCGGTCAAGGATCGCACCGAAATTGCCGCCAATCCGCTGGGGCCGCCCAGCGAAATCCATTTGGAGAATTTCAGCAACGCCTGGCGCGAAGGCAAGTTTGCCACCACAGTGACCAACAGCGCAATTCTGGTCATCTCCACCGTGATCGCCGAGCTGATCTTTGCTGGCATGGCGGCCTACAGCCTGGCCCGGCTCAATCCGCCGGGCGAGAATGTTTTTATGCTTTACATGCTGGTCGGCTCCACGCTGCCGGTCTGGCTCTTTCTGGTGCCGCTCTTTTCGCTGTGGCGCATGTTGGGGCTGATCAACAGCCTCTTTGGGCTGATCCTGCTCTATACGGCCTTCAATTCGCCCTTCTCCATTTTTCTGCTGCGCTCGTTTATGATACAGGTGCCGCGCGATTTTGATGACGCCGCCCGCGTCGACGGCGCCAATACGTTTCAGGTCTTTACGCGCGTGCTGCTGCCGCTGACCTGGCCCGGCTTTCTCACCGTGGGCCTGATTGTGGGGCTGGGCGTGTGGAGCGAATTCCAGATTGCGCTCATCTTTGTCTCCAAGCCGGAACTCTTCCCGGTCACCACCAGCTACTACAACTTTACCGAACGCTTTGGCCGCGACTGGTCGCTCACCAGCGCCGCCGCCGTCATTATGATCGCGCCCATTCTGGTGCTCTTTTTGGGTCTGCAGCGGCGGTTTATTGATGGGCTGACGCAAGGCGGGTTGAAAGCGTGATTTACGATCTCAGATTTACGATTTACGAAGGCGTCGCTTGTAACCCACGGGGAAAGTGTGCGTTGCACCGCCTCGGATCATTTAATACTATGTGACAGCGTGGCAGGCGGTGCGATGCACACGGCTTAAACCATTTACGATTTCAGATGTACGATTTACGAAGGTGGCTGATAGTTCCAGAATGAACGCGCGATGATTGAGATTGCATTGTATAGCGAACGCCCTATCCCTGCACAGGCCGTGCGGCAGCTTTATGATGCTGTAGATTGGTGGCCGGATCGCGCTATCGAACAGATCGAAGCGGTTTTGGAACAGGATGTGGCCGTCGGGGCCTGGGATGGAGAGCGATTGGTGGGGTTTGCGCGGGCGCTATCCGATGGCCATTTTCACGCCTACGTCGAAGACGTGATGGTGCATCCCGATTATCGACGGCGCGGCATCGCAGATCGCATGTTGCAGCGGCTGCTGGAGGCGCTGGCGCATATTGATACGATTTCACTTTTCTGTAAGAACGACTTAATTCCTCTATATGAGCGGCGCGGTTTTGTGGCTTTCGAAAAGCAGAAAGTGCTGCACTGCCATTTCCATTCTGGAGCGTAGAGCGAAATCATAGTGAATCAAACGATCACAAAAATCAAAGTAGAGACATACGACGGGGAATCATGGCGTAACCAAAAGACGCGCTACGGGCACAGCCCAAATATTGGGAGCAAGCTGCTCCAGCGTTGGGCCATTGTAAACCACAATGCCGCCGCGCCACTGACTGCCGAGAGCTTCGCCCACCGTTTTTAGACTCCGCCAGTCCGCCGAAGCCAGCCGCAATGACGATTTTATCTCCATGCCCCAGATTCCGTGCGGGGTTGTCGCCAACAGGTCAACTTCCAGCCCGGAGTGTGTACGATAAAAGGCCAGATCCACATCCAATTCATTGGTTTTGATCCATTTATGCACTTCCGTCACCACCAATGTTTCAAAGAGCGCGCCTGTGGCCGGACCCCGATAGCGGGTCAGTTGGCGGTAGAGCCCCATATCGCCCCAATAAATTTTGGGCGATTTGATCAGCGCGCTGGTCATATTGGTAGAATATGGCGGCAAGAGAAATGCCTGATAGGAGAGCCGCAGATACTCAAGATAGCGCCGGCTGGTAGTGGCGCTTAGACCAGCGTCACGCGCCAGTTGCGAATAGGAAAGGAGTTGGCCCGTGCGCAACGCCAGAGACGCTGAATTTGGCGAAACGGCATCAGATCATTCAGGCGCGCCAAATCGGTCAAATCTCGTTCCAGATAGGCGGTGTCATAAGATTGCAACCATTTGCGACGTTCCGCATCAGGCAGCGGCAAAAGGGCCGGCATACCGCCCCATTCCAACAGATGCTCAATCGCTTGAGCGCCCACGTTGGCCGCTTCTCCTACCAGAATATTGGGGCGGTCGCCAACAGTTCATCCGCATTGCCGGGTTCATTGAGCAGGCGGTCCAACAGCGGTCTTTGCGGTTCAGCATCAGCGGGGCAAACAAGTTCACATGCCATCAGCGGCCAAAGTTCATAGATAAAGGCGCGCCCAGCCAGCGTCTCGCGCACCTTTTGCAGCATTAATATCTGGGATGAACCGAGCAAAACGGTGGACTGAATTTGACCGGCATCAAAAGCGTACTTCACTTTATCAAAAACGCCCGGCTCTTTTTGCGCTTCATCCAAAATGGCGGGGCCAACCGCCTCCGCCCACATATCGGTGCGGACGGCGCGCACAGCCTCGCGCTGCTCAATGGCATCCAGATTGATATAATTGAGGTCGGCGTAAAGCCCTCTGGCCAGCGTCGTCTTTCCCGTCTGACGGGCGCCGGTTATGACGACGAGATGTTGCGCAGAATAGGCGGTTAATGGCTGACTCAAGTAGCGAAACCTCGGCATTTCTGTTCTCATAATGGTCAATTATACCCTAAAATTGACCACCAAGCAAACAAATTAATAGGAATTCTAACCATGACCCTACCACACGACTACACCGAACGCGTCTACGCCGGCGTCCTCGGCAAAATCATCGGCGTCTACCTGGGCCGCCCATTTGAGGGCTGGAGCTATGAGCGCATCATGGCCGAGCTGGGCGAGATCAACTATTACGTGCACGAGCGGCTGGACGTGCCGCTGGTGGTGACCGATGACGACATCTCCGGCACCTTCACCTTTCTGCGCGCCTGCCCGATTATGGCAACAGCCTGGCGCTGACCCCCGCCCAAATTGGCCAGACCTGGCTCAACTATCTGATCGAAAAGCGCACCATTCTCTGGTGGGGCGGCATGGGCAACTCGACCGAACACACCGCCTACATGCGGCTCAAGCACGGCATCCAAGCGCCGGAGAGCGGCTCGATAGCGCTCAACGGCAAAGTGGTGGCCGAGCAGATCGGCTCGCAGATCTTTATCGACGGCTGGGCGATGGTCTCACCGGGCGACCCGGAGCGAGCCGCCGACCTGGCGCGACGGGCAGCCAGCGTCAGCCACGACGGCGAGGCGATCTACGGTGCGCAGGTCATCGCGGCCATGGAAGCCCAAGCCTTTGTCGAGTCGGACATCAATAAACTCATCGACACGGCGGTGCGCTTTATCCCCAAAGATTCGATCATCTACCGGCTGATCAGCGATATTCGGGATTGGCACGCCGAGGTCCCGCATGATTGGCGGAAGACGCGCGCAGCGATTGCTGCGTACTATGGCTACGACAAATATGGCGGCAACTGCCACATGGTGCCCAACCACGCGCTGATCATCCACGCCCTGCTGCACGGCGAGGATGACTTCCAGAAATCGCTCATGATCGTCAACACCTGCGGCTGGGACACCGACTGCAATTCGGGCAACGTGGGCTGTCTGCTGGGCATCAAAAACGGCCTCGCCGCCATTGACCAGAGCGGGCCGGACTGGCGCGGCCCGGTGGCCGACCGCATGTATCTGCCCACGGCGGACGGCGGCCGCGCCATCTCTGACGCCGTCACCGAAACGCTGCACGTGGTCAACATTGGGCGCGCCTTGGCCGGCGCCGAAGCGCTGGCGCCAAAAAACGGCGCCCAATTTCACTTTGAATTGCCGGGTGCGGTACAGGGCTTTATGCCCGAGGAGAGCATCGAGGCCAAAGGCGTGGCCACGGTGGAAAACGTAACCGGCCACAGCCGCCTGGGGTCGCGCAGCCTGGCCATCCGCTATCATGGTGTGGCCACCGGGCGTAGTGCCCGCGTCGCCACGCCCACTTTTACGCCGTCGCGCGCCGTGGCCGACTATTTCAGCCGCCGCGGCTATGCGCTGCTGGCCTCGCCGCGGCTCTATCCCGGCCAAACCGTACGCGCCGCGGTCAGCGCCGATGCACTCAATCAGCAACCGGTGCAGTGCTGCCTCTACGCCCGCGTCTACGGTCCAGCCGATGCGCTGGAAATTGTGCGCGGCCCACAAGTTGAACTTAAGCCCGGCGCCGAACACGAATTCACCTGGACGCTGGCCGATACGGGCGGCGCGCCCATTGCCGAAGTGGGCGTGGAGGTGAGCAGCGCCACCCGCGCCGATGGCGTCGTCTATCTCGACTATCTGACCTGGGACGGCGCGCCCAATGTCACCCTGCGCAAGCCCGATTATGACGTGGGCTTCCAGCGCTTTGGCGGCGGGCCAACCAGCGATATGTGGCGTATGGCCTGGGTCAATGGCGTGGACCAGTATGACTGGTGGTGGCCCGAGGCGTACCGGCTGGTGCAGAACGAGGGGCGCGGTCTGCTCATGCAAGGCACGCGCCAATGGACCGATTACACGGCGCGCGCCCAGATCACGCCGCACCTGGCCAAAGCCGCCGGGCTGGCCGCCCGCGTCCAGGGCATGCGGCGCTACTATGCCCTGCTGCTCTGCGCCGACCAAAAAGTGCGGCTGATCAAGGCGCTGGATGGCGACACCGTGCTGGCCGAGCAGGATTTCCCCTGGCGGTTGGGCGATGCGTACGAGCTGAGTTTGCAGGTGGCGGGGACCACAATCCGCGCCGGTGTGGATGGGCGCGAGCTGTTTGTGGTGGAAGATGCTGACGGTGCGCTGGAAAGTGGTGGCGTGGCGCTGGTGATTGAGGAGGGGCGCGTGGCGTGTGAGGCGGTGGTGGTGGCGGGATGAGAGAGCAGCGGTAAATTCAATCGTCCCCCATTTGTATCTGGCGGCCCAACAGGAGAGCGAACGGCAGTTGAGCAGCCCTCGGCAGTTTGAGTCCTTGGGAGCGCAGCGGCAGTATCGAAACCAGAGTGAGCGGGTTTGACCCGTTTGGTCTCGATACGCTGCAAACGGCCGCAGCTACTCGACCGGCACTCGTCTGCACGGTCCGCCAGTCCTTCGCTTGATACATATGGCGGTAAATTCAGCCGTCCCCTGAACGTCTAAACGCAGTTTTAGGGCATCCAGGGACGCGGCTTGACAAGCTTAGCCCTCGAGGATCATAAAAGACCCAATCAGAGAATTGATTGGGGTCTTTTGCTGCATTCCTTATAGAGATCACCCTTAAACATGGCACAAATGCAGGTTGTTTTTATGCGAGCCATTTGTGCCATGTTTATGGTTTGTCCATTAGTCGTACCAAATATACCACAACAAACAAGTTTGGGGGCATTCAAGGGGACGCGGGCTTCGACAAGCTTAGCCCTCGAGGATCATAAAAGACCCCAATCAGAGAATTGAGTGGGGTCTTTTGCTGCATTCCTTATTTGCCGAAGATCGACATGATCTTCTCGATGACTGTGCTGAGCGTGCTGCCGGGATCTTCGCCCGCTTCGATCAGATAACCGCCTTGCTTGGTGTGTTGGTTAAAGGAGATCAGGTCGCCCGCTTTGTCCTCATTGATCAACTCGGCGCGGTGGCATCCACCACAGGCGCGCGAGGCGGGGCCGGTGACGTAACTCGGTATGTTGCCGATGTTGCGGTCCCAACCGTTGATCGGGTCGGTGGCCGAAAGCAGACCGGGCAGCGCCTTGAACTGATCCGGCACGTTGTAAGTACCCGTCACGTGGCAGGACTCACAATCTGTGCTGCCATGTTTGGGATAGGGGAACTCAATGTGATGCTGATAGTGCATGGCTTGCACCGGGTCGCTAAAGTCAATATCGCCAATATCGAAGGCCTGGAAGGAGTGAATCGCATGGATATAGGAATCGATGGAGCGCGACTGCAATTCCAGATGCGAACCGCCGCTCTTGGTGATGTGGCACATTTTACAGACCACAATGTTGCCCCCGCGATCCGGTGAATGGAAGGTGGTGGCCAGCGCTTCATGGCAGTTGTTGCATCCATCCGCCACCTTGGCGACAGGCGTGTAAAAGTCATCGGCAAAGGCATTGGCGCCCAGGTCAAACGTCCGCGACGGCGCATTGAGCGCAACCTGGACGCCCCCCGATTTCTCCAGATCCGGCATGACGCCAATCTCCACTCTTTTGACGACGCCGGCCGACACCAAACCAAACCAATTCGACAAATCGGCCGTCACTTCCCAACTGCCGTCGGCGGCCAATACGGTCGTAAAGCGCGGGTGCTCCGTACCCACCACATATTCCAGCGCTCTTTGATCGTTGTTGTCAATGGCGCCGTCGCCGTTATCATCGGTCAGGCGCTCATGGGGGCCAATGATGAAATTCTTCGTGTCGTACCCATACAGACCGACCATCAACGTGGGCGTAATATCCGCCACATCGAGCCCGGGGACATCCGGTGACTCGGCCGCGCTAAAGGTGACCGTGAGCATGGCGCCATCCAGAGATGCGCTGTTGATGGTAACGGAAATGGCGTCGGAATACTTGAGCCCAGCAGTGGTGTAGATCACGTTGTTATAGCCGCTGTGAATTTCCCTAAAGCTTGGCCCCTCTTCGCCCTCACCATGACACCCCGTACAGGACTTGGTGTTTAGGTCCATGCCATCATGCTCCGACGACTTGGCCAGGAGGGTCTGCAAGGCGAGTTTGTTGGTGCCATGCCTCGGAACCGGTCACAGGATGGCAGCTTTTACAGGTTTCTACGGTAAAGTTCGCATCGGTCAGCCATCTTGTCCAGTTTGCCCTCGTGACAGGTCAGCACAGTTGCCATGATTGCGGATACGGGAACTCCATGGAGTGCGACATATGCACGTCGTTCATCAACCTTGTTTTATAGGCGTACTGGGTCTCCTGCTCGGGAGTCAATGTAACTTCCTTGGCCAGATACGAAGCTGCCAGCGCCGGGTCGTCGACCAAAAGCTGCCATTCCACATGGCCGCCTTCCCCATTATCCAGATGGCAGCCCTTGCAGACATAAAAATCCGTGGTGGGATCGTGGTTGACCTCGCCATAGATGTACCTGTGCTTGAGAAAAGGTGAAGTATGACACTTTTCACAGCCGGCCGCATTGGCGGCGGAAACAGATAATCCACCCCGGCGCCGGTTTGCAGCACTGGCAAAGGGATATTTCACTTCGCCGGCGCGCCGGCAGTTGACCGGACCGTCTCATCCGCACCGTACAACACGATGAGGCCCGCCATATTGGTGACATCCGGGGCCTCGCCGACCAGAGTGCTCGTACATCCGTCGGCGCCATCGCAGGTTGGGGATCGCCCAGCAGCGATAAGCGTTCACCGACCGGCTCAAACTGAATTTTTCACCGGTGTACGGTGTAAAGTAGATGCCCAGCGACTCCACTCGTCGGCATCAATCGGTGACAGTCATCTTTGGTGATTTCCGAACGTCACTGTGCTCGTATCGGGCACCGTAATGCATACGCCAAATCGGTGACCTGAATGACGCCATCCTGGATACACCATCATAAGACGCCTGATGTTTGGCACCGGCGTCTTTATGACAGTGGTGCACTGATCCTGGCTGCACATCCACTGTGGCAACAGTCGTGAGAGTCGGGCGGGACGGCTGACAGCGGCGCCCGGCCACGCCCACGCAGCCCGCCAGCCCAACCATGACTATAAAGAAGACAAAAATAAGGGAGAGCCCCCCCACAAGTTTCGTTTGCATAAATATCTGCTCCTTGCTTCGTTACAGGGATTTACCGCATCGTCGCGTAAGGATTTGGATTGTATGTCTCATTACATTAAATAGAAAACATCATAAGGCATTTTCCCTATCCAATACACCTGCCACTTGGCTAGTCATTACCTGCTACCTAATAAGTCTTTGGCGCTGGTCAGCGGCATTGATGGCGGCAAGCGGCCGGCCATATGAGTTCGAGGGCGATCCAAAGTGCGCCTGATCATAGCGTTGGAGGGTGGTGGGGCGTGGGGGATAGTGTGGGTGGGGGATGGATTGTAGGGGATGGTGGTGAGGGGAGTCATCGGGATTTTCCCACATATGGAGCAAGCTAAGGCATTTTGGCGCCTAAAACAGGGAGATGAACGGCGGTTGGGATAGGCTCCCGGCAGTTGGAGGCCGTATCGAAACCAAAGTGAGCGGGTCGACCCGTTTGGTCTCGATACGTGCGGAAACTGCCCCGCACTACTCGACCGGCACTCGCTTAAATGGTGCGCGCATTCCTTAGCTTGATACCTATGGGCGTCATTGATTTTCCCAAAAACGAAAAAACCGCTTGACATATATGCAGCCAAATCGTACAATCTGGATGGTCCAACCTATTCCGTATAAATCAGGGAGACGAAGATGTCCCAAACGTGGCGACCACGCGGAAGCGCAAAATCGGCTGAGCAAGCTCATTGACGCCGCCCTTGCGCATGGGCCGCAGATCATCACCAGGCACGGCAGCGCAGTTGCAGTTGTGTTGGCCTATGATGAGTATCGAATGCTGACGGCATCGAAACAAAAGATGTCGGAATTTTTCCGGCAATCCCTGCTGGCAGAGGCAGAGATTGATTTGACACGCGATAAGAGTGAAAACTGTATATGAAGGAAGACAGATGGTGACCGCACACGAACCAAACCAGACCCGGACGAGCAAACTAATCCCTTAGATATGCAAGTGATCACGGCTGGGCAGAATGTTCAACACAGCATTTTGGTGACCGGTGACAACAACCAGGTGATTTTGGGAAGTGTGGCAACTCAACGCGGCTACCCAGAGCGCTCGCCACGCCTCAGAAGTGGCTCCCAGCCCCGGTATCCCTGCAAGAATACCACGTCTTTCTGGCCTCTCCGGGCGATGTGAATGAGGAACGCACTGGCCGTGCGGCGCTTTTTTGACCAGTACAATCGCACCGTGGCCAGACCCAACTTCGGCGTCCAGTTTACGGTCATTGACTGGGAGAACTATGCGACGGCGGGCGTGGGCAGACCGCAAGAGTTAATCGAATGGCAAACGCTCGCAAAATATCGGGGTTCGCTGGCGCTGGTCATCGGTCTCCATGAGGCAACGCTTTTGGCATCGCCGACGGTGACCATGAGTCCGGCACGAGGCAGAATTTCGCTGGGCCATGCAGAACTATCTATGCACGGCTTCCCGAAATCAAGTGGTTCTTTCGCAAAATTGAGAGTTTTCGACGCCCTCCACCGATCCGGACAGATCCTGCGGTCGAGCAGTGGAAAAGGGTCCAAACCTTCAAAGCTAGCTTGGGTGACAAACGGAACAACAGGGGGACTTTCCGCCCCCCATTACAAAGAATTCACGGACCTGCAAAATTTCCGCGATGCATTGCAGGACGATCTGCTGCTCTTTGGCTCAATACCGCGGAACGGCCGTGGGTGCAAATCTTGCCGCTGCTCGAATCTTCCGCCGTTGCCTCTACAACGCAACCCCCCGCTGCATATTATCAAGCCCTTTGTAATGACTTCAGTGGTTGGACACGTCGGCATCGACAATGACTGCTCGTTTCGCATTCCGCTGAGCGAGATGTACGTGCGGCTGCGCGTGATGATGGATGAGGACACAAGCGACGCCGACAGCGACTATGATGGCCGCCCGATTGACATTCAGGCGGCCCTTGCCCGCTACCAGAATCTAGTCATTGTGGGCGATCCGGGCAGCGGCAAGTCGACTTTCTGCGCTTTATTGCGTTGATGATTAAGGCGCCAAAAGGCGAACACGATCTAGACCTGGCCCAAGAGCGGCTCAACCTGTACCCCCGCCGATTCCCATCTTTGTCTCGCTTTGGGACCTGGCCGACTTTGCGCGCCAGCAGCCACAATCTACGGTGAAACTACCAGTCCTTCTCGAATTCATATGAGACCGGCTTGCGAGTATGGGTTGTAAACTCTCGAAAGAAGAGCTTAAAAACGTGGCTTGATGACGATGCCTTTGTATCCTGCTATTTGACGGTCTCGATGAAGTCCCAACCGACATGGGCGTGCACTGTAAGTCGACTGGTCGAAAGCCGGTGTAACTGAATATCCGAAAAATCGCTATGCGATTACCTCACGCAACTGCTTCTACACGGGCGACACCATCCTACGCGGTAACTTTGTGCGCTGCGATATTCAGCCCTTTCAACCAGACTGATCGGGCAGAATTTCTACGCAACTGGACCGCATTGCTTCTTCAAGACGGCTCCGGCTGATGTAGACCTTGCCCGGCAGCGACAGTGCTCGCACTTGGAATAACCTCACCGCCGCGGTGGAGTTGACAATGAACGCATCCGTACCCAGCCGTCAACCCGCTTTGCTGACAGTGGTAGCCATTGTACACTGGAACCGCAAACGGCTTGCCTGAACAACGTGTCGGAGCTTATGATGAATGTGTAGACGTGCTGCTGGGCCAGCGCAAAGAAGCCCAGCGAACGCAGATTAGTCCAAATGTACGTTTTAGACGAAGCTCAGGAAGATGCCAAACAGTTTGGACTGCAGTTGGGTGCGAAGTGCCTTGGTGAAATTGTTTTGCAGATCATGCTTAGTGGAGATGATGAGGAAGATCTCCAAACAGCAAGTCATTGAGTTGCTTTGCCCAGCGCTTTCGAGATCGGTTACAACCCAAGAACAGGCTGCTTATGAAGCCGAACGTTTTTTGGATTCACAGGAATTGTGATGGGCTTTCTAGTCAGTCGCTTGCGCCAGCAGTTGGTCGCTTTGTCCATCTTACATTTCCCGCGAATATCTGGCCGCCTGGAGCCTGGCCACTCAGGCAACAGTTGACGTCTTTAAGGGGATTCAGCCTCATCTGCGTGAGCAGAAATGGTTCGAATCACTGGTGCTACTCGGTGGCGAATGGGCCAGACGCCAGATGACATTCTCAATCAATACATTACGTTTTTGTTGGAAAATCAGGGCAAAACCATCGGGGAACGAGCGCCAGTGGTTGCCCTTTGTACCAATATTATGGATGATATTGGTGACATTGCTCAGGTGGAGCCGACAACGCGCCAGCAATATGAAGCGACTCTGCAAGATACGCTCAACGCTTTTGACCGAACCTCTGGTGTAGCAGCCAAGACTCAGCTAGAAATCCTTGATGCCCTGGCCCATTTGGGCAACGCCGTCAAACCTCAACTGATGAATGCCACTCGTTCGGCTCATAGTGGGGTGCGTTCTAAAGCAATCGAATCCCTCATTCCCCATCTGCCTGAAGACGATCTTCTTCACCAACTCACTTTACTCCAGGATCGGAGCTATGAGATCATTCGCATCTATGTTGCAAGTCTTCTCGGATCAAAACTCACTGCGGAACAATTTCTCTTTTGAGAAGCAAGAAGGTTACTTGGGCGTTAGGTGTCGCAGTCATTTTATAGTAGACAACATCCTCGTTGGTAAAACTGAGTTTGAACACCGTGTTTGGAAAAATCATAGAAAAGAGTGCCGAGTGTAATTCAGACGAACATACCCGCCTACGCTCGCTAAAACTTCTAGTGGAATTACCAGATAAGCAGATGCGACCACTTGGTCCATGCTCACCTGTTTGCTGAGCACAGTTCATATGCTACAGTTTGCATTGAGGCGCTCAGTATACTTGTGGAGCACCGGAGGGCAGAAGAAGCCACTTGGTGCTTGGCCGAACGTCTGGCTGAGCGATGTATCAGTATCCTTCCAGTTCGTGTACATGCACTCACGTTACTAGCGACGCATCGTAACGCAAAAATCTCCACCTGGTCTTGCTAGTCACGGATCGAGTACGATTCAAGTTCTAGGGTCCGCACTCATTCGTTTGCTCTGTTGAAGATGTATCGCCTCCGAGACTTCCACTTTGTGTCTAGCGACGCGCCTTCTTGACAACGCTCCAGACGGTGACGTGCGCCTACACGCACTAGAGTTGTTGGTCGAGCATCGTGGATTCTAGAGCCATCCACATGGTCTTTGGACGATACGACTGTCCGAATAATATGATACAAGATCCTACTGTCCGCCGACGCGCCATTGAATTACTAGTGGCATACCGAGGGGAACAGTACTCCACTTGGTCCTTGCAGAACAGCTTTTTGACCGTGAATCCAAGCTCCATAGTTCGTCAACGCGGTTCCGGCAACCATTAAGAGAAAATGGAAAAACGCTAAGAGGATAGCTTCAAACATAACGCTAACATTGGGTTTAGTCGAACTTTGAGCCTGGCTTATAGTCATGTCTTTAGATGGCACAGACCTCTATAGTGAAATCAATTTGACACGAATACCATATTGTGGTCATACTGGCATACAGAAGACAACCCGTTCACTTGGTTTCGATGCGGCTGCAAACTGATTGCAGCCTACTCAAGGCGTTTCCTAGTGGCTCCCCCAAAAGTACGGTTTTCTGTCTGATTTCACAATAGACGGTACTTGCCTCACCCCCACCAACCGCCCATGCCCATTCAACGCCTCCCGCTCCCGATGACCGGTCTGCGGTTCCGGCGCTTCACGGGTATGTTCTGCAGTGCCATCATGGGGTTGAGAAATTGCAGGTCGCGCTGCGGGGTGGGTGGTTCCAGACCGCGCAGCTTGAATTCGTCGAACATGGCGTAGTAGAGCTGGCTGGTCAGCGGCTTGGTGATCATGGGGTCGTCGGTCCAGACGGCCAGCTCATAGAGGAAGCTGGTGTCGCCATTGCCAAAGAAGTAGACATCCGGCGCCGGTTCGGCGGCCACCTGCGGATGTTTCACGGCCACTTCCAGCGCCGCCGCCCGCACCTCGTGGGGCGAATGGGCGTTGGCCACGTCAAACGGGATGAGGATGCGCACCAGACGGTCGCTCTTGGTGTAGGTGGTGACCGAGGTGGTCAAAAAGGTCTGGTTGGGGATGACCACCTCCACATTGTTCACCGTGTTGACCGTCACCGAGCGGATGCCCATGTTGTTGACCACGCCCATCTGCCCCTCCACGCTCACAATGTCGCCCGGCCGCAGCGACTGCTCAAAGAGCAGCATCAAGCCGCTGACCAGGTTGCCGATGATCTCCTTGGAGCCAAAGCCAATGCCCACCGACAGACCGCCGGTGGCAAAGGCCAGCATGGTCGAATCAAAGCCCAGAATGGCAAACACAATGAGAATGCCAATCGAGATGAGCACATAGCGCCCCAGCGACAGCGACGCCTCCACCGTACCCGGATCCGCCGAGGTGTAGGGCGCAATTAGAAAGCGCAGCAGGTCTTTGACCACGCCGGAGCCGTCGTACCAGAAATAGAAACCCACGGTGGCAAAGAGCAGCGACCCCAGCGTAATCGGGTTGGTGAAGCCGTCCCAGATTTTGATATTGGCCAGCCGGTTCAGCGGCGCCAGGTTGTTGAGAAACCAGCCCGTCACAATCAGATAAAAGAGCGGCCCAATAAAGCGGCGGTGATAGCGCCGCATGGCGCGCTGACCCATCCGCCCCTCCAGCAGGCCAATAAAGAGCCGATAGCCCAGAATGGCCCACAGCAGCACGGCAAATTTGGAAAAGAGGCCGGACTGCCACTGGCGCGCAACAAAGAGCCGCTGCGCAATGTCCAGCCCGGCAATGCCCAGCAACGGCAGCGTCACCTGGTGGATCACCGAGACTTCGTATTGCAAATGGCGCTGCAGGCGACCGCTGAGCCGGTTGTTTACCCAGCTCTCCATACGCTGGCCCACCAGCCACCAGAGCGCCTGCGCCAGCAGCCACGCCCCCAGCAGCACCAGCGCAAACGCGCTCAACTGGCGCTGCACCACAAAGCGCTCGCCAAATTGAAAAACCGAGTGAATCAGATCAAAGAGGACTTCGGTGTCGATGGTGTTTGACATGGGTGGCTCCAAAAGGTTGGGGAAGTGTGGCGGGTTGCGAGTAGCGGGTTGCGGGTACTGGTTGACTATCTGGTCGAGCGGCGTGTAGCTTTGTGGGTAAACATTGTCAACCCAGAAAGAAACAAGTAACTCAACCAGATCGTCGTTCAATACCCGCCACCCGCCACCCGCTACCCACAACCCTCCTCACGAATCACTATTATCTTTCGACGCTGCATTTTCGCTCCCGCCTTCATCCTCCGCCTCGTCCAGCGCATCCAAAATCAGGTTGACGCCGGCGGCGGGCGACAGTTCGGCGTCGAGCACTTGGGCATAAATCTCGTCGCCTAACGTGCGTAGGGGGGACAGGCGGGCGCTGGGCAGGACGATGGCGGTTTCCACGGCTTGCGTCACAAAGGCGCGGATGGCGGAGTTTTGGGTCAGCTCGGCGGCGGTGCGGTTGGTGGGCGCCAGACCGGCCGTTTGCAGCCAGCGCGTCTGGTTCACTTCCGAGGTGGCGAATTCGGCAAAGGCCAGGGCGAGCTGCGTCTGCGCTTCGGTTTTGCCGGTGGGGAAGAGGAATGCATCCACCTGCAAAAGCGGGGCGGCGTTGCCCTTGGGACCGGCAGGCAGCGGCGCCACGCGCACGCGACCATCCAATGTTGCGCGCAGACCGGCCAGTAGTTCCGGCCCGGCCACCAGATAGGCGGCCTGCCCGGCGGCAAAGAGCGCCATCTGCTCCGCCGGGTCGGCGCTGAAGACCACGCCTGGCTTAGCGCGCGCCGCCTGCAGCCAGCCCAGCCACTCGGCATATCCATCCGGCTGCGCCGCCGCGCCTTCGCCCGGCGGCAACAGCTCGGCGCCAAAGGCAGCCATGCCCCAATAGGCCCCCTCAAAACTATCATCCAAAATCACCATATGTTCGGGGCTGGCGTCGGCTAGTAGTTCATCCAGCGTCACCGCTGGGTTGCTGACCAGGTCGGCGTTGTAATAGAGCGCGGCCACGTGCATGGATTGCGGAATGCCGTAGAGCGCGTCCTGATGGGCCACGGCCTGGAGGGCTTTGGGCACATATTGGTCCAGCACGGTGTCATCCACCAGCGACATAATGGGGCGGATCAGGTCGCGTTGCGCCAGCTCGGCAATCAGCGCGCCGTTGGAGAGCACGGCGTCCGGCGCGGCGTCGTCGGCTTTGGCCTGGGCCAACTGGGCGGCTATCTGGTCGGGGGCCACATAGCGCAAATCCACCTGCACACCCGCACAATAGTCGCTGAACCATTCGGCAATGGCCTTCAGCGGATTCGGCGCCGCCTCGCCCTCGTCAGCGCCCGCCGTGGCCGCGTCGCCTCCGGCCAGGCTGTGCCAGATTTGCAGCCGGTCACCGGCCTGACAGGCCAGCACCGAGTCACCGGCATAAGCCACCACGTCCGGCGTGGGGGCCATGTCCACCTGCTCCACAAAGCGGGCGACGGCGGCGGCCGGTTCGGCCCCCTCCTCCAGCACGCGTTCGTATAGGCGGTCGCCCTTTTCAAAGAGCACCATAGCTTCCGGACGCGCCGGCATGGGCGCCGCCACCTGAGCCTGGCTCATGAACGAGTTGATCTCGGCGTCGTCGGCTTGCGCAATGGCCAGCAGATTGGCCGAAACCTGGTGCGCATTTTCCACCACCATTGCCTGGCTTTCGGCGGCGGTGGCAAATTCGGCAAAGCGCAGCGCCATGCGCGTCTGCTCTTCGCTGACCGTGGCCGGGAAGAGGAACGCCTCCACCGTCAAAAAGGGGCTGGGGTCGCCATCGGGCCCGGCGGGCAGCGGCGCCACCGCAATGCGCGACTCGGCCTCGGTATCGCCGTTGAGCTCGGCGCGCAGCCCCACCAGCTCATCCGCCCCGGCCACCAGATAGGCAGCATTGCCCGAGGCAAAGAGTTCGCGCAGCCGGGCCTGGTTGGCGCTCATGATGATGCCGGGGTTGTGGCTGGCGTCCTGCAACCAGCGCAACCACTCCACCAACCCGGTCTGCTCCAGTTGCAGCGCAATGCCGCCGGCATCGCCTTTATCCTCCACCGGTTGGCGGCCAAAGGCCAGCACGCCCCAAAACGCGCCCTCAAAGCTGCTGTTGAGCGCCAACGGTTCAGCGCGTGAAGCATCGGCAAAGAGCGCCTGCAGCGAAGTTGGCGGTGCGCTGACCAGATCCGTATTGACATAGAGCGCCATGGTGTTTACCGTGTAGGGCAGTCCGTAGAGCGATTCTTTGTAGGTCAGCCCGCGGATCGATTCGGGCAGATAGGGGATGAGGCTGGCGTTGGTCACCCACGGCGTCACCGGTTTGATCAGCCGCTCGTCGCTGAGCGGCACCACCAGATCGTGGGGGGCCAGGAAGAGATCGGGCGTGCGTTCACCGGCCAGGGCTGGCGCGCCGCCATCGCTCTGCACGGCCAAGGGGCCGGAGACCGCGGCCAGGCGGCCCGGCAGTTCGTCGGCGGCCACATATTCAATGTCAATCTGCACGTCCGGGCAGATGCGGGCAAAGTCGGCCACGATCTGCTCCAGCGTGGCGGCGTCGACGCCTTGCCCGCTGTGCCAGAGCAGCAGCCGTCCGGCTTCGGTGCAGCTTTGTGCCTCCATGGGCAGCGGATTGTCCGGCGCGGTCTCGGCCACCGATTGGATAAAGGTGGTGAAATCGGCCAGCGTCTCGGTGGCGTCGCTGTTCTGCTCCAACACTTTCTCATAAATGGTGTTGCCCAGATCGCGAATCACGCGCATCTGCGGGCGATTGGGTGAAATCACGGCGGTTTTGGCCTGCTCTAAAAAGCCGGCCACAGCCGGGTGCGCGTCCACATCGGTGACGTTAATATTGGCGGGGGCCAGCTCGGCCAAATCCATGAGCATATCCTGGCTTTCCACATCGGTGGTAAAGCGGGCAAAGGCCAGCGCCGCCGCCATTTCATGTTCTTCCAACGTGGGGTTGAGCACAAAGCCATCCACCTGCAACAGCGGACCGGAGACGCCCTCCGGACCGGCGGGCAGCGGCGCCACGCGCGGCACATCTGACCCCAACGCGGCTTGCAGATCGCGCAGGGCGGCGCGTTGGCCCACCAAGAAGGCCGCCTCGCCGGTGGCAAAGAGCCGTTCGGCCTCGGCCTGCGAACGGGTCAGCAGCACGCCGGGGCGGTCGCGCGCCGCTTGCAGCCACTCCATCCATTCGGCAAAACCGCCGTCATTGAGCGCCAGTTCGCCCTCGGTGTTGAAAATCTTGCCGCCAAAGGCCGAAACGCCCCAATGCGCGCTGTCAAACGGGCGATAGGCAAAGGCGATTTGGCGGTCGGCGTTGAGCTGGCTGAGCAGATCGCCCAGCGCCACCGGCGCCTCGTCGATGACCTTGGCGTTGTAATAGAGCGCCATGGTGTCGATGGTGAGCGGCAGCCCGTACAGATTGCTGTTGCGGCGCAGCGCATCGGGCACGGCGGGCGCATAGCGCTGCAAAAAGGCGGGCTCGATGAGATGGCTCATATCCTCGACCAGGCCTTCGTCGATGAGCGGGGCCAGGGCATTGGCCGGGAATAGGCAGAGGTCCGGCCCTTCCCCATTACGCACCGCTTCTTGATAGCGGTCGAGCAGTTCATCCGCCGCATAGGCCGTGAAGGTGACGCGGCTTTCGGGGCAGCGCCCTTCATAGAGCGCGCCCACCTGTGCCAGCGCATCGGCGTCCGGCCCATTCCAACTGTGCCAGACATCGATAAAACCACCAATGGGACAGGCGGTGGCCAACAGGCTGGCGGGCAGCGATTCAAAGCCGAACTTGGAGTTGACGTGTTCGGTCAGCCGGTTGGCTGCCTCCACCGAAGTGAGCATGCCCTCCAGCGTCTGCACATAGGCATCCTGGCCCATGGCGATGGCGTCAAAGGTTTGCGGAATCAGCAGCAGCGGCGCCACGGACTTGCTCTGCTCTACAAAGCCGGCCACGGCGGGCGAGACGCGGCGGTCAATGCGCACCTGTGGGTTGGCGGGGATGCGGCCGGTCTGCTGGGCCAGCTTGCGCTGCTGTTCAATATTGGTTAGAAACTCGATGAGCAGCAGCGCCCGTTTGGTCTGCACGGGCGAAGAGGCGCTGCTCAACAGCAGCGGTTCGGCCTCCAAAAACGGGCCGGCCAGATCGGTGGGACCCGAGGGCAATGGCGCCACGCCGATGTTGTCTTCGCCAAAGGTTTCCTGAAAATCATGCAGCTTGGTCGAGCGGCCGACGTAATAGGCCACCTCGCCATCGCGGAAAAGCTGTTCGAGCATTTCGCCGTCGCTGCTCATAATAATATTGGGGGCGTTCTGCGTTTCCACCAGCCAATCCAGCCAATTGGTAAAGCCGCCCTGGTTGAGCACGACGCGCCCATTGTCATCCATGAGCCGGCCGCCAAAGGCCTGAATGCCCCAAAAGGCATCGGCAAAATTGGTATTGATGGCCACTTTGACGCCGCCCTCGGCCTGCTCGATGAGCGCGTCCAGCGTGTGGGGCGGCTCGCTTTTGAAAAGCCGCTTGTTGTAATAGAGTCCCCACGTTTGCACCGAAAGCGGCAGGCCATAGAGCTTGCCCTGGTAGCGCAGCGTGGTCAGCGCCGAAGTGAGATAGCGTTCGGGGTCAATATTGGTCTCGTCCATGGGCTGGATCAGCAGATCATCGGCCAGATCGGGAATCCACATTTGCTCGCCGATCAGCAGGTCGGGCCCAAGCCCTTGACCGGACTTGTCGCGGAACTCCTGCTCCAGATCTGCCGGCGCATAGGGGGTGCTGATGACGGTGATGCCCGGATAGATGTCATGGAATTTCTCGATGAGATTGTTGAGCGTTTCGGCCTCAGTCCCCTGCCAGGCGTGCCAGAGCAGAATGCGCCCCTCCAGCACGGTGCTCTCGCGCATACCGCCGCCGCACGACGCCAATATGCTGCTCAGGAGCATCAGGATGATGAGAAAAAGGTATCTAAACACGGACGTACCTCGGAAAGTTATGAACT
>JAWKON010000043.1:0-75250 GCA_041391125.1 Caldilineaceae bacterium
CCCCCAGCAACCGGCTATAAAGCGCCGTGCAGAGGTTCATACGCTGATAGGTCGGCAGAATCTCCAGCGCGGCCCAGTAGCAATGCGGCGATTCCGGCTCCACACTTTGCATCAGCTCACCAAAACCCACAATCTCATTGCCCATCTCCACTACCAGCCGCTCAAAATGCAGCGCGGGCGGGTGCAGCGCATCCGCTTGCCGCCACTGCCTGACCGAACGAGGGATTTCCGGCCAGGCGGTGTTCCACACGGCGGCAATGCCAGGATAATCGGTTTGGGGGTCAAAGGGTCGAATTGAAAACATGTACAGTCCTGTTCTGCGTGCGATGTGGCCTTTCTATATGGCCAATCGGGGTGATTTTGTGACAGTTGAGTGGCCCAATTGATATGGACGCTCCGACCACCGCAAATCTGTCAAGGACATTCGGAAATTGTACGCTGATTCACGCGGATGAACGCTGATGTTTCCTGAAAAATCCGTGTTCATCCGCGTGAATCAGCGCGCCCAATCTTATATCGGTTAGCCCCACTGTTCACGCCGCCCACACCCTCTCCGTTACCCGTCGCAAATTGCCTTCGCGCATCTCCCACACATCGGCGCGGCTGGCATCGGCGCAAAAGCGCTCGATAAAGCGGCGGTCGTGCGAAATAGCCAGCACCGGTCCCGGAAATTCGAGCAGCGCCGTTTCGAACTGCTCCAACACATCCAAACTTACGTGATTGGTGGGCTCGTCCAACAGCAACAGATTGGCGCACTGGGCGATTAAACGCGCAATTTGCAGCTTGCGCTTCTGCCCCACGCTGAGCGCCGCCGCCGGTTTGAGCAGGTCTTCATAGGCAAAGAGCCCATAGCCCAACAATTCCGCCTTTAGTTCCTCCCAATCGCCCACCCGGTCCCCCCGGTAGGCATCAAAGAGCGTGCCGCGCACGTCCAGCGTCTCCTGCTCCTGATCCAGATGACCCACCGTCACGCTGGCGGCCAGGGTCACGGCGCCGCTGTCGGACTGTTCGCGCCCGGCCAGGATTTTGAGCAGCGTGCTTTTGCCGGCGCCATTGGGGCCGATCAGCAGCACGCGGCTGGTGGGTCCCAGCGCAAAATCTACACTGTTGAGCACGCAATGACCGCCGTAGGATTTGGTGAGCTGCGCAGCCGCGAGCGGCGTTTTGCTAATCAACGCTTCGGGGTCAAATTCAGGATTGATCTTCAGTTCTTTGGGCGGCTTGGGGATCGGGTCCTCCTGCAATGCGCCGCAGCCGTTCCTCCGCCGAGCGAATGTCGCGCGAAAGCGAGATCTGCTTCTTTTTCAGCTTTAAAGGTATAGGCAAATTTGTCGTTGTCGCGCGGCGAGCGGGAAAAGGATTGATGCGCGCCTTGCTCTTGATCAGCTTGCGCAGCTCCCCGAATTTCCTCCTGCTGCGCCCAATAGCTCTCCACCCACTTAACCCGCTCCTGGGCCTTAATTTCAGCATAAAAATCATAATTGCCGCCATAGTGTTTGGCCGCGGCTGTGCTCCTCGATTTCCACAATGGCGCTGACCGTCTGGTTCAGAAATTGGCGGTCGTGGGAGACGACGATGACGCCACCGCCGTAGCCCTGCAAATATTGCTCCAGCCAGGCCAGGGCGGCAAAATCGAGATGATTGGTCGGCTCATCCAGCAGCAGCAGATCGGGCGCAGCCAGCAGCAGCGCGGCCAGCCCCACGCGCGACTTTTCACCGCCGGAGAGCGTGGCCACCCGGCGGTCGCGCGCCAGCCGCTCGATGCCCAGCCCGGCCATCACCTGATCCAGCCGGTACTCCAGATCATAGCCGCCGCGCCGCTCGAACTGCTCGGTCAGCGCGCTGTATGCGGCCAGCAGATCGCCCAGATCGTCGGCCGGTTGGGCCATGCGCGCCTCCAGCGCGCGCAGCCGCGTTTCAATGGCGCGCAGATTGCCCAGCGTTTGGTCGATCAACTGCGCAATGGTCTTCTCTTCCATGCCGCTGAGCGTCTGCGCCAGATAGCCAATCTCGGCGCCGCCGGCCAGTTGCACGGCGCCGCCGTCGGATTCCAATTCGCCAATGATAATTTTGATGAGCGTGCTTTTGCCCACCCCATTGGCCCCCACCAGCCCAATCTTTTGCCCATAGGCCAGGCTAAACGACACATGATTGAGCACCTGATTATCGCCAAAGGCTTTGGAAATATTTTCAATTGATAAGAGCATGAATTCTCCTCGTGAAACGTATCTTCCCGGCAACCGGTGCGGGGTAAGACCCGCTTTGGTTTCGATACGGCTGCCAACTGCCGCAGCCTACTCAACCGCCGCTAGCCGGTCTTTGAAATAGGGAAGGTACTTTGACGCCAATCCAAAACGGCCACGGGCAAATTGCACCGTGGCCGTTGATAGGGCGAATGGTCCGCCAATTAAAACAGCCACGGGCAGAGCGCACCGTGGCCGCAATTAACAAAAGTTCTGTGTATGCTTACAGAATAGGCGCACTCCGTTTATAAATGGACAAAATGTCTGTGTTCACGAATTTCATCGGATACGCCTCACGCAACAAAAACATAGATTTAACAATTAATGAGAATACTCTATCACAAAAGGATTCGCATTGTCAACAAAATTTCGTCACCATTGCATAGGCAAAGAAAGATCAACAGATTACGCAGATTACACAGATTTCTCCAAACGAAAAAAAAATCTGCGTAATCTGTTTAATCTGTTGATCAACCCTCCCCCTGTCTGGCCTGCATCTCGGCGAAGAAGCGGCCCCAGTGCGGGCGGCTGCCGTCCAGGTCGGTGAAATCATACTCCTCCGAGAGCGTCCACGTGGCCCAGGCTTGACCGGCCTTGGCGTGGACGTTGGGATCGGTGGCCAGGGCGACCACGGCGCGGCCAATGTAGTGGGGCGTCTCGCTGCTGGCAAAGTACGGGTCCTGCTGGATGCCGTCGCGCCACGTTTCCTCAGTGACGCCAAAGTGGTCCAGCATCTGCTCCGAACGCAGAAAGCCGGGGGTGAGCGCCAGCGCCGTAATGCCGTCTAGCTTCTTGGCTTTGAGATCCTCGGCCTGGGCCAGCGCCAGCCGGATCACCGAGGTTTTGGCCAGATCGTAGGCCACGTTGCCGCGATAGTTTAGCGTATCGCCGTCGGTGATCTCGATGATCAGCCCACGATTGCGCGCGGCCATCAGCGGCCCACCATAGCGGCTGGTGATCATGTGGGTAAAAACGGCGCGCGCAATCATCAGCAGCGCCCTGTCAATATCCAGCTCCCAAAAGGGCTTCCACTCCATCAAGCCTTCGCCACCCCACACATCGTTGATGAGAACATCGAGTTGCCCCTGCTGTTCGGCGGCCACCCGCTGAAAAAGCGCTTCCACCTGCGCGGGCTGGCTGTGATCCACTTGTACGGCGATGCCCACACCGCCCGCCGCCGTCACCATTTCGGCGGTTTCGTCAATAGTTTCGCGGCGCTGCAAATCGGATGGGGCGCCGCGCACGCTGCGCCCCGTGCAATAGACGGTGGCGCCGGCCGCGCCTAATTCCACGGCGATGGCGCGGCCCGCGCCGCGGGTGGCCCCGGCCACCACGGCTATTTGGCCCTTGAGCGGCTGTTGATTGTCGTTCATCGTGCTTGCTCCTCGCGTTTGGCAAAATCCAGCTCCATTGGACAGCCATCGGGCAGCCCGCTGACGCCCAGCCGCTTCATGGTGTGCAGGGCGGCCAGCCGCCGATAGTCCGAAAAAGTGATCACGTGTGAGATCATGCCGCCGTAGGTAAAGGTTTCGGGCGGGTCGCAGAGCAGGTCGACAAACTCGTCATCCCACAGGTGTTCATCGCGCACGCGGCGGGCCAGCGCCAGAAATTCACCATAGACGGCGTCCATGCGTTGGCGCAGACCGGCGGGCGTTGCATTGGCCTGTTCGGCCAGCGGGCGGCCCTGCACCGCCGCCACCCACACCTCTTTGGTGAAAATCAGCCGCTCCAGCAGTTCGCGCAGCGATTTTTCGGCGGTCTCAAAAAAGAGCAGTTGCTCCATATGCGCCAGCGGAGCATCGAGCTGTTCGTCGGTGAGAGCGGCGGCTTTGTCCAGCATACGCTGCATGAGCCATAGATCGTGTTCGAGCAAACGGTCGGTCAAGTCCATAGGGCCTCCTTGGGTCGGCGCCCGGGTCAGGCGGATGGCCGCCCCCACCAGCGGGTCATAATGGATGTCGTTGGGCGCAGCCAGAAACCAGCTCAACGGCGCCGCCTGTCGATAACGGCTGGGCGCCACCCCGTGCGCCCGCCGAAAAGCGCGCGAAAAGCCCTCCAACGAGTCAAAGTTGGCCTCAAACGCAATGGTGGTGACCATCTGATCGGTGTGGCGCAACTGATAGGCGGCGCGCTCCAGCAGAAGCCGCCGCCGGCAGTCGCCCGGCGTTTCGCCGGTGCGCTGGCGAAAGAGGCGCTGGAAATAGAAACGGCTGTAGTTGGCGGCCTCGGCCAGCGCTGCGCCGTCCACGGGTTCGTCCAGCGTGTGGTTGACCAGTTCAGTCAATGTGTCGAGCGGTTGGTTGCGGGTTGCGGGCTGCGTCATGGGCATATGATAGCAGATGGCGGCGAGATTGGCTTGACCGGGATTGCCTTGTCTGCTGGATACGCCAACAGTATAGGCACATTCGAGAGACCAGCCACAATCCTTTTTCCTCGCCGCACCCATACCCCCACCCGCACCCCATTCCCACAAAACAACACCTCCAACCCTACTTTGGTGTCTTTACGCCAATACCCCCCGCCCGCTATACTGAGCCACGTAAACAGATGACACATAGGCAGGCATAACGTAATGACCAACTATCACGAACGCAAAACCAATCCTGACCAACCCGTGCGCTATCAAATCCGGCTGCATGGCCACCTTGCCCCCCAATGGCAAACGTGGTTCGATGGGTTGACCATCACGTTGGAAGCCAATGGCGACACACTTTTGACCGGACCAGTGGTGGATCAGGCGGCGCTCTATGGCTTGCTTCGCAAAGTGCGCGATCTAAACATGCCCTTGGTGTCGGTGATGCAAATTTAAACTCTATCCATGACGTTTCTTTGAACCAATTTGCGGAGGCTCTTATGAACATACTTGTTGTGGGCGCCAGCGGCGCGACCGGTCGATTGCTCGTCGAACAACTGCTTAACCGCGGCCATTTTGTCAAAGTGATTGTGCGGTCGCCAGAGCGCTTGCCGGCTGCCTGGCGCCACCATGAACGCCTGTCGACCATTCAAGCCAGCGTGCTGGATTTGAGCGATGCCGAGCTGGCCGAACATGTGCGTGGCTGCGACGCCGTGGCTTCCTGTTTGGGACACAACCTGACCTTCAAGGGCGTTTATGGCCACCCGCGCCGGCTCGTTACCGATACAGTGCGTCGCTTGAGCCAGGCCATCAAGGCCAACCGGCCAGCAAAGCCCACCAAATTTGTGCTGATGAACACCGTGGGCAACCGCAATCGCGATCTGCACGAGCCGATTCCCTTTGCCCAACACCTGGTGATCGGGCTGCTGCGGCTGCTGCCGCCGCATGTGGATAATGAGCAAGCCGCCGATTACCTGCGCACCCAGATCGGCCGGCACGATGAGCTGATTGAGTGGGCCGCCGTGCGACCGGATGGATTGACCAACGAAGAGGCAGTTACCGCGTACGACATATTTCCGTCGCCCATTGTCAGCGCCATCTTTGGCTCCGGCCAGACCAGCCGCATCAACGTGGGCCACTTTATGGCCGAGCTGATCTCCAATGATGAATGCTGGCAGCAGTGGAAAGGGCAAATGCCCGTCATTTATAACCGTTCATTTTCATCGCAAGTTCAATAAAACGCAGAAGCCTCTCCTACCCTCCCTTTCAAATTTGGAGAGGAGGGCAGGAGAGGCCCCGACAAACAAAAGGAGACTTCCCATGCAAAACCAACCCATTGAACAAACACCCCGTAAGACCGCCCGCATGGCCGGGCTGCTCTACTTGATCCTGATCATCGCCGGCATCTTTGCCCAGGGCTATGTGCGTGAAGGGCTGATCATGGCCCCCGGCGACGCCGCGGCAACGGCGCACAATATTGTGGCGGCGGAAGGGCTGTTTCGCCTGAGCATTGCGGGCGACCTGGTTATGATTTTGTGCGATATTGCTTTGGGCGTGCTTTTCTACCTGCTGCTGCGACCGGTGAGCAACGCGCTGGCCTTGATGGCCGCCTTTTTCCGGCTGGCGCAAGCGGCAACGTTGGGGCTCAATTTGCTCAATCTTTTTGTGGCGCTCAATCTGGCCAAAGGAATGGATACCCTGGCGCAATTTGCCACCGCACAGCAACAGGCGCTGGCCATGCTCTTTGTAAATGCCCACAGCACCGGCTACGACATCGCGCTGATCTTCTTTAGCATCTACCTTTTGCTCTTGGGCTACTTGATGACCAAGTCGAGCTATTTTCCGGGCTTTTTGGGCACAATGTTGGTTGTGGCCGGCGTGTGCTATTTGATCGATAGCTTCAGCTTTCTCTATCCCGCATACGCGGCGCTCACCGGCCAGATGATGGTGGCGCCGACGGTCCTTGCCGAGTTAACGTGGCGCTGTGGCTGTTGATCAAGGGCGTCAGGCCCCACCGCAGGGGGACAACAAACCGCTGCCTCAATCACCAATAGAAGGATTGGCGACGTAGGTTTAGCGCACAAATAACACTTTAAGAAGCGGACCGGCACAAAAAAGTGCCGGTCCGCTGCATTGGTTTAGGCCATGTGGACAAAATTACTACGCAATAACGAACAAAGGTCTCAACCGGTACACGCACCACGCGCCACGTATACCCGGCGGAATCATTTTCTACAATGGCGCAGAGTCATGCACCCACGCCGTCACCTGGCGTGTTTCGCTGCTGAAGTTGGCGCCAATCAAGGTGACGGGCTTGCCTTTGAGTTGATATTTTTGATAATAGCTTCGGCTGCGGGTTTGTTGCAATGCCTACTCCGCGCTCTTATCCAATTTGAACTCAAAGAGAAAAATGTGATCGGCGACCTCGACCACGGCGTCAATGCGCCCGACGTTGGTCTCCACTTCGGCATCAATGCGCAGGCCGATGAGCTTGAAGATCAGATAGAAGATGGTCTGATAATACTTTTCATATTTCAAATGGATTTGGTAGGGAACGTTGGCAAAAAAGACCTGCAACAGCCCAAAAAACCGATCCAGATCGTGCGCTTCCAAGGCGTCGATCATGCGCCACAACTGGGCCTCATTGAGCCCGCGGTCCCGTTTGCTAAATTCGCCCAGCAGGTAGGTCAGAAAAGCGTCCTCGACCTCCATATTGGGATAAGCCAGCGTATAGATGCGGCGGGCCGGTTCATAATCTTTGATGGTTAGATAGCCGGTTTGAAAGAGCAACGGGATGATCGAGAGGGTTTCAATCTCATAGGTGTTGAAGGCCAGCTCGCGCAAGCGCAGATCATCGAGCTGTTCAATGTCATATTGCTGCTCTTTGAGCAACTTGATGAGAAAAGTAGGCGTACCTGTTTCAAACCAGTAATTGGCGAAGCGCAGTTTATTAAAGAGTTGTAGCGTGGAGAAAGGATTGTATACGCTTTCACAACCCTCAAAGAAGCAGAAGCCGTCATACCAATTGCGAATACGCTGTCGCAGCGTAACAAGGTCGCTGCCATTCTGCTCGGCAAACGCAGCAATGTGCCCAGCAAAGTACTCCTCGAGTTCTGTTTCCGTAATACCCAGCGCCGTTGCAAAGCGTCCGTCCATCGTCAGATCATCGAGATTATTCATAGCCGAAAAGACGCCCACTTTGCTAAATTTGCTAATCCCGGTGATAAAGACAAAACGCAAATACTGATCCATCGCCTTGATCAGCGTGTAAAAGCCTCTAAGCGTCTCGCGAATTTTTTGTGCCTCGGGCACATTGGTCAAGGCGTCGATCAGCGGCTTGTCATACTCATCGATCAAAATCACCACAGGCCCCTGCTCCGCCAAGGCCAAGATCAGATCCTCAAAGAGCGCATAGTACGGGCCATCGCCAATGGCAACCTGATATTGGCGGGCGATTTGGCGCAGATACCGTTCAATGCCGGCGCGCAATTCGGCATCGCTGGCCACCTGCATCCGACTAAAGTCGATGCGAATCACCGGATAGGTCTGCCAGTTGTAATCGCTGGCATCGATCCACAGCCCCTGGAAGAGTGCTCGATTGCCCAGGAATATCTCTTCCAGCGTAGAGATCATGAGGCTCTTGCCAAAGCGTCGCGGCCGCGCCAGAAAATAGACGCCGGAGGCCGGACGCACCAGCTTGTAGAGGTACTCGGTTTTGTCAACATATAAAAAACCGCCGTCTATGATCTTGCGAAAAGTGTATGTGCTGGCTTGCACCGGCTTTAGCATTGGTTAATCTCCTCATAATCAGTACACCGCAACGGTGTTGGCGATACAGGCGTCAGTCTCGATTGGTGAATCCAGCCCTATCCCTTGCCATTGCGATCTACTGATAATTTGTCACCCCCTTATCCATGCTGATTATACCATACGTGGATATTGATCATTTAACAAGAAATGCCCAGTCCTCTTTTTGTTGCCATCGCTTGGTCATTCCATCGGGGCTGAGATATCTCGAATAATCGCGGTGATGCTGCCCACCGCGCCATAATCCCAGTTCTCATCTTGTGAGGAGACTTACATGGACCACACAGACTCAGCGCCATTTGCCCATTCTGCATTATTTACAGACCGTCGACGGAGCCACGCCAACCGACGACCAGAGCATCTTCCGCGCCATCGGCGTCGAGCCGATCATCAACTGCCGCAGCACTGCGATTATTGGCGGGTCGGTGGAGCTGCCGGCGGTGCAAGCGGCCATCAAAGAAGCGGCGCGCCGACATTACTGTCGACGAATTAGCCGAGGGTGGGGCGGCGTGGCTGCACTCACCGGCGCCGAGTGGGGCATGATCCCATCGGGCTGCTTGACCGGCCTTAAGCATGTGACCGCGGCCTGCGTCACCGGCGGCAACCCGGAACTGCTCATCCGCATTCCGGATTTGACCGGCTTCGCCAAGACGCAGGTTATCATCCCGCGCTACTCCCGCAATGCGTACGACCATGCCGTGCGCAATATCGTGATCGAAATCGTTATGGTCGAAACGCCGGAGGAACTCGCCCAAGCCATCAACGCCAAAACGGCCATGATCTATCTGGTTTCAAACATAGGTCGCAGCCAGAGCCTTTCGCTGGAGAATATTGTAGCCATTGCCAAACCGGCGGGGATTCCGTTTTGATTGATGCAGCTGGCCGAAATCTGAACATCCCCTGCCTTCACCTGGCGCAGGGTGCGGATGTGGTGGCCTATGGCGGCGGAAACGATCTGCGGGCCACAAGGTGCAGGGCTATTGTTGGGCAGAAAAAGATATTCTCATGGCGGCCTGGCGAGCCCGGTTCACCCCACCACGGGCCGAACCGCGACAACAAAATCGGCGCGAGGAGATCATGGGTATGCTGGCCGCCGTGGAAATGTGGGTGACGCGTTTTGACCATGACGCCGAGTGGCAACGCTGGCTGGCCAAGCTCGACCATATTGCCCAACGTGGCGACCATTGCCGGCGGCGACCACAGAAGTCGTGCCGCCTGCCAGTCTCTCAACCGCTCGCCAACGCTGGTGATCAGTGCAGGATCTGGCGGTGCTGCACATCACCGGCGAGCAGTCAACCGAGGATTTTGCCCGCAATCGCCCGCGCATTGCCGTGGGCGGCCAGAATCTCGGCGATCGGACCGCCATCCGCATTACACCCAGCCAGATGCAGTCCGGTCATGGGCAGGTGGTTGCCGAGCGTATCTATGCGATACTCACGGCCCGCGCAGCCCGCAGTCTGCGGAATTGACGCCCGCCGCCCGTGGACATCAGCGGCCATTGGGATCGCCATCGAATATTTCACAACCACCAGCCACCACCGGTTCTTTCTCCAACAGGAGGGCAACTGGATCACCGGCGCGCATCAAAGCGAATTGGCGCAGCAGCCCATTGTTGGCACGGTCGAGGGGGATCAGATCAAGTTGCGCAGCGAAATGCGCCGGCCCGGTGACGGCATCCTTCCTCTTTTCCGGCCACGCGACCGCAGATCGCATTGACGGTTCAATCTTTCTGGGCGAGTATTTAACGGCGAAATTCAGCGCCACGCGCACGCTCTATCAGCCTTTGGACAAACCCTTTGCCATTCCCGGCGGCCCACCGCTGGCCACGTAAATTGCTAGAAATTGACTCAAGGGGATTTCATATAATTGACCCGTACGTCCGTCAAAACAAACCCGGAATCTTTTGGAGATTCCGGGTTTGTTTTGACTCCATCATTTGAACTTGGCGACTTTGCGTGGTTCCATCTTCTCTTTGACCACTGCAAAGATGTTGAAAGTCGCGCAAAATTTGGTGGTGCTAATAGGCCAACGAATTAGCCCGCAAATCATCAACTCCTGAAACACAAACACCGATTGGAGAAACCCGTGAAAGATCACCGACATGCACGTTCGCCATTGCCATTGTCGATCCGCCGCTGCTCAACGCAGCCGGGCTGCCGCGCCCCTATGCGTTGCGTATCATCATTGAACTGGTCAGCGACGACAATATCTACGGGCTGGGTGAGGTGCCCGGCGAAAGCTTGTAAAACTTTGCGCGCCCTAGAAGCCGCCCGCGACGTCGTTATTGGCAAAGACCCGTTCCAGCTCAACGCCATCAACCAGGCCATTGGCGAACGTTTTGGCGCAGAAGGGCGGCAGATTGCAAGGGAAAGCGCCGTGGATCAGCGCCGGCAGGTGCATGTGTTTAGCGCGCTGGAGGTGGCCTGTTTTGACCTGATGGGTAAAGCCACTGGCCGCCCTGTTGTCGATCTGCTGGGCGGGCGCGCCCGCGATCGCGTCGATTTTTCGGCCTATCTTTTTTATAAATATGAGGGCGCCGGCGGCGCATTGGTTGGCACCGTCCGCACGCCACCGGCTGAGCGCCATAAAAAGCGGCGCTGGATCCTGCCGGCGTGGTGGCGCAGGCCCAGGCCATGTGCGACGAGTTTGGCTTCAAGTCGATCAAGCTCAAAGGCGGCGCCATGCCGCCCGCCGAGGAGACGGCGGCCATGCTGGCCCTGCATGAAGCCTTTGGTCCGGGTGTGCCGCTGCGGCTGGACCCCAACGCCATCTGGTCGGTGGAAACAGCCATCGAGCAGGGGCGCAAGCTGGAAGGGATTCTCGAATATTATGAAGACCCGGTGCGCGGGCAGGAAAACATGGGCAAAGTGGGCCGCGCTCAACATTCCCTGGCGACCAATATGTGTACCACCGGCTTTGAGCATCTGCCCGGCGTGCAGCACGGCTCTGAAGATATTATCCTGAGCGACCACCATTTCTGGGGCGGCTTGCGCGCTTCGCTGGAATTGGCGGCCTTCTGCCGCGCCTTTGGCCGCGGCACTTCCATGCATTCCAACAGCCATGTAGGCATTTCGCTGGCCGCCCATGGCGCATCTGGCTAACCGCCACGCCCAATTGACACGCCTGCGACACCCATTACCCGTGGCAGTCGAAAAGGTGTGGTGAGTGACAACCTGTTCAGATGATGAAGGCGCTGGTCTGGACTTTCTCAATCAGGCAGGTCTGACGTCGAGCTGGTGTTGCCAGAAGAGCGCGATTTGCGATCGATGTATTACCCTGCGGCGCTGACCAGAAAGCCGGAACGATGATTGAAATGCAAGAGATTTATACGGCTGATTAACAGGCGGCGTTGGTAAAGGAGGGTTACACAATATTACAATCCCGAATGAAAGCTAATGGGTATGGTTGTCCTGGAACAGTTTGGCGATGGCGTTCTTCTCTTACTGCCTTTTCAGCTGGCAGGTCAGTGCATGAAACGACCGGGCGCCATGCCGACATGCCGGCAATCAACCGGCTGCAAGCCACGATCATGTAGCCAGTGCTGATGATTAACGCACAACGCACCATTTAGGCAGAACAAAATATGCCAAACCGTACCCAAGCCTGCGGCGCTGGGCGATCGATACCAACGGGCGCTGACGTGAAAACTGCGCGTGGCGATGCGCTGGCAGATCTGCGTCGGTGATCTGGATCCGTTTATTCGCTTTGTGCTGGGTGAACAATCATTTATAAAGCCACGGCCGTGCCATTTATGCAGCGTCAGGAAGCCTGGCTCTACCCCATGATGGGGATGACGGCCAACAGCGAAAACAATGATTTTGGCGAAAGCACCAACCAGCAGCAGATCAACGTGGTCAATTCAGCCCATGAACTGGCGGCGGGTCTCAGCGGCATTGTGACCACACACACGCGCCCGTCGCTCTTTCACTGGGGCGTGCCCAACGACAACGCCATCAAGATCGCCAATATGAGCGGGTCGGCTAATCGCTACGCCATTTTTGCCTACGAAGCGGGTGCGCAAATGGTGGGGCGCACAGCGCCGGCGCGGCGCGTGGGCTTTCACCTGGCTGATGGCAACATGAGCCAAAGCGGCGAAAAGCTCTTCGATGCCGCCGTGGATTGGGCGCTGGGTTGCAGCACGCCCGTACAGCAATATAGCCTCACCATTACGGTGGAGGGCCAGGGGCAGGTGCTCCGCATTCCCGACCAGGCGACCTATGCGGCGGGGACAAAAGTGTTTCTCGTGGCTGCCCAAGCCGCCGGCTGGACATTTGAGCGCTGGGCCGGGGATCGCAGCGGCGCCGACAATCCGCTGGAAATCGACATGGACCGCGATCTGGCGATTACGGCCATCTTTACATCCAATACGCCGGAGGCCACTGCCACAAATACGCCCATTACGCCGGTGCCAACCGAGACGCCCACAACGACTGCTACGCCCACATCCACATCTGCTGCGCCGCCAACCGCCACGCACACGGCCACAATGCCGCCGGACCCCACGGCCACTGCTACGCCCACGCCCACCCAGACGGTCGCGCCCACCAACACGCCCACCAACACGCCCACGCCATCGCCCACGCCATCGCCAACCTATGATGGTTCGTCGCCGCTGTTGGTCGCGCAGATGAGCGACCAGCTTTTGGAGGATGCCGATCAAGATGGTGTTTCTAGCCCGGGTGATACCATTGGCTATGTGGTGACCATTGAAAATGTGGGCAGCCAGCGGGCGCGCGATGTGCAATTTACGGTTGCCACCGATCCCAACACCACGCTGATTGAAGATTCCATCTCGACCTCTCAAGGCATCGCTATCAGCAACGCCAACCCGAACGGCGGCTCGCAAATTGTGGTCACGATTGCGCAGATTGCGGGCAATGGCGGCCAGGCCGTCATCCAATACGCGGTGCGGGTCAACAATCCGCTGGGCAGCGCCGCCGATGAGATCGGCAGCCAAGGCGCCGTTTCCAGCGCTAACGCTGCCGGCACCGTCACCGATGATCCGGACGCGGCGGGCAATACCGACCCCACGCTGACGCCCATTACGGTTACGCCCCGACTGCGCATCACCAAAACCGACCTGCTGCTGGTCGACGCCGACGTTGATGGGCAAGTCTCCAGCGGCGACACGCTGATCTACGTGCTGCAAATCTATAATGACGGCAACGCACCGGCGCTTGACATTCGCCTGGAGGACACGCCCGATACCAATACCACCCTGATTCCAGGGCTGGTGGAGGCGGGTGCAGCCCATGTCATAATCGGCAACGCGGCGGCAGATCGACGCGTGGTGGTTGAGCTGGATGCACTGGCCGGCGGCGGGGCGGCCATGACGGTGAGCTTCGCCGTGGTGGTCAACGCTGACATTGGCAACGTTGTGCTGCGCAACCAGGCCGCCGCCACATTCCACGATATTGTGGGCGGCACCGGCGGCCCGCTAGTCATGATTTCAGACGACCCCGACACCCCCATAGACACCGACGCCACGCTGACCAATGTAAATGTGACGGAGGCGCGGCTGAATTGGCTTTATTTACCGTTGATTGAAAAGGAGTCGAGGAGTGGAGGAGTAGGAGACAGGCCCTACTCCTCTACTCCTCTACTCCCTCTACTCCTCCACTAAACTTCCCATGACGCGCAGAAACAACTCCCTCATCGGCGGCTACTTTGGCATCGGCATCTATCAGGTCAAGTACGCCGAAAATGTAGGGCTGTTGTGGCGCAGCGCATATCAGTTGGGCGCCAGTTTTGTGTTTACCATTGGCAGCGTTACAAGCCGCAGGCCGGCGATGTCTTCAACACCTGGCAGCACATTCCGCTCTTTACCTACGCCACGCTGGCCGACTTTTTAGCCGCCAGCTTATGACTGTCCGCTGGTGCCGTTGAAGAAAACGGCCAGTCGCTCGTCGACTTTCAGCACCCCACGCGCCATCTATCTCCTGGGCTCCGAAGACAACGGCACTCCCCGCATCGATCCTCCAACAGTGCCGCTTCCACATCACCATCCCTGCCCTCCACGCCGCCAGCTATAACGTGGCCCAGGCCGGTGCGCTGGTGATGTATGACCGGATGTTTAAATGAAAGGAGAAAGGGAGAAGGGGAGAAAGGGGATAGGGGAGCAAATCCCTTCCCTTTCCCCCTTTCTCCCTCTCCTTCCTCCTGCCCATTCTTCCGGTGCGCTCGTCGCCCGCCTGTGGTATGCTGTGATAAACATCATCTTTGATCACAGAAAGGACTCCTACATGCATTCTTCCGGTTGGTGGCGCTATATTTCGTATGATGAATCCAAGGGCAAGGCGCAGATTGATCGCGTGCTGTTGCGGCGCGCCTTTGGCTATGCGCGGCCGCATCTGGCGGCGGTGGCGATTGTATTGGTGACGATTGTGGCCAATTCGCTGCTGGAGCTGTTGCCGCCGCTGCTCTATCGCGAGCTAATCGACCACGTGCTGCCCGAACGCAACATGACGCGGCTCAACTGGCTGGCGCTGGGGCTGCTGGCCATCCCGCTGGCCACGGGGCTGATCAGCGTGGTGAATCGCTATTACAGTTCGCGCGCCGGTGAAGGCATTATTCACGATCTGCGCCAGCAGATGTATGGCCATTTGCAGGCCATGTCGCTGCGCTTTTTCACCGAGACCAAAGCGGGTGAAATCTACTCGCGGCTCAACAACGACGTGGTGGGCGCCCAAAACGCCATTACCGGCACCATTCCCAACATTCTCACCAATTCGGTCACGCTCATCTCCACGCTGGCGGTGATGATCTCCATTGAGTGGCGGCTGGCGGTGCTGGCGGTGATCGTGCTGCCGCTCTTTTTGCTGCCGGCGCGCCGCGTGGCGCTGATCCTGCGCAGCATCCGCCGCGAGGCCATGGAGCATCAATCGGCCATGAGCAACAGCATTAGCGAAACGCTGACCATCAATGGCGCGCTGCTGGTGAAGACCTTTGGCCAGCAGCAGCAGGAGTTGAACCGTTTTGGCCAGGCCAACGCGGCGGTGCGCGATATTGGCGTGCGGCGGGCGCAGGTGGGTCAATGGTTCTTTTTGGGATTGGGCAGCGCCGGCGCCATCGGGACGGCGCTGATTTATTGGGCGGGCGGCTATCTGGTGCTGCAAGAGACGATCAGCGTGGGCACCATTGTGGCCTTTGTGGCCTATCTGTCGCGGCTCTACGGCCCCATCTCGGCGCTGACCAACGTGCAGGTCGAGTTTGCCACCTCTATGGTCAGCTTTGAACGCGTTTTTGAATGGCTGGATCTGCCGCTGGAAATTACGGATAAGCCGGGCGCGATTGAGTTAAAGAAGGTGCAGGGGCGCGTGCGGTTTGAGGGGGTTTCGTTTCGCTATGGCGGTGGAGGAGAAGGGGAGAAGGGGGGAAAGGGAGAAGGGGAAAGTAGAGGAGTAGAGGAAACTGGGGCGGAGCCGGTGCGGGAGCGGTTGTGGGCGTTGGAGGGGGTGGATTTTGAGATGGCGCCGGGGGAATTGGTGGCGTTGGTGGGGCCGAGTGGGGCGGGCAAGACGACGATTACTTATTTGCTGCCGCGGCTCTATGATCCGACGAGTGGGCGCATTTTGCTGGATGGGAGCGACCTGCGCGATGTGACGCTGGAATCGCTGGCGCAGCAGATCGGCATGGTGACGCAGGAGACGTACCTGTTCCACGACACCATCCGCGCCAATCTGATCTATGCCCGCCCCGACGCCAGCCAGGATGAACTGGATGCCGCCTGCCGCGCCGCCAACATTGCGGATATGATCGCCCGCTTGCCCGAGGGGTACGACACGGTGGTGGGCGAGCGCGGCTACCGGCTGAGCGGCGGCGAAAAGCAGCGGCTGGCCATTGCGCGCGTCATCCTCAAAGACCCGCAGATCCTGATTTTGGACGAAGCCACGTCGCACCTCGATTCGCAGAGCGAGGCGCTGATCCAAGCCGCGCTGGAACCGCTCATGCAGGGGCGCACCAGCCTGGTCATCGCGCACCGGCTCTCCACCATTTTGGCTGCCGACAAAATTCTGGTGCTGGACCAGGGGCGGCTGGTGGAACAGGGCACGCACGCTGAATTGCTGGCGCACGGCGGGCTGTATGCGCATTTGTATGAAACGCAGTTTGCGATTGAAACCGCGGCTAAGGGCGAACTGGAAAACAGAGAGTTGGTTTTACAAGAGGCGGCGGATTGAGGTAACATTACTACTTATCTGTTTTGTGGTTGTTGCAGAATACTACAACAGATTCAGAAAGAAACAGATGACACATCTCGAGGAGTGGTTATGGCGATGCAATTGCCACACAAACTATTTACAGTTGACGATCTGGATCAGATGTTGGAAAGTGGCGTGTTGACTGAAAATGACAACGTTGAATTACTGGATGGAGAGTTGGTGACAATGAGCCCTGTGGGAAGCCGACATGTAGCGTGTGTCAGCCGTCTAAATCAGAGCATATCCCGTATCGTCGGCGATGAAGCTATTGTCAGTGTCCAAAATCCGATTCGGATTAGACCGAATTCACAACCGGAACCTGACCTTGCTATATTGCGTCCACGCGACGATTTTTACGCGGATGCACTTCCTGAATCCATAGATGTACTCTTGCTTATCGAAGTTTCCGACTCTTCCCTCGATTACGACAAAGAGATCAAGCTAGGCATTTACGGACGCGGCGGCGTGCCCGAAGTGTGGATTGTCAACTTGCAAGATGAGCAAGTTGACAGCTATCGCGGTCCCTTCAACGGCGGCTATCGCCTGCGCGAGCGCTTGCTGCTGGGCGAAAAAATCAAAGCCGAACTGCTGCCCGAACTTGAAGTAAACATTTCACAAATCTTTGGCAAATAGATCAATTTTCTTCAAGAGCAAGATGAATATGGATCAACAGATTACACAGATTTCAAAGATTAGAATCAAGAATCAGAAATCGTAACTATTCAGGCGTTCCCTGAGCTTGTCGAAGGGGACCCGGCCTTCGACAAGCTCAGGCCTCGAGCGGCTGAATAGTTGCCAGAAATCTTTAAAATCTGTATTGGTCAACGAGATGATAAAATCACGCAAAGCCGCCAAGCCCGCAAAGATTCTCTTCAACTTTGCGTCTTTGCGCCTCTGCGTGAGCCAATTCGTTGCACGATGTCGCTGACCAGTACAGAAATCTTTAAAATCTGTGTAATCTGTTGATCAAAATATCTCTTCAAAATAGAAACGAGGCATCTTATGAGTTGGAGTAGCTATCTGGTCGAGCGGGAGGAAGAGCACCTGAACGAACTGCTCGACTTTTTGCGCATCCCCAGCATTTCCAGCCTGCCCGAACATGCCGACGACGTGCGGCAGGCGGGCAAATGGGTGATGGCGCGCATGATCAAGGCGGGCATTGAAAATATTGAAATGATGGAGACCGGTGGCCATCCCGTGGTCTATGGCGATTGGCTGCACGCGCCGGGCAAACCCACCGTGATGATCTACGGCCACTTTGACACGCAGCCCGTGGACCCGCTGGAGCTATGGGATAGCCCACCCTTTGAGCCGGTGGTCAAGGAGGGCCGCATTTATGCCCCGCGGCGCCACCGATGACAAGGGCAACATGCTCGTGCCGATTCTGGTCGTAGAGGCGCTGCTGCAAACTGAAGGTGAACTGCCGCTCAACCTCAAGTTTTCTTCGAAGGCCAGGAGGAGATCGGCAGCCCTACGTTGCCGCCATTTATTGCCGCCAATCCGACAAGTTCGCCTGCGACATGGTGGTCAGCTCCGACGGCGGCCAGTTTGGCGAGGATCAGCCCGAGCTGCTGGTGGGGCTGCGGGCTGGCCGCCGTGCAGATTGACGTGAAGGGGGCCAACACCGATCTGCATTCAGGCATCTACGGCGGCGCGGTGACTAACCCCATCCATGCGCTGGCGCAGATTTTGGCCACCATGCGCAGCGCCGACGGCAAGATTATGGTCGAGGGCTTTTTTGATGACGTGCGCGATTTAACCGATGAGGACCGGGCGCAGTTGGCGCGCATTCCATCGGATGATGCAGAGTTAGAGAAGGAACTGGGCGTCAATGGCCTGATGGGCGAGCCGGGCTACACGTCGTTGGAGCGGCGCTGGGCGCGGCCCACGCTGGAGCTCAATGGCATTTGGGGCGGCTTTCAGGGCCAGGGCGTCAAAACGGTGCTGCCCAACGCGGCTCACGCCAAGATCACCTGCCGGCTGGTGGCTGACCAGGACCCCAAGCGCATAGCCCAGGCCCTAGCGCTGCACGTGGCCAAACATACGCCGCCCGGCGTCACCGCCACCGTCACGCCCGAAGCCAGCGGCCCAAACCGTACCTAATGCCCGCCGACCACCCCGGCAACGAAGCCGCCAAAGCCGTACATGAAGAGCTATACGGCAAAGAACCCTTCTACGTACGCACCGGCGGCAGCATTCCCTTTTGCAGCCTCTTTAAAGAATATCTGGACGTGTACACCGTCAACTTTGCCTTTGGCATGAATGATGAACGACAGCACGCCCCCAACGAATTCTGGCGTCTGAGCAGCTTTGCCCGCGCCAAAACGGCCTATTGCATGTTGCTGCATGAGTTGGCAAAGGGATTGTAGGGCAGTGGAGGGTAGAGGGTAGAGGGAGGAGTAGAGGAGATGGTCGAGTGTCTCCTCCACTCCTCTACTCCTCCACTTTTTTACGGCGCCGAGACGATCTGCATTTCCGAACCACCATCAGCGGCCGTGATGTTAATAGTAATGATCTTGACGCCCTTCTGGAACATGAGGACGGTCTGGCCGGCTTCGGGGTTGAGCTGGCTCATGAGCGTGTAGCCATTGGCAGGCATGGTCTGAGTAAAGAGGTTGACCGCTTCCTCGGCGGTGTAGGGCGTCGTGAGCTGCGCCATGTTGGACCCCATGAGCGAAAAGTCGCTGCCCGTGGGGAGCATCAGGTCAAAGCCCAGCAGCGCACCTAGCGCAGAGGTGGTTGCCCCTGCCTGCTCGTCGTCAGACGTGAGGGGCGCGGCAGCGGGTTGTTCATCCGCCGCTTGCCCCATGCCGGGGATGGCCATGACGTTTTCGGGTTTTTCAATGGCCATATCAGCGTTGAAATCGAAATACTCAAAGATGATCTGAGACACAGTATCGGGGTTTCCTACTTCGCCATTAACGGTGAGCTGCATCTTGACCAGGAAATTGGCGGCCTGATCGACCCAGAAGTCAATCTGCGCGTCTTCCACCTGGCTCACGTCCAGGGTGTCGCCGGCGGCACCCACCACGGGAATGGTCTCTTTGTCGCCGTGATAGTGGGTGGTTTGGCGGCCGTTGACGTTTTCCGTACCAACCTCGACAACACCATCAGGCATCTCCTGCAAGTCGGCAGGGGTGATCAGCGTTAATTCCTGAATGTCCGGGACCATGTCCGGCGCGGCCACCCACATGCCTTCAAACTGGGCGTAGCGCACGCCCTCCACCAGCAAAATCTCCATGTTGTTGACCTCACCACCTTCGTCAAAGTGCATGGTCAAGCGTTCGGCGCGCGGCTCTTTGGTATATTCGCCGGTGATCTCCACTTGCGCGGCGCCGCCCGCGCTATTGGTATTCATAGAGACACGCATGCGGTAGCTCTGGATTTCGGCGGCATCTTCTATGGTTGTAAAAATTGCTCCTTCGCTTGCAGCAGCAACAGCTTCCTCAGAATCAGTCGATTGAATCCCAGCGGCCGCGGGCGTTGGTGTATCTGCCGCCGCGGCTTCGGGCTGGACTTCAGCCTGAGCAGGCTCCGAGCTAACTTCTGCCTCTGCATCCCCTCTTCCAAAACAGCCGGTTACGGCAAGCATACTTATGATGAGCAATAGAATGAGTAATTTGTTTTTGAGCACGTTATGCCTTTCTGTTTCAAAGTTTCCAAACGGTCCTGATTGCTAGGCTATTGGTATAATTTGGGCGGATCACATACCTTTATCAGCTTATCCCAAATCTTTATATCGGGTTGTTTCAATTGACTGACAATGAGAGAGGCCAAAGTTTACTCTGGGCGTAAAAAATACCCATTGCCAAATGCAGGGCCATATCTATTTGGGATAAATAATGTGTCATTTATGACCTCTTCGCTAAAACGGGTATATACACATTTTACAGGTTGACAAGCGAGAACAAAAGTTCTATAATAGGGTGAATTTATCAAACTGCACACGGTTTCTATCTCTCAAGCGCAATATAATATTCCAGCGAAATATGCTGCTTTATAACAACCGCGCGCAAATTTACAGGAGAAAACGTAGTGACATTGCAAGCCAAAGGTACATTTGCTAAAGGTACATTTGCTAAAGGTACATTTGCTAAAGGTACATTTGCTAAAGGTACATTTGCTAAAGGTACATTTGAGGTAAATCTTCACCCCTTGTCGGAGCCAAATCAAACAGATGGCGCCACGTTGGGCCGTATGTCAATTGACAAACAGTTTCATGGCGATCTGACCGGCATAGGCAAAGGGGAAATGTTGACCGCTGTCACCACCGTGGAGGGATCGGCGGGCTATGTGGCCATTGAACGCGTCAGCGGAAGCCTGCACGGGCGGAGGGGCAGCTTTGTTTTTCAACACGTAGGCGTCATGAATCGCGGTGAACAGCAACTATCGATCAGCGTCGTGCCCGATTCTGGAACGGATGAACTGGCCGGAATAGCTGGCTCCTTTACAATCGATATTGTGGACGGTCAGCATCACTATATTTTTGCGTATTCACTTGATTAAGGCTAATCCAGAAAAATAAATATCCAAATTCAAATCGATTTTCTGGATTAGCTTGCAGGCCATGCTGTATATTTTATTTTTTGGAATGGCCTAATGGCTCAAAAGATGACTATCGGTTTTACGCGACAAAATTAGGTTGCAATACGTCTCATGACTGCGTATGCATATCTCACAACTATTTCCATAAAGGAGAATCGATTATGACAACTCGTACGACCAAGCGAGCGGCCGGTACGCCCACCTGGCTCGATCTGGCCACGCCCGATCTGGATGTGGCCAAAGCGTTTTACAAGCAAGTTTTTGGCTGGGACTATTTTGATACGGGGCCAGACTTTGGTCATTACAATATGGCTATGGCGCAGGGGCGCAATGCCGCGGGCATGGGGCCAATTTGGCCGCCTGATTCGCCACAGCCGTCGGCGTGGACCATCTATTTGGCCAGCGATGACATCAATGCCGATGTCAAGCGCGTCCAAGAATTGGGTGGACAGGTGATGGTGGAGCCAATGGTGATTGGAGATTCCGGCTCCATGGCGATTTGCGTTGACCCAACAGGGGCGGCCTTTGGGCTGTGGGAAGCGAATAATCACATTGGTTCCGGCGTTGAGAATGAGCATGGCGGTATGACCTGGTTTGAGGTCAACACGCGTGATTCTGCGGCGGCGTGCGCCTTTTATGAAGCGCTCACCAATACCACCGCCAACAAAATGGACGGCATGGACTATCACATTATGCAGCGCGGCGACGATATGCTCTATGGCGTGTTGCAGATGGACGAGAATTGGGCAGGCATTCCGCCCCATTGGATCGGCTACTTCACCGTTGACAATACGGATGCTGCGGTCGAGCGCGTGGTGGCGGCTGGTGGGCAGGTACGCGTTCCCGCCTTTGACATGCCCTATGGCCGCATGGCCGTGTTGAGCGACCCGGCGGGGGCGGCTTTTAGCATTGTGCAACCGCCAGCGGCATAATTAAGTCCACGGCTCAAAGGACTAAATGGCCACAAAAAGCACAAAATTCACAAAAGGCTCAGGGAAGTTTTTTGTGTATTCTGTGTCCAACTTCGGTTGGCTTTGTGGCCATTGATAGTTTTTGCAGTAGAGTCATAAATTTGATTCGCGGACAGATGTTCAACATCTTGAGTCCACTATAAAGGAGATAACTATGAGCGGTGTACGCGTATTGGTCGGCACGCAAAAAGGCGCTTTCATTCTGACATCCGACGCCAAGCGCCAAGATTGGCAGATCAGCGGTCCGCACTTTGCGGGCTGGGAGATTTACCACATGAACGGTTCGGCGGTCAACCCCAATCGGCTCTATGCCTCGCAATCCACCGGCTGGTTTGGCCAGTTGATCCAGCGCTCGGATGACGGCGGCGCAACGTGGGAGCCGGTGGGCAAGGATTTCGCCTATGACGGCACGCCGGGGACCCACCAGTGGTATGACGGCACGCAGCATCCGTGGGAATTTAAGCGGGTTTGGCATTTGGAGCCATCGCTAGCCGAGGCGGATACGGTCTATGCCGGTGTGGAAGATGCAGCCATTTTTAAGTCGACCGACGGCGGTCAAAGTTGGCAGGAGTTGCCGGGGCTGCGGGCGGCCAAAGGCAATCTGTGGCAGCCGGGGGCGGGCGGCATGTGTCTGCACACGATTTTGCTGGACCCCGGCAACGCCAATCGCATCTTTGTGGCCATTTCCGCCGCCGGCGCCTTCCGCACCGATGATGGCGGCGAAACGTGGCTGCCCATCAACAAAGGGCTGATTTCACCATACGAACTGCCCGATTCCACGGCGGAGGTGGGTCACTGCGTCCACAACCTGGCCATGCACCCCGCGCGGCCCGATGTGCTCTTTATGCAGAAGCACTGGGACGTGATGCGCACCGACAATGCCGGCGACATGTGGCATGAGATTAGCGGCAACCTGCCCAGCGATTTTGGCTTCCCCATTGCAGTTCACGCCCACGAGCCCGACACAGTTTACGTCATCCCGATTAAGAGCGATTCCGAGCACTACCCGCCCGATGGCAAACTGCGCGTCTATCGCAGCCGCAGCGGCGGCAATGATTGGGAAGCGCTGACCAACGGCCTGCCGCAGGAAAATTGCTACGCCAATGTCCTGCGCGACGCCATGGCCGTCGATGCGCTGGACAAGTGCGGCATCTACTTTGGCACCACGGGCGGTCAGCTTTACGCCTCGAACGACGCGGGCGACAGTTGGACCGCCATTGCGCCCAATCTGCCCAAGATTTTGTCAGTGGAAGTGCAGACGCTGGCTTAATAACTTTTAGGAATAGGGAAATGACAAGAGCAGAAATAGCGGAGGCGCGCGCCTTTGAGAGTTGGCAAGACTACCAAGATGCCCTCACGCGCGCAATCGCCCCGCTCACCGATGAACAGCTGCAGCGCCGGCTCCTACCTGGCCTGCGTACGCCTGGCGAAATCGCCGAGCATATTGTTTTTGGGCGAGCCCTCCATCTGCACCGCGCTCTGGGTGAGGACGCGGCGGAATTAACGCCTCTGCTCCACTGGGGCGATGCCGATGAGCCGCCGCACACGGCTGCCGAGATTCTCCATGGACTGGAGCAGACTTGGCGGTTCATCACCGGATGTCTAATGCGCGGATCACCCATCGATGCCATCCCCGATGCGAAGGAGGCGCTGATCGTGCAGACCATCTGGGGGCTGCTCGATCACGATCTGCCCCACGCTGGGGAACTGTCGCTGCTGTTAGGTGCAGATGGCATACCTGGCGTTGAAATTTAGCTGCTTTCTGTTGCAAAACCCCATTTTCACCGCTAAGGTCGCGCAGAGTGCGAAGGCTTTTTCGCTGGCGATACTTTGCGGCCTTCGCGGTGGTTTAAGGCGTTTCGCAACAAGAACGAGCTAGCGCAGGATTTTTCCTGAAGAAAAAGCAAGTCCTGAAGAGAAAGCAAGTATAGTGAATGTTGTGTATGCATGTCTTATGAATGGAGGCAACGATGGCGAGAATTACGGGAATCGGCGGCGTTTTCTTCAAGAGCAGAAGCGACAACGCTGCGCTTGCCGCCTGGTATCAAAAACATCTGGGCATGTCGCTGGAAGAATGGGGCGGCGCCGTCTTGCGCTGGCCGGATGACGCAGCCGAGGACAAGGGGCTCACCGTTTGGCATGTGGCGGAAAAGGAGAGCCAGTGGTTCAGCCCCAGCGACTCCGCGTTTATGATCAACTACCGGGTTGACGATCTGGGCGAGATGATCGAGCAGTTGCGCGCGGCAGGGGTCGAAATCATCCAAGGTCCCGAATCGCATGAGAATGGGCAGTTTGCGTGGATCATGGACCCGGAGGGCAATAAGGTGGAGTTATGGGAGCCGATGCTCTGGGACGAAAAGAATAAGGCCGCCTGAAGTTCTTTTCCAAGCGATCCAATAACAATTTTCTACTATTTAAACAGGAGAACTATGACTACACATTTGCAAGCAAAACCAGCCGGCAGACCCACCTGGACCGATCACGCGTCACCCGATGCCGAGGCGGCGCGCAACTTTTATCACGCTGTCTTCGGCTGGCAGTATGACATCGGCGGCCCCGAGTTTGGCGGCTACACTACCGCGCGCCTTGGCCAATATCCGGTGGCTGGTTTGAGCGCCATCCCAGAGAGCATGCCCGATCTGAAGCCCAGTTGGGGCTTGTTCTTTGCCAGCGACGATGTAAACGCCGATGTTGCACGCGCCGAGGCATTGGGCGCCAAAATCATATTTCCCGTCATGGTGGTGGGGCCGTTTGGCAGCATGGTCCATCTTGAAGACCCTACAGGCGCGCCCTTTGCTTTGTGGCAGGCCGGTTCGCACGTGGGCTGGCAGGTGAGCAACGAGCCGGGCTCTATGGCCTGGATGGAACTCTATTCGTCCAATGCCAAAGCAGGGCGTGATTTTTATACGGCGCTGCTCAACGCCACCGCCGACCCCATGCCGGGCGGCATGGAGTACTATGTGCTCAAACAGGGCGACGAACAGCTCTGCGGCATTATGCAGATCGATCCAGCGTGGGGCGCCATGCCGGCGCAGTGGGTCAACTATTTTGAAGTGACCAATGCCGACGCGACGGTGGCGACGGTTGTGCAAGAGGGCGGCCAGCAGATGGGCAATATTGATGACTCCCCCTTTGGCCGCATCGCTGCGCTGGCCGATCCGTTTGGCGCCATTTTCAAGATTGTCCAGCCGCCGGTGGGCTAAAGTAGATTGCTTTTACAAAGAATCAGTACATCCCAACGCTGTTGGCGATGTACTGATTCCAGCCCACAAACCAGAGAGAACTTCGAAATGACGAATGCGTCGAACGGCCTTGTCTTTCACGGCGGCCAAAGCAATTACTATGTGCAGGATGTCGAGCGCATGTCCGCGTTCTATCGGGAAAACTTTGGTTTTAAAGAGAGCTATCGAACACCCAAAGCAGGAACGCCCGAACATGTCGAGCTGCGACTTGGCGACTATTTGATCGGGTTGTCGTCCATAGACGCTGCCCGCAGAATCCATCATTTACCCGTTGATCCGGGAAAGCCGCGCGGTGAAATTGTGCTGTGGACGAATAATGTGGACAAGGCGCATGAGATGCTCGTTGAAAAAGGCGTATACTGCATCCGTGAGCCGCATAATTTTGATGTGAATGCGCAGTTGCGGCTGCGGGTGGCCTGGTATGAAGATCCGGAAGGCAATATCTTTCAGACCGTGTGTCAGCGTTAAGTATATTGCGGTTGTAGCTATTGAAAAGACAAAGGCAGTAACAAATGGCAAAACCACTTGGCGATTCGGTTGTCTTCAAGGCGCCCTGGATTGAGGAGCGGGGCGTCGTTGCAACGATTGGTGTGCGCAAGATTATTCCAACTAAAACTGTGGCGGGCGAAATCATGAAGTCTTTGGCCGCGGTCAAGAAAGCAGTGGGTGAAACAGCATCGGCAAGTTTGGGCCGGCCCTTCTTCCGCTTTCATTCAATCAGCATGGGCGTTACCTATGATATTGAGATTGGCTATCTGCTTATTGATGAATTGACCAATGCTAACGGTCTATTGTTGAGCCAGATGCCGCCGGGAAATTATGCTTGTTTGCAATATTTGGGAAAGAATCGCGGCTATCAGGGCAATAAGGCGCTCATTGATTGGATACGCGCGGCAGGCCATGCCATGGATAACTGGGACACCGCGCTTGGCGATACCTTTGCTTGTCGCTATGAAGTCTATGTTTCGGAGATTGAGCATGAGCCAGATAACAAAAAGTGGCGGAAAGAACTGGCGATCAAGCTGAAATGAAGATCAAATTTGCAGGCGAGATTTGGTTCTGGCGTGGTCCCGCGCCCTGGTACTTTGTGACCGTTCCAGCCGAGCAATGCCAAGAACTACACGCCATTTCCAGTTCAGTAACCTATGGCTGGGGCATGATTCCAGTCACTGTGCAACTGGGCAAAAGTAAATGGGAAACTGCCTTGTGGCCCAAAGATGGAAGCTACATCGTACCCATCAAAACCAGTGTGCGCAAGGCCGAAAAGGTGGATGAAGGTGACAACGTCACGATTCGGCTTGAAGTTGGTTGAGATAGGAGATCAGATGATGACCATCATTGATAATGGAGTCGTGCATCATACCAATCGGATCTGAGTTACAGCGCAAAAGATAAATGACGACATTTTAGCGATTAATTGACAGCTCAATCATACTGAACTCCATCTGAAAATCGTGGTGTTTTGCAGGAGCCTTGAAACAGGAAAACCTATGACTGGCAAACTTCGAGTGGCGATAGAAATCGGGCCAAAAGGTAAAAAGGTAGTGGCCGTAGCCGCAGAGTGGCCCGGTCTGGCGCGTGGGGCAAAAACGCAAGAGGCAGCCATGGAACGTTTACGCTCCTACATCCCACGGTATGCAACGGTAGCAAAGTTAGCAGGGATGGAAGCGGCCTTTGCGGCCAACCCCACTGTCGACGTGGTGGAGCAGTATCCGGGTACGGGATCAACTGACTTTTGGGGTATCTCCTTTGCGTTTTCGAGCATCGACCAGGCAACCATGTCGGCGGAAGCATTAGAACGTGAGCTGACGCTGCTGGAAGCGTGCTGGGCGTTTTTTGATGATGTGCGTGCGCGCGTATCGGCTGAAATGCAGAAGGGGCCGCGCGGCGGCGGGCGGGATCGGGATCACATCGTCCGTCATGTCCTTACCAACGAGCAGGACTGGGCAAAGGGGCTTGGCGTGCACACACCCGACGGTGCGATGCTGACCAGCGAGGGGCTGCAAGCGCATCGCGATGCCTATTGCCACGCAATCCGGGACTATCACGCACAGGGCAAATCGGCCGGCAAGAGGCCTTTGCGGTACCTAATTCGCCACACCGCATTTCACACGCTCGATCACGCCTGGGAAATGGAAGATAAGGATCTGACTGATAAATGAGCGAGCAAGGGGAAAACTACTATGGCAACCATTCGAGAAGGAAACAAGCAGGCATTACTGATTGTTGATGTGCAAGTTGGCGTGATGCAGACCGTTTGGGATGCGGATCGCGTCATTCGCAATGTGGCAAAAACAGTTGAGAAAGCACGCCAACAAAGCGTCCCCGTAATTTGGGTGCAACATTCACATGATGAAGAAATCCCCTATGGCAGTTCGGCCTGGCAGTGGGTTCCCGAACTATCACCCGCAGAAGGTGAGGCGCGTGTCTACAAACAATTTAACTCATCATTTGAACAGACCAACCTTGAGGAAATTCTCGCCAGTCTCGGCGTGACGCATGTTGTCCTAGCTGGTGCAGCATCCAATTGGTGTATCCGCTCCACCGCCTATGGTGCGCTTGACCGAGGCTACGATCTGACCCTATCAAAGATGCGCATAGCACCGAATCCATAGAATCGAGGATAGTGCTGTCGTTGAAGCGGCGCACATTATTCGCGAGCTAAACACAGCGATGACGTGATGCATCATCCTGACACGCACCACCAGCACGGCAACTGTTGAAGAGTTTGATTTTGTTGTATCTGACGGCCCGCTAAATGATATGATGCTAGACTGTGAGATAGGCGTATATGGCGGCGACGTGACGCGAATGTGGAGTTGAAGCGCACATGGACAATCAGGTATGCTAAACATTGATATCGACGTTGCCCGTCGCTTTATCCTCGGCAAGCAAGGTTTATGGCCCGGACGACGTTGGCAAGGTTCTCAAGGCACAGAGCAGGCCATGCGCGCTATGGAGTATTTGCAGTTGGATCCACTGCAAATCATCGCCCGCAGCCACGACATCCAACTGTACAGTCGGGTGCTCGATTACACGCCCGGCCAATGGGAAGATGTGACTTATGCACAGCGCAAGTTCTTCGACTGGGGTGGCTGGCTGGCGGCGCGGCCGATGGTTGAGCTGCCCCACTGGCGCGTTATTATGCACCATGAACGCGAGCACATGCCGCGCCTGCGCGCAACGGCGGCAGAACACGCCGATGCGATTGTGGAGATGCGGGGAATTTTACGCGCACGCGAGACCGTGACCAATCGCGATTTCAAGATGTCATCGCGCAAGCGTACAGAGAATTACCGCGGGCGCAAGGATAGCGCGCTGGCGCTTTACTACTTGTGGCGTACGGGCGAAGTGATGACCCACAGTCGCGCAAACTTCGAGCGCGTCTATGCGCTGACGGAAAGGGTGGCGCCACCAGAACTGCTCTATGAGAGTGCCGAGGCGACCGTGGACCGTTTTCTGGTCAAAAAGGAGATCGGTTTTGCCGGTCTCTCACGGCTGGCTCGCTCTAGTGATGCATTTCAGCGCGGTATGCCTTTTGAGAAAGCGCAACAGTTGCGGGAAGCGATGGTGGCCGATGGTGAGATTGTTGAGATTAAGGTCGAAGGTTGGAAACCGATGCAGTACGCTCTCAGCAGCGATATCGAGCTATTAAACGATCTATGCGCCGGACGCGTACCAGCGGCGTGGACGCTAATCGATAAAAGCCCCACTGACGAGGTAGTTTTTCTGGCCCCGCTCGATCCGGTCAGCGCGCGGGGGCGCGCCAAGATTCTGTTCGGCTTCGACTATATCTGGGAAGTTTACAAGCCCATCGAGAAGCGTCAATTTGGTTACTATGTTCTGCCGATTCTATGGGGTGACCGGCTGGTGGCGCGCTTTGATAGCAAGCTAGATCGGACAACAAACACGTTTGTCGTTCTCGGCTTCTGGTTGGAAGATAAGGCGCTGGGCAAAAATGAGGCCTTTGCCGAGGCGCTGGCTCGCGGCTTTGCGCGCTTTGTCGCCTTTCTCGGCGCGGACAAGGTGGATGCAACGGTGATTGGTGAGCCGCTGTTGTTAAATCGGATAATCGAGCACCTATAGATGAAGTAGTCAGGCAGGTTCTCCAGATTAGCCAGGGATAAAGTGCTGCCATGCAATTTATGCGACGCGTGCGGGAAGGGATTCGCAGAGGAGAGATCACAACGACGATTCGGATTTGGCAAACGCCACATGTCAAGATTGGCGGGTGCTACAAATTGGGGAATGGCGAAGTTGTGGTCGAATCGCTCATGCCCAACGCCCGCTCGGACATCACATCCACAATGGTGGCGTACGAGTCGGGCTTTGATGGGCTGATTGATTTACTCAAGACTGCCAAACATGGTCCGGGGACAAACGTCTATTTCACCCAGTTTCGCTACCAGGAGTGTTCCGGTGATTGAAAGGAGAAACGCTTATGGATCGGCCTTGGGGAATCCGAACGGCCAGCTTCCAATATCCGGGTGGTTACATCTGGGAAATCGCTAAATAACTTATTATGGCTACACAACAAGACGTACGCGAAATTGCGCTGGCTTTCCCCGAAACCAGCGAAGCGCCGGATCAGTTCGCCTTTTCCGTCAACAACAAAGGCAAGCAGAAGGGTTTTGTTTGGATTTGGATGGAACGCATCGAGCCTAAGAAAGCGCGCGTACCCAATCCAGATGTCATCGCCATACGGGTGGCCAATCTGGATGAGAAGGATTTTCTGCTAGCCGCACAGCCGGACAAATTCTTTACCGAGCCGCACTACAACGGCTTTCCGGCCATTTTGCTGCGACTCGCAAACGTGGACTATGATGAGTTGAGCGCGTTGCTCCTCAATGGTTGGTCGTGTCAAGCGCCGGCCGCGCTCGTCAAGCAATTCAAGGCTGAACTTGAAGGCAAGAACAATTGATTATGATAGAAATTCCCACTGATCGACCGTGTTTTGAAGGCGAAATCGCCACCTATTGGTTGGAGGACGATGGCATTTTGGTTTCACTTTCCAAAGACGTCAAGCGCACGGTTGAAAATATTACAGCGAATGTGGCCCTGGTGAAACAGATTACCGACAACAAACGCGCGCCATTGCTCATCTATCTAACGAATTCCCCTGTGCCGGATAGAGCCACGCGCCAGTTTTCCACCGCGCAATTGCCCACGGTTTATACAGCCATGGCCATGATTTCAGATTCAGGGTTGGCCAAATTTATTATGAACTTACTCTTTAAGTTTCAGGCGCCGCCCATTCCCATGCAGAATTTCACGGATGCTACGGAAGCGAGAATATGGTTGAGGCAATATCTGTAAGATGATCGCATAAGGAGGAGCAACTCATGATCCGAGTCAAATTACCCCATCACTTGCGCACCTTGACAGGCGTACAGGGCGAGGTGGAGATTGAAGTCGAAGGCGCAATTACCCAGCGCTCAGTTTTGGACGCGTTGGAGGCCGCCTATCCCGTGCTGTGCGGCACGATCCGCGAGCGCGCAACGGGCAAGCGCCGTTCGCTGGTGCGCTTCTTTGCCGATGGGGAAGATTGGTCCCACGAAGCGCCAGATACGCCGCTGCCCGCGCGCGTGGCCAGTGGACAGGAACCATTTTTGGTCGTGGGCGCTATGGCGGGAGGATAAAAAATAAACACAGCAGCCCTGGGCGTGCGAAATCCAACTGACCGATCCGGACGGCAATCGTCTATGCATCGGAGAAAGGAGAGAATAATGCCAACCAATAACCAAGAAGTCACCGCCATGATCGAAGGGTTAAATTCGCCCCAGAAAGAGATCTGCGCCCAATTGAGAAGGCTAATTGACAGAGAGTTCCCCGCTCTCGAAGAGAAGTGGCGCTGGTCACGCCCTGTCTATGCGACCGCCGATGGAAATATCTGCTACATGGTTGCCAACAAGAATGACGTCAACTTTGGTTTTGATCACGGCGCCAAACTCGACGATCCCAAGGGATTGCTAAAGGGTACTGGCGCCAACATGCGCCATACCAAAATTCGCAAACTAGAGGAACTTGATCTCGACTATTGTCAAGTGCTCTTGGCTCAGGCGATTGAGATTGCGCACACCGTAGGAGAAGCATAAATGCATTCGACAAATTACTTCAACGCGTTCATTGAAATTGCCGAGGACTGTTCAGCAACGCGCGGCGAAATACCCCCCGTCAAAGGGGATAAGAAAACCGTGGCCAATCTGCAATTTGCAATGGTGCACAAGCATCCCTACGAATTTACCTCAGATGAAGTCATTTTTTCTGTTTTTGCCATTCGTAAAGAAATTCCAGCAGCAGAATGGGCCGAGCAGCGCGAACTTTTCTTCTCTAAAGGGCAGCCCTGCTTACGAGCTTCTCCCCTGACCAAAAGTTATGGCTGGGGTATTCACAGCAACGCGGAAGGCAAAATCGCCATGTTTGGCGTAGAATCAGATGAGTATCAACGTTTGGTGGCTGATGACTCCGTGGTCAAGACCAAAGCTATGCGCTCCAAACGAGCTTGAACAAATACCATAAGGTGAATTGGCTATTTCAAGTGGGTAATTAATTTTGGCGTTTATATCCATAAACAGAAGCGGCGCACCAGTAATGTGCGCCGCTTCTGTTTGTTCCATTAAAAAGGGATTTTGCGACTTTTATTGCTTCACCAATTCAGTCTCAATATCGATTTGCACATCATCGCCCACCAATACGCCCCCCGTCTCTAGCGCCTGGTTCCAGGTCAAGCCCCAATCTTTGCGGCTGATTTTGCCAGTAGCGGTAAAGCCAGCGCTGGTGGTTCCCCATGGGCTCTTGGCCTGGCCGGCATATTCCACATCCAGCGTCACCGGGTGCGTCACGCCCTTGATGGTCAGGTCGCCATGCAGTTTGCCTTGATTTTCGCCTGTTTTTTCGGCGCTGGTGCTTTTGAAGGTGATTGACGGATAGGTGGCTGCATCAAAAAAATCCGGGGATTTCAGGTGACCGTCACGTTGCTCTTCGCGTGTATTAATGCTGTCCACGTCAATCGTTACCTCGACAGTCGAGTTCGTCGGCTCATTCTCATCAAAATCAACCGTGCCGCTGAACTTCTCAAAGCTGCCGCGCACCTTGCTGATCATCATGTGGCGTACCGTAAACTGGACATGCGAGTGGGTGGGATCAATTTGCCAGGCCATAGGTTTTCCTTTGTTTTCTTGGATATGATTGTCATTAAAATCCTAAATTGGGGCAAGTTTTTAATTCGACGCCGAATAGCTTAACATCAAAACATACTTGCATGTGAACACTTTCGCGCCAAACGGACGGCGCATCTGTGAGCTTATTCACAGTTCACCCTTTTTCTAACTCAATTTGGTGGATTATGGTACACTAGAGTACTGATCTTGAATTATTGTTTTTTGGGGATTAGGGATTAGGGATTAGGAATTAGGGATTAGGGCCGTATGCAAGCCCAATCCTTATTCCCCAGTCCCCTATCCCCCTCCTACCAAACCAGAGAAATTATGCATCCTTTTTTACAAAAATTAACGCAACAACCGCTGCTGGGCGATGGCGCTATGGGCACCATGCTCTTTGCCCGCGGCGCCAGTATTGAGCAGTGCCTGGAAGAGCTGGTGTTGACCCGACCGGAATGGATCACGGAAGTCCACATGGCCTATGCTTCGGCAGGCGCCGACGTGCTGAAAACGCACACCTTTGGCGCCAACCGCATTCGCCTGGAGCGCCACAAACTGGCCGACAAAGTGCGCGCCATCAACTTCAAAGCCGTGCGCCTGCTGCGCGACGTGCGCGAAGTGACCGGCCGCGCCCTCTTTATTGCCGGCGATATTGGGCCGCTGGGCAAGCGCTTGCAGCCCGTGGGTCCGTTAACCGTGGCAGAAGCCGAAGAAGCTTTCCGCGAGCAAATTTCCGTGCTGTGGGAAGCGGGCGCCGATCTGCTGCTCTTTGAAACCTTTAGCGATCTGGATGAACTGTCCGCCGCCGTGCGCACGGCCAAAGCCATCTGCGACTTGCCCATTGTGGCCTCCATGACCTTTGCCGAAGATGGCCTAACGCCCGGCGGGTTGACGCCGTCCACCGTCACCGAGCGGCTGCTGGCATTGGGCGCCGATCTGGTGGGCGTCAACTGTTCGGTGGGGCCGGCGCCCATGATGCACACGCTGGAAGCCATGCACAATGCCGTGGGCGAAGCCCGCCTCAGCGCCATGCCCAACGCCGGTTTTCCCGACCGCATCGATGGCCGCTTCTCCTATCCCGCCGGTCCTGAATATTTTGCCCGCCACGTAACGCCCTTTTTGGAACGGGGCGCCCAACTAATTGGCGGCTGCTGCGGCACCACGCCACGCCACACCTGGGCCATGCGCGGTGCGTTGGACGCCTGGCTGGCCGAGAAAAAGGGGTTGCCTCATAAGCCGCACACCATTTCCATCACGGACGGTGAACTGCCCGATATGCACGTGGGCATGTCAAGCGCCTATGCCGCCGAGGACAAAAGCGAACCTACCGGCCTGCTGCGCAAACTCCGCGCCGGCAAATTTGTGATCAGCGTCGAGGTGGACCCCCCGCGCGGCTTCAACGCCCAGAAACAGATCGAGGGCGCTCGCCACGCCAAGGAGATGGGCGCCGACGCCGTCAACGTGGCGGACAGCCCCATGGCGCGCGTGCGCATGGGCGCCATGTCGCTCTGCACCATGATCCAGCAGCAGGTAGGCATCGAAACGATCATCCACTTTACCACGCGCGACCGCTCGCTCATGGGGCTGCAATCGGACCTGATCGGCGGGCGGGCGCTAGGCATCCGCAACGTGCTGGCGCTCACCGGTGATCCGCCCAGCCTGGGCGACAACCAGGAGAGCACTGCCGTTTATGACGTGGACAGCGTGGGGCTGGTGCGTATCATCAACCAGTTTAACCAGGGGCTGGACCTGGCGGGCGGCGACATGGGCCAAAAGGGCGGCTTCACCATTGCCGTGGCCTGCGACCCGACGCGCGCCGATCTGGACCAGGAGGTGGATCGCTTCCATGCCAAAGTGAGCGGCGGCGCCCACTTTACTATGACGCAGCCCATCTTTGACCCGCAGCTTTGGCGCAACTTCCTGGCTCGCTACGAAGTGCGCCACGGTGCGTTTCCGGTGCCGGTGCTCATCGGTGTGCTGCCGGTGCAGAGCCATCGCCATGCCTCCTTCCTGCACAACGAAGTACCCGGCATCACGCTGAGCGAAGAGGCGCTGGAGCGTATGCGCCGCGCCGGCTCCAATGGCCGTCAAGAGGGCGTCAAAATGGCCCAGGAGCTGCTGACCGAACTCAAAGAGCTGCCCCACGTGCAGGGCGTCTATCTCATGCCCAGCTTTGGCAGGTATGAGCTGGCGTGTCAGGTGCTGGAGGTGTTGACGCCGGCGGAGCGGGCGGTGGCATAATTTATGATGGACTATAATATTTGTGGTAATGATCAATCCGAGGTGCGCCGGATTGACTATTTATACAGCCATAAAGATAAATATTTACTCGCGCCAAATACACCTGTTGAAGTTTGCACGAATGGCGGCATGATCTACTACGATGCCGCCGTTCTTAAGGAGATTGAACGGCGTTTTTTTGTGATTCAGGAAAATATCGAAAAACCAGATCGGTACATTCAAATGCCTACAGCAGCTTTTGCCTGAAATTTTGACTCCTCAAGAACGGCATGTATTTTGGGATAATTTGGAGATAGGATGAGGGTACACCCGATTCAACCGTTATTACCCATTGAAGGTATTGCGGAAAACGGAGCAAATGAAAACGGCTCGAATCAGACCAATGGCCAAAATGCGATTGATGAGCAGGATCGTCCTGTTCACGATTGGTACCGCTTTGTTCTTTCGTACCCGCCCCATTTGGTTCGGGAATATATGCAGGATTTTGGTTTGACGCATGAATCCACCATCCTAGATCCATTTTGTGGTACGGGAACGACAGTGGTAGAGGCAAAACTATGTGGCATTCCATCTATCGGCATTGAGGCAAATCCATTTCCGCATTTTGCTTCCACAGTAAAAACCGATTGGTCTATTAATCCAGATGAACTGTTGGGACAAGCAGATGAAATAGCTCACATAACCTATCAGGAACTCTCTTCGCAAGGGCTGGATGATCGAGCCGCAGCAGGTGAACCCAACGTTCCACTGCGCACCTTGCCGCCAGAAACTATGCGCATACTTATTAAGGATTCGATTAGTCCTTTACCTTTGCACAAAACCTTGGTCTTACTAGAACATATCAATCATCGAAGCAATGTACCGATCCACAAATATTGTCTACTTGGGTTGGGCAACGCATTAGTAAATTCAATCGGAAATTTGCGCTTTGGTCCCGAAGTGGGTGTGGGGAAACGTAAAGCCGACGCGCCGGTCGTAGGATTGTGGATGCACGAAATACGCAAGATGGCTCACGATCTGCGCCTGATTCAGAGGCAGCAACATGCGGAAGCAACTATTCATCTTGGCGATGCCAGGCAATTGGCATCTATTCTATCTCCGTGTTCCATAGATGCCGTCATCACATCTCCGCCCTATCCCAATGAAAAAGACTACACACGAACGACTCGATTAGAATCCGTGCTTCTAGGATTCTTTACGGACATGGCCGAGTTGCGTGAGCATAAGCAGATGTTGCTTCGCTCAAACACACGTGGCGTCTACAAAATAGATAATGATGATCTGTGGGTGGACGATAACCCACGGATTCAGCACCTTGCAGATCTGATGAAGCGCGCAGGGTGGAAATGGGCAAAACGTCTGGTTTTGAAAAACTATATGGCCGCGTAACGAAACTCTACTTTGGGGCATGGTGCGTCATCTATCTGAATTGCGTCAGGTATTACGTCCAGGCGCCAAACTGGCGTATGTAGTAGGCGACCAGGCTTCCTATTTGCGCGTAATGATCAGAACGGGTGAAATTCTGGCCGAATTAGCGCAGGAGCTTGGCTACGAGTTGGAGCGGATCGATCTCTTCCGCACGCGTTTTGCTACGGCTACCCAATGTGATTTACGTGAGGAAGTTGTTGTGTTAAAGTGGCCGGGGAAAGAATTGAAATATTCACAACAATTGGGACAGTCGAATGGGAAAGTATGAGCAGATCATCGAGTGGGTTTTTCAAAACAATTTCAATCCAGGTGATGTGCGCGTCCCATTTACGCGCGAGGAATTAGTCAGAGCGCACGATGTCTTGGGGTTTGCCAGAACCAAAAATATTGGTGACATTCCCTATTCATTCCGCTTTCGGCGGGAGTTGCCAGAAGCTATTCGACAAATGGCGCCAGAGGATGCCGAATGGATTATTGTTGGTAGCGGTATTGCTGAATATCAGTTTCGACTGGCCCAACCTGGCAAAATAACGCCATCTTTGCACTATTTGCCTATCAAGATCCCCGATGCAACTCCTGAAATCGTTCGCCAATATGCGCCAGGGACCGATGAACAGGCCTTACTCACCAGGGTAAGGTACAATAGATTGGTGGACATTTTTACTGGGCTAACGTGCTATTCAATCCAGAATCATTTGCGCACGACGGTTGCCAATATCGGACAAGTCGAAGTTGATGAGATTTACATTGGCCTTAATAAGCGTGGCGCACACTTCGTATTGCCGTGTCAGGCCAAATCGAGAGGCGACAAGTTTGGCATCGCTCAAATCATGCAGGATATGGCATTATGCGTGGAACGATACCCAAATGCGATTTGCAGACCAATTGCTCTCCAATTCATCAACGAAAGCAGCGTGGCGATTCTGGAACTTACGGTCAGGGAAGAACAGGAAATATTGAGGTTAAACGTTGTCGAAGAAAAGCAATATGATCTGGTGCCGCGCATCGATATATCTAAAGATGACATTAGGATACTTAAAGAAAATGAAGTGGATTACATTGTATAAAATGATTAGAGCAGTTTTCTGCGGTGACTGAGTCGCTTCAATTCACAGCCATCCGCGGCAGATTCTTATCGCGCCTTGATGATCCGCCTACAGCACGTTCAATCAAATGGCAAATATCGCCGGGATGAACTAAACCAACGCCGTTAAGGCAAGTTGTTTCTAAAGTGAACTCGATTTCACACAAGCACACCTCCGAGGAGTCACCATGCAAGCTCCGCCAGAAAAACTTGGCTCATTCTACCTGGGCGCCGAATATGACCTGGACGCCAACCAGCTTCAGGAAGCGCCGGTCAACTATGACGCCCGCGACTTGACCACCCACGCCGTCTGCGTGGGCATGACCGGCAGCGGCAAAACCGGTCTGTGTATCGGCCTGTTGGAAGAGGCCGGGCTGGACCGCGTGCCCGCCATTCTGATCGACCCCAAAGGCGACATCACGAACCTGCTGCTCCAGTTCCCCGAGCTGCGTCCGCAGGATTTCCAACCTTGGATCAACGTGGACGACGCCCGCCGCAAAGGGCAGACCGTCGAGGAATACGCCACGGCCACGGCAGACTCGTGGCGTAAGGGTCTCGGCGACTGGGGCATCGCGCCCGAACGCATTGGCGAGCTGCTAAAGACGGTCGATTACACCATCTTCACCCCCGGTTCCGATGCCGGCGTACCCATCAACATCCTCGGCAGCCTGGCTGCACCCAAGCTCGACTTTGACGCCAATGCCGAAGCCATCCGCGAGCGCATTTCCGGCACGGTGGCGGCGCTGCTCAGCCTGGCCGGCATCAATGCAGACCCAGTGCGCAGCCGCGAGGCGATTCTGCTGGCCAATATTTTTGAACACTTCTGGCGGCAGGACAAAGACATTGATCTGGCTCAGCTCATCCTCTCGATTCAGACGCCGCCGGTGCGCCAGATCGGCGTCTTTGACGTGGATACCTTCTATCCGCAAAAGGACCGCTTTGAACTGGCCATGGCCTTCAACAGCCTAATGGCCGCACCCACCTTTCAGAGCTGGCTGCAGGGTGAACCGCTGGATGTGGACAAACTCTACTTTACGCCCGACGGCCAGCCGCGCCACAGCGTCTTTTACATTGCGCACCTGAGCGACAACGAGCGCATGTTTTTTGTCACGCTGCTGCTGGAAAATGTGCTGACGTGGATGCGGCGCCAGTCCGGCACCACCAGCCTGCGGGCGCTGCTCTATTTTGACGAAATTTTCGGCTTCTTCCCGCCCACCGCCGAGCCGCCCTCCAAGCGCCCGCTGCTGACGCTGCTCAAGCAGGCGCGCGCCTTTGGGCTGGGAACCATTTTGGTGACGCAAAACCCGGTCGACATCGATTACAAAGGGCTGACCAATGCCGGCACCTGGTTCATCGGCAAATTGCAGGCCGAGCGCGACAAAGCGCGCGTATTGGAAGGGCTCAAGGGCGCCATCTCGCAGGCCGGTCGCACCACCGATGTGGATTACGACACGCTGATCTCCAAGCTGGGCAGCCGCGTCTTTCTGCTGCACAACGTGCATGACGACGGCCCCATTGTGTTCAACACGCGCTGGGCCATGAGCTATCTGCGCGGCCCGTTGACCCGTCCGCAGGTGCGCCAGCTCATGGAAAACCGCAAACCGGCTGCACAGGAATTCACCTCCAGTTCGGTAACGGTGACCCCGGTTGAAGCAGAAACCGCGCCCGCCCCATCCCGCGCCGCGGCGCCTGCACCGCCCGCTGCCGAATCCACGATTCCCGAAGGTTATGCCGCCACGCCGCCCGCGCTGGATCCGTCTGCCGAGCAGGTCTATCTGCCCATTGAGGTGGATGAGCGGACCGCCATTCGCCAGCTTGCCCAGGAGGAGGGTGCGCAGATCGACGTGAAGCGCGCCCGGCTCATCTATGAACCGGCGGTGTTGGGCATGGGCGAGGTGCGCTTTTTTGACCGCCGTCGCAACGTGGATGAGCGGCTGGTCCATGCTATGTTGGCGCAGCCACCCGGCGGCATCGGCGGCGTCGAGTGGGCGCAGGCGGAGCATCTCTCCGTTCGGCTGCGCGATCTGCTGCGCAATCCTGAACGCGTAGATGCCGAACAGGGTCCATTCTTTGCCCCCGCGCCCGAAAAGGTCAACAAAGCCAGCGATCTGAAAAGCGCGGCCAAAGACCTGGCCGACTGGCTCTATTACAACAGCGACCTAGAATTGAAAGTCCACGCCGAGTTGGACATTCACCAAGAGCCGGGCGAAAGCGAGCGCGATTTTAAGATCCGCTTGCAGCAGGCGGCGCGCGAGGCGCGCGATGCCGAAGTGGACAAGCTGCGCGGCAAGCTGCAAAGCCAGATCGACCGCGTCACCGAAAAGCTGCGCAAGGAGGAGCGCGAATTGGCCGCCAATCAGTCTGATTATGAGAGCCGACGCAGCCAGGAGTGGATCGGCATTGGTGAAAGCGTGCTGGGTTTTGTGCTGGGGCGGCGCAGTTCGCGGGCGCTCAGCAACGCGGCCAGCAAGCGGCGCATGACTGTACAGGCGCGCCAGGACATTGAAGAATCCGAAGACCAGATCGCCGATCTGAAAAATGACATCAAAGAATTGGAAGACCAGATCAAAGAGGGCGCCGATGAAATCACCATGCGCTGGGCCAAAAACATTGACGATCTGGGCATCGAACAGGTCAAACCGCGACGCACCGATGTCAACGTGGAGCTGACAGCGCTGGCCTGGCTGCCCTCCTGGCTGGTCACCTATCACGACGGGCGGCGCCAGCGCACGGCTACGATTGCGGCGTACGCGTTGCCCAAAAGTTGAAGGTTGAAGGTGGAAAGTCGCGTTCCACTTTCAACCTTCAACCTTCAACCTACCACTTTCCACTAAATCCCATGCAACCACCACTTTCCAACATTACCGTCATTGCTATTGAGCAGGCTGTGGCCGGTCCCTTTGCCACGCGCCAACTGGCTGATCTGGGTGCACGGGTCATCAAGATCGAGCGGCCCGGCGTGGGCGACTTTGCCCGCCATTATGACACCACGGCGCATGGTTTGTGCAGCCACTTTGTGTGGGCCAACCGCAGCAAAGAATCGCTGACGTTGGATCTGAAGCAGGACGCGTGCAAAGATGTGCTGGCAAAGCTGCTGACCAACGCCGATGTGCTGGTGCAGAATTTGGCCCCTGGCGCCCTGGAGCGGCTGGGCTTTACCAATGAACGGCTCACGCGCGCATATCCGCGCCTGATTATCTGCAACATTTCCGGCTATGGCGCCAGCGGCCCCTATCGCGACAAAAAGGCGTACGACGCGCTGATCCAGGCTGAAGCCGGCCTCTTCACCATTACCGGCACGCCGGAGACGCCCTCCAAAGCGGGCATTGCCGTGGCCGATATTGCCGCCGCCATGTATGCCTACAGCGGCATTTTGACGGCACTGATCGCCCGCGGCCAAACGGGCCAAGGCGCCGTGCTGGAAATCTCCATGTTTGAAGCGCTGGCCGAGTGGATGGGCTACCCGGCCTATTACACCATGGGCGGCGCGCCGCCGCCGCGCACCGGTTCCAGCCACGCTGCCATTGCGCCCTATGGCCTCTTCCCCACGGCGGATGGCTCAACGGTGATGCTCAGCATCCAAAACCAGCGCGAGTGGGAGCGCTTTTGCGCCATTGTGCTGGCGCAGCCGGTGATTGCCACCGATCCGCGCTTTGCCAATAATGCCGACCGCATTGTTCACCGTGCCGAGTTGGATGGGCTGGTGGCCGACGTGCTAGGTCAGTTGCCGCTGGAAACCGTGGTGGCGCGGCTGGAACAGGCGCAGATCGCGTACGCCCAATCGCGCACCATGCCGGAATTTTTGGAACATCCGCAACTGGCCGCCCGCAACCGCTGGCAAAGCGTCCCCTCCTCATTGGGGCCCATCCCCGCCCTGCTGCCGCCCGTCACCATCGAGGGACTGGAGCAGGTTATGAACGCCATCCCGGATGTGGGCGAGCAGACCGATGCGATTTTGGACGAGCTGGGCTACAGCACGGCCCAGATTGCGCAGATGCGCGCTGCGCACGCGATCTAGTTGTTGCTCTTCACCCCCACTCTGCGTGCAGTTTCAGATTATGAATCGTCATCCATCCACCCAACATTCGCGGCTCAACTAGGCAAAACCTGCTGGAAAATAGTAGCCCTTGCGCATGGAATCCTCCTGCTTTTTGGTTTAGACTATTGCAAAACCATGAAGTGGAAGGAAGGAATTAGGAAGATGATTGGCAATAAGGGGCTATTGAGTATTGCGTATTGCGTAGTGCGTGTACCGGTTGGGCATCTCGCAACACGACGAGTTTCAACGCCGGTACACGCACTATGCACCACGCAACAACATAGTCCACGCGAGCCGATTGCAACTCATCGCAATTCGCTCGGGCGCGCCGCCATTTTGGCGACCATCGCGCTCACCATCATTTTGTTGGCCACGCAACACAAAGGCGCCTTGGCCTATCATCCGGCGTTGCAGACCATCCCGCAGCCGCAGCCGGCATATGGCGCCACCGCCGTGGTGGGCGAGGCGCTGGAACCTTGCGATACGGAGAAAACGCAGGATAACGCGCGCGTCATTGCGCCCGCTGACGATTGGCAGAAGATCATCTTTGAAGAGGCCAACGCCGGCGACGTATTTTTGCTGCGCGGCGGCGTGTATCAGGCTGCGGACCAGTTGCGCGGACCGGAGGGCAAGCCGGGGCAGCCGGTCACGATCAAGCCGTATGATTGCGAGGCGGTGACGTTGCGCGGTACGTTCCGGCCCCTTTCATACAGCGTCTTTGCCGGGCTGCGCTTGGAAGGCGTGGGCGTGCCGGATACAAAATGGGTGGTGCGCGTCGACGGCAAAAACATGGGGCCGCTGCGCACCATTATCTTTCGCAACAACACGATCGTGGGTGGCGATGTGGATGCCTTCCGCATTAGCGATGACGTGGTGGATGTGCTGCTGCTGGGCAATCACATTGACGGTGGCGGCAATGGGCACGATATCTTTGTCACATCGGAAAACCGCGTGAAGCTGCCCGATCAGATTGTGGTCTCCAACAACTTGCTCACCAAAGCCTATTTTGACACGCCTTCGGAAGATATGTTCCAGGTGCGCGACGTGGCGCGCGTCGAGTTTAGCCACAACACCTGCCGCGATGGTCACCGCATGGAGCAGTGTGTGGACATCAAGAGCACCGTGACGCCGGTAGTGGTGCGCTACAATCTGTTCGACGGCGATACGCTGCATTTGGGCGGGCCGGGCGAGGATTTGGCCAATGGTTGCATGGTCATCCACGAGACGGACAACAGCCCCGACGCCCATCGCATTGACCACAACTTTTTCCGCGATTGCCGCGGCGAAGCGATCCGCTTTGCGCAGGGCAATGCTGATGAGATCAGCAGCGGTATTGTGCGCCACAACATTTTTATCAGCCAGGGCGTCGGCGAAGAAGACGGCGCCATTCCCATTTGGCAGGCGCGGTACGTGCGCTTTATCAACAACACGGTGATTCGCGGCTATCTCAAGCTAGGCGATAGTCTCCAGAACAAGGCGCCCACCGATACCGTGATTAAAAACAACATCTTTTATCAAACGACCATTGACGACAACACGGCCTCGCCGGCCTATACTTACGAGTGCAGCCACAACCTGCTCTTTGCCACCGGCGGCAACGGCTTTGAACATTCGCCCTGCCCCAACACCATTGTGGCCGAGCCACTCTTTGTAGACATCAACAACGATCTGCGGCTGGTGTCCGGCAGCCCCGGCGTAGCCGCCGGTGACGATGGTCTGGACATGGGCGCCAATTTCTGCGTGGGCGATCTGCAGCCAGCCGACCCACCCGACGGTACGCAGCCGCCCGACCCCAACACAGAGCCGCCCGTCGTAACTTTTCCCGATGTAGACGAGGCGTTTCCCAATCTAATGTTTATGCCCATTGTGAATAATCAGGTGGATGGGGTATACAGTGGGTTGACCTGCGGGACGCCGTAGTATGACAAGATGATTGGATGATAAGATGAAGTAGTACTCGGACAGAGGCATTGCTTCATCTTGTCATCCTGTCATCTTTTCATGTTTTAGATCCAGCCCTTATAATGCCCAATATGCAAGGCATTGAACTTTGTCGACAATTCTATTGGGAAGCCGTACGGCCAATTTTGGGGCGGCGCTTTCCAAACTTGGCGCACGCGGCGGCGCTGTTGGGGCCGGGCTCCGAGGTGCTCGGTTTTGATGACGCCATGTCCACCGATCACCATTGGGGTCCGCGCTGTCTGCTCTTTGTAAATGAGGGCGAACACGCTCAATTTGCCGGACCAATTCACAACGCGCTGGCGCGTGAATTGCCGTTCAGCTTTGGCGGCTTCTCCACCAATTTCTCCGCGCCGGACGCCGATGATAGCGGCGTGCAGCTTTTGGAAACCATCGAATCCGGTCCTGTCAATCACCGGGTGGAAGTTTTGACGCTGCGCGGCTTTATCCGGCAGACGCTCAATTTTGATTTGCCTGCGGGCGCAGCTATCGAGCCCGCCGATTGGCTCACATTTCCCCAGCAACGATTGCGCACAATTGTCGACGGCGCCGTTTATCACGATGAGATTGGACTCGCCCAACTGCGCGACCGCTTTGCCTGGTATCCGCCCGATGTGTGGCGCTATCTATTGGCGGCGGGCTGGGCGCGCATTGGGCAGGAAGAGCACCTCATGGGGCGAGCCGGGCTGGCGGGCGACGAAGTGGGCTCGACGCTGATCGGCGCGCGGCTGGTGCGCGGTGTGATGCAACTTTGCCTTTTGATGGCGCGCGTCTATGCGCCTTATCCCAAATGGTTTGGCGCGGCATTCAAAAAATTGCCGTGCGCCGCTGAGTTGTATCCCCTCTTGCAACAGACTCTGGCCGCCCAAACATGGCAAGAGCGGGGCGATCTGCTGGCGGCGGCGTATGAAAAGCTGGCCGTCCTGCACAACACCTTGGGCTTGACCGACCCCATGCCCACGCAGACGCGCGACTTCTTTGGCCGCCCTTTTCGCGTTATGGCGCTGCACGGTTTTGCAGATGCGCTGCTGCACGGCATCCACGACCCCGCCATGCGCCAAATTGCCCAGCGCCGCCCCATTGGCAGCATTGACCAATTCAGCGACAGCACCGATCTGCTGGAGGGGGCAGAGTGGCGGATGGCGGTGCGAGGATTTTATATGTAGGGCAAGTTTCCCAACTTGCCCAAAGAGCGCCAGACAAGTTGGGAAACTTGCCCTACATAGCCAGCTTGGCGGGAGGTGGATGTCAGTTCGATGGGCGTAAAAAGGTCGTGAATACGCACGAAAATCGGGTCATAATGAGGGTGTAGTTTCCGCATTATTGTCAACAAATCATTACACGAGGAGGTGTAGCATGATGGCCCGATTGCGCATAAATGGTCGTGTGGGCGCTGTGGTTTTGGCGCTGGAGGCGGCGGTTCTGTTGATAGCTGGTCTGTTCTGCTGGAGTTATGGTTGGCAGCCGTTGAGCAGTTACGCGTCCGCCCTCAAAATAGTCGGCGCCATCATTATGCTCGTGGGCGTGCTCAGTTCGTATCGCACCATGATTGCGCCGCCCAGCGAGGAGGTGGATGGCGCCCCGCTGGCCGATGGCGAGTTGGCCTTCAACTACGACATTCGCCATGAGATTGGCCTACGCTATGCAGGTTTCAAGCGCATTGTCTTCTTCTGCGCCGCCGGCTTTGTGGCATTTGGCATTGGCGCCTTGTTGGAGACCGTGTTGCTGTAATTTATGTAAACTAAAGCCCAATGACCGGCATCGTAAAGATGCCGGTCATTTTTCTAATGCACGATTGTCTGCCGGATCTTCTCGCTTAAAGAGCGCCTCAATCTGCGCGCAATGCGCTTCCTCATGCATGGCCATTTGGCGGGCGCGGGTGAAAACAGTCTGTGTGCGTTCTTTCCCGTTCTGCTTGACGATGGCCGCACGGGACCAATCCGTCAAAGATAGATTCCGCAGCAGCGCTAACAGCTCTGCCCGCGCCTGGGTAAAGGCGGCAAACGATTCGTAAAATGGCAGTTCGGGATAGCTGGTTTTGCGCAGCCACGTGCGCGGGGAGAGATGGCGAAATCGGGGCGTGTCTTCGTTCAGCATGGTCCGCATATCTTTCCCCCACACGTCAACACAGGCGCGCAGATGCGCCAGAATATCGTTGGCAGACCAACCTTCGGCAGCGGACTTGCTGTGGAGCTCTTCTTCTGTGCAGCCTTGGGTTGCGGTGGCTATCCTGACCGGCGTATCTTCAAGAATTTTCAAGTATTTGGCGATCTCTACTGGATCGATCTTCACGGTGAGCTGTCCTCTTGGTCTCGGATCTTCTTCACCACATTAGCCAATAAGCATAAAAAGCATGATCTGTCTCCGGTTGAATTTAGCGTAAACGTTTCACCAATCCCAACACCAGATCATCATCCACCGGATAGGAGTGCCCCGGCTCCACATACACATCTTTATAAGCTATGCCGCGACCATCGGGTACATAGCCGCGCAGCACATACATGCGCTGAGCCGCCCCATAATCACCATAAAGCCCAAAGCCAATACCCGCCACACCGCCACGTTCACCAATCAGCCGCTCCGCCTCATCCATGAGTTGGCTGGCCGCACCTTGCCGGCGATATTCGCCCAGCACGTTCAGATCCTGAATTTCGGGGATGCCGTTTTCTTTAAAATGGGGATAATCTGGCTGCCAGATTATTTTGCAATGACCGGCATAGTCCCCCCCATATTCCGCCATCAGGAGAACCAGCTCTCCCGCGTCCTGCTTTTGGCAGCAGGCGGCAAAATAACCGTCCGGTTTAGGCCAGCCGATGCGGGCAAAGCTGGTCTGCATCCGTTCGGCGTCGGCATGAGTGGCTCGACGTATTGTAAATTTGGGCATGTTGGCTCCCCGGGCGGCGTTGGTTCAGAATGGGCAGCAGAACATTGACGTATCTTGACAACTTCTACTGAATCTTGCGCGGATCTAGCGCGTCGCGCAGGCCGTCGCCAATGTAGTTGATGGAAATCACGGTCAGGAAGATCATGAGGCCGGGGAAAAAGGCCATCCACCAGTTGCCTTTGAGCATTTCGGCCTGGGCGCTGGTGAGCATGTTGCCCCAGGTGGGGGTGGGCGGCTGCACACCAAAGCCTAAAAAGCTGAGACCCGATTCGGAAATAATGGTGGCGGCCACCAGCAACGTGGCCGAAACAATCACCGGTGTGGCCGCATTGGGCAGCACGTGGCGAAAGACAATGCGCAGATTGCCCAGCCCCAGCGTGCGCGCCGCCTCCACAAACTCTTTCTCCTTGAGCCCCAAAAATTGGCCGCGCACCAGCCGCGAGGAGCCTGTCCACGAGAGGATGCCCAGGATCAGAATAATGCCGCCCACGCCGCCATAAGCGCGCAGCGCATCCATGCCCGGCAGGTCCAGCGTGCGCAGCAGCAGCGTCATGATGATCAGCATAAAGATGCGCGGCAGCGTCAGAAAGAGGTCGGTCAGCCGCATGAGCACGTTGTCCATCGCGCCGCCGTAATAGCCGGCCAGTGCGCCGACGGCCGTGCCGATGGTGATGCCGACCGTGGTCGCCAGCAGACCAATGGTCAGCGAAATGCGCCCGCCGTAGAGGAGGCGCGTCAGCATATCGCGGCCCAGGCTGTCGGTCCCCATGGGGTGAATCAGGCTGGGCGGCTCGTCGCGCTCGCGCAGGCTGCTTTTTTCAGGATCATACGGGCTGAGCCACGAGACGGAAATGGAGCCAAAAACGAGCACAAGCAAAATGGCGCTGCCCACCATGGCCATCTGATGGCGGCGAAATTGGCCCCAGATAATGCTGCGCATGGTGCGCTCGCGGCTGGAGGCGGCGAGTAGGGTGGGTGGTGAGGCGGTTGTGGTTGACATATTGATCAATCAAACCGAACGCGCGGATCGAGATACGCATACATAACATCCGCTGCCAGGTTGAAGGCGATGATCAGCACGGCATTGATCATGACAATGGCCATGAGGACCGGGAAATCGACGCGGGTGGCGGCATTATAAAAGAGGCGTCCGATGCCGGGCCACGAGAAGATGGTCTCCGTAAACAGGGCGCCGCCAAAGAGCTGCGGAATATCTAGCGCCATGATGGTGATGATGGGCGTAATGGCGTTCTTGAGCGCATGGCGCCAGACGATTTTGTTCTCTGGCAGCCCTTTGGAGCGCGCGGTGCGCACGTAATCGAGGTGGATCACTTCCAACATTTGGCCGCGCATAAAACGCGTGTAGCGACCAGCGCTGAAAAGCGCCAGCATGGAGACGGGCAGAATTAGATGCTGCAACCGCTGCAGCACGCTGGGGTGGTCCACACCGTAGGGCGCCATCCCGCCGCCCGGCATGAGCGGTTTGCAATCGGCACAACCCACCAAATTGCTCCAGGCAAAGCCCGTGCCGGGGCTCACCGGGTTTTTCAGCCAGACGTTAAAGACAATGATCAGGATGAGCCCGAACCAGAAAATGGGAATGGCTTGCCCCACAAAGGCCAGGAAAGTGGCCAAGTGGTCAAACAGCGAATATTGGCGCAGGGCCGAGATGACGCCAATGGGCAGCGCCAATAGCAGCGTGCAAACAAACGAAATGCTCATCAATTGCAGCGTGTTGGGCAACCGTTCGCCGATCTCGGTGAGCACGGGACGTTTAGTGGCCAGGCTGTAGCCCCAATCACCCTGCAAGATCAGCCCGCCCCATTCAAGATAGCGCTGATACCAGGGCTTGTTGAGGCCGAGTTGCTCTTCCAGCCGCGCCAAATCTGCCGGCGTCAGATTCGGATTTTCCTCAAAGCTGGACATGAGCCCACCCGGCGCCAATGAGATCAATCCAAAGACAATCACGCTGATCACGATGAGCAGCGGAATGGCTTGGAGAAGTCGGCGGATGATGTAGGTAGCCATCTTTTTAGTAGAGGAGTAGAGGAGAGGGGGAGTAGAGGAGAGGGGTTGCGCATCTCTTCTCCTCTACTCCTCCACTCCTCTACTGCTATTCCTTATCCCAGTCGGCAGCGTTCCAACTTTGGTTGTTCCACGGATTTACCTGGAAGTTTTTGATATTGCTGCGCGAGAGGTGAATATCAGAACGGTCGTAAAGATAGATGTGCGGCAGTTCGGCGGCGATGGCGTCGCAGGCAATCTGATATTGGGCTTTGCGTGCGGCCTCGTCGGGAGTGGCGCCGGCGGCTTCGATGGCGGCCGATGCCTCATCATTGACCCAGCGCCCATAGTTGAAGCCGGTGCCGGCGTTTTCTTCGGTGGGCATCTGGCTCTTGTGGAAATAGCCAAACATCTGGCTCTGCGGATCGATGCCGTCGCTGGTGGTGTACATCAGAATATCAAAGTTGCCGTGCTTACGGAAAGCGCCGTTGGCCCAACTGCCAAAGAGTTCAGAGCTGGGCACGTTCTCAATGTAAAATTCGATGCCAATCTCTTTCATCATCTCAATCACCAACTGCTGCGATTCTTCGCGCAACTGATCGCCGGTGGTGGTTTGATACTTGAGGCGCAGCGGCGTGCCGGGTTCCGCATTGGCGCAGCCATTGCATTCGCGCACGCCGTCGCCGTCTTCATCGGTAAAGCCGGCTTCATCCAGCAGCGACATGGCCATTTCGGGGTTATATTCAGAGACCGGCACATCACACTTTGCCCAGCCGATGCTCAGCTCGCTGGCGCCAACGGTGGTGGCGCCAAAGAGCAGCTCATCGACCAGGAGCTGCTTGTCGATGCCATATTGGATGGCCTGGCGCACTTTCAGATCGGCCAGCAGCGGATGCGGATGGTTGAGTGGGTCGTCGGTGGCGTCCAACGTGGGGTCGGCCAGGTTGATCAGCAGCCGCTCGGTGCCGGGGCTGGATTTGGAATTGATGGTGATGTTGGCGTTATCGGCAAAGTCGGGCGTATCGGCTTCGGTCAGATTCCACAGAATATCCACTTCCCCCGATGTGATGAGCGCTTTGCCCACCTCGCGGCTCTCGATAATGCGCAGGATGACCTTTTTTACCAGCGGCTTGTCCGGATAGTCGCGATAGTTGGTGTTGGCTTCCAGCCGAATCTGATCGCCAGAATCCCAGCCGGTGATCACAAAGGGGCCGGTGCCAATGGGCATGCGGTTGTACGCCCAGTTGACCATGTCGGCCGGCTCGCCAGTGGCGTGGCGGGGCAGAATGCCGCCAAAGAGCGACAGATAGGGCGCATAGAACTCGCTGAACTGCACCACGACCGTATGTTCATCTGGGCAGGTGACCGAGTCAATCTGATCATAGCCGGTAGTGCTCACGGTGCCGCTTTCCGGCGTGGTGGCCACCTCATAGGTAAAGAGCACGTCGTCACAGGTAAAAGGCTCCCCATCCGACCAGACCACATCATCCAGCAGATTGTAAGTAACCATAAGACCGTCTTCGGAAACCAGCCCATTCTCAATGCTGGGTACTTCCTTGGCCAAAACCGGATAGCGATGGCCGTCTGGGTCCACGCCCAGCAGCCCTTCCACAATAAAGCTGTTGGCTTCGCCGGCCACCGTTTGGGTGGCCAGCAGCGGATTCAGCAGTTCAGGCTCTTGGGCCAGCGCATAGATGATCTGCTTTTCGCCTTCAGCGGCGGGGGCGGCGGCTTCGCTCGCGCCGGCGGCAGTTGTATCGCCACTGGCGTCGGCGGCCGGCGCGCCGCCATCATCGGCGGCGGGGTTTGTGCAGCCCGCCAGCACCATGACAAACACAGCCACCAGCCAGAACCAGCCTTTTAAGTGGGTTTTGAAGTGCATATTTTTCTCCTTTTCATTTATAACGCGTACTCAATGGTGATGGAGATTTGGTGGGGGATTCTCCGTTTAGAAAGATCAATGGCGATAGGAAAATTACGCCACGATTGGCAGTCCAAATATCCAATGGTGAGTATTTCGCCCTCAAAGGGTTAGAGGGAAAATTTAGGGTGGAAACAACAAAAATGCAATCAGATTGAGCCAGTCAAAGGGTGGGGACAGTATAATTAATTCAATGGAGGCTGTCAACTATATGGACAGAAAATTGGGGAGTATGAAAACCGTGTGAAGTTAGGGGGGCGACAGCAAAACTTTCTCCCGCGCGCTGCGCAGATCCGCCACCATATCGCGCCACCCTTGCACCGCCGCCGGCCGATCCCACTGGCTCAGGCGTTTGAGATAGGTGGGCTGGAAGGTGGCCATGGTGGTGATGCCGTGGGGACCGTTCTGCCATTGGCCGCGCTGCTCGGATAGTTGAAACGCTTTGCCCAACAGCGTCTCCGCCGCCGGTCCGCCAATCAGTACCAGCACTTGCGGCTTGACCCAGAAGATCTCCTCATCCAGCCACAGGCTGCACGCCTTCACTTCGGCAGCTTTGGGCGGTCGCTGCTCCGGGCGCTGTGTCTGACTATTCTCTTTGGTGGCCACACATTTGTGAATATTTGTGATCCAGACCTCCGCCCGCGTCAACTCGGCCTGACTCAGCGCCTCATCCAGCAGTTCACCCGCCGGACCGGAATAGGGCACCCCCGTTTGATTGTCAGTTAACGATGGCCCCTGGCCAATCAGCATGATGGCCGCCTTGGAATTGCCCGCGCCAAAGACCACCTTTTCCCGGCTGGCGCTCAACGTGCAGCGGATGCAGGATTGGCAGGCGGTCTCGACGGCGGCGAAGGATTCGTAGGCGGAGAAGAGGGGTAGCATGGGAAGGCATTCTGTTTCGTAGTGCGTGGTGCGTGAACCGTTTGAGAATCTCACATCGTCACAAGGATCTCAACTGGTTCACGCACTACGCACTACGCAATATCTTTACACATCCAAATTGCGCACTTGATTCGCGTGCGTCTGGATAAAGCGGCGGCGGGGCGGCACGGCGCTGCCCATGAGCATGTCGAAGGTGCGGTCGGATTCGGCGGCGTCTTCGATGTTGACTTGCAGGATGGTGCGGTTTTCGGGATTCATGGTAGTCTCCCAAAGCTGCTCGTCATTCATTTCGCCCAGCCCTTTGTAGCGCTGGTCGATGCGCACTTTATCGCTGCCCAGATCGGTGCGCAGCGACTCCAGCGACTTGTCATCGTACACATAGCGGCTGTCGCGCTTGTTGCGCCCGTTTTGCGTCTCGGTCACGGTAACGCGATAGAGCGGCGGCTGGGCAATATAGAGATGCCCCTGCTCCACCAGCGGTTCCAGATAGCGGAAGAAGAAAGTGAGCAGCAACGTGCGGATGTGGCTGCCGTCAACATCGGCGTCCGTGTTGTGCGCACACAGACCGCCCATGCCGCAGATAAAGTTCTCGTGTTCGTACACAGAGAAGTCGTAGACCATGCCGTTGCTGGCTTCTACTTCTTTGACACTGCGCACCGGCAGCGCAACCAGGTCGTTGCCAACGGGCGTAAAGGCGCGATTTTTGGCATTGGGTGTACCGTTGGCAATGCGCTGACGCAGCATTTCGGCGTTGCGGTGATCGCCCCAAACAGTTGTCAGTTTTTGCAGATCTGCCTGGCTGGTAACCGATATTTGATGGGCCGGACTTTGCATAATCACCGGCTTGCCGCGAATCAAACCGCTGGGTTCGCCCGTCGGCTCGATAACATGCAGTGAACTGAGTACGCCATGTGACAGCAACAGATACATGAGCCCGCTGGCCAGTTCGGGCGAGGCGGTGGTCCAGGCCACGCCGTTTTGGGTCACCGTGCCGTCGCCCAGCAAATAGCCGCGCAAAAAGGCCAGTTGCAGTTCCGGCGTCACGTTGAAAACCAGGTCGGGAATGCGCTTGGTTTGGGCGCGCACGTCATCAAAACCAAAGATGAAGCGGAAGGCCGCCGTCACCGCGCTGTGGACAACGCGCAATTCATCGGCCCGCCCCTCGGCGCCGGCATAGTGGCTGGGCTCCACGCCAAACAGATCCACAAAGGCCTGGCGCAACTCGGCCTGGTGCGGCTGATTATTGGCGCCAATGGCCAGACGCACGCCGCCGCGTTGGCTACAGCTTCCCTCGGCCATAAAGAAGCCCAGCAGGAACAGAAGCTGCGCATTGACCGGCACATAGCGATAGATAGCCTGGTCGGCATAATGTTCCGGCGCAATTTTAATGCCGTTCATCATGCTAACTTCGCCGAGTTGCAGGTCAGAAAGGCGCAGCCAGGGGCGCACGCGATTGCGACCGGCGCCATTGTATTGGGTTTCCCAAGCGTGGTCCAGCCGTGATGCCCCCACTTCCACCTGCGCCAGCATGTCATCACTGTCCAGTTCCAGCAGATCCACATAGCGCAGGAAGTGTTCCAGCGTGGGGCGGTACTGGCCTTTCTCCCATGCATAAAAGGTGACCGGCTGTTTTATACCCACGGCATCGCAGACCGCGGTCTGGCTCAGCGCCAGCGTGCGGCGGCGCTCGGCCAACTGTTGACCAACGTGTTCAGGGATCGCAACGCGCGGCTGCGTCATTTGGGCATCGTCGGCATGTTCCTGCTGGACGCGCGCTTTTTGCACCTTCACCACGTCATCACCCCACAGCATCAGATCGCCGTCCATCTTGGCGCGGTGCTGCATGAACTCGGTCAGCAGATCAATGCGCGTCACCGGTTCCGGCTGGTGCAGCGGCAAATGGGCTGGCGCCACAATCAGATCGCCGGCTTTTACCTCATCGCCCTTTTTGAGCACAACCTGACCATTTTCATAGACAAAAATGCTGTGCGATGCGGTCACGCGCACGCGGCGGCCATAGCTGGTCTGGATCTCATAGAGCGGCTCGTGGACATCGTGGCGAATGACGCTGCTGATAGGCTTGAATTCGGTCTGATGCGTGCGCTGGTCAAAGCAGAGAACGCCATACTCAGACACATCTTCACCAGCGTCCAGCCTTTCATCAATAAACGGACCGATCTGCACCTGGCGAATCTGCCCGGCGCGGTCGCGGATAAAGCAGGTCTCCTGGGCGTCCACGCTCATCAAAATAATGCGGTTGTAGCGCAGCCCGCTGATGTCAAAGCTCTCACCAATGCCCGTACCCAGCGCCGTGATCAGCGCCTGGATCTCTTTGTTGGCCAGGGCTTTGTCCAGGCTGGTCTTTTCAATGTTGAGGATTTTGCCGCGCAGGGGCAAAATGGCCTGGAAGCGGCGGTCGCGGCCCTGTTTGGCCGTGCCGCCGGCGCTGTCGCCCTCGACGATGTAAATTTCGCATTCGCTGGGGTTGCGGCTGGAACAGTCGGCCAATTTACCGGGCAGCGTCAAGCTTTCCAGCGCGCTCTTGCGGATGACCAGATCGCGCGCCTTTTTGGCCGCTTCGCGGGCGCGGAAGGCGGTGCGACACTTTTCGATGATCTGGCGCGCCTCGCGCGGATTCTCCTCCATCCACTGGCCCATGGCGTCGGCCACGGCGGTCTCTACGTGGTAGCGCACTTCGTTGTTAAGCAGCTTGAGCTTGTTCTGCCCCTCAAACTGCGGCTCGATCACTTTGACGCTCACAATGGCGGTGAGCCCCTGGCGCGTGTCGTCGCCGGTAAAGTTGGGGTCATTGTCCTTGAGGAAGCCCTGCTTGCGCGAATAGTCGTTGATCAGCCGCGTAAGCGCCGTGCGCAAACCGGTGAGATGTGAGCCGCCATCGGGCGTGTTAATGGTGTTGGCAAAGGCAAAGGCCGATTCAGAAAAGCCGTCGGTATATTGAATGGCCGCCTCGACCTGCGTGGTCTCCACCTCCTGATCAATATAGATGGGCGTGTGCAGCGTGGTGCGATTTTTGTTGAGATAGCTGACAAACGACTTGACGCCACCCTCAAAATAGAAGTTCATTTCGCGCGGAATGTCGGGGCGCTCGTCAATAAACTGGATGGAAACGCCGCGCGTCAGAAAGGCGATCTCGCGGAAGTGCGTCACCATGGTGTTCCAGCTATACGAAGTGACCTGAAAAATGGTATCGTCGCGCAGGAAAGTCTGGATGGTGCCGGTGTCGTCGGGGTCACACTTGCCAATCACCTCCACATCGGTCATGGGGACACCGCGCTCAAAACGCTGGCGGTAAATTTTGCCGCCGCGCTTGACCTTGGTTTCCATCCAGGTGCTCAGGGCGTTGACCGCGCTGACGCCCACGCCGTGCAGGCCGCCGGAGACTTTGTAGCCGCCGCCGCCAAATTTGCCGCCGGCGTGCAGTTTAGTCATGACCACGGTGACTGCGGGCAGACCGGTCTGCTTTTGAATATCCACCGGGATGCCGGCGCCGTTGTCCTCAACCGAGACGCTGTCATCCTTATGAAGCGTAACTTTAATCGTGTCACAGCGCCCCTGCATGGCTTCGTCAATCGAGTTATCGACCACCTCTGTGACCATGTGGTGGAGGGCTTTTTCATCGGTGCCGCCAATATACATACCGGGGCGGCGACGCACCGCTTCCAACCCTTCCAGCACCTGAATCTGATCGGCGCCGTATACAAAATCCGTGTTCTGCTTTGCCACAAATTCCTCCGTGTGAATCACTTACGTTGAAAATCTTTAGGAAACAAACGAATTATCTCGTATGTACAAGGTGAAAGAGTGACCGGGTGAAAGGGTGACTGAGCCTGTCGAAGTCACCCTTTCACCCGGTCACCTTGTCATGCTTTCAAATCTCAACTACATCCTGATGCCCCTCAAGCTGCAACAGCCGCGTGCGATAGAAGACGAGAACGGCCATGGCCAGCCCCGTACCGATGTAGGCATTGGCCACAATGGCAGCCACGGTTCCATACGGGTGCTGCGCGGCGATAGGGCTCAACAATAGGCTAAATCCAATGCTGATTAGATTCAACACCATAATAAAGCCCAAAGTAGACCAAAAGTTATGCCGCACCAGCCGCATACTGCGCACGACGGCGTCAAAAATGGACAGATCATCCACAATAAAGCCAATTACAGCAAAATATAGATAAAAGTAGACCACAAACGTAAGTCCACCCAACAACAATATCAGCCCAGATCCCAGCGCCGGGATCAGCAGCATAATGAGTGAAATCCCTAAGATGGCGGGCGTGTACACGGCAAAAAAGGCAAACCCCACCAAAAACGTATAGAGCAGCGTCAACAGCCAGCGCCGGCCCGAAATGTAAATGAACCGCGGCAACGAATCGCCCTTTTCACCCTGACCAATGGGCAAATAACGCGCCAGCATACCCAAATAGAGCACACCGAATAGGAGGCTCAATAGCGCAAAACCGATAAAAAGCCCCAACATCAAGAGCGGATGGGTAATTTCGTAGATTTGCCCATCGGCCATTGGCTCCAGCGCGATCATTAAGCTGGGCACGTGCAGCAGCGAACTGCTGACGAGCATGTGCAGCAGGTTGGAGCCGCGCCCGGCTTGCTCAATAAGCGTTGCGGCCTGCTGGGTCAACGTCAACATGTCGCCAGCAAGTTCCTCGGTTTGCGCCACGCTGGTATAAAAAGCGGCCAACCGATCAAATAGCGACTCCACGCTCAGGCGCGGCGCCAGCCACAAGAAGAGGTCCAGCGCCACCGGCACGATGAGCAGATACATGCGATATCCAACCAGTCGATAGCCAGCCGAAAGGCTCTCGATTACGCCCAAAAGATATTTCTCTCGCAAATAGATGGGGCTGTTTTCCTGAATACGACCCCAGCAACTTCAATTCACGCGTCGATGCATTGGCCGCCATTCACTTTGGGTGGCCGCCTTTTACCTTCCAGGCAGAGGCAGCCATCCTGTTTGCGCGAACCAGGGCTGTCTCTGCCCACAAGGGAGTAGCCCCAACACGGAAGGACATCCCGACACATATGTCGAGTAGACAATTGTCTCAACTCGTCATATTATACCATAAATTGCTAAATTACGCGAAGTTGAAACCCGTTATTTTGGAACAGGTGTTCGCCGCAAAATCGCTCAATGAAACTGTCCGCATTAGCCTAGCCCGCCGCCACCCTCTCTCGCTGCCCGCACCCGTTTTCCATAGACAGCCGAATGCAGTTATACTGGCGGCGCGCCGTGCGCCCATGATTTTCTACACCAAAAGTCAGTACACGGCAACGGTGTTGGCGATACAGGCGTCGGTCTCGAATGATGAATCCGGCCCAATCTACCGCTGTTGCGGTCTGCTGAAAATTAACCGGAGATACTACTTATGCCCGCATTTGTGATTGAAGGACAGCACCCCATTCAAGGCGTTGTCACGCCCATTGGCAATAAAAACGCCGCGCTGCCGCTACTATCCGCCTGCTTGCTAACCGACGAACCAGTGACGCTGCACAACGTGCCGCAGATCGGCGACATCCGCACCATGCTGCACATCTTGGAAAGCTTGGGCGTTGAATATGACGAATCTGGCTCCAGCATTACGCTCTGCGCCAAACATCTGCACAGCACGGCGCCCGACCCCAGCCGCTTTGCCAAAATCCGCGGCTCGCTCACGCTGATGGGGCCGCTGCTGGCGCGGCATGGTCACTTTGCCGTCAGCGCCACGGCTGGCGGCGATGACATTGGCCGTCGTCGCATTGATACGCACCTGCAAGTTTTTAACGCCCTGGGCGCCAGCTTGAGCAAAAATGGCGCGTTTGAGCTGCGCGCCCGCGGGCGGCTGCAGGGGCAGGATATTTTGTTGGACGAGGCTTCGGTAACCGCCACCGAAAATGGCATTATGGCGGCGGCGCTGGCCAAGGGAACCACCGTGTTGCGCAACGCGGCCAGCGAACCGCACGTGCAGGATCTGTGCCACCTGCTGGTGGCCATGGGCTGCCCCATCGAGGGCATTGGCGGCAATACGCTGGTGATTCACGGTCAGGAAGCGCTGGGCAGCGCCGAAATTTTTGTGAGCCCAGACTATATGGAGATTGGCAGCTATATTGCGCTGGGCGCCATTACGCGCGGCGAATTGCGCATCCAAGGCGTGGCGCCCGACCATCTGCGCATGATCCAGATGGTCTTTGGCGAGCGCTTGGGCGTGCGTATGCGGCTGGAGGAGGATGTGCAGGCGCCGCGCACCTATCCCTATGCACTGGTAGTGGAGGACGAGCAGGAACTCTGCATCAGGGCCGATTTTGGCGGCGCCGTCCCCAAAATTGATGACATGCCCTGGCCCGGCTTCCCGCCCGACCTGATCAGCGTGGCGCTGGTGGCGGCAACGCAGGCCCAAGGCACCATTGTGATCCACCAAAAAATGTTTGAAAGCCGTCTCTTTTTTGTGGACAAACTAATCGCCATGGGCGCGCAGATCATCCTGTGCGATCCGCACCGGGCGGTGGTAGTGGGACCCAGACGGCTGTATGGCCAGCCGGTCAGCTCGCCGGACATTCGGGCGGGCATGGCGTTGGTGCTGGCGGCGCTGGCCGCCGAGGGCAAAACTACCATTGGCAACATCGGCCAAATTGACCGCGGCTATGAACGAATCGACGAGAAACTGCGAGCGTTGGGTGCGCAGATCGAGCGGGTGGAGTAGAAATGCAGCGAGGGGTGGCGGGTTGCGAGTGACGAGTTGGCGGGTCGGCGGGTCGGCGGGTCGGCAAAATTTGCTCTATGCCGAGAGTGAAACTACTACTATGTCATTGCAAACACGGACAGCTGTCATCGCCATTGGAGGAATTCGCTAATCAAAGATCGCGAACATCGGGCGCTGGAGCATCAGTGGCAGGCCGTGCGCGAGACGGCGACCCATGTGGCCAACATTCTGGAAGCCGGCTGGCAGGCGGTGATCACCCACGGCAATGGGCCGCAGGTAGGCTTTAATCTGCGGCGCAGCGAGCTGGCCAGCCATGAGCTGCACACACTGCCGCTGGAAATTATTGTGGCGCACACGCAGGGCAGCATTGGCTATATGTTGCAGCAGGCCATCCGCAACGAATTTCACCGACGCGGCGGGCAGCGCAAATGCATCAGCCTGATTACGCAGACGCTGGTGGATCCCGACGACCCTTCTTTTGCGCAGCCCTCCAAACCGATTGGCAGCTTTATGACGGCTGAGATGGCGCAACGCTTTGCCGCCGATGGCTGGCGCGTGGTGGAAGATGCCGGTCGCGGCTGGCGGCGCGTGGTCCCTTCGCCGGCGCCGCTGGAAATTATCGAGCTGGACGCCATTGCGCAAGCGTTGGCGCTGGGTTGGAACGTGGTGGCGGTGGGCGGCGGCGGCATCCCGGTGGTGCGCAACGCGGCGGGCGAACTGCGCGGCATGGCGGCCGTGATTGATAAAGACCTGGCCAGCAGTCTGTTGGCCATTCATCTGGGCGTGGATCTATTTTTGATCAGCACCGGGGTAGAAAAGGTGTGTCTGCACTTCGGCCAGCCGCAGCAGCAGGAGTTAACGCAAATCAGCGTGGCGGAGGCGCGGCGCTATCTGGCGGCGGGCCATTTTGGGGCCGGCAGTATGGCGCCCAAAATCGAGGGCTGCATCCGCTTTCTGGAGGCGACGACGAAAGCGGATGCGCTGGCCATTATCACAAATCCTGAAAATCTGGAGGCGGCATTGGAGGGCAAAACAGGGACACGCATTGTGCGCTAGGAGTTTGACTATATTTTGTTAGTTTTGCGCCAATCAATCTGTGCTATAATATTTGAATCCCATAGGAGAGAACTGTGAACGCAGAATGAGCAGACTGGTCGATTTGCAAAACAAAAACAAACAGGGCGTCTGGGTTATACCGCAGTGGAGCCTGCGCAGTTTCTTACATACTTTACGAGTTGTGGCCGTGTTGGGATTTCTAGGCGCCGTGCTCGTGATGATTGCGCGCACCTATCCCACGCCATCTGATCTGGAGTGCGCCCCCAATTGTCTAGCCATTGACCTGCGCGGACGCAATTTGAGCGATGCCTATTTGCGTCACATCAACCTGGGCCAGGCGAACATGCGTGAGGCGAACTTACAAGAGGCGGACCTCTATTTTGCCAATTTAACCGAAGCCAATCTGCGCAACGCCGATTTGCGCGCGGCCGATCTGTCACAGGCCATTTTGCACTATACAGACTTGCGCGGCGCCAACTTGCGCGGCGCCAATCTGCGCGGCGCGGACCTGCGCGAGGCCGATTTGCGCGGCGCCGATCTAAGCGGCGCCGATCTGCGCGGGGCTACGCTGCATCGGGCTAAGCTTAAGTTGGCAGATCTGTCGCAGGCCATATTGACGCAAGCCAACCTGAGTGAGAGCGACCTGAGCCGGGCCAATATGCGCGACGCCGAGCTGACGCGGGCAAATTTTCGCGACGCTTCGCTGCATATGGCCGATTTGACCGGCGCCACGATTGTGAGTACTGATTTCCTCGATGCTGATTTAACTGGAGCTATCATTAATTTGACGCGATGAATAACCAATTTGCGGCTCTGTTGCAGCAGGCGGCGCCAATTGGGCTGCATGAGCTAAACGAAAATCGTTTACAAAATCGCACGGACACCAAATATTTACTCCACGAGGAGCAGCTTTTGTTGGCATTGCGCAATGCCCTGTCGGAGTATCGCGTTTTGACCGTGCGCGGCATCCAATTACAGGATTACAGCACGCTCTATTTTGATACGCCCGACTTTCTGCACTATTTGCAGCACCACAATGGTCACCGCAGCCGGTACAAGATACGCTGCCGACGCTATGAAAATTCCGCTCTCTCATTTTTAGAAATTAAACACAAAAACAATCGAAATAGAATGATCAAGGCGCGGATGGAGATCAAGGAGATCACGCCGTTCATCGCGCCGTCGTGGTTCGAGTTTTTGTGCTGCCACTATGAGGGGCCTGTCCATGAACTCGAACCCAAAGTGTGGATTCGTTTCAAACGTATTGCGTTGGTAAGTCGAACCAATATTGAGCGGCTGACATTGGATCTTGGATTGCAGTTTTTGTGGCAAGATCAAATTGTAGATCTACCTGGAGTGGCTGTTGTGGAAGTAAAGCGCACCCAGTGGTCGTCCCAGTCTGCCTTTGTGCAACAATTGCACGATTTGCACATTCAGCCAACCAGTATTAGCAAATATTGCCTCAGCATCATGTGGTTCTATCCCTGGCTTAAGCAAAACCGCTTCAAAGAGAAAGCCATGCAGATCAAACGCATTTGTACCAAACACAAAGAATTTTAATCGTGCTCAACGAAATTCTGCCTGGCCTAGCCTTAACGCTCATTGTTGAAATCATCATCATTGGCCTAATTTACTATCCATCTAGCCCAAGCCGCCGCGAATACATTTTTACCTTTTTTGTATTCAATCTCTTGATCTACTTTATCTCCGGGCTGCTGCGCGATGTGCAATTAACCCTGGGGTTTGGCTTTGGGCTGCTGGCCGTGTTTTCCACATTGCGTTATCGCACCGAGCAGGTGCCGGTGCGCGAGATGACTTACCTCTTTATCTCCATTACCATCCCCTTTATGAATACGCTCTTCATGGCCACGCGCATGACCTTTGCCGAGTTGGTGACGGTCAATGCCATTATTGTGGCGGTCATTTTGGTGCTGGAGCAGCGGTGGCTAATCCCCACGCTGGAAAGTCGGCTGATTCGCTATGAGAAGATCGAACTGGTGACGCCACAGAATTATCATACGATGCTGGACGACCTGCGCTTGCGCACCGGGCTGGACATTAAACGCTTTGAAATTCAAGAGATCGACTTTTTGCGCGATACGGCGCTGGTCATCATCTATTACACAACGCCGGATTACGGTGACCAGCCGGATGAGCGACCAAATCCATAGTTTGCATATGCCCCCATAGCCGATATGCTGTTATGTTTGGCTCTGTCATAGATGAAAATCGATCTTTCTACTCAAATCAGGCGTAATCCTTTTCATCTATGTCAACCGCAGGTAGAACAGGAGGCCTATTTATGCAGATAGCGCATTCCAAGCACACAAATGCGTTTGTGCAACAACTCATAGACATCACCTGGCGTATAGGCGCGATTTTTCCGGTGTTGATCATTCACACGTTTATGGTCAACATGCCAGCCGGTGCGCAACAGATTCCCGAAATTAAAATAAATGAAGTGTTGGCCCATACGGACCTACCTCAGCGCGATGCGGTAGAATTTTACAATCCCACTAGTGCAGCGGTCGATATGAGCGGCTGGTTTATTACGGATAATCGCAACGAGCCGCGCAAATATCAGGTTCCGGCCGGCAGCATTATTGGGGCTGAAGGTTTTTTGGTGTTGAATCAAGATCAAACGGGCATGGCGCTAAGTGCCCTAGGGGAGGAGGTCTATCTTTATTCCGCTGATGCAGCAGGCAATTTTACGGGATACAGCCACGGCTTTAAGTTTGGCGCTTCGGCCAATGGCGTTTCATTTGGGCGTTATGTGACCAGCACAGGTATGGAACATTTGCCGGTCGAGCGCGCATTGACGCTGGGCGCGCCCAATGCCGGTCCCCAGATTGGGCCGGTGGTGATAATTGGGTTGGCCTATGGTCCGCGGCTGGAAGATGAGTATATTGAGTTCGCCAATATTACCGACGCCACAGTTCCGCTGTATGATCTTGATGCACCGGAAAACACGTGGCGCGTCCAGGGCGTCGGAGATTATGCTTTTCCGCGGGGAACAGAAATTCCGGCTAAAGAGCGCTTCTTTCTTGCTCCCCTGGCGCCCGCTGAATTTCGCGTTCGCCACGGTGTACCTGCGGAGGTGCAGGTTTTTGGCCCATATGGCGGTCAATTGTCCGACAATGGCGAGCTAATTGAGCTAATGATCCCCGATGATCCTAACAGTGATGGCTCAGTCCCGTATATTGTCGCGGAGGCTATTGAGTATGAGATTGGCGCGCCCTGGCCAGCCGGACCCGAGATTATGCGTCAGTTTTGGACCGAATATGGCAACGATCCGGCCAATTGGATGTCAGCGGCGCTGCCCGAATTGACCAACCATATCTATTTGCCAATCGTGCAATCGCGCTAAGCCGGGTGCGAAAATAATTATCGTTCCCTAGGTATAGAGTCTACAATAGAATATCTAGTGTTTTGCAACCATACAATTTTATCTTCCATAGGTTTACGAAGTTCTTAAAAAGGGTTACAATATGCGCTTTGAAAATCCATTTGCCAAAGTCGAGCGTTTGAAACGCGTTAAAAATGTGCCGGCCGATAGCCAAGACAAACGAGTGCCGCCGGGCCAGTTTGTCACAAGTCGATTTCCCGTGTTGCACTATGGCAACACACCCTATTACGCCACGCTAGATCATTGGAAATTACGCGTCTTTGGTCTGGTTCACAAGGAATTGAGCTTTACGTGGGATGATATATTGGGGTTGCCCACGCAGACGCAGACCGTTGACATTCATTGCGTAACACGCTGGAGCAAATTGGACACGACCTGGACGGGCATCGCTTGGCGCGACTTTTTAAAGCTAGTCGACATAAAGCCTGAAGCCACCCATTTGATGGCCCATTGTGAGGGTAACTTTACAACAAATATTGCGCTTGACGTGTTGGATGATGATGACACCATGCTGGCTTATCTTTATGATGGGGAACCGTTAGAGCCTGATCATGGATATCCGCTGCGTTTGCTTGTTCCCCAAAAGTACTTTTGGAAAAGCGCCAAATGGTTACGCGGGCTGGAATTTATGGCTGGCGATAAGCCGGGCTTCTGGGAAGATGCGGGATACCACATGGAGGGTGACCCCTGGTTGGAAGAACGGTTCAGATGACATGAAAATTTCCAGACGCGTGGGCTTGCTAGACGCGCTTGAATTTTTCCGGCGTCATCGTTCATTGTCGCCTGCACAGTTGATTTCCATTTCATTTGCTGCTGCCATCGGCATCGGTGCGCTGTTGTTGATGTTGCCCATTGCCCATAGCGGCGCGACCGCAATAACGCCCGTTGACGCGCTGTTCACATCAACCAGCGCCGTCTGCGTAACGGGATTGATCGTGGTCGATACTGGTGCGGCCTTTAGCGATTTTGGAAAAGTGGTCATATTGCTGCTGATCCAAGCAGGCGGCCTTGGCATAATGACGTTGGGTACGATTTTGGCTTTGGCAAGCGGGCGACGCATCGGCTTCCAGGAGCGAATGCGTCTCCAGGCGCAGATCAATTCACTGCATGTAGGAGGTGTGGTTAACCTAATTCGGCGCATCGTGTTTTTTGTGTTCATCATCGAGTTGGCTGGCGCATTCTTCTTATTTCTGCGATTCAGTCAGATTGAAGGGAACGGGCGCGGCATCTTTTATGCCATTTTTCACAGCGTAAGCGCCTTTAATAATGCTGGATTCGCGTTTTATGCCGACAGCTTATCTTCATTTGTGACGGACCCAGTAATTAATGTACCCATTATGGTCCTCATATTGTTAGGCGGCCTCGGTTTTTCAGTTGTGTTTAATGCACTGGAGCACCTACGCCGGAGACATTTGGCTCCTCTAACCCTGCACAGCAAGATCGTATTGATGACCACTCTTGTTTTGACGGTAGGTGGATTTCTTCTGCTGGCGATTTTTGAGTGGACCAACTTGCGCACGTTAGGGAATCTGTCGGTGGGCGGAAAGCTAATGGCGGCCATGTTTCAGTCGGTAACGCCGCGCACAGCTGGATTTAACTCTGTGGATTACGGCGCCATGCGTGGACCGTCGCAGATGCTTACGGTGCTGCTAATGTTCATTGGTGGCAGCCCGGGTTCTACGGCGGGCGGCATCAAAACAGTGACTTTTTTCCTGCTATTAGGCAGTGCTTGGACGATAAGCAAAGGCGACGATATGCTGAATGTATTTGGTCGGCGTATTGAATTTGAGCTGGTGATTAAAGCCGGTGTAATTGCGCTGTTTGGAGTTATGATCAGCGGAGCCGCTGTTACCATTATGTCGATGACTGATCCTCAATTCGAATTGTTTGCGTTGGTGTTTGAAGCTATTTCGGCCATTAGCACGGTAGGTCTTTCCCTGGGAATTACCTCTGACCTGAGTACGTTGGGCAAAATCACGATAATTATATTAATGTATCTAGGTCGGTTGGGAGCGCTTACTTTTGCATTAGCATTGATTGAAAACCGCAAAGCACACACAATCACATATCCCGCCGAAAATGTGATCATTGGATAGAGAGAAGGCAGCATGAAGGCAAAGCAATTTTTGGTCGTGGGGGCCGGCCGTTTTGGTGCAGCTGTGGCAACCACTCTTTATGAACTAAAACACGAAGTGGTCGTAATCGATGAAGATGAAGAAGCCATCGAAGATATTATGGACAAGGTTACCCACGCTCTGATAGCCGACGCTACCGATGAGGCGACTTTGCGCAAGATTGGCTGTAGTAATTTCGATGCAATCATCATTGCCATTGGCGAAAATTTTGAAGCCAATATTTTGGCAACTGTCGCAGCCAAGAGTTTGGGGGCCCGACATGTGATTAGCAAAGCCAAAGATCTACTTTCGGCACGTTCTTACGAGAATTGGCGCCGATATGGTTATTCGCCCGGAGCACGACATGGGTTTGCGTTTGGCTGAACAATTAAGTTCGCCGACCGTGCTGGATGCCCTGGAAATGGGGGATGGGCATGAGGTAATTGAGGTAGAAGTCTATTCCAAATTGTGTGGTCAGCTTTCAGACCTACGATTGCCTAATCGATTTGGCGTTCAGGCGATTACAGTCAGTCGTAAAGGCGAAATCACTGTAAGTCCTCAAGCTGACTTTATATTACAAGAGGGGGATAAAGTTCTCTTTGTTGGACACACAAACGCAATTGACAAATTGCGAGCATATTTAAGTGACTAGAGTTCTATGGCAGCACTTTGGGAGAAAGTGCAGGCAGGGAAGGCTTCGGTCCTGCCACGAACTCATGCTCCGCATCAGAAATTCTGGATTCACCCATTGCCGCACCTTGTAGTTCCAACAGAGCGACAAGCGCATGATATTGATTTATTATCCATTCATCATATGTCGCCCATTTGGTCAATTTTACAGTAGAGTCAGTCGTTGCGTCCGCTAATGGCCACATGCCAGACGGCTGCAATACAGGGTCAGCCGCCGGGCTTGCGTACCCGACAGATGTGGGTCTATTATAATCTGTATGCCGATTAATTGTGAACGCCAATTTGGCGCTTTGTAGGATGTCTACGTCTTTGAGTTTGGTAAGTAGGAATTTGGGTGTAACACTAAGCGTTGGTGACAACACAATTGTGAGTACCAATAACGTGATCATGGCCCCGATAAATGCCTCGGTCGGAATGGTTTGACCCCATGGCCATTTTAGGGAAAAAAGTTTATTAAGTTTACGTGATTCTACTGGTTTTGGGCGCGAAATTATCTCACAATCATAACTTTGGCAGGTTGATAAGCTGGTCACAAATTTGTGTGCCGATGCATAACGTTCACCTGGCTCCTTGGAGAGAGCTTTTAGGAGCACGAATGAAATATCAGATGATACCTCAGGATTAATAATTTCAGGTGGTACAGGGTATTCATAAGCAATTTTGTACATGAGCTGGTGCGCTGTATCTGCGGTAAAGGGGGTGCGTCCCGTAAACAAAATGTAGGCAATGACGGCGAGGCTATAAAGATCAGAGCGATAATCAACCTCATAGTCTCCTGTAATCTGCTCTGGTGACATAAATGAAGGCGTCCCTACGGCGCGGCCTGCAGCTGTTACCATTGTTTGTTCTGAAAAAAGGCGCTTGGCAATGCCAAAATCAGAAAGCAGAGCGCGGTTATCTTCCGTAAGCAGGATATTGCTCAACTTAATATCTCGATGCACAATGCCTTGGGTATGGGCATAATCCAGTGCGGCTCCAATTTGGGATAAAATTGCAATCACCTGTTCGCTGCACAGCAATTCCCCTTTTTGTTTTATATAATCGGCCAATGTCCCAGCCCGGATAAGTTCCATGACAATATAGTAGTGTCCATCGGCTTGTCCTGCCTCAATGATCTTTACAATATTAGAATGTTGCAATTGGGCGGCAGCTTTGCCTTCGCGCAAGAAACGTCGTAGGGCCATTTCATTATCAATAAGTTCGGGCAACATTACTTTGAGGGCAACAGCTTTGTTGTCGCGCATATCGATAGCGCTGTATACAGTAGATGTACCCCCTCGCCCGATTTCAGATTCAATTTGATAATCACCAATAGTTTTTCCTACTAGAATCATTTTATAGCCGCCTTATCAAACATTTTTTCATGGAAATGCTGCCCGAATTGTCGCATATAAAGTTTGTAGAGCAGTACTAAAACTTGTAAATGAGAACACCATCGCAATGGCAAAGAGAAAGATAACAAGTACATATTCAGCCAGGCCTTGCCCCTGTTCGCATTTGAATTTTGCATATAATCTGCGAATGATACTTCTTATTTTCGTGGACATGATTTACCACCTCCTGATTTAGGCATAACGGGGCGATAGAGTGTCGCCAGAAATAAGCTGTAATCGATCCCCCGCTCTGCTGTTGGTTCTGACGATGACGCCAGCAGGCATCTCAATTACATAGTGGGCCTTTAATCTCGGCAATGCCATACGCCAAGGTTTCATAGTCAGGGACATATCCACAATCTTGTTCTGAGCATCTACATAAAGTACATCGATTGGCATAAACATGAAATGCGTGTGAATACTGTTGGTACGTGTAATTACGAGACCGCGTCCAGCTTCCAAATGTCGTATAAAGGTCAACCCCCGCAATCTTGCCCAGAAGTTGTCAGCAATGCCGCCCTGTTCGATTAATACAGCATTACGTGAGAGATTGATAACAGATAACATTAGAGCTCTTTCCAGACATTATCATTTGTGAGCCCAAAGATTGTAGGCGATAATTTGATGCCTGCGTCATCAATGCGATCACTGGCGCGTGGACGCAGGCCAGTGGCCTGTAACGCACCAATAATTTTGCCATTTTCATCAATTGCTGACTGCTTAAATAAAAAGAGATCCTGCATAATGATGGTATCTCCTTCCATGCCCAGAATCTCTGCACATTGCACAACACGGCGGCTCCCATCGCGTAGACGCTCAATGTGAATAATTATATCGACGGCTGATGCGATCTGTTGACGTATCGCTCGCAATGGTAATTCTACTCCAGACATGAGCACCATTGTTTCAATGCGATTCAGAGTATCGCGCGCGCTATTTGAATGGACGGTAGTCAGTGAGCCATCATGCCCGGTATTCATGGCTTGCAACATATCTAAAGTTTCTCCGCTACGGACTTCACCAACAACAATACGATCTGGTCGCATACGTAGGCTATTAACTACCAGGTCTCGAATACTAACTTCTCCCTTGCCTTCGCTATTGGCTGGTCGCTTCTCAAGCTTTACAATGTGTGGCTGTTGCAGCTGTAACTCTGCAGCGTCTTCGATCGTTACAATGCGTTCATCAGTAGGAATAAAGCTTGAAAGTACATTAAGCGTAGTCGTTTTACCACTGCCGGTACCTCCACTAATAATAATATTCAACTTCGCCCAAACGCACGCCCGCACAAATTCTGCAAATTCAGATGTCATTGAACCAAAATTAATGAGATCGTCTACCTTAAGTGGATCTTTGCGAAATTTACGAATTGTGATACAAGGCCCGACCAGCGATAATGGTGGAATGACAGCATTGACACGTGAGCCATCTGGCAAGCGTGCATCTACCATGGGAGATGCCTCATCAATGCGTCTTCCGAGTGGAGTGACAATCCGTTCGATTACCTGTTGCACCTGCGCATCATCAATAAACTTAACATCAGAAAGCATTAGTTTGCCACCGTGTTCGACATAAACCTGATTGTGTCCATTAACCATAACTTCAGAAATGTCATCACGTTCAAGTAAAGGCTGGATTGGGCCATATCCCAAAATATCGGCCATGATCATATCAAGGAGTCGCTCTCGCTCTGTCCGACTTACAATCAAATTTGCCTTTTCTAATGAAGCATTAAATATCGGCTCAACCAGCTTGCGTATCTTAGGCAAGCTATCTTTTTCATCAAAGCCTTTGGCCTCATCAAGCAGAAATTTCTGAACCTCTTCGCGCACCTCTCTAAATTCCGTGGGCGGTGTATAGCCGCCAGACGTGTTAAAAATTGGAGGTTTCGCAAGAGTGGATTCGGGCTTATACTCGGATTGTTCGATATTGGCGTTTATGATCGACCTATGGCCGTTTTTTAATACATCGGGTTTAGCCTGTCGGTTACGAAATAGACTCATATTGAATCCTTTTCTGATAAGACTTTCGTGAAAATATAAGTATGGGACGAACAGAAAACGTACCTGGTCGTCTCCTTGATAGAGCCTCGGAACTTACTGTCAGCATTCAGTAATTTCCGAGGCATAGCGTCTACCGAATCCAAACTGGGTCCCAATCTTCATATTCACTTGTGCTAAGACTAGACAGATTGGTTGGTTGAGTCCCATCAGCATTCATAATCCAAATTGAGCGGAGACCCGAACGGTTTGAAAAAAAGGCTATCTGTGAACCATCTGGAGACCATGTTGGATGCTTGTCCCATTCCCATGAATTCCAAGTTAACTGTTTATGCTCGCCGCCTTCCGTGTTCATAAGCCAAATTTCGTCGTTTCCTGTATGGTTTGATACAAATGCAATATGCTGATTATCGGGCGACCACACTGGATCATATTCAGTACCGGGGAAATCGGTCATCACAAATTCGCGTTGCCAATTGGTCGGCAGATCTTCACGAATTTTGTAGATATTGACATTTGGTTTGCTAACGTTAGTCTGTTTTTTTACAATCAGCCGTGCATTCCCATCTGGTGACCACATTTGCCGATCATAGATGTCTTGAATTTTTTCCAGTGCATCATATGGCGCTGGTTGTACATCTGAACCATCTGGTCGCATGACCCAAATACTACTGCCATTACCTCTTGTTGAACGAAAAGCAATCCAGCCATTAAAGTCTGCCATTGTAAGCGGAATAGGCGTTGCGCTTGGAGCTGGCGTTGGCGGGATAGTCGGTGTTGCTGTCGGCGTCAGCAAGATCGCTACTTCCTTTGTCCGATTTAAGGCTTCACTAACATCCTGTACCTGTAATACTGCTGCCAAACTGTACCATTCTAGAGCCTTGGTATAATCACCATTTTCTTGGGCCTGTTTACCGAGTTGCAAATACCCATTGTATAGCTGCTCACTTAAAAAACCTCCTAGATATTGAGGCCTAGCCTGATACACTTGCTTCATTAAACTCACTGCCTGCAAGGCGTTGTTTGTGGTCAATGCCTGAGTTCCGCTGGTATAAGTTGTAACCAACTCATTTTCAAGTTTTGCCGCGTTTTCATTTGGGTTCAAGCGCAGCACCTTGCGGAAATAATCTTGAGCTAGCTTCACATCGGCCCCCTGTTCAGGGCGGGTAGAAACATTCTGAAGTCCAGATTTCATGTAGGCGTCAACCAAATGTAGTCTTGTTGTCTCTGCCTCATATGATCCATTCAAAATTCGTAAGTTCTCATAATGCATAATAGCTTCAGCCCACCGTTGGGCTTGATAGGCTGCTTCGGCTGCGACAAATAAATCGGAAGCGCTTGCTGTTGATTGCAGTTGTTCGATCAATTGTGCAACATCTCGGTAGCTAGGGGTTCTCTTTTCAATGGCCAGAAAATATTCCAGCGCAACCGAATTGTTGCCTAGTTCCATTGATCTTAGCCCCAATTGATAGGCATTTGCTAAATCTTGTTGATTCTGAGCTTCAGTAAGGAGGTTTTGAATTGTGGCATCGCCTGGGTATGCCTCCAGCAAATTCTGTAAAACTTCTATTGCATTCTCATAACGTCCCTCTATAATAGCGGTTTGAGCTTGCTCGATCTGCGCCTGACGCGCAACGGCAAGTGCATTTACGCGTTGATTGGCGCCATAGTAGATAACCCCACTTATGACCAGGATAACAAGGAAGATCATGGGGACTAAACGCATTAGAAAACGCGAGGGGGTAAAGGCGAAGCGTCGCCCCTTTATTTTGTCGCTCCAATTTTCTTCGATGCTGGATTTGAGCATTGCATCTTGCATGATAAGTTCAAGCTCTTTGGCCTTTGGATACTGTGCTTGCAAAACACGAAGCAAGAATAGAACCTGTTGCCAATTCCCGCTTTGCATATGCTCCAAGACTTCGGGAAACAGCGTATCACGTCGAAAATCAGGTGTGTATATTGTTAAACTAGTGATCTCTTCAGTGAATTGATATACGCCTGTCTCTGCTTTCTCAGCATCGCTTTGTGGCGATGCTTCTGGAACATAATTAGTGAACAATTCTTTATAATTATCTAGGACTTTTACTTGTGATTCGTATGCCATTTTCTTGACCTTGCTCTAGCGAAAAAATGTTCTATTCAGGCAACAGGCGTACGCGATGCCGTGAAAGATGTAATAACTATTTTGAAGCGCGTGGTTTTAAGCTGGATAGTTCATTTTGGGAAAAAGCATCTTTCACAAATATTCACAGCCAATGTGCCTTATCCAAACTGCTTGTTTTTCTATGAAATTTCAATTGATAATATATTACGTCAATATGAAATTAGAGGATATGTCTAAATGAACGGGTTTAACTAGATCGATTGACGTAAACCATTTATGGCCAAAGTGTATAGGCGCAGAAATGTGAAGAGCGGAAGAGGATCAATATACCTCAAAGTAAGTGGAATGGGTTAATGATACTATCTAGCCGAAGATACGTAGGAACCTAGGAATTGTTGGCCCTAAAATGATCGCAAACATAGCAGGAAAAATAAAAAACACAAGTGGAAAGAGCATTTTTAGCGGGGCCTTTTGGGCGGCTTCTTCAGCACGTTGCCGACGCCGAATACGCATCTGTTCAGCTTGAGTATAAAGCACATCCTTGATGGCAATACCCAATTTATCGGCTTGAATCAAGACGGCCACGAAATTGGCTATATCAGTAGCACCGGTGCGATGAATCAGATTGTGCAATGCGTCTATCCTTGGGACCCCTAGGCGGATTTCATTAATGACGCGCTGGAACTCAAGCGAAAGTTCCGTATCCCACTGTGTGGCCACTTTTTGCATGGCTGCTTCGAAGCCAAGCCCTGCATCAACACAAATTGACATCATATCCAGGGCATCAGGTAAAGAGCGTGCAATTGCATGTTGACGGCTGCGTACTTTGCTGCGTAACCATAGATTGGGTATATAAAGACCCACCATAAATCCAGCAAAAGTGATTAAGAGCGCGGAAAGAAGGGGGCGATTTGATGATGTCAGAAATAGTATAGCCCCAAGAGCCAAGCCAGATAGAAAGCGCAAACCCAAAAAATCGGTAAGGCTCAAACGGCTGGCAAGACCAGCCAAAATTAAATCATGTTGTAACTGTGTCAAATTTCGCGTTGGTGTAAGCATACGACCAATGCCATGCATATGACGCAGGAAGGGCATAAATAGTCGTTCTGCTCGTGGCTTCGCTAATTCAAGTTCTCTAAGTGAAGGAGGACCAACCACTCCACTATTTAAAGCGGCTGCAATAGCGTTCTCACGGTTCATGCGCTGCATCCACATCCCTGCAAACACAGTAATTGTGGTAATCATTACTAATAATGCAATAATAAAGTAGCTTGATTCCATCGGTTTAGACCTCGATTTTCATAAACTGACGCATTACAATATTACCGAGAATAATCAAAATAATGGCAGTCGTTGGAATGATTCGGATCCAGCCTGGCTGAAATAACTCCATTACATATTCAGGATTGAGGAGCATTAAGATGGTACCCAGACCAAATGGCAACATAGAAAGAATCCAGCCTGACATACGCTGTTGTGCTGTTAGTACACGTACATCCCCTTGAAGTTTTATACGTTCGCGAATCGTTTTCGAGATAGTTTCTAGCACTGTCGCCAAGCTACCACCTACTTCGTTCTGTACATGTATCGCAGTTACAATCAGACCAAAATCTTCATTGTTTACACGTACAACCATGTGATCAAGAGCTTCATCCAGGCTGTAACCCAACGAAGTCTCTCTAATCACCCGACTAAATTCTTTGGCGATAGGATTCGGCATTTCGTCTTTTACAACGTTGCAAGCGTGCAATAAACCATATCCAGCACGCAGGGAACTAACTAAGAGGTTGAGCATGTCTGGTAATTGTTCGCTAAAGGCCTTCGCACGTTTATTTTTTTGCATCCCAAGGTAGATGCCGGGAATGAGCCATCCTGAGATTGCCAACAACAAGCCCCCCAAAAGGTATCCAGAGATGAGGCGGCCTAATATGAATCCGACGACCGCAATGCCTATGCGCATCATCACAAATTCGCCGATAGTTAAACTGATGTCCGCTGCGAGCAATTCGCGCTCTAATCGACTCATATTAGAAAAGCGCGTAATACGGCGCTCCAAACCATGTGACATCATACGGCGTCGCTGCTTATCTGGCGCGGTAGAAGCAGGCAAATTTAACAATCTATCGTTGATTTCGCGGTTCTGATGCATCCATCGGTATATGCCCATGAACACAAATAGCACACTCATCATTACGAACACAACAATAGCTAATCCGATGTTCATTATCTAATATGCTCCAAATTGTTTAAGGGCTACATATACCAAAAACGGGAACCACTATAAAGTGCAATCCAGGCTCCAAAGACCAAATATGGAGCATACGCCATTGTTGCATTGCTACGCATGCGTGTGAACAGTAAAATAGCAATTGCTGCTATACCGCCCGATAGAATTCCCATAAAAAGTGCTACTAGAACGCCTGAAATACCTGTAGCCAAACCAATTACGCCAGCCAATTTCACATCTCCCATCCCCATGCCCCCTGGCCAAGCAATAGCCAAAGCCAGAAATAGGGCAAAACCAGCAGCACCGCCTAAAATGGACGAACTGAAGGATGGAAGGCCGGCAATTGCATTACATAAAAATATGATGGGGAGCATCCATAGCAGAACTCGATTCAGAACAAGGCGATGTTCTATATCAATTACAGCAATGGTTAGAAAGCACCAAGCCTGGACAGAGAGTGCGAGAGCATGAACAAAAGAATCGGAGGCGAGGTAAGCAACACTGCCCAGATAAGCTGTGAGCACCCAAACCGCGATATGACGCCCAAACAAGTTAGATGTCATGTCGACTAGGGCGCCATGGTCATCAATCTCCAATGACCGAAAGCGCATAATCCATTTAAATGGTAGATCCCAATTCTGCCTCAAGGATAAGCCTTTAGGAACGGTATTGGCAATAAGGTTTACTGCCCAACCAGCTATGGCACTAAGGCAGAGGACGTATACAAAGAACATATGTGTTCTCCCTATTTTGTGCTTAACACGGAAAGTAGGGCGGGACGAGATTTGGGTTGACCATTCACGGTAACATGGTGATTCATCACATGTTCTGCCAACATGTCTATACGACGACTTAGTATGGCGCGCGGATGGCTAAACACAAATGGCACTCCTCGGTTCAGTGCAAATGTTGCCAGCGAGGGATCGTCTGGAATGCGGACAACGATTTTTTTGCCTAACTGTTTTTGAATTGTATTCTCATCTAACCCACCTGGTACATCGCTACGGTTGAGCACAAGATGGATGCGGGCGTTAACATCCTGCTCCATTTCCAGGGCTTCCATTAGGCCATGAACACCTCGCAGTCCGGGAATGTCCGGGCTTGCGACAATGACAATATCGTCAGCTAGCGTCAATACTTCCGGAAGCGCATTGTCTGGGATGGCCGACGTATCTACAACAACATAAGGGGCCATCTGTGACAAGGTTTGCAATATGATACGCCAAGTTTCTCCAGGCAGATCGGCAAGTTGGGAAAGCATGGGTGCGGCTGCCAAAAGACGAATGCCATTAGTATGTTGTTGCAGCATGCCGCGAATAATATCGCGATCGATTTCCGATTCCTCAGCCAGATCTGCCAGCATATGTCGGGGGTGCAAATTTAACATAAGTGCAAGATGCCCTAATGAGTGATGAGCCTCTGTTAATATCACATCGCTATTGGCATTCTTACGAATGGCAGCCGCCAGATTAACAGCTATTGTGCTGCGCCCCACACCACCGCGTAGGCTTGCAACGGCGATGATGCGCCCTTTTGTAGCAGTTGAGCGGTTACTATGTATGGCAAGGCTTGCCTGAGGACGTAAGACTCGCTGCACAGCAGCCTGAAAAAATGTTGGATCAAATGGATATGCAACAAAATCTTTGGCGCCAGCCAACATTGCTTCTTGGAGCTTTGTTAAATGTTGTGGCGCCGCCACAACCATCGTACGCAGTTCAGGAAAGCTGCTGGATAGATTCATGAGCATCGCGATTACATTAGGTGATTCAAGATCAACCAAAAGTAAATCAACTTGCTCATTCGAAATCCATTCAATTGGAACTGTTTCTCCCATAAGGGGGTTCACGCTCCAACCGTAGGTGCTTGCTATCTGTTCTAACGCTTGCGCACACGCATGGTTTTGCGTAATAATCGCCAAGCGTAGGGGTATTTCCGTCATGGTTCTATTCCCTAAACAACTGATGGAGAAATCAGATAAAAGTAGCACATATTTACATAGGTGTTGCGTGTCAGGCCTTTCAGGCTGCAGCGCAGACAATTGTGCGACTTCTATATTTTCTGTCTATTAAAAGTATCGGATACGGCGTGTTTGCTTGCAGTGCAGAAGGGTCTGATTATTTTCATCGAGTAGAGCACATAGTTTGGGTTTATCGTCGGACAACAATACACCCTATTCAGATGGGTATGGAGAAAGATTAACAAGATTGCCGCGCACCAATTCTATTTGATAGCGCTCCGCCAAGTAAAACTGATCAACAACGACGGCATCGGATGTAGTATCATCGCCTGGGGCGCGCAGAGCCAAATCAAGTTTGCCGCCTACATCCAGAATATGCCGAATCGCCAGTGCATCTTGGGGGTCCACTGCTAATAATACCGACTGTTGGCCTTTATCAGCAGGAGTACGGAAAACGCCGCCTTCGCTGGTTGAGTTCGCGTCTTGGGCGTCCAGAATCTCCTTGGGCAGAATAATGGCATGGACATCCAAGTTTTGTAACAGAGCATTGCTCTCCGGCATTGGACTACTGCCCTGCTGACGAATAACCTCGACATCAAATGTAGCCATTAGATCGATATGGTCGCCTGGTCGAATCAGTCTATTGGTA
>JAWKON010000044.1:0-74277 GCA_041391125.1 Caldilineaceae bacterium
GCTCGGCCCGTTCCTCTTGGCGCCCCCAGCGGCGGGCCGTGCCCAGCGGTACCACCCCGTTGGGCCGGATAGGCGCCGTGTGCTGGCGGAAGCTGACCCACACGGCTTCCAGCCCGGTCAATTGCACTTCGGCCAGCACGTTGAGCCCGGCCGGCTCCACGATGTAATAGCCCGGCTCCAGCGGGCTGAATTCCAGCGCAAAGCGGCCCAGCTCGCGCTTGGAGCCGGTCAGCGCCACCATGCCGTCCCACTCCTCTTTGGAGAGATAGACCGGCAGGTCATATTGCTCGGCCACCTCGACGCGAATGGCGCTAAAGCCGGGCATGGAGCCCGCCGTGCTCACCTCGGCGCGCCACTCGGTGACCAGCGGCGCAAAGTAGATCTCTACGCCTTTATCGCCCTGGATGCGCAGATTGGCCTCTTTATAGCCGCCCTCCACGTTGAGCGTGTAAACGCCCGCCGGCAACTGGTCAAAGCGCACCTGATCGTCGGCGTCCAGCTCGGCGCTGTGCTCATTGCCCAGCGAATCGACCAGCCAGGCCACTTTGCCGGCGCCATTGGGGATGATGCCCACGATCACGCCGCTGCCGTCGGCGACCACATGGGACGGCTCTGGTGCGGGCCGCGGCAGGCGCAGCTCAACCGTCACCCGGTTTTGCCCATCCAGCGCCAGATCGACCCTTTGCGTGGTCGTTTCATGGCCCAGCACGGCCACCGCATAAAGCCCGGCCTCTAAATAGTCAAACTCAAACGCGCCGCCTTTGGTCACGCGCTGCTGGTGGCGGTTGCCCTGTTCATCGGTCAAAACCACCGTAACGAGCTGGCCAGAATCCATCTCGCCCACCACTTGCCCGGCAATGGCCGATTGGGCCGCCCGCCCGCGTTCAGAAATCTGCTGCCGCGTAAAGCGCACAAAGGGAATGCTCGGCTGGTGGAGCGGCACGTAGGCGGTCAGCGCCACCGGCTCGCCCTCCTCATCGACCACGCCCTGCACGGCCACCGTACATTCGTCAGCGGGGCAGCCGCTCACGTCCATTTCGCAGGCAAATTCCCCCAGCGCCAGGGCCGAGCCGGTCTCCACCCGCTGGCTGCGCCATTCGCCGCTGTAGGCGTAGACGGCGAGGCTTTTGTAGCCCGCCACGGCGCAGCGCACGCGCGTCTGCTTGGGCGTGCGCTGCGGGCGTCCATCCAGCTCGTCGGCGGCGGACGGCCGCGCCGCGGCATCCACCTGCACCACGTAGCCCCATCCCGCCAGCATGAGATCGATCCGCTGCTCGTTTTGCCCATCCAGCATAATATTGTCCACGCGGCTGCCGCGCGGATGCACGCGGGCGCTGTATGTGCCGGCGGGCAAATCCACAAAGCGGAAAGCGCCATCCGGCTGGGTCATGGTGACCTCTGGCCGTCGTGGTTGCGCACCAGCATGACAATGGCCGGCCGCGCACAACGCCGGCCACCGCTGGCGCCCGCGAACAGACGCTCCAGACAGATCCAGATCAAGCACAAATTCGCTCTGATCGGGCGTCAACGTCACCGCCTCCATCACGTCGGTGTCGGCAATGCGCACAATGTAGGCGCCGGGCTTGAGTCGAGATAGCGGTTGCCATTGTCCAGCAGGGCCGCGCGCCCGCTCTTCGCCCTTTTGATCCGCACCACCGTGCGGTGCGCCGGCTGCAACACAGCCCCGGTCAGCGTATTGCAGGCCGCGCCGATTTCGGTTGCGTTTTGCCAGCGGCACCGATCGCCGGTTCGGCAACGCCAGCGGCGGCGTCGCGGCCGGACACTGGTCGCCACGGCCGCCAGCTCTCCCCTGCCAGTCAGCTACCAGCTGCCCACGGCCAGATGACCATGAGCATAAAGGCCGTAAAGAAAATGGCCGATCCGGCGCGGGTTAAAGCGCTGGCTCACGCCCATCCTGCCGCGAAGCCCGAGCAGGCCGGGCGTCGCCTGTGTGCGAATCGGGCGCCAGGCGTGGCAGGTGGCGGGGTCGGTGTTTTCGCCCGCAGTAGCCATTTTCGGTGGACAAAATGGGGATGCTGCAGCCCAGGTGGCGGCGGTTGCGGGCGTCGAAAAAATTCGTAGGCCAGCCAGCAGGCCGTGTCGTCCTGAATGGCAGCACCGGGGTTAGCGAAAGTCGCGGCGCATCTGGTTGATCTCGCCCAGCAAGCGACCGATGCCACGGGTCAAAGCCGGGCTGCTCTTCCCAGCAGCGTGCGGTAAAAGCGCTGAGTGTAGGCGTATAAGCGCCTTCACCGGTTGCCCAGGTCGTAGGGATAATCGAGCGGACGGTTGCGCGAATAGTTGTGGATGGCCTGCCAGACCGGCCTTCAAGGAGATCGCGGTGGCCTTTTCCGCGATGATCTTTGCCCACCAGATCCATTTGCTGCCGCAGGGACGGCAGGAATGCCCGGCATACCGCCCCGCTCAGGATGGCTGACATGTCGGCGATGGCGTCTTTACCACAATGTCAATGCCATTGGCCGGCACCCAGCCACCTTCCATTCGGCATCGTCCGGGCTCGTTGTTGAATTCAAAGTAGCGGACACCGCTGCGCACGTACGCATCCACATCGACCAACTCTTTGATGCTCAGGCGGCAGGGTTGGGGTGAGGGGAGCTGAAGATAAAATGGAGCAAAGCCTCGGCCAGCAGCGCTTCCGCAAAATCGTGAGCGCCGTCAGTATTATAGACCTTCACCATTTCGGCACCAGCAGAAGGCTGGCTCAGCGTAGAAATCACGAATCTGCCGTACCCGCAACCGCCATGCCGGCCGGTGTATTGCCAGGTTCCCATCGTTTGCCGGTCGGGATATCGTGAAGCTCCGTTTGTCTGCCGTGGTATTAATGACACCTGGATGTACTCCGTTATGAAACTAAGCTAATGGACAAACCATTTAAACATGGCACAAATATCTGAACAAAACCAACTTGCATTTGTGCCATGTTTAAGGTGATCTATATAAAGCCATTGTAGAAAAATCATTACCGCTAGCTATGCGTGTTGCGTGTTACATGCTGATCCATTTGTTCGTTATGGCGAGCCATGCGCCACTGCACCCCATTATGGCACCAAATGGCCTAAATTGTCGAACATGCTGGATTTGTTGACGAGGAATCCCTTGGGAATAACCGCCAAGAGCCATAAATGATTGGACAGAAAAATGTTACCTTATGGTAGAATAACGCAATGTCGGCTTGCGCGGACCTCTCGCACTCCAGGCCGATAGGTGTTCAGAAAATTCCCCAAATTTGGTCCACCCAATAATCAATTCGCTCGCATTCTAAATATCATTTACGTCTCATTGGACCCGCTCATACTCTTAAAACTTCAAGGAGGTTCCTCTATGCGCAGTAGTCGTTCTTTATATATGGTTACGCTTCTGACAATTTTGGCGCTGATCTTGGCCACCTGTGGTCCACGCGCCACCGGTGGCGCCACTGCCGCCATGGCCGGCGCGGACAAGGCCGCCATCGATATGCCTTCGCTGGTCATTGACATCAACAACGACGGCAACCCTTCCGTGGGCAACATGCCGCTGGCCTCGTTGGCCCAAATGGCCAATGTGGATCCCAATGCGGTGGCCAACCTGCGCATGGACCCCGCCGTGGTGGCCCAATTGAGCAACGCCAATATCCAGCACATCCAGATTGACAACACGACCGACGGCATTTTGGTGCTGGTGAATGGTGAACCCATTCCTTTCTTTGTGTGGGATGACGCCACATTGAGTACCACCGCTGAAGTCGCCCAATCGCTGGGTTTTAACGTGAACATGTTAGACAAGCTGCTGCCGCTGGTGCGCGCGCTGGGCCTCGGCGTCATCATTCGCTTCCCCGTGGCCGAAGGACAGGAGTTGATTCCGACTGTGGTGCTGGGCAACGAATCGGCGGCGCTGGCCGCCCGCCAGGCGCAGCAGGAATATTTGAATGCTGTGGGTTCGCCGCCCAAAATCCAACTGATTGTAGATTACGCGGCCGACGGCTCCTGGACCATGGCCGATCTGACCGAAGCTGAATGGAAAGAAGTGGCGCCCATTCCGTGGGAAGCGCTCAATTTGAACCCAGGTGTATTGGCTGGCGCCAAAGACGCCGGCATCAGCACCGTGGGGCTGGCCACCAACAGCAACGGCATCTACATCTCCATCAACGGCAAGTCGCTGCCCTATATTTCATGGAACAACGGCGAATTGCAGCACACGCTGCAACTGGCGCGCCAGCTTGGCCTGCTGGACCAAATGATGGGCGCCAACCCCGATACGGACCAGCTCATGGCCACCATCGATCAGTTCCTGCCCATTGTACAAGCCGCCGAGCTGAATCTAGTGGTGAATTTCCCACAGTAAGTCAATCATCATTCCAATAAAAAAGGGGCCGTGCTACATGTTCACGCCCCCCCTTTTTTGTTGGATTTTACCAAAACCCATCATCTTCAGTATACCCAAATTCTTCGCAGACGCGCGCCACGGTCTCCACAATTTCGGCATGAACACAGCCATTGGTGGCCACCAGCCCATTATGCGCCCGCACATCCGCTTTATTATAGTGCAGCGGTTCGCCCCAGCAGTCGGTGATGGTTCCGCCGGCCGCTTCGATCAGCGCGTGGGGGGCGCATAGATCCCACTCCTTGCAGCCAGGGCTGGGATGAATGTAGAGGTCGGCCAACTGGCGGCTGATCAAGCCCACTTTCAGCCCCACGCTGCCGCTGACGCGCTCGCGGTTAATGCGCAGCGTGCGCACGATCTGGTCCACCAGCTTTTGGCGATGGCTGCGACTGCTCACCAGCACCATCTCGCGCGGCGCCGCGCAATCACTCACCTGCAGCGGAATGGTTTCATCTTCTTCGTACAAATAGGCGCCCTTGCCGATCGCTCCGGCATACAGCAAGCCCGGCTCCGGCTGCATAATCACGCCCAGCACCGGTTTTCCCCCAATCGCCAGCCCAATCATAATGGAAAACTCACCATTGCGCGCAATGAACTCTTTGGTGCCGTCCAGCGGGTCCACAATCCACACGCGCTCTTTTTGCAGCCTTGAGAGATCATCCTTGGATTCTTCGGACAAAATGCCGTCGCCGGGAAACGCCGCCATAATGCGCGTCACAATATGCTGATTGGCCGAACGGTCGGCCTCGGTGACTGGTTCGTCGCCCGATTTATAGTGTACTTCCGACGAACCAATATAAAAGGTGTTGACAATGGTGGCAGCTTCCTGCGCCACCTTTTTGGCAAACTCCAGTTCAGCCGTCAGGTCAAGGTTTAGGAATTGACCGGCATTTGCATTATTCGTATCTGACATGATCCTTTAAATCCTATTGTGTAATTGCTTGCAGAGTTATTACTATTCAGGCAAACAATGCGAATTTGAAGCGGAATTGATGTCTAAACCATGATGCAAATGATTCGCTGATGGGCTATGATTTCATGTAGCGGATGACGCGCGGAAATGACAGCGAACATCTGCAAGTGGAATCACAGCGTTCATAAAATCACATAAATCATAGTCCAGACAAGGTTTTCTCTTGCTACAGGCTATCCTGAATAGAATAGAAACTCCAAGTCTTCATCAATCCTGACTCGATGCACCGCGTGCTTGCACACACCGAAAACCGAGCCACGGCGCCGATGCGTCCACCGCTATTTCTTGGCTGGCATCCACCGCCAGATCATTGGGCTCATCGAGATAGGAACCGCCTTTCACCAAATACGCGCTGGCGGTCTCGCCCATAATGGCAGTGCGGCCCGGCGTCGAAGTCCATTCGGCCACATTGCCCGCCATATCGGTCAACCCAAATGGACTGGCGTCAGCAGGATAGTGCAGCCCAGCCTGGAGCGTATCCCCAAGATTTCTTTGACCACTGTTGGCCAGTTGATCATCATACAAATTGCCCCACGGATAGCGAAATTGGCGCTCGGTAGCCGGCGCAATGCTGGCCGCCACTTCCCATTCGTCTGCGCTGGGCAGGCGCTTGCCGGCCCAGGCGCAATAGGCGGCGGCGCTGCGCCAATCCACATTGATCACCGGATACTGCTCAAAAACCGGATTGTTAAAATAGTCCATATGGGTGGCGCTGCTGTCCAGCGCCGGCTTAGGGCACGCCCCCTGCTCATAGCAGCGTCGATAGGCCCCATTGGTCACTTCGGTGCGATCCATGGCCAGTTCGTCGACCGTCACAATGCGCGGCGGCATATTTTCCCCAAAGCTGTCCAGCGCATATTGGCCCGCCGGAATCAAGGCCGCTTCGGCCAGCACCGAGCGCTGTTGGCGCCATAGAAAAAAGGACGCCAGCAGGATCAAAAAGAACACAATGAGCACCGAACGACCCACGGGCCAGCGCTGCGGCCGCGCAATCAGGATGGGCTGATCGGGCGCCAACCGCAGACCCCGCTGCCGCTTTGGCTCGGTCACGGGCTCTTCGGGCAGCAGCGTGCGGCTTTCCAACTGCTTCAGCGCTGCTTCGGCAAGCTGCAATTGCTGCTCCCCAATCGCCCCAATTCCTGGTGCAAGTCCTCGATCAAAAGTTCGGCCCACTTCTTCGCTTTCCTCATCTTCGCGCTGAAAATGCCAAAGCGAACTGGTGGGCAGCGGCTCATCTGTATTGAGCAACGCATCTTTGAGCAAAAAGGCCGCCCGATCTGGGTCGGTTTGGTAGCGCAGCGCGGTGATCATGCCCCGGCGCAGACGCAGCGCCGAGCGCAAAATCAGCGAAAGATAGGCCTCGTCCAGCGCGTAGCCAGCCTCCAACACCAGCAAACTATTGCGCAACAGAGCGGGTGACATCAATTCATGGTGACTCCACCAGGCATCCAGCGCATCTTCCAATGCGTCGCGCACGGCCTGCACGCGCTGTTTGGCTTGCGCGCCCGTGTAAACGTTGGCCAATGGGTTCGCCAATGGCGAGGCCCCGGCTTGCGCTTCTGGGGGAGCAAACAATTCATCATCCACCACTCCTGCGCTCGAGGGTTCGACCCCCGCAGGAAATACTTCGGGTGATGCTGGCCGATTGGGTATGAACTCAACTTGTGATACGTCGGGCGTTGCCAATTCCGGCAGCGATGCGTAGCGGTCTACGATTTCATCCGCATTGCCCACGCTTCTAGAAAACCCGTCATGTAGGCGCTTGTAAATTTTGATGTCGCTAGTTTGCACAGCAGAATCCACCTCATCGCCAAATTCCCACTCAATGGGAACCGAAGACGACGTGGATCGACGCCGAGGGCGTTCTTGGGTCGATTTGCGTGAGCGTTTAAAGCGACCAAAAATTGACATGCCCCCATTTTACCCACCGTCATCACAAATGCAAATACCATGTGTCTTGTTTGACGCGCGGTGCTTTTTTCAGGTAAGATTGCCCCATGATTTTGGATGGTTTTATCTTGAACACGCACACATACTCGTATTTTAGGGGCCTTAAACGCCCCGCTTTTGCTATGTTCAACTGTACCATACTCATGAGCGCGCCTATTGATAGTTCCCAATGCGGGGCGCACATGTGAAGTCCTGAAAATTTTCTGACAATTTTCGGCGCGTGGTGCAATTTGCCCACGCGCTTTTATTTGTAGATTAGCAGCTTGTCGACGAGAACGATAAAAACAAATTTTGTACACAGATTGGGCGGATTTACGCAGATTTTTGACCATTTTGACGCTTAAATCTGCGAAAATCAGCGTTCATCTGCGTACAAAACTCATCTCTTCGGCAGCCTCTTAGCTATCGGAGCGGACTTATGACAAAATTTTTGCCTGTGGAAGACCAAATGCGCATCCTCATGCGCGGCGTAGATTTTGGCGATGATCAAACATACGCCAATATGAAAAAGGAACTGGAAGAGCGGTTGCAAAAAAGTTACGCAACGGGAACGCCACTGCGCGTCTATTGCGGATTCGACCCATCGGCGCCCGATCTGCACTTGGGCCATACTATCCCTATGCGCAAATTGCGCCAATTTCAGGATCTGGGCCACGATGTCACTTTCCTCATTGGCACCTTTACCGGCACCATCGGCGACCCCAGCGATCGCGAAAGCGCCCGCAGCCAGCAGACCGTGGCCGACGCCATAGAAAAAGGCGCCAGCTATGCCAAGCAAGCCTTTCGCGTGTTGGACCCGGACAAAACCACCGTGCGCTACAATCACCAGTGGCTGAGCGAGTTAAGTGTTAGCGATGTAATTGGGCTGGCCGCCAATTTTACGGTGCAGCAATTTTTGGCCCGCGACAATTTTAGCAAACGTCACGAGCGCGGCGACGCCATTTGGCTGCACGAGTTCTTTTACGCACTCATGCAGGGCTATGACGCCGTGGCGCTGGAGACAGATGTGCAGGTGGGTGGCACCGATCAGCTATTTAATCTGATGGCCGGACGCAAGCTGATGGAAGCGCAGGGTATGGCGCCGCAAACCATTCTCACCTTTCCCATTCTGGTGGGGACAGATGGCGTCATGCGCATGAGCAAATCGACCGGCAACTACATTGGCATTGATGAACCACCGGGCGTCATTTTCACCAAAGTGCTCAACGTACCCGATTCAGCCATGCGCAACTACGCCGAACTGGTCACTCGCTGGGACCAGCAGGATATTGATCGCATGTTCGGCGATGTTGAATCGGGCGCCCTCTCGATGCGCGAGCTGAAACATGCGCTGGCCCATGAGATTGTGAGCATTTTCCACGGTGCGGAGGCTGCCGAACAGGCCGCTGCCGATGCGCTCAAAATGCATGAGGGGCAGGCGCCCAGCGACGCGCCAGTCTATCTTTTAAAAGAGGACAAGAGCGTGTTAGATATACTGTGGGAGGCAGAACTAGTTAAGAGCAAGGGTGAGGGGCGGCGTTTAATTCAGCAGGGCGGTGTGCGGCTGGACGGCGAATCTGTAACCACCATCGACCAGCTTGTATCAGCGCAAGCGGGCGCCGAACAGACGTTACAAGCGGGGAAACGCAAGTTTTTGCGTATTCGCACAAACTAACGATGTACATAGGTTTTGATGCACGAACTTGCCCAATGATCCAAAAAGTCCGCCTTTTCGTAAAAGGCGGACTTTTAAACGTTCCTTGTTCGGGACAGATTTTAAAGCGAATCGAAAAAGGGCAAAAAAAAAGCGCCTATCATAACGTTTCCCCCGATAGTAGCTTTCGCTACAACGCTATGATAGGGCTCTGTCGAAAGTATATCATATATTTTCGATTTGTCAACCCCCCAATTTCACCAATTTTTAGCGGATTTTTAAAAATCAATCGTCATACCTTACGAAAAACCGAAAGAAACAGGCAAAATCGATCTTTTCACCAATAGAGCTGATGCCGATTTATTTTGCACGCGTGTGACAAGATGAAGGGATGACAAGATGAGTAGGGCGATTTCATCTTGTCATCCTGTCCTATCGTCATGTCAAATCGGAATAACGTCTAATGACACACTTAAAGGAGAAATCACCATGGGGCTATTTGCCGATAAAAAAGGTATTATTTTTGGTCTAGCCAACAAGAATTCGATTGCTTGGGGCATTTCCCAGGCGCTGCATGAAGAAGGCGCCACGCTGGGCTTTAGTTATGCAGGTGAAATTTTGCAAAAGCGGGTTGAGCCGCTGGCGGCCAGCATAAACAGTCCATTTGTGGAAGAATGTGATGTAACCGACGATGCTGCTATCGACCGCCTCTTTGAAAAAGTGCAGCAACAGTTTGGCACAATTGATTTTCTGGTCCACTCGGTGGCCTTTGCCCCGCGCGAAGAGCTGGGCGGCCGCTTTGTCAACACCAGCCGCGATGGCTTCAAAATGGCGCTCGATATTAGCTGCTACAGCCTGATTGCGCTGGCCAAGCGCGCCCTGCCGCTCATGCCCAATGGCGGCAGCATGATGGCCATGACCTACTATGGCGCCGAAAAGGTGACGCCCAATTACAATGTTATGGGCGTAGCCAAAGCCGCATTGGAAGCCACGGTGCGCTATCTGGCCTGGGATCTGGGTAAAAATCGCGTGCGCGTCAATGCTATTAGCGCCGGACCCATCAAAACGCTGGCCGCTTCAGGCATTAGCGGCTTTCGTAAGAGTTTGAGCTATGTAGGCTCCGTCGCCCCTATGGGCAACGTGACCCAAGAGGATATTGGCAATGCCGCCCGCTACCTGCTCAGCGATTGGTCTACCGGCGTCACCGGCGAAGTTCACTATGTGGATGGCGGCTCTAATATTATGGGTGCGCCCGATTTAGATGACGAGGAAGCGTAAGACCGCTCTGGGAAAATTTAACCACGAAGTTACACAAAGTCTCACAAAGAGACACGAAGGTTAAGTTTTTCTTCGTGAAGCTTCGTGGCCTTCGTGGATGCTAAAAATTTTGGGTTGGCGTAATATTCAGCAAGCGGAATCACGCTATGAGCGAATTTTTCACCGTACGCACACCGGCGGAAGCGCACGCGCTGCTGCATCAGCATTTTGTCCCCACTGTAAACGCCGAGCATATTGCCACGGCGGATGCATTGGATCGCGTGCTGGCCCAAGTCATCACCTCCCCGCAGGACTTGCCCAATTTTGTGCGCTCCACCGTGGATGGCTACGCCGTCAACGCCGCCGATACCTACGGCGCATCGCCCGGTCTGCCGGCCTGGTTGACCGTGGTGGGCGAAGTGCCCATGGGGCAGTCGAGCACAATAGAGCTGAACGTGGGCGAAACGGCGCTCGTGCATACCGGCGGTATGTTGCCCACCGGCGCCACGGCTGTGGTCATGATGGAAAATACGCAAACTGTCGACGCCCAGAGCATCGAAGTGCTCAAACCGGTGGCCGAAGGGGAAAATCTGGTGCAGATCGGCGAAGACGTGCGCACGGGCGAGCCCGTGTTGGCGCCGGGTCGCCAGTTGCGTCCACAGGACATTGGGGCGCTGCTGGCGCTGGGCATTACCGAAGTTACGGTAGCGCGGCCACCGCGCGTGGCCATCCTCTCGACGGGCGATGAAGTGGTGCCGCCCGCCCAAATGCCGCAGCCCGGCCAGGTGCGGGACATCAATTCGTACACGCTGGCTGCGCTCACCCGTCGCGCCGGCGGGGAGCCCATTCTGCACGGCATTGCGCCCGACAATCGGGCGGCGCTGGCGCAGATGGCCGACCAGGCGTTGGCGCAGGCCGATATGCTCGTGCTTTCGGCGGGCAGTTCGGTCAGCTATCGCGATATGAGCGTGCAGATCATCGAGGGGCTGGGGCCGCCGGGCGTGTTGGTGCATGGGGTCAGCGTGCGGCCGGGCAAGCCCACCATTGTGGCCGTTTGCAATGGCAAGCCGGTGTATGGTCTGCCCGGCAACCCGGTCTCGGCCATGGTCATCTTTGATCTACTAGTGGCCCCCGCCATTCAGCAGATGTTGGGTGCGCTGACTCTGCCGCAAAAGCAGGTGCAGGCGCGGCTGGCGCGCAACGTGGCCTCCGCCGCCGGCCGCGAAGATTACGTGCAGGTGCGGCTCGAACAGCGCGCCAACGAACTCTGGGCCGTCCCCGTTTTCGGCAAATCAAATCTCATTTATACCCTGGTCCACGCAGAGGGCAGCATCAAAATTCCGCTGGATGCCGGGGGGATTTATGAGAATGAATGGGTGACTGTTTTTTTGTACTGAAATTGTGTTGCGTATTGCGTGTTGCGTGTTGCGTCAAGCCGTTGAGGGAGTTAAGGGGAGGCTTGACGCTTTGAGCTGGCAAAGTTACCCCATATAGCTTCTCGCCGCCCAGCCAGCTTGTCAACCGGTACACGCAACACGCAATACGCAACTTCTTCCCAACCATGCCCCAAAAACGCAACTTCTACCTCCACGATGTGTCCCTTGATGACGCGCTGGCCGCCTGGCATGAGGCGCTGGCGGCGCAACATTTGCTGGCGCCACTGGGCGCAGAGACCATTCCGGTTACGCAAGCGCGCGGCCGGGTGACCGCGCAACCGGTGTGGGCGCGCATTTCATCGCCGCACTATCACGCGGCGGCCATGGATGGCTATGCCGTGGCCGCGGAGCGCACCCACGGCGCCACCGAGACCAGCCCCAAACGGCTGATCGTGGGCGTAGACGCCATGCCGGTGGATACGGGCGATCCGCTGCCGCCGGGGACCAATGCGGTGATCATGATCGAGGATACGCAGCTTTTCCCGGATGACGCGGGCAGCGCCATTGAGATCATGAAAGCCAGCCCGCCGTGGCAATATGTGCGTCCACTGGGGAGGATATGGTGGCCACCGAGCTGGTGCTGCCCGCTAACCACCGGCTGCGTCCGCAGGATTTGGGCGCCATTGTAGGCTGCGGCCACACGGATGTGACCGTCTATCGGCGGCCGCGTGGCCATTCTGCCCACCGGCACCGAGCTGGTCACCGTGGAGCAGCTTCAGCAGCCGGGGCGGCAGCTTCAGCCCGGCGACATCTTGGAATACAATTCGATTATGCTGGGAGCGCAGGCCGAGGAAGCGGGCTGTCTGGTCACGCGGCTGCCCATTGTGGCCGATGAATACGCCGCCATTCGCGATGCCGTGGCGGCGGCGCTGGAGAATCACGATCTGGTGGCCATTAATGCGGGTTCATCGGCGGGGTCGGAGGATTACACGGCGGCCATTGTGGCCGAGCTGGGCGAGTTGCAGGTCCACGGCATTGCCATCCGTCCCGGCCATCCGGTCATTTTGGGAACGGCAGGCGGCAAGGCGCTGGTGGGCATTCCGGGCTATCCCGTTTCGGCCGCCGTAACGTTTGAGCGCATTGTAGCGCCGCTGCTCTATTTGTGGCAGGGAATGCAGCCGCCCAGCCTACCCAAAATCGAGGCTACGCTGACGCGCAAAACGCTTTCGCCGCTGGGTGAGGATGAATTTATGCGCGTAACCGTGGGCCGGGTGGGCGAGCGGGTGGTGGCCACGCCATTGGGCGGTGGCGCCGGCGTGCTCATGTCGCTGGTCAAGGCCGACGGTATTGTGACCATCCCGCGTTCTCTGAGGGCCACAACGCCGACGACACGGTCACCGTGGAGCTGCTGCACCCGCCCGAGCGCATTGAGCAGACCATTGTCGTCATCGGCAGCCACGACATGGCGCTGGACCTGCTGGCCGATCAACTGCGCCGCTATGCGCCTAACCGGGCGTTGTCATCGGCCCATGTGGGCAGCATGGGGGCTGTTGGCCCTGGCGGGGTGAGGCGCATGTGGCCGGTGCGCACCTGCTGGATGAAGAAACGGGCGATTATAATGTGGGCTACATCCGCCGAATGCTGACGCCGCATGGCGTGCGCGTAGTGCTGTTGCGTTTTGTGCAGCGCCAGCAGGGGCTGATCGTGGCGCCGGGCAATCCCAAAGGCATTCGCACGCTGGATGATCTGCTGCGGACCGAGGTAGCTTTTGTCAACCGGCAGCGCGGGGCGGGGACACGCGTGCTGCTCGATTATGAACTCAAGCAGAAGGGGCTGGACCCGCGCGATTCAGGGTTACGCCCGCCAGGAATACACACACTTGGCCGTGGCTGCGGCGGTCAAAAGCGGGGCCGCCGACTGCGGCTTGGGCATTCTGGCCGCCGCCCGCGCTGGAACTCGATTTTGTACCGCTGCTGCAAGAGCGCTACGACTTGGTGATTCCTGTTGCGCATTATGAGGGCGACTTGCTGGCGCCGCTGCTGCACGTTATGCGCAGGCCCGCATTTGCGGAGAGAGTTCAAGCGCTGGGCGGCTATGCGGTAGAGGGCATGGGCGAAGTGATCGAAACGATTTGATGTACGGTTTACGATGTACGATTTACGAGTCTATTCGTTGACGATCCTATTTCGTATATCATAAATGTGAGTTTGCATAGGGGGGCCGCTTAGGATATTGCGATTTACGAGACTACTTTGTCGACGAGATCGCTGCGTAAATCGTAAATCTGAGATCGTAAATCTTCTGCGAGGCGCGTTTTGAACACAGGCAACATTGGTCTAGATCTATCCGCTTTACTCGAGGTAATACTGCTTTCCGTGCGGGTGTCGGGCGTGGCGCTGCTGATCAGCACGCTGTTTGGTATTCCGCTGGGCGCAGTGATGGGGTTGACGCGCTTTTGGGGGCGACGGCTGCTGGTGGTGCTGATCTATACGGGGATGGGGCTGCCGCCGGTGGTGGTGGGTCTGTTTGTCTATTTGATGCTGTCGCGCAGCGGGCCGCTGGGCGCACTCAACTGGCCGTGGCTGCCGGCGCTCTTTACGCCCGCTGCTATGATTGTGGCGCAGATTATCATCGCCACGCCGCTGGTGGCCGGTTTTACCATGGCGGCTGTCATGGGCGTGGACCCGGAATTGCGCCGCCAAATTGAAGCATTGGGCGCCACGCCCTTTCAGCGCACACTGACGATTTTGATGGAGGCGCGGCTAGGCGTCATCGTGTCGATTGTGGCCGGCTTTGGCGGCATTATCTCCGAGGTGGGCGCGGTCATGCTGGTGGGCGGTAATATTGACCACAAGACGCGCGTGCTGACCACGGCCATTGTGCTGGAGACGCGCAAGGGCAACTTTGACCTGGCCATTGCGCTGGGCGCGGTGCTGCTGGCGCTGGCTTTTGTGAGCAACCTGTTGATGATGCGGCTGCAAGGGATTTTCGATAAAATGCAGCCGCGGGTGGCGAGTAGCGGGTGGCGGGTTGTTCGCCACCCGTCATCCGCTGCTCGCCACCCGCTAGCCGTTGTGGCGATTGCACTTGGCTGCCCTCACTGGATTCCACCAATATATTCGTCTGGTCGTTATGCAATACCCGCTGTTCCATCTGCAACAAGTAACGAAATCTTACGCGGAGCGCACCGTTTTGCGTATCGACGATCTCGCAATATTGCGAGGCGAAATTCTAGCCATTGTGGGGCCAAGCGGGGCGGGCAAAAGCACCCTGTTGCGTTTGTTGAACTTTTGGAAGCGCCCTCTGGCGGCGTCATCCAATTTGAAGGTCAACCCTATTGCGCTGAACGGGCGGCTCCGCTGGCCGTGCGGCGGCGAATCACCACCGTGTTTCAGCGGCCCGCTTTTAACCGCCAGCGTCTACGATAATGTCAATTATGGGCTGCGGTTGCGCGGTCAATCTACCCATAAAAAAGACAAACAAAATGCCGTGTATCAAGCGCTGGCGCAGGTGGGACTGAGTGAACTGGCGCAGCAGCCGGCGCACGCTGTCCGGCGGCGAAATGCAGCGGGTGGCTTTGGCGCGGGCGCTGGTGTTGCAGCCGGACGTGCTGCTGCTGGATGAGCCGACCGCCAATCTGGACCCGCGCAACGTGGCGCTCATCGAGTCGATTGTGGCCGATCTCAATCAGCGGCAGGGGGTGACGGTGGTGCTGGTGACGCACAACGTATTTCAAGCGCGGCGGTTGGCGCATCGGGCGGCGTTGATGCTGGATGGGCAGATCGTGGAGACCGCTGATAAGGACACTTTCTTTGGCAACCCGAGCGATCCGCGCACGCAAGCCTTTATCGAGGGGGATATGGTTTATTAGGGTGATCAACAGATTACACAGATTTTAATGATTTTAGCAATTGCTCAGCCAACACCTGCGTCCTTACAGGTTTTGAATCTGTGTAATCTGAGGAATCTGTTGATCATAAAATCTAACGTCTTCAATCCCATGATCAATATGTAAACTAGGAGAAATTGAGATGAGAAAGTTTGCTGTTTTGTTGGTGACGTTCTTTTTGTTGACCAGCTGTGTGGTGCAGCCGTTGCCGACGGAGCAGGCCGCGCCGGTGGTGGATAGCGCGCCGGCCACGCTGATTCTGGCCACGACGACGAGCACGCAGGATTCGGGGCTGCTCGATTATTTGCTGCCCGACTTCACGGCGCAGACCGGCGTAGATGTGTCGGTGGTGGCGGTGGGAACGGGACAGGCGCTCAAACTGGGCGAGGACGGCAATGCGGATGTGTTGCTGGTACATGCCTGCGCCCGCGAGATCGCCTTTATGCAGGCGGGCCACGGCGTAAGTCGCCATCAAGTCATGTTTAACGATTTTGTGATCGTGGGCGGGGAAGCTGACCCGGCAGGCATTAGCGGCGGAACGGATGCGGCGGCGGCGCTGCAAGCCATCGCAGCCGCCGAGGCGCCCTTTGTTTCGCGCGGCGACGATTCGGGTACGCACACCAAAGAACTGTCGCTGTGGCAGGCCGCGGGCGTTGAGCCGGCGGGTGACTGGTATATTTCCGCCGGGCAGGGCATGGGCGCCGTGCTGACCATGAGCGACGAATTGCAAGCCTACACGCTGAGCGACCGCGCCACCTATTTGAGCCGCACGCTGGAGGGGCTCAACCTGGAGATCATGGTGGAGGGCGACGCCCGGCTGTTTAACCCGTACAGCGTAATGGCGGTGAATCCAGACAAAGGACCGCATATTCAGGCCGAGCTGGCCAACCAGTTTATCGATTGGCTGCTTGCGGATGCCACGCAGGCCCGTATTGGCGAATTTGGCGTGGAGCAGTTTGGCGCCCCCCTGTTTGTGCCGACTGCGGCGGACCCAGTCCCCACCGAGTGTGACTAATTTAACATAAGGAGCCGATTATTTCCACACAAACCGAACCTCAACAGATCAATCCGGCCTTTGAAATTGGCCTCTATTCCTTTGCCGAGATCACGCCCGAGGCGGCCACCGGCACGACCATCAGCCCGCAGCAGCGGCTGCGCAATTTGATCGAGTCCATTGAGTTGGCTGACCAGGTGGGGCTGGACGTGTTTGGGCTGGGCGAACATCACCGGCCCGAATTTGTGTCATCGGCGCCGTTGGTTATTTTGGGCGCCATTGCCGAACGCACCAAGTCGATTCGCCTCTCCACGGCGGTAACCGTGCTCAGTTCGGACGATCCGGTGCGCGTCTTTCAGGACTTTGCCACGCTGGACTTGATTTCCAATGGCCGCGCCGAGATCATGGCCGGGCGCGGTTCATTTATCGAATCGTTTCCGCTTTTTGGCTATGACCTGCACGATTACGATTCACTCTTTGCCGAAAAACTGGAGTTGCTGCTCGAATTGCGCAAAGCGGAACGGGTGACCTGGTCGGGTGCGCATCGGGCGCCGATCAACGATCTGGGCATTTATCCGCGCCCTGTGCAGCCCGAGATTCCCATTTGGGTGGCCGTGGGTGGCACGCCCCAATCTGTGGTGCGGGCGGCCACGCTGGGGCTGCCCATGGCGCTGGCCATTATTGGCGGCATGCCGGAGCGCTTTGCGCCCATGGTGCAGCTCTATCGTCAAGCCGCCAGTCAGGCCGGGCATGATCCAAGCCAACTCCCGATCAGCATCAATTCGCACGGCTTGCTGGCCGACGATTCGAAACAGGCCGCCGATGACTATTTCCCGGCCTATGTGCAGGTGATGAACAAAATCGGACGTGAGCGGGGCTGGAGCGGCATTACGCGGGCGCAGTTTGAGGCATCACGTACATTGCGCGGTTCTGAGTTTGTGGGCTCGCCGGACGAGATCATCGAGAAGGTTCTCTTCCAGCACGAGATTTTTGGACACCAGCGGTTGCTGCTGCAACTTGGCGTGGGTACGATTGAACACAAAAAGATGCTGCGCGCCATCGAGCTTTTGGGGACAGCGGTGGCGCCGGTTGTGCGAGCGGAGATTGACCGGCGCAACCGGTATACTTGACCATAAAAAGAAAAAGAAATAGCCACAAAAACACAAAAGCCACAAAAACGTGTAAAAATTTTGTGGCTTTTGTGTTTTTGTGGCTATTTTGCGCCCCTAAAATGCCGCTGTGGAAAAGACAACGTGGAACGGCATACAGTAGATCATAACGCCGCTGAATTGGGATAGGTCTACATCGGCGGGGATTTCGTAGTTTTGGTTGCCGATGTTGCCTTTGAGCGAACCGAGGTCCACGTAGTCCCCCATATCGCCGGTCACGTTCTCGACCAGCAGTACATGTAAATCGGGGCCGTTGGTGCTTTCAAAATCTTCAAAGCGCAGCACTCGTTGGTCGCCCTGCTGATAAATTGTGGCTGTGCCAGAGCCTTTGTGGAAGCTGTCGGCATCCATAAACTGGCCTTGCGCCGCCACCACCCACTCCGCCTCGGCTTCCGGCATGGCGTCATCCATCATCTTAGCCGGCATATCGGCGGCAGCGGCTACGGCAAGCTCTTCCATCTGCTGCTTCTGCTCCTCTGGCATGGCGGCCATGGCGGCTTCATCGGCCGCCGCGGCCATTACGGTAGCAACAACCGCCTCTTTCTCTTCCATCGACATAGTGGATAGCTCACTCTGCGAGGGCAACACAAATGGAAAGTCTTCATTGACCTGCTGGCTAATAAAAAGCGGTGAGCCCAACCACCATGCCACCGGCGCCAATCACAACTACAAGTACAGCCAATATAATATAAAGTGTGCGTCTATTCACAGCATTCTCCTCTGGTACATAGATATTCAATTCATAGGAAAGTTTTCTCTATTTTCCCAGCCAGAAATTGCACAAAGGTGACCCAATTATTACAAAAAGATTAGCGACGAAGCACACAGGCAGCAACAAAAGCGCGGCCGTAACGAAAATCGCCCCCAATACAAAAGCTCGGCATAATCACCGAGCTTCTTGCACCCATTCCTGCACCCAAAAGAAGAAAACTTACCCAAAAGGAGGAGAAAGTTCTTCGTAGCTAATTGTAGCACCGGAATCGGGCATTTGCACTAGTACTATGGTACTATTTTGGCGCCGAATTTTGATGCCTTTTTCTAGTTAAACCTATGATAAAACAAAGTTATCCAATGCAAAAAGCCCGGCATCAATGCCGAGCTTCTTACACCCATTCCTGCACCCAAAAGAAGAAAACTTACCCAAAAGGAGGAGAAAGTTCTTCGTGCCTAATTGTAGCATTGGAATCGGGCATTTGCACTAGTACTATGGTACTATTTTGGGGCCGAATTTTGAGGATTTTTGACTTACATCCACACAAAAACCCAACTTTGCTTGAATACCGCCGGTTTGCCGCCAATTAAGCCCCAGCAACCATCTGGTTTTCATGGCAACGCAAAACAGAGGACAACAATCATGCAGATCATAAACGTACAAGCTTTTGCCATCAAGATGCCGCCCATGTCCTCCAACGAAGGCTCGATCAACACCGACTCTTATGGCGATTATTTTATTGCCAAAGACGCCTGGACCTCTATTTACTCGCGCAGCCATGAAACGTGCCTGGTGCGGCTGGAAACCGATACCGGACTGGTGGGCTGGGGCGAAGGACAAGCGCCCGTGGGTGGACGCCACCCGCGTTGGTGGAGGACTTGTGTCGGCCCGTGCTGCTGGGCTGCGATCCGTTCGATGTTGAATATCTCTGGTATCGGCTCTATAGCGCCATGCGCGAGCGCGGCCACATTACCGGCTTTTATGTCGATGCGCTGGCCGGTGTGGATCTGGCGCTGTATGATCTGCTGGGCAAAGCACTCAACAAACCTGTCTATAAATTGCTGGGCGGCCAGTTCCGCGACAAAGTGGCTGTCTACGTGGGGCTGGGCGGTGATGAGCCGGACGCTGTGGCCGAGACGGCTGCGGAGCACGTGGGATATGGTTACGCGCGCTCAAATTGCATTTGCGCGTACTCAATCCACAGCTTCTGGAGATCGTGCGCGCCGTGCGCGACCGCGTGGGCCGGCCATCGAACTCATGGTGGACATCCACGGCACGCGTGACGTGTCGGCGCCATTGAGTTGGGGCGGGGGCTGGAGGCGCTGGGCGTGCGCTGGCTGGAGGCGCCCTGTCAGCCCGAGGATATTCGCGGGCAGGCCGAGATTGCGCGGGCGCTGGACATGCAGTTGGCCACCGGCGAATGGCTGCGCACGGTATGGGAGTGGCGACAGTGGATCGAGCGGCGCTCTTTCGACGTGGCCATGCCCGATATTGCGCGCACCGGGCTTTCGGAGGGCAAACGCATTGCTGCGCTGTGCGACAGCTTCAACTTGCCCATTGCGCCCCATGTGGGTGGCGGCATCCTTGCGGTGGCGGCCTCAATCCATTATTCGGCGGCCATTCCCAATTTCCAAATTTTAGAACATTCGCACAAAGCACACGCCAATAAAGCCCGCATCACGTCGCACTTCCCCGAGCCCGTGGATGGCGCGTTTGCGCTGGATGATCAGCCGGGGCTGGGCGTTACGGTGGATGAAGATGCGGTAGCGGTTATGCAGTGGCTGATTTCACGCTATAGCAGCCGTCAACTATTCGACGGTTCAGCACAAATCTTGTAAAATTGGGAATATTCACTCCCTTTGACTCCCCCGAACTCATTTAGAGCCAACTCTGGTTGTCAACCAGCCGCATAACCGCAGGAGAAGCGCATGTCCGAAACCGATGCATCCAAACCTAACCCCGCCAATGGGGCGCAACGGTCCGACGCCGCCGTCGACACCGAGCAGTGGCTGCACATGTACGAGCAAATGTGCAAAATTCGCGCCTTTGAAGAGAATGCCAATCAGCTCTATCTGGGCGCCAAAATGCCCGGCCTGACCCACATGTACATTGGCGAAGAGGCCATTGCCGTAGGCGTTTGTGAGGCGCTGCGCCGCGATGACTATATCACCAGCACCCACCGCGGCCACGGTCACTGTCTGGCCAAGGGGGCCAACTTGCGCCGCATGTTCTGCGAGCTGCTGGGCAAGGAAGAGGGCTACTGCCGCGGCAAGGGCGGCTCCATGCACATTGCCGATCAGGAGGTGGGCAATCTGGGCGCCAATGCCATTGTGGGCGGCAGCGCCGGCATTGCCACCGGCGCCGCCATGTCAATCAAAATGCGCGGCAGCGATCAGGTGGCCGTCTGCTTTTTTGGCGATGGCGCACTGGGTCAGGGGCTGCTCTATGAGTCGATGAACATGGCCCAACTCTGGAAGCTGCCCGTCATTTATGTCTGCGAAAACAATCTCTACAACCAATACACCCACCATTCCGAAACCACCGCCGGCAGCATGACCGGCCGCGCCGAAGCCTTTGGCGTCCACGCCGTGGAGGTAGATGGGCAGGACGTGCAGACCGTTTACGCCACCACCAGCGAGCTGGCCGAGCGGGCGCGCCGCGGCGAAGGACCGGCCTTTCTGCTTTGTCAAACCTATCGCTTCTACGGCCACCACGTGGGCGATGTCAACCGCGACTATTATCGTTCCAAAGACGAAGAAAACCACTGGCGCACCAATTGCGACCCGCTCAAGCTGCTGGCCGATACGTTGACCACCCAAAAGCTGGTCGAAGCGCACGTCTTCGCGCAGATCGAGCAGGAGGTGCGCAGTGAAGTGGAAGCCGCCGTTGAATATGCGCTGGCCGCCGCCTATCCAGCGCTTGAGGAGGTGACGCAACATGTCTACGCCTAATATGGGGATTGGGGAGAAGGGAATGGGGAATGGGGTACGCGAGATCACCTATGGCGAGGCGGTGCGTGAGGCCATTGCCGAGGAGATGCGCCGCGATGCACGCGTCTTTGTGATTGGCGAGGATGTGGCCGAGGCGGGCACCGCATTTAAAGTGCTGCTGGGGCTGGTGGATGAATTTGGACCGCAGCGCGTCATCGATTCACCCATTTCCGAGCCGGGCATTACCGGGCTGGGCGTGGGCGCGGCCATGACCGGCATGCGGCCGGTGGTCGACATTATGTTTGGCGACTTTGCCACGCTGATTATGGACCAGATGGTCAACCAGGCGGCCAAGACGCACTATATGTCCGGCGGCAAGCTCAAAGTGCCTATGGTGCTGCGCACGACTTTGGGGGCGGGTCGGCGTTCGGCGGCGCAACATTCGCAATCGCTGCACGCCTGGTTTAGCCACATTCCGGGGCTCAAGGTGGCCGTGCCTTCCACGCCATATGACGCCAAAGGGCTCATGAAAACGGCCATCCGCGAAGACAATCCAGTGGTCATTTTTGAAGACAAGATGATGTATCAGCTCAAAGGCCCGGTGCCAGAGGGCGACTACACCATCCCCTTTGGCGTGGCGGATGTGAAGCGCACCGGTGAAGACATCACCATTGTGGCCACCAGCAGCATGGTTCACGTGGCGCTGGACGCGGCCAAGCAACTAGCCGAGCTGGGCATCAGCGCCGAAGTGATCGACCCGCGCACCACCACGCCGCTGGACCGGCAAACGTTCATCGACTCGGCCAAAAAGACCAGCCGCGCCCTGGTGGTCGATGAAGGTCACCACAACTACGGCGTCACCGCCGAGATCGCCGCCACCATTGCTGACGGCGCTTTCTACTATCTCGACGCCCCAGTCAAGCGCATGGGCGCCATGGATGTGCCGGTTCCTTTCTCGCCCGTGTTGGAGGATCAGACAATTCCAACGGCGGCGGGCGTGGTGGAGATGGTGAAGATGCTGTGTGGGAAAGTGTAAAGATGTTTCGTGTTGCGTATTACGTGTACCGATTCAGAAATATGCTGCGCGGCAAGAAGCTTTATTTGTTTATCTTCTCGAACCCATTGAGATTGTTGCCGCGCAGTCAGTTCCAAGTCGAGTTCACGCAATACGCAACACGAAATATACAATAACGCCAACGGAGAAAACTCCATGCCAAAAGAAGTAATCATGCCCGCCCTCGGAATGGCGCAAGAGACCGGCGCGCTCATTGAGTGGTATAAGGCTGAAGGGGATGAAGTGAAGCAGGGCGAGCCGCTCATGCTGGTGGCTACCGATAAGACTGAAGTGGAAATTGAGGCCAATGCCTCAGGCGTATTGGCCAATGTGACCGCACAACCGGGCGATGAGATTCCGGTGGGCCAGGTCATTGCGCTGATTTTGGCCAAAGGCGAGGCGGCGCCGGCGCTTCATGCTGCAACTGCGGCGCTAGCGGCGAATGATGCCGTATCCGCGGTGGCCGATCTGCCCAGCCTGCCCATTACGCCGGTGGCGGCGCGCATTGCTGCCGAAAACCAGATCGATCTGCGCCAGGTTAAGGCCGCGGGAGACCGCATTCAAAAAGAGGATGTGCTGGCCTATTTGTCGACGCAAATTGCTTCCGCGCCCATTGCAACCAATGGCCGCACGCCTGCCTCACCCAAAGCACGCCGGTTGGCTCAGAAAAACGGAGTCGATATTGCGGAAATTGCTGGCTCTGGCCCCGCAGGCGCCGTACTGGCTGCCGATGTGCTGGCCGCCATCGCCCAACAAGCCGCGCCAACCCAACAGCCCGTTGCGCAACCCACAACGTCGACAACGTCCCAATCCCCAATCTCCAGCCCCCAGCCCCCTCTCCCCCAATCCCGCGCCTGGCGCGTCATGGCCCAGCGGCTGCAAGAGAGCTGGACCACCGCGCCCCATTTTTACTTGGAACGCAGCATTAACGCGCGTGCGCTGCTCAAATGGCAGGAGCAACTGCGGGAACGGCTGGCGCAAAAGGTGACGGTCACGGATCTGCTGGTCAAGCTGACCGCGCTGGCCTTGCGCCAGCACCCGCGGCTCAACGCAAGCTGGCTGGAGGGTGAAATTGTGCCGAATGCGGATGTGAATATGGGGCTGGCCGTGGCCGTAGAGGATGGGCTGCTGGTGCCGGTCATACATGGGGCGGAGCGCCTGGGCATCGGTGAAATTGCTGCCCAGCGCGCTAATTTGGTCGGCGAAGCCCAAGCTGGAAAGCTCGCGCCCGACGCCATGCGCGGTGGCACGTTCACCATCAGCAATCTGGGCATGTTTGGCGTCACCAAATTCAACGCCATTGTCAACCCGCCGCAGGCCGCCATCCTGGCTGTGGGCGCCATTGAAGAGCGCGTAGTGCCGGTCAAGGGCAAGCCCAAAGTGCGCCCCATGCTCACGCTGACGCTTTCGTGCGATCACCGGGTGGTGGATGGGGCGGGCGGCGCGCAGTTTTTGCAGACGCTGGTGGGGTATTTGGAGGAGCCGCTGCGGGTATTGGATTAAGCTAATTTGAAATGACCAAAGGCTTGGTCTAAAATAGAACCCATGTCAAGCATCCAGCCGGGTCCACCCCAAAAGCCGACTCATATTCCCGAACATGCCGAAATCTGCCTCAACGCGTTGGTCGCGCATGGCCTGGGTAACAAAATTTCGCTGGGCGGCGCCTTTGCGCTGCTGCACTATTTGGATTATCGACCGACCAATGATGTGGATGCGTGGTGGGATGTGGCGGCGACAATTGCAGAACGTGAGCAAGTCATCGATGTCATTACTGACGCGCTCAAGGCGCAGGGGAATGTGCGCCTTCGCCGGTGGGGTAGTGTTGTCAGTGTCGAACTGCTCAGAGATAAACGTAAGATTTTTAGCTTTCAAATTGCTGAACGCTCTGCTCTCCTGCACAAATCAGAGTGGGCAGAGTGGATTCGTGTGCAAATGGACAGCTTTGAGGATCTGATTGCATCCAAAATGGTTGCCTTAGTGGAACGCGGCGCGCCGCGTGATTTTCGGGATATTTATGCTGCATGTCAGGCGGATTTTGTCACAATTGATCAGTGTTGGCGCCTCTGGCGAAATCGGCAAGAACTGGCTGACAGCGATTCCGACATGGCGAGCTAAACTTGCTGTGCAGATTCATTTGAAGCGCATTGAAAATCAGCGTCCGTTGACCAATATTCCAGACAAGGCTTTACGCGAGCAAGCGGAGCAAAGCACGATTGTGGTACAAAACGGAGTTCGTCCATGCAGACGTGGATTGACGGCAGCTTATATCCAGATATCGACCCGCCTGATGAAATTGTCACTTTTGAAGAGCAGATCGACTTCATCGCGCGACTGTGTGCGGCATGGGATTTCGGCATTCTACCGGAGCCAGAGACGATTTATGAAATTCGTCGCCCGCACTGGCGCAAGGCAATTGACGAATGTCAATTGTTGACTTCCTCTGCTTATCATCTCGTCCGTGAATGGCACGGTTTGCCGGAATTGCCCTATTTGGGGCAGCGGTTGGCTTATATTCGCGATGATCCGAATTTAGAGTATATTTAGTCTGCCCAACGCCCTTGCCACGCCGCTTCGAATTCCGCGACTGTTATGTGGAATACCTCCGGCACGGCAGCTTGCCACGAATGATGTTTGGTAAGAGCGTCTAGTAGTTCGACGACCTTTGCGCTGCCGTACGTTGTTTGCAGATGGTTCAAAAGCCCAACCGCCAAACCAATGCGTTCGCTTTGATTGTTGGCATAAAACCAATTTTCATCCCGTAGGGTTATGTCAAATAAGTGCGGTAGTGCGCCGGTATGGCCATATCGGGCATAATCGGATGTTGAGCTTGCTTCGCCGCGCAGCCACCACTCGGCGGCCTGCATCATGATGTCCCATTTGGGATCGATGGGCCTGTCGCCAAGCCATTCATGGAAAACCTCTTTGGCCAGCGGCTACGCGCACCGTCGCTCAAAAGTAAGCTGCATCTTGGAGGGCGATAGTTGAAGGTTCGAGTAGCCGCGACTGCAAGAGGAGGGGACAGTGCTGTTGCGCCAACTCGGCGATGTCAACACAATTTGGCCGCCTGCTTGCCAGAAGGCAGGCAATCTTTTACGCCCAATCTCGATTTGCAATGGATCATCCGACGCGGCTATAGGCAGTTGCATACGCCCACGCATGCGCACGTAAATCTCTTCCAGCAGTGGCGCCGCCTGGAGTGCAGCCTCTTTATCTCTTGCATAAAAAGCCAACTGTATATGCGGCGTCTTCACATATTGCCGTTCACCCCACTGGGGGTCTATGGGTACACCATCAGCGCCGACCTGTCGCCATCCGGTTTTATCAGCGCGAAAGAGCCGCGTTTCCGTCGTCGCCGTTTGAGATTCGCGATTGCTGATTTTTAGCTCCACGATGGCTGTGACGCCAGCCTGATTGTGCATTAAGTTGAAATCCTGAATTTGGGCGTCCAGTCCGGCGGCGCGGGCGCGATTGGCCCCGAATTCTGCATCAATCATGCGCTGAATATCGGTTTGCATGATTGCTAGATTGCTTGTTGAGCGCGTCCATAGATGATGTCCAGCTATAAACAACAAGATGAGAGCGAATGCAAAAGTATGGATCAACGTGTTTTTCAACCGCTTCTGCTGATCACCGCTGCCATTACTGAACTGTTCGCCCTCCCATTTGGGCTGTTCCTCTGAATCATTATCAACGATTTGCCAGTCCAATTGGATCGTTTTGTGCATCTATGATTGCAGCCTCTCAAAGATAGTTATGACGGCTCACGCTGGGTAAGTTCAGTTCCATAGTGTATCTACGCATCGTTGATGGAGCACGGTATAGGATGACAATTAGCGTGGGGAGTCTGGTTGGCATCGCGTTGATAAATCGTTGATACTTGAGTTGTGGCAAGGATTTCTGGTTGATTTCATTGGTAACTCCTTATATAATCTGCTTATGCAACCCCTACACATATCCCTAACCGGACCATTTTGTATTTACGTCAACGGTCAAGAAACAAACAATTTCCAGTCCAATAAAGCGCGTGGATTACTGGCCTATCTTGTAATCGAAGCCCAACGCCCACACGCCCATGCGCCTGGCATCTCTATTATGGCCAGACGTTGCAGCGGCAACGGCGCGTGCTTATTTGCGTCACGCTCTCCTTAATCTGCGTCAAGTCCTGCAACAATCAGACGATATGACCACGCCGCCTTTGCTGGTGACGCGCACCGCCCTCCAATTCAACAGTCATTGCGCCTATGTCTGCGATGTACATGAATTGGAGCGTGTCGTTCAGCAAGCGCGCGGACATGATTTAGACGTAGCAGACACCACAAGGGAGACTCTGAAATGCGCTTTGCAGGGGTATAAAGGGGTGTTTCTAGATGGGCTCGAACTGCACGATTGTGCCGATTTTGAAGAATGGGTGGGCCTCACGCGCGCCAAGATCGAGCAATTTGCCCTGGAAGGTTTTACCCTACTGACTGCATATTATGAGCAGATAGGTCAATATGAGAAGGCGCTACAGAGTGTGCAACAACAGCTTGATATAGCGCCCTGGTTGGAAGAAGCCCATTATAAAGCGATGTACTATCTGGCCTGCACCGGGCAGCGCAGCGCCGCCTTGCAGCAATATCAACGATGCCAGCAGCTTTTAGCCGAAATGTTGGATGTGGCCCCTAATGCCGAGATCACTGCTTTGTACGAACAAATTAAGCAGGGGGTTGGGCAGCCGCTGGCTTATGAACGGCTGTTGAATCACATCGACGCCAGTACGCGCGAAGGGGAAGAGAACACAAACGGGGATGGCACATTCCGCTCACCGGACAGAGCCTCTGGTCCTCAATCGAGTCTGCCCACGCATATGACTGCCCTGCTGGGTCGGCAAGAGGATATAGGCGCGATTGGCCAACTTCTGCGCAGTGAGAAAGTCCGGCTGCTGACGCTGGTGGGAGTGGGGGGTGTGGGCAAAACGCGCTTAGCGATTGAAGCCATGCGTCAGTTGCAAACCGAAGCGGATATACAAGTTGTGTATGTGGCGCTGGAACCAATTCAAGATGCAGTTTACGTTTTGAAGGAGTTAGCGACAGCGCTTGGCATTGACATTTCGGGCGAACAGACGCCCATCACGCGACTCGTCTCTTATCTGCGTCACATGCAGATAGTGCTGCTGTTGGACAATTTTGAACATCTGTTGCCAGCCGCCGAACAGGTATCTACGCTACTTCAGGAATGCCCTCGGCTGAAAATAGTGGCGACCAGCCGTGAACGCCTGCATCTTTATGGCGAATTTGAATATTCTGTGTCACCTTTGCCAACCCCATCACTGGAAGATCACAGTACAATCGATTCACTCTCGCAAATCGCCTCCATCCAGCTATTTGTCGATCGAATGCGCTTTGTGGATGCAACCTTTGCGATCTCGTTTGAGAATATGCGCGTTGTATCCCAAATTTGTGCGGCGCTGGATGGCATCCCGCTGGCCATTGAATTGGTGATTGGACAAAGCCGATTTTTTGCGCCGCACGAACTCTTGGCCCAATTGCAGCAAAGTATTGCCATCATTAGTCAGGGGCCGACGGATGCACCAGCGCGCCATCAGACGCTGGAAGACACTATTGGTTGGAGCTATGCGTTGTTAAAGCCCATTGAACAGGCGATTTTTCGACGCCTGGCCATCTTTGCGGACGGCTTTACGCTGGAGGCCGCGCAGGCGATGTGCAATTTGCCTTTGCAAGATGCAGATATAATTTTGCCATCAAAGGCAATTCGCTATTTAACAACCCTTTTAGACAAAAATTTGCTCTACCGCGCCAAAGGGGATGGCCGAGAAGCGCGCTATGCCATGTTGCAAACAATTCGCCACTTTGGCTTGGATCTGTTAACGCAACGTGGCGAATTGGATGTGGTTGCGCAAGTTCATTTGCAATATTTCGCCACAATGGCGGACGAGGCGGAAAGGATAATTCGTTATCCCGGCGACCATGACTGGTTGCATCGTCTGGATACAGAATATGCCAATATGCGGGCGGCTCTGCAATATGGGCGCGGCTCAACTCATCAACATCTGTATTGGCAGTTGGCGGGGTCATTGGGCGCCTATTGGCTGGCCCGACGCTATTACCAGGAGGGGTACAGAGTCCTAAACTCTCTGATGTCGTCAGCCGAGACGATTGATGATTCGCAATTAAGCGCGCGCATTTTGTTTTATTGCGGGTGTTTAACCGAGAAACAGGCAAACGCTAGTAAATCGCTCTCATTAATCGAAGAGAGCTTGGCCCTCTATCGGGCATTAGCATGCCCATCCGAGGCGGCCCTATGCCTAAATGCTTTAGGCATAGGCTTGCGCTCTATTGGTTTGTCTGCGAAGTCGGAAAAGCTGCATCGAGAGAGTCTCTCAATTTATCGTCAGTTGCAAGATGCGCATGGGCTGGCCCTTGGTCATGAAAGAACTGGGGGTCGTATTGCCGCTAAATGGAAAGTTTACCGAGGCTATAGAGGTTCTTTCAGAAGCGAGGAAATGGGTGTTCAGTTCGGGGATCGTTTGATCATGGCAACGGCCGATGGTAAACTCGGTTATGTATATCGATTGCTGGGCGAATACAATAGCGCCAAATATTTTTGCAGAGGTGTATTGAACCCCTAGGAGAGTTGAATGAACTCATTGCTGCATCCTACTATGTAGCTGAATTAGGTTTGGTTGCGTTGAATGAGAACAATCACAGGGCGGCCTCAAATTATATTCGCCATAGTTTATTAACGCGAGCAAGCGGAGCAAACGCGATTGTGGTACAAAACGGAGTTCGTCCATGCAGACGTGGATTGACGGCAGCTTATATCCAGATATCGACCCGCCTGATGAAATTGTCACTTTTGAAGAGCAGATCGACTTCATCGCGCGACTGTGTGCGGCATGGGATTTCGGCATTCTACCGGAGCCAGAGACGATTTATGAAATTCGTCGCCCGCACTGGCGCAAGGCAATTGACGAATGTCAATTGTTGACTTCCTCTGCTTATCATCTCGTCCGTGAATGGCACGGTTTGCCGGAATTGCCCTATTTGGGGCAGCGGTTGGCCTATATTCGCGATGATCCGAATTTGGAGTATATTTAATTCTCAGTTGAACCCCAATGCATACATCAATGTGATGCAAAAAGGCCTGACATTTGTGAAATGCCAGGCCTTTTTGCAATTTGCATACAAACATTAACAAGCCATTACGCCGGCTCTTTCGTCATCTTCCCTTTATCTGCCGCCGCCGCATTGGCGCGGGCCGCGGCCTTATCCTGGGCCAACTCCTCGACCGTCTTGGTGTGCAGACGGGCCGCGCCCTGCCAACCCTCGCGCAGCATGACGCGCGTTCCCTTGCGCTCGTGCTCAGCCAGCCGTTCGGCGGCGGCAGCAATCTCGTCTTCGGCGTAGTTGGGCAGCCATTGGGCTTGGGCCACCAGCATTTCGTCCACCATCTGCCATACCTCTTCGGGGTTGCAGACGGCGCCCACCAGCGGGTCGTGCAGCATGGCCTGCTTGAGCAGCTCCACGTCGCCATGCACGGCGGCTTCCATGGCCATCTCCTGCACGCGCACGCTGGCCGAACAGGTGGCGGCGCAGGCTAGCGGCAGGTCGCCCACCACGGGCATGTTGATGCCGTTTTTGTCCACGTAGCCCGGAATTTCGATGATGCAGCCGTCGGGCAGGTTGGTAATGTGGCCCTGGTTGGGAATGTTGAAGTGACCGCGATAGACGCGTCCGGTCTCCAGCGCTTCGATAATATATGAGCCGTGTTCTTCGCTGCGCTTGTCGCCGCTGATTATCGGCGGATCTTGCTTGAGCCAGTTAGGGAAGTCGGTCGCGAACCAGTTGCGCCCCTCGGTGCAGACGCGCAGATAGCCGCCCGTTTCGCCATTGATCCAGCTCGACAGGTCGATCCAGTCGTTGATCTCATCGGCGCGCTTGCGATACCAGGGTACATATTCGCTGACGTGGCCGTTGGATTCGGTGGTGTAATAGCCAAAGCGGCGCAGCATATCGATGCGCACTTTTTCGGTTTCGCGATATTTGGGGTGCGCCTCGAACATTTCCAGCAAATAGGGCGTCATGTCCATGTTGCGCCACTGCACCTGAATATACCAGGTCTGGTGGTTGATGCCGGCGCAGATAATGTCCACATCGCGGCGGTGCAACGTCTCATCCTCGGCCAGCAGCCCTTCGTTTTTGGCCCACAGCTCAATGCAGCGCACAATCTGCCAGTGGCCGCCCTGTACACCGTGGCAGAGGCCAATGGTCGGCACGTCGCCATATTTGCTGCACGCCCACACGTTCATGGCCATGGGGTTGGAATAGTTGAGGAAGAGCGCGTGCGGCTTGGCTGCTTCGCGCATATCGTCGCAAATCGAGAGCAGCGCCGGAATGGTGCGCTGGCCATACATAATGCCGCCGGCGCAGAGCGTATCGCCCACGCACTGGTCAATGCCATATTTGAGCGGAATGTCAATGTCGGTCTGGAAGGCGGCCAAACCGCCCTGCCGGATGGTGCTGATCACGTAGTCGGCATCTGCAATGGATTCAGCCTGGTCCGTGTGGGTGGTCACAGTGGCGGGTAATTTGTTGGCTTCAATATCGCGTTGGGCCAATTGCGCCACCATGTTCAAGTTGTCGGGGTTGATATCCATGAAGGCGAAGTGGGTATCCGCCAATTCGGGTACGGCCAAAATGTCGTGCATGAGCTTGCGTGTAAAACCAATGGAGCCGGCGCCAATCATGGCGATTTTAATCGACATCGGAATTTCCTTTTTTAATGAGTTGGTTCATAAAGTACGTAAAATCGGCCAGCGTATCTGCGGTCACCGCTTGTCGCAGCAATAATCTGAGTTGTTCTAAATTGTCCAGCTTGGCAATCTGTTCTCTCAATTCTGGCATGATATCCTCAAAGCGCACGTTCAGAATGTCGATGACGCTTCCACGCGCATTTTGCAATGCGCCCTGTTCAACACCTTGTTCAATGCCCTGTTCAATGCCCTGTTCAATGCCCTGTTCAATGCCCTGTTCAATGCCTTCTTGTAACGCTAGCCGTTCAATACTGGTTATATACCGCATATGTTCAGCCTCCTCATACGCATAAATATCCACATGAAACTGTTCTTCCAACTCTTTGGGCAGCCGCATAATCCAGTCAATGAAACGAAACAATTCTAACACATCCGCCCGCTTATAGCCCCGCTGATAGAGCGCTTTAATCAGCTCGATTTTCCAGCGCAAACGGTCCTGCGGATTGCGACGCGTCGCCTGTGTGCGCAGGTGCGCCATGACCACCACAGCAAACGGATTGTTATTGGCGTTTAATTCATCCCATTGCGGCTCATAATCTAGCAGCTTCACAGCCGGAAAAGTCAAGCGCATGTCGCAACCCCAGCGGCCATAGCCGTATTCTTGGGGTTTCCAATCCGCCTGTTCATCCGCCAGCACAGCCAGGCTGATCACCTCCCTCTGGTAGCGATCAAATAGGCGATAGTTATACGAAAACATGCGTCGCTCAAAGTCCTGTTCCTTCTGACTTTGCACCTCAATGTGAATCAGCAACCAGTTCTCTTCGCCGTCATGCAGCCACACCTTGACTAGCTTGTCGACAATGTGGCGCCCCGTTTCCGCCTCGCGCACAACCCGCTGAAGCTCTTTGTCCAGGAACTCAAAGCCGCGGCCCCAGTCAATATCGGCAAACGCTTCGGGGAAAAAGAAGGCCACGAACTCGGGAAAGTAACGGTCCAAAATGTCTTTCCACGGGCTGTCGTAATCGTCAGATTGCTTAAACGTCAGGGAAAACAAGGCTCTTCATCCATTGTGCATCCGCATCGGAAAGAGGCGGGACCGCCGGCAATGCATAATCCAGCCGCAGATCAAAACGGGCGCGGCTGTAAAGCTCGTGCAGCACCGTGTTGACGTCCACCAACGGCTCGGGTTCGTGGGGCTGCAACGGCAGCGGAAATTGGGGGATCGGCTGGCGCAGGCTAAAGGCATACAGCTGCGCCTTGGGTCGCTGATGGCCGCGGCTGATCAAGATGCGGTAATCACTGTCAATGGTGCGCTTGAATACGGGCATGGGCTCACCATCGCGCAACAGATCGATTTCCACCAAATTGGTACGCGTTGAAAGCACTTGACCCCGCTTTTGCAAATATTGCTCCCTGCCCTCTTTACTCACTTTGTTAGTGGGCGAGAGCACCTCTATCAGCGTGACCAGCTTGCCGCTCTTCACTTCATGGATCTCCAAATAATCTTCACCCAGTTCGTCCGTCATCGGCACATCCACCATGATCACGCCATTATGCGCGGGCGCAGTGAGTGTCGCTACGGATGTCCGCTCGGTCACCACAGAAAGGTCGGGACGGCCAATAAATGCGATATCATCTGGCTTGAGAATATAGGCGCGCCGCTCTAGCGCTACGTAGTAGTCTGGCGCGACTCTTGGGGAAATTGCATCGGCCAATGCTGCAATCAACCTATTATGGACGTCGGTCCACAAAGAGGGATGTTCAAGATAGGGGTCCATGCCCGGAAAAGGTGTTTTCATGGTCAAATTGTACTCGCTTTCGCCCGCCGCTGTCAATCTGATTTCGATTATGCAAACGAGCCGTGTTTACCCAATATAGCATCCGCCATGCGCGCTGCTCGACTCACTGCCCGCACATCATGCACGCGCAAAATAGCGGCGCCGCGCGCAATGGCCATGATGCAAGTCGCAATGGTTCCCTCGACTCGCTCGGTGGCTTCCAGCCCCCCCAGTACTTTGCCAATAAAGCTTTTGCGCGAGGGGCCAAAGAGGATTGGCAACCCCGCCACATCCAATCGATCCAGTTCGCGAATCAACTGTAAATGCTGATCGACCGTCTTGCCAAAGCCAATGCCCGGATCGGCGATCAGATTCCAGCGCGCCACGCCATGCGCCTGCGCCACGCCGATGCCTTGCTTCAACTCGGCGCTGATTTCGCCCAGCAGATCCGCGTATTCATAGGGCGGCGGCTGTGCGGCCAGGCGGCTTTCATAACCCGATGCCGAGCGCGCGCGATTATGCATAACCACCAGCGGCACGCCCGCCTGGGCCGCCACAGCGGCCGCGCTCATCAAAGCGCAGCCCCCACACGTCGTTGATCGCGGCGCCGGCGCTGATTGCCTCCTCCGCCACCGCGGCCCGAAACGTATCCACCGAAATAGGCAGGTTCACCTGATCGTGAATGGCGGCAATGACCGGCAGCACGCGGTCCATTTCTTCGTCAACGGAAACCAGTTCATGACCCGGCCGTGTGGATAGGCCGCCAATATCCAAACAGTGCGCACCATCGGCCGCCATCTGCTCCGCCTGCGCCACCGCCCGCATAACGGCATCCACGCCCGGTTGCCCCAAGCCATCACCCGAGAATGAATCGGGCGTCACGTTGATGATGCCCATAATGCAGGTAGGGCCGTCCCAGCGCCACACCCCTTGGCCAAAGGGCATAACGCGTGGCAACGGCGGCGCGCCCAACTGCGCATTCATCTCGCCCACGGAGCGCCCCGTTACCGGATGCTTCACTGCTGATGCAATGTCGCACAGCGGCTGCAACACAAAATCACGCTCGGCCATCCGCGCGTGTGGAATCGTCAAGGGCGGCGTATCCACGTGCAGATCATCAAAGAAGAGGATATCCAAATCAATCGAGCGCGGGCCATAGCGCACGGTCTTTTCTCTGCCCAACTTCGTCTCAATCTGTTTGAGCGCTGCCAACAGCTCCGATGGCCCTAAGCCCGTTTCCAATTCGCAGACCGCATTGAGAAACTCCGGCTGATCCACAACATAGGCCGGCGGCGTCTCATACAAAAACGATGTATCCCGCACCTGCCCAATCTCACCAAGCGCCCTCAAAGCGTCGTGAATATTTCCCGCCCGGTCACCCAGGTTGCTGCCTAACGCAATGTATGTTGTGTGCATACTTTCTTTTCCTGACAAGATGACAAGATGACCGGTGACTTCGACAGGCTCAGTCACCGGTCATCTTGTCATCCTGTCACCCTGTCATCTTATCCTCCCTAAACCGGATACGCCGTGCGCGGCAACACCTGATGCTGATGCAGCCGGGCGTAGAAACCACCCTGATTGAGCAGCGATTCGTGGTTGCCGTCCTCCACAATTTGGCCGCGCTCCATGACCAGAATGCGGTCGGCGCGGCGCACCGTGCTCAGCCGGTGCGCGATGACCAGGCTGGTGCGCGTGCGCAAAATGCGCTCCAGCGCTTCCTGGATGTAGGCTTCGGTGGCGGTGTCGATGCTGCTGGTGGCCTCGTCCAGCACCAGCACGGCGTCGGGGTTGAGCGCCAGCGCACGGGCCAGCGAAAGCAACTGCCGCTGCCCCTGCGACAGATTGGCGCCGCCCGGCAGCACCTCAAAATCATAACCGCCGGGCAGCTCCTCAATAAAGCGCGCCGCATTGGAAAACTCGGCCGCCTGCTGCACAATTTCGTCGCTCACGTCGTCGCGATAGAGCCGGATGTTGTGGCGGATGGTGCCGGCCAGGCAGACCGGATCCTGCGGCACCACAGCCACGGCCCGCCGCAGATCGTCCAGGCTGAGCTGGCGCAGATCAATGCCGTCCAGCAGCACCTGGCCCTGCTGCGGATCGTAGTAGCGCGCCAGCAGGCTGACCAGGCTGGACTTGCCCGCCCCCGTGGCGCCCACAATGGCCACCGACTGGCCAGCCGGAATGCGCAGATCGATGCCGCGCAACACCGGACCATCGCCGCCATAGGCAAAATGGACGTCGCGAAACTCAATGGCGCCTTCTGCATTTTCCAGTCGCGTGGGCGACGGTGGGCTTTGCACTTTGGCCGTCGTGTTCAACATGCGGTGGATGCGCTCGGCCGCGCCCAGCGCAATTTGCACCGTATTATATTCCTGCGACAGACGCAGCACCGGCTGAAAGGCCCGGTCCGCATATTGGACAAAGGCAATCAGCGTGCCCAGCGTGGCCCAACCGGCCAGCACGCCGGCGCCGCCGCCATAGAGCAGCAACCCCAGCCCCACCGCCGCCAATATTTCCTGGGCCGCCAAAAAGAGCGCGCTCTCGCGCCGCAACACAATCAGCGCCTCGCGATACCTGCCGTTGAAAATGTCAAATTCCTGAAAACTTTCGGCCTGGCGACCAAAGAGCTGCACCACCGTCATGCCGTGCAGATGTTCGTTGAGAAAGGCGCTAATGCGCGCCATAGCCGAGCGTTCGCCCACCGACGATTCGCGGATGCGGCGGCGGAAGTAACGCGTAATAAAGGCCAGCAGCGGAATCACCGCCAGCGCCAGCAGCGCCAGTTGCCAGTTGATGCTCACCATCACCACCACAATCACGATGAAAGTAACGCTCTCCACCAAAACCACCACGCTGCTGCTGGACATGACGGCGCTGAGCTGGTCGATGTCGCTGCTCAGGCGCGCCACCAGTTCGCCGGTGGGCGTACTGGAGAGAAAGGCATAATCCAAATGCAAAATGTGGTCCAGCAATTTGGTGCGCAGATCGGCTAGGGCGCGCTGCCCAGCCTGCTGCAAAAACCAGGTGTAGGCAAAGGTAAAGGCAAAGAGCAGCAGCGCGGTCACGCCATAGAGAATGGCAATGCCCCACAGCCCGCCGGTTTCGCCCCGCGCAATGGGGCCATCGATGGCGCGCTGCAATAAATAGGGCGGCACGGCATTGAGCCCGGCCACGCCCACCATGAGCACCAGCGCCACAACCAGCGGTCGCCAATAGGGACGTATCGACAGCGCCAAAAGTTGGAGTAGCGCAGTGTCCTGGCTGGAGCGGTCCTCCTGCCCTTTGTCTGCCGTTTTGGTCTTTTGTTTAGGCGTCATCGTCAATCACCTCCTGAGCCTGCTCTTCCTCGCGGTTAAACATTTCGGCATAGCGACCGTTGAGCGCCAGCAGTTCAGCATGGTTGCCGCGCTCGACAATTTCGCCGTGATCCAGCACAATGATCTGGTCGGCCTGCTGCACGGCGGCCATGCGTTGGCTCACAATAATACAGGTGCGCCGCTCGTGATCGCCCTGCAACTCGGCAATGATTTCGGCCGAGGTTTGCGTGTCCACGCTGGCCAGCGCATCGTCCAGCAGCAGCACTTTGGGGTCGCGCACCAGCGCCCGCGCAATGGCGGTGCGCTGCCGCTGCCCGCCCGAAAGCGATGTGCCGCGCTCGCCCACCATGCTCTCCAGACCGTGGGGCAACTGGGGCAGATCTTTGGCCAGCCGCGCTTGCTCAATGGCCCGTTCGATCTGCGGCTGCGGCGTCTCCGGCACGCCCAGCGCAATGTTATCGCGCAGGGGCATACTAAAGAGCAGCGTCTCCTGCGGCACGTAAACCACCGTGCGTCGCAAAGTCTCGAGCTGCACATTGCGCAGGTCATGATTATCGATGGTGACTTGGCCCTCATCGGGGTCGTGAATGCGGCCCAGCAGGCTGATCAACATGCTTTTGCCGGCGCCGGTCGGTCCCACAATGCCCACGGTTTCGCCGGGCGGTATCTCCAGATCAATATTGCGCAACACCCAGCGCTGCTGATCCGCCGACCAGACCCCCACATCTTCAAAGCGAATGTGGCCATGCAGTTTGGGTCGATGGCCGCATCGGCGTCGCTAATTTTGGGCCAGCGATGCAACACTTCGCCAATGCGTCCGGCAGCGGCACTGCCTTGCTGCAAACGTTCGAACGCGCCCGTAATCTGCTGCGCGCCATTGTTGAGCAGCCCCAGATAGACGATAAATTGCACATACTCGCCCAGCGTCAGCCGGTTGCCAATGATCATCATGCCGCCCACCAGCACAATAACGGTGGAGGCCACCCGCACCATCAAGCTGGGGATGGGCGAAATGGTTGCTGGAGAGCAGCACAAAATGCAGCGTTCGCTCCACATAGCGCTGGTTGGTTTGGTGAAAGGCGGCCACAGTGGCGTCTTCCTGAGCATAGGCCAGCAACATGCGGCTGGCGTTGAGATGCTCCTGCACAAAGGCGGAAATTTTGGCCATCTCCTGCTGCACGCGCGTAAACGCCCTCCAGCACGCGGCCCAGCCGCAGTTGCAGCCCGGATGCTGATCACCAGCATCACCACTACTTGTGCCGGCCAGCGCCGGGCTGGTGCGCTTCATCAAGCCGCTGCCGATGAAGAGCAAAAAAAGCGCATGGATCGACATCTGAAAGCCGGCGCTGTAAAAAACGCCAGATGTAAATAAAGTCCGACGTGGCGCGAGAGCAGATCACTGGTGCCGTAGCGCTGGCGCGTTCTCATCAAAAGAGCAGCAGCCGCTGGAAGAGATCCCGGCTCATACTGGTGGCCCGCTTTAATGGACTGGTGATACGTATAGGTTACAGCGGCAGTGATCGCCACCACCAGCGACAGCCCGAATCAGCCCAACGGCATAGATGCCCAGCATCGCTAATTGCATTACCGTTGGTAAGCGCATCCACGCCCCAGCCCAGCAGCGTGGGGCTAAACGCGCTGGCCTCGGCTGATCAGCGCAAAGCGTACCCAACAGCAACATCCTGCGATAGGCGCGCATATAGGGAAGCAAAACTGGGAACCTTGATGCCGCATGGAATTCCTCGAATTTAGACGGTGGTTACCGCCAACAAAAAATAGAACCCAGGGCAGCTCTGGGTTTGGGAACGTCTCTAATTGTCGCGCCATCGCGATGATTTGTCCAGAGCAAAATGGGTTGGTAACCGGTCAAGTAACATGTCGCGTAGCAAGCATCTTTTTGTGTAAGGCAGTTTTCCAAACCGCCATGATACGGGAGGCGAGGACGCTTCACTCGTCAACGAGAAACGGCGGGTAACGATATTCGCCCTACAAGACACGAAGCTTGCCATCCATCCTTAACCTGAACCAGTTCACGCACCACGCACCACGCTCCAAATTTCCACCATATAACACCCAATTCACACGGAGACCACCATGCCACGCATCCCACTGGCCGACATGCAGCTTCATTTAACCGCGTTTTGCAGCGCGAAGGTTTCAATCCCGGCGCCGCCGAGCGTTGCGCCCAGATTTTTGCCGAGAACAGTTTGGTCGGCGTGGCGTCACACGGGCTGAATCGCTTTCCGGGCTTTGTGGAATTTGTGCGGCGCGGGCTGGTGAAACCGGGCGCCAAGCCGACGCTGGAACAGAGCATGGGCGCCTGGGAGCAGTGGAACGGCAACCTGGGTCCCGGCCCGCTCAACGCGTACGCCGCCACCGAGCGTGCGATGGCGGCGTCAGCATGGTGTGGGCTGCGTGGGGCTGCGCAACACCAACCACTGGATGCGCGGCGGCTACTTTGGCTGGATGGCGGCCGAGGCTGGCTTTGCGTTGATTAGCTGGACCAACACCAAGCCCAACATGCCGCCGTGGGGCGCCATCGACAGCCACGTGGGCAACAATCCGCTGGTGCTGGCCGTCCCCAAACCCAATGGCCCCGTGGTGCTGGATATGGCCATGAGCCAATACTCCATGGGCCGCATGGAAGGGGCGGCGCGGGGCCGGCGCAACGCTGCCGTTGCCCGGCGGTTTTGACAGCCAGGGCAACCTATCCACCGACCCCGGCGCCATTTTGGCCGCCGACCGGGCGCTCCCCATTGGCTATTGGAAGGGCTCGGGGCTGGCGCTGCTGCTGGATCTGGCAGCGGCGCTGCTGGCGGGCGGGCTGACCACCCATGAAATCGGTCAACAGGAGACCGAGTATGGCGTGTCGCAAGTCTTTATTGCGTTTGACGTGACGCGGGCGGGCGGTGCGGCGCTGGTCCACCGGGCCGTGGAGGAGGCCATTGCCGATCTGCACGCGGCTATTCCGGTGGAGGAGGGGGATACCGTTCTTTATCCGGGCGAACGGGCGCTGCACACGCGAGCGGAAAAATCTGGAGAAGGGGATTCCGGTGGAGCGGCGATTTGGCAGAGCGTATTGGAGATGTGAGGCGTGGTGCGTGGTGCGTGTACCGGTTGAGATTCTTGAGGGGCGGCGAGTTGCTATCTCGTAGGGAAGGTATCCTTACCCGCCGTCTCCTGTCGACGAGTGTGAAATATCTTCGTTTCGACGCGATGGCGGTTTGGAAAACCACCCTACGTAAAGTTCCCTTGCCAGGCGACCAAATACTGGACCGGTTCACGCAATACGCAACACGCAATAGAACTAATGAAGGCATATTGTGAAACCAAACTCTGACTTTACCCGGCCTCCAATCCGCCCTCAATTTCCCGCTAATCTCGCTTTTGTTGGGCCGCCGCTCACGGCGCTTTGGCCTGGGCATGACGCTGCCAGATGGGCCGCTGGCCTTTGCGTCACAGCACGATCCGCTGCCCCTGAGTGAAACCGAGCAGACGCTGGTGCTGCTGGCGGCGGCGGGCAACAGCGGCTGGAATTATCTGATTCCGCGCCAGAATGCGACGCTGCCCGCCATTGCCAACTATCCAGCGGCGGCGGGGGGACGCACCTTCCCCACGGCGGCAGGCTGGCACACAACCGAGCTGTTTTACACCGACGACAGCGGCGTCTACTTTTTTCCCACGCGCGATGCGCCGGCGCTGGCTGAACCGGATCCCAACGGTGAATTGGATATCGATGCACTGATCGCCGCCCATCGGACGCGCATCCGCAAACTGTCGGACCAGCGGCTGCAAATTGCTCCTGGCCACATGGACGCCCACAACACATGGTGCGCCAATGCGCCGGGCAGCACGCTGCTGATGCCGGTAGCCGATATGGCGCAGCACCTGATCGGCGTGCTCTGTTTTATGGTGCAGAATGGCGGCTGTATTTACGACAACGTGCATAACGAGCGCATTCCCGGATTGGAGCGCTTTGCCCATCTGGTCGATGTGGACAACCCGGCGCCGCTGAGCGAAATCGAGATGAACTGCCTGACCATGTGCATGGCCGAGCTTTCCATTGCGTGTCACAACGGCATGTTGATGCTGCAAGCCATCGGGCTGGGCGGCTGGCTGTATACGGGGCTAGATGCGTTTGCGGTGCTAGGGGCAGGCGGGTCGGCATCCCCTGGCTTGGGCTTTCGCTATGATACGAATGCGCAATGGAACACGCCCAATCCCACCGGTCTGCCCGGCATATTTGAAGGTTTCTGCCCGCCCCATTTTGCCGATATGCAGGCGGCGGTGGACGCATTTGTGGCGCGCAAGTTTGGGCCGGGCGGCCCGCTCAATGCCGCAACGCCCGGTCCGTGGCGCGATAATGCCAGCGTGCGCGGCAGCGCCATTGTCCACAATGAGGAGTTCATCGAATGTGTGGCGCTCATGGCGCAGCACATTTATGACCGCTTTGGCCGCTTCCCCGCCACCACGCCCACCATGTTTACGCGCATTTATCTGCAAGCCCAGCATTTGGACACCGATTTTTATGATGCACATTTTGCGCCGGGCGCCTATTTGCAGACGCATGGGGCGCATATGCGGATGTGGCATGGGGAAGAAGAATAAATCCCCTACTCCGGCAGCGACGGATAGCGCAACCCGGTCATGTGCTGCATGAGGCGCACGACTTGGTGGCTGTAGCCCGCTTCGTTGTCGTACCAGACGTAAAGGGTGCAGCGGTTATCCTGCACAATGGTGGCTTTGGAGTCGACAATGCCGGCGTAGGGGGAGCCGACCAGATCGCTGGAGACCACTTCGGTAGAGGCGGTGAAGTCGATCTGATCGCGCAGGCCGGAATAGAGCGAGACGTGGCGCAGATATTCGTTGAGTTCATCTTTGCTCGTTTCTGCATTCAAATTCAGGTTGAGCATGGCCAACGATACATTGGGAATGGGGGCGCGGATGGCGTTGCCGGTGAGTTTGCCGGCCAGTTCGGGCAGCGCTTTGACCACGGCGCTGGCCGCGCCCGTTTCGGTCAGCACCAAATTGAGGGGAGCGCCACGGCCGCGGCGCTCTTTTTTATGGTAGTTGTCCAACAGGTTTTGGTCGTTGGTATAGGCGTGGACCGTCTCAATGTGGCCGTTGGCAAGGCCATAGCGGTCGTTGACGGCTTTGAGCACGGGCACAATGGCGTTGGTCGTGCAGCTTGCGGCGGAGACAATTTGCTCGTTCCCCACCAGGTCGGTGTGATTAACGCCATAGACAATGTTTTTAATGCCGCCTTTCCCCGGCGCGGTAAGCAGCACGGTGGAGACGCCTTTGGCTTGCAGATGTAGCCCCAAGCCGGCCTCATCGCGCCACTTGCCGGTGTTGTCCACCACCACCGCATTGTCGATGCCATATTGGGTATAGTCAATTGCGTTGGGCGCATCGGCGTAAATAAGCTTTACATAGTTGCCGTTGGCAATGAAAGCGTTGTTTTCCGCGTCCAAATGAATGGCGCCCTTGAATGGACCATGCACCGAATCGCGGCGCAGCAGACTGGTGCGTTTGTAAAGATCATCGGCGCCGCCTTTGCGCACCACAATGGCGCGCAGCCGCAATTTGTCGCCGCCGCCGGTGCGCTCAATGAGGATGCGCGCCAGCAGGCGGCCAATGCGCCCAAAGCCATAGAGCACAACATCGCGCGGCGCCGTCAGCAGTGAACATTTGCCCTTGGCAATGGGCGCCAATTTCTCCTGCAAAAAGTCGCCAATTTCAATATTGGACGCTTCATCCTGATACTGAATCGTCAGCTTGCCCAGGTCCACGCGGGCCGGTGAAAGATCCATGGCGCTGAGCACTTGCAAAACGGGGAAGCTGTCTTGCACGGTCAGTTCGCGATCTATGCTGCGGTCGCTTTCAAAGCCGGAGTTGGCCATCGCCTCTTTTGGAGAGACCAAACTCCGGTTTTGAAACGGAGCTGAAAGTATAAGAGACGGCGAGCAAAGCGGTGCGCCTTGATGACGCCAATGGCCGATCTGGCACGATTTTGCGTCCGTAGATGGAGAGCACAACTCTCTTTCGCGATAGAGATAGCCGATGAGTGGCAGCATGGCCTCGGCGATTTTCCCTGCTTTTTCCATTCGGCTAAATGTTGGTCGGATAGTTGCATACTGGTAACCTCAAAAAATGAACTACAGATTTTACAGATTATTCGTCCGTGAAAAAAGCTTGATTATAGCGCAAGCCGCGGAGGGCGTGTATTTCGAATGGTTGACAATAATTGTATGATTATTGCAAAACGCGCCGGCATCTGGAGTTCATTGGGAGAGGAACAACGGCAAAACAGAGGGATACAAAGAAGCGCCGCGAATAGCCGAGAAATGGAGGCTGAGCCTTCGCTTGATTCCCGCCCCTAGCACTGCGGCCAGAGGAGGGGTGAATAGGCTACCCAAATTAATCGAGCCGCGATGCTGGATAACCCCGGACACCATTCCAAGCGTCCGTGTACCCCACGTCCGTGGGAAAATATGTTACGCCAATGATCCTAGCGGGCGTGGCACATGGCGGCATCCTCCGCCGTGCTGCCACAGGCAGGATCGGAGAGTGATCGGTCGCGCTGATTTGGCTCAGCGGCTGGTTCTGTGCGCTCCGTTTGCGCCGCAAGCTGCTGGCTCACGACCACGCCGTTCTGATAGTGGATGGTGAGAACAGGGGGCGCCGGCGTAATTGGGCTGGCCAAGAATGAACGATAGGATGGGTCGCGATTCGCCGCTCCCACCTCTTTTAAGAGCAGACCCGTGTTGGGGAGCTGACCATTGATCCAGCCCTGCACCAAGCCGGTGACATCGTACGTAAACAGCAAATCACCCGCATGGGGGATAGACAGGCGGCCCCATTCTTCGGCCACGGCCGGCTGCGTGTTCCAGGTGACGTTGCAAGCGGCCCAAGGCGCATTGACGCGATAGACGCCAACAGTGCGCAACGTGCCTGGGACATCGAACGAGTCCCAGAGATAGAGCGTTAGTTCCGCCTTTTGAATGACCGTGCGCGCCGGAATATCGGACACGTTAAACTTGAGCAGGCTGGCATATCGGTTGCCCACCCACATGGTGTCATCGTGACAAAAGTTTTGAGTGGGCTGTACTTGCGAAATGTCGGTCTCCTCCACGGCATAAACTGTGGGGGGCAACTCAATGCGCTCCTGCTTCAGCACAAGGGGCAGATGCACCAACCGGTCGTCGCGCACGACAATGCGCACCGAAGCCGTTGTCGCCAAATTCCCGGTGTCGGAAATAAGCAGCGACACGGTGGGCGAGCCGGTAAAGCCCGCCAGCGGCGCCATGTTGAGATAGCGATTGTCGTCCAGCGAAATGCCGGCGCTGATGGGCGCTGTGCTGGTCAGCGTATAGGTCAACACATCAGAGGGGTCTTGCATGTCGATGGTGTAGGACCAAAGATCAATCTGTCCGATGCTTTTGCCATTTTGCTGCAATGTTTGCTGTGCAATGGGGCCACAGCGCTTCGCATTGCCGGCTGCACAGGTGTAAATGTGTACGTCATCCACAAACCAGCCGCGCTCACCTGTCCCTATATCTGTACCCACACGGAAGCGGAAACGCACACACCTGGGCCAACGTGCTCAGATTCAGCTTGCTACAAGAAGCCGCGGCTGTCGCCCACAAAGGCTTGCCGTCCGCCCAGGGGTTTTCGAAGCCGGTGTCGATTTGGCCAGTATAGCCATTCGTGCTAATCAGCGTCTGCGTAAGGTCTCACGTGTTGCCGTTATTCGTGCTGTATTCCACAAGGCCGCCATCATAATATTGGCGCACGCCGCTTATATTCAGAGCGTTTTCAAAATCCCACATGTGGCGGAAAGCTTCATCTGGGCATTGGCCGGCAGGGTCAGGCTGCGCGCCATGGCTATCACTGAATCAGACCTTTCATCCTGATCATCCCCCCACAAGCTCTGAGACCGCTGGCGGTATTGCGCACATTTTGCTTGAATGGGTCGTCATTATCCGTGGAAGGATAGAACCAGCCGTTCGGCTCTACAATCGCCTGCGCGCGCCAGTTGCCGCTGTCCAGGTGCTCCATGTCGTCCCAAAGAGCAGTTGCGCCGCTTGGCCGGCCGGGCAGAGCGGCTCTTCGACCGGTGGGTTGCACAGCCCGAGCTTCATCTCCACAGCGTCGACCACATCGGCCACGGTCTGCTGTTCGGCCGCGCTAAAGTTCAGGCTGATGCTGGCTTGCACCAGCGCATCGGCCAGATCGGCGTAGCTGCTGCCCGAGGTAAGGTGGTTGGCCAGCGCTTCGTAATAGAGCTGGGCCGTTTTGGGCAACCCGAGGCCGGTGATCGTGTGGCTGTTAAATGTGCCGCCATCGGTCAGCAAAAAGGCCGCCTTGTTATTGACGCCAGAATTGGTGTGTACACCACCCTGGTCGGTTTCATTGCAGGAGTAATTGCTGCTGAGCATCCGGTCCGGGTCGTCAAAAATGGTCGGGATTGGCCATGTTGCGGATGGCGCCGCTGCTGGTATTTTCGCCCATCTGCCATTTGACCGCCGGCGCGTCATTGCCGGCGCCATTGGTCTGGTCAATAAACTCGCCGAACACACGCCAGCGGATTCATTGATGGCGCCACTCTGATACGAATAGAACAGATTGGCCGTGTTCAACCAGTGCGCGACAGCTCGTGGCCTACTACATCATCCGCCGCCGATAGCTTTCGCCAAAGACCAGTTGTTGACCATCCCAAAATGCATTGTCATACGGGCAATCTTCTGAAAAACAGACGCGCACCACGCTCACCAGCGGCGCGCTGGCGTCATCATAAGAATCGCGCTGCAACTGGCTTGCAGAAAATCGTAAAAGCCACCATATTCATACACCAAATCCACATCGGTAATGCCGGTGGCTACTTCGGGCCTTCGGTGCGAATAAGGGCCGGGCAGCCCCAATGTGGTGTTGCTGGCGTGATCATAGACGACACGATTTTTGACTTGCCAGCGGCGCTTGAAGACCACGACGCCGCTGTGCGCATCGACCAGCACCCACCAGCTGACGCGCCGCGCCTCATCATGGACCGTTACGCGCCAGACCAGTTGGTTGACATTGGCAGGCGATCATCCAGCAGCACCGGGTTGTAAATCCACAGTGCGGCGGCGGACGCCGTCAGCGCTGACGCATCCAATTGCGCATGTTTGCCGTGCTTGCAGCACCGCCTCCCGCGGCGTTCCTCGGCGGAAATGGCGGGCGTTGGGTCGAGCTGCGGCCCTGGGGGCCACTTCACCATTGGCGGAAAGCACGCTGCCCGCCCGGTTGTGGACAACCAGGTTCGCCGCCAATCACGGGAATGCCAGCATAGGCCCGCTGGAGGCGTCACCGTACGCCCATCGGCCAACGCCGCCAGGCGCTGCACGTCAGATCGCGCGGGTTCGGTATGCCAAAGTACTGCCATATTGATCAGAGAAAGCCATAGGCAACGTCCGCCGCCGCTTATTGGCCGCCGCCACCTGATACCCTGCCCGGCGTAAACGCATAAAGCGGGCCTGACCGGTGCCTTGGTGATAGGCAATGTAGGGGGCGTCGATCTGGGCGGTTTGCTCAACACTTGGGGTGGGGTTTGTCCGCTCTGATTGAGCCTGCAAAGGTTGTGGACGATGTGAAAAAGAGGGCCAGAATGAGAATGAATGAGATAACATTTTTTTGTAAAAGCATGGGGGGAGACTCCGTAGGTTATAGTATTGAGGTGCGTAGTAGTACACATTCATGATTTAGGGAAATGTAAGAAGCCCATGCAGTGCGCAAACATCATTGGCGTGGCCACCGATGATTGCGCCATCGATGGTGGAGGAGTATACAAATGTAAGCGCCATCGGCAGATAGCCGATGGCTTTTGGTACCATATGGCGATTGCAACAAAGGTTTTTACCGTCTCATCCACTTCGACGGCAAATGCGCCTCTCCCAGCATTACATTAGCGCCCCTCCAGGAGTCGAATCCTGGGACCAAAGGTTTAGGAACCTGCTCTATCCTCTGAGCTAGCAAGTGGTGGTTTTGGCCAGCCATAAAAATATCACAGCCGCGCAAAATCGTCAAGGAAAATCCGTAATTTATTGCACCAGACTGCACAAATGTGATTCACGCAGTTCTATCCCAAAAATCAGAACAAGCCCGAGTGGCCACCCCGGCGAAATGGGGGCTACGTATCAGGCAGAAGCAACTTACGTACGCTCAAATGTACAGCTTTGGCGTTACGTTAGATCACACGGACCGATAGAGGGATAAATGGATTATGCCCAAACATGCAGCCACCCCAAACAAAGAGAACTCGGTCATCCACCAGAAATTGAACGCTACCTGGAATGGCAAGCAAAGCAGTACGTACCCGGTTACTATACGGGTGGGCGCATTCCGGCCCATTTTCTATGGCAAAACGTCCCAACAAATTTGGCTATTTACTCATCCTCAGCGGCGGCTTCACCCTGATTGTTGCGCTCTTTGTGATCTGTCACAGTTTGCATCCACGGTCAATCCCGAAAATTTGATGCGCATGCTCATCGTGGCGCTGATAGGAATTCTACAAATTATTGCGGGTTGGCGACTTTTGCAAGCGCCCAAAGCCCGTAAAAAACGCCGCTAATCCACAGATCTTAATCACTGATCCTTTATCTCCTAATCCCCTGACTTCAGGTTGATTTCAGCACAACACGCCAGAAGCAGGTATTCTATTCTTTGATTTGGCGTTGCTTGTTAGACGCCATTCTCTATTTGGGTTACAATACGGGCAACATCAACTTTCCCAATCAATTTGGACCAAACAGAGAACGGAAACCGCATGAAGACATTCAAGGCTTTGCCCGCCAGATCACCGAGAATGTGGAAAAGGTGATTGTGGCAAGGCGGAGGTGGTGGAGAACCTCACTATTGCGCTGCCGTGTGAAGGACACGTGCTGCTGGAGGATGTGCCGGGCGTGGGCAAAACGATGATGGCGCGGCGCTGGCCATTAGCCTGGGCGTAACTCGCCGTCTCCAGTGTACGCCCGATCTGTTGCCCAGCGATGTGACCGGCGTCAGCATCTTCAACCAAGAGATCGTTTCACTTTCAGTTTGTCCCCGGCCCCGCCTTCACCTAAGCATTTTGTTGAAGCCGATGAGATCAACCGGGCCACGCCGCGCACGCAGGCCGCCCTGCTCGAATGCATGGGCGAGCGCCAGGTGATGGTAGACGGGGTGACGCGCATTCGCCGCGCCTTTGGTGCTGGCCACCCAAAACCCGGTTGAATATGAAGGCACCTTCCCGCTGCCTCGAGGCGCAGCTCGACCGCTTCCTCTTTAAGATGCATCTGGGCTATCTGTCGGCGGTGGCGCAGGAGAGCGCCAAGGCTGCTCAACCTGCGCCAACGCCATCCCATTGAAAATTTAGCGAGCACGTGGACGCCTCCACGGCGCCGCAACTGGCCGAGGCGATCTGGCAGGTGCGGCGGACGACAGCCTGCGCAACTATATTGCCGACGCTGGTGCAAGCCACCCGCGTACATGGCGAGCTGGCCTTGGGCGTCAGCTCGCGCTCGCTGGCGCTCTATCGCAGCGCCCAGGCGCGCCGCCATCCACGGCCGCGACGAGCGCTGCCCGACGATGTGCAGGCCAGCGCCGCTGGTCATGCCGCACCGCTGCATTGTGCGCCCCGAAAAGCGCGCTGGTGCAACCGCACGGCGGAAGCCATCGTCAGCGAAATTTTGGAGAAGACGCCGCTAGATTTGGCGAGTGATATAGAAGTGAGGAATTAGATTAGGCGAGTGATGGCGACTCCCGCCTAACTCTAATTCCTACTCCCTACCCCAACCAAAAAGCACACATAATGTTCAACAGACCTTCAGAGCGCCGCTGCTTCTGCCAGCCTGCGCTTTTCGTAGCGGTGATTAATGTTCGGAGCCATCTGTTTTGCGGTGGCGGCTGGCTTTTAGCCAACTGTAAGTGGCGCAGCCTGGCAATGTGGAGATCCAGCGCGAGCTGAATCTGTTTGCCTTTGCCGGCGAAACGCTGGACGGCCGGTGCAGCTCAACAATTTGAGCTGGTTGCCGCTGCCCTGGCTGCACATCCAGGAGACGGTGCCGTTCGAACTACTCGGCCAGCAGAATTATCGCCCGCGATCACGTGCCGGGCAAAGCCAAAACGGTCTATCCGTACGCGCTGCGCTGCTCTAAGCGAGGCTACTATCCCATTGGCCCGCTGCGGCTGAATACCGGCGATCTCTTTGGCTTTGTGGATGCGGGCTGGCAGGAGACGCAGCCGGTGCATCTGACCGTTTACCCGCGCATCTTTGCGCTGGAGAAGCTGGGATTGCCCAGCCGCTCGCCCTTTGGTTCGCAAGCCGCCCGCCAGCGCATTTATGAAGACCCCACGCGCCTGGCCGGCGTGCGCGATTACGCCCCCGGCGACAGCCTGCGCAACATCCACTGGAAAGCCACCGCCCGCGAAGACACATTGCAGGTCAAAAAGTTTCAGCCCGCCATTGCGCTCAACGTGACCGTGGTGCTGGACCTCAACAAAAACGCCTATCCCATCAGCGGCGCCGTGGGCAGCAGCGAATGGGCGGTGACGGTGGCGGCCTCGGTGGCCAGCCACATTGTGACCATTCAGCGCCAGCAGGTGGGGCTGATCAGCAACGGGCTGGACCCGCTGGCCGCGGCCATCGCCACGCCCATCCCCGCGCGCAACGGGCGCGGCCACTTGATGAGCATTTTGGGGCTGCTGGCCCGCATTCAAATGCATGAGGTGGAGCCCACGCTGGCCGACTGGCTGCCGCCGCAACTGGCCAATCTGGACTGGGGCTCCACGCTGGTGGTGGTGACGCCCAATTTGGATGAGCGGGCGCTGTGGACGCTGCACAACGCCTATCGCCGCGGCTCCAATATTGTGGTGCTGGTCTGCGCGCCCGACCCCAATTTCAAGCAGATGCGGGCGCAGGGCGAGCGGCTGGGCGTACAGCTCTATCGCTCGGTGTGGGAGAAGGATTTACACGAGCTGGCGATGCAGGGGTGAGGGGATGACAAGATGACGGGATGACAAGATGACGGGATGACAAGGTGAGGGGATGACAAGATGACGGGATGACAAGGTGACGGGATGACAAGGTGACGGGATGACAAGGTGACGGGATGACAAGGTGACCGAGCATGTGTACCAAGCTAAGGCTCTGGGTGGACAATAGAGGAGTGCCGGTCGAGTAGTGCGGGGCGGTATCCGCACGTATCGAGACCAAACGGGTCGACCCGCTCACTCTGGCTTCGATACTGCCGCTGCGCTCCCAAGGCTCCAAACTGCTGTAAGCGCAGCGACGCCGACTCAACCGCCGTTCGCTGTCTCAGTGTATCAGGGGTGATCTATGAACGGTGTGCAGGATTCATGGCAGGCGGGCGATCCATACGATTATTTTATGGGCCGGTGGAGTCGATTGGTGGCTCGGGATTTCGTCCAATGGTTATCGCCGGTGCCCGGACTCAAATGGCTGGATGTGGGCTGTGGCTCCGGCGCTTTGAGCGAGAATATCATCCAAAACTGCCAGCCCGCGGAGTTGATTGCGGTGGATCAATCCGAGGGGTTCGTGGCCACGGCGCAGAAACGGCTGGGCAGCCTGGCGCAGTGCAAAGTGGGCAACGCCCTGGCGCTGCCCATAGAGGCCGCCTCGGTCAATTTCACGGTTTCGGGCCTGGTCTTGAATTTCATCGCGCAGCCCGCAACGGCGCTGGCCGAAATGCGCCGAGTGACGCTGCCCGGCGGCGCGGTTGCCGTTTACATTTGGGACTATGCGGGCCAAATGGCGTTTCTGCGCACCTTTTGGGATGCCGCCGTTCAACTTGATCCGCAGGCGTCCAATCTGCATGAAAGCCACCGTTTTGCCGATGCCACAGATGAAACATTGCGGGCGCTCTTTCAGCGGGCAGGTTTTGTAAATATCGAAGCTGTTTCCATAGAGATTAACATGATATTCCAAAATTTCGATGACTATTGGCAGCCATTTCTGGGGGGCCAAGGGCCAGCGCCATCGTACGTGCAGCATTTGGATGCGTCGGCCAAAACGGAATTGCGCGACGCTGTGTATGAGCGGTTGCCCATCCGTGCGGATGGTTCCATTGCCATGCCGGCGCGCGCCTGGGCAACCAGAGGAGAGGTGTCATAATGGACGCGCTCGAACTTGGCGGCGCCGCGCAGCCAACTGTTAACGAAGCCCACGCCGCAAATGAGCCCGACGAGTCCAAGGTGCAGTTTGACCAGCCGTGGCTCACGTCGGTCTTGCGCCCCATGCTAATTGCCGTGATGGCGGGCTGCATGGTGGTGGCGCTGATTGCGTTTCTGCGCCACGCCTTTCTGGAGGTGCCGGTGGCGTACACCAGCGTCATGCTCTTCCTGGGTATTACCTCGGCGCTCATCGCCTGCATCTCCACCACGTGGCTGGCGCAACCGGAGCAGCGCATGCGGCGCAACAGCGGCCTTCGCACCGCCGAGTTTGCGCTGATTTTGGCCATCACGCGGCTGACCACGTGGATCACCGTGGGCTATTTGCCTTCGTTGGAAGCCTTTTTGACACGCCCGTTGGAGACGCTCATCGACCCGGTCTATATTCTGAGCTGCGCCATAGTGCTGCTGGCCTGGTTTTTTGCCGCCAGCACCACCAGCGATTTTCTGCGCATGGGGTTGCAGTCCGATGAACTGTACGCCGCCCGTCAGCGCACCGGCCGCAGCACCGACGATCCCGTGCCGCCCAATTACATCAATCGCCGCGCCGTGCTGGGCGGCTTTGTGGCGCGCTGGCTGGGCGGCGGCATTCTGCTGGTGCTGCTGGCGGCGGGGACGCGCGTGGGCCAATCCAGCAACAGCTTCTTTGCCATTACGCAGCAGAACATTTCACCCGCCGTGATTTCGGCCATCATCATCTATTACCTCACCGGTCTGGTGCTGATCAGCCAAGGTCAACTGGCCGTGCTGCGCGCCCGCTGGACGTTGGAACGGGTGCCCAGCCGGGCCAGCGTGCTGCGCAACTGGCCCGTGTATGCGTTGGGGCTCATCTTTGGCATGGGTTTTCTGGCCGGGATGATGCCCTTTGGCGGCACCTTTTATTTGGCCACGGTCATCTCCACCGTGCTGCGCGCCATCTACATAACCATGCTCACGATTATGCAGATCTTCATGGGGCTGCTCATGTGGCTCGGTTCATTGTTGGCCGGTGATGAGCCGATAGCGCAGCCCGAAACGCCGCCGCCCGCCGCGCCGCCGCGCATTGATCTGCCGCCCGCCGACCCCACGCAGGTTCCCGAGTGGCTGGGGGGGGTGCTCTTTTGGGGCGTGCTGGCGCTGATTTTGGGCTATGCACTCTATATTTACTTTAGCGGGCGCGGCATTAACTTTGCCTGGTTGCGCAGATTCTGGGCGCTGCTGCGGGCGCGCTGGGCCGAGATGTTTGGCACGTATCAAGAATGGCAGGCGGCCCGCGTGCGCGCCCGCGCCAATCGCCAGACTGATGGCGAAACGGGAGCCGGGCTGCTGAGCAATCTGCTGCGCTGGCGCAATTTGAACCCTGATCAGCAGGTGCGCTATTTCTATTTGACCACCCTTCAGCGCGCCGAAAAAGCGGGCATTCCGCGCCGTTCGGCGGAGACGCCACTGCAATATGCGCCGCGCTTGTTGGAGCAGCTTCGGCAGCATGTGGCCGCGCGGGAAGAAGGGGAGCCCGAAGAAAGGGAGAAAGGGAGAAAGGGGGGAGGGGAGATGCTCCCGTCGCTTCCGGCGGCGGTGGATGTATCCGATGAGCAGTTGGCGGCGCAGTTGGAGAGTGCGCAGGCGGTGCAGGAGCTGACGGAGGCGTTTGTGCGCGTGCGCTATGCCGGGCGGGCCACGCAGCCGGATGCGGTGCCTTACTTGAAGCAGTTGTGGGATAAGATCAAGCGGCAGTTGCGGCGCTGGCGGTGAGTATTCCGTCCAGTTGGATTTCTGGGCGAATTGTATCTTCTACTTATTTTGGGTACAATGATAGTCGTTCAAGAGCTGCATATTTTATCTGGTAAATCCTATGACTAAAATAACAATATTCCCGATTTCTACAGAACAGGGTGACACATCCTATTTTGCAATGTCGGGCGATAAACAATCAATTGGCGCTACAGCCGGTGAGGCGCTGGATGCTTTGACGCCGCAGCTCGAAGTTGAGCAGTCAAGTACATTGGTACTATTGCAAAACTGGCGGCCCGATTCTTATTTTACCTCTGAGCAGATGAAACAGCTCTCCACATTGATGGAACAATGGCGTAAAGCGCGCGATGAGGGTCAGCTTGTATCTAAAAAGGTGCAAAGTGAACTTGAAGAAATGATAGAAGCCGAGCTGCTAGCATCAGCAGCGCGTGCCGCAGCGCTCGTGAATGAACTTGGGCAATGAATCCGTACTACCCACTTGTTGCTCTGCGGGCTCGGCATCGATGTGAATATTGTCAGGCGCCTGAATCTCTCTTTAACTTTCCATTTGAAGTTGAGCATATTGTGCCGCTGGCGCACGGTGGCGTAGATCACGAAGACAATTTGGCGTTGGCCTGCCGTTCTTGTAACGTTTTTAAAGCATCACGCACCTTAGCACCCGATACGGAGACGGAACAGCTATTCCCACTTTTTCATCCTCGCACTCAACTCTGGGCGGAACATTTTCAGGTCGATATCGAAACCGCTTCCATTGTTGGCATCTCAGCCATTGGTCGGGTTACAGTTAGCAGTCTTCGTATGAATAGCCAGCCGCAGAAAACCGCACGTATGCAGTGGATTCGGCTGGTTGTTTTCCCATAAAACTATGACAACTCGAACTCTCAAACTCATCTCCATCCCATTGGCAATATTGATCATTACTGCTACTGCCATATTTGCTGCCGAGTCTCGACGCACGCCGGAGTGGCAGACCACGCTCGAACAATACGCTGCGCAACGCAACTTGGCTGTCATTGAGGTGGTGCGCGCTCGTCAGCCGCACAACTTCACCGGCGAACTCGACTATCCGATTGTGTTTCCGGGCCAGTTTGAATATACGGCCGATATCACCTACGAGCAGCCCAATATCTATCAAATTGCGCTGCCCTATCCTGCCGAGGAAGCGCACTGTGCGCTCGTAGAACATAGCGGCAGGCGCAAGCTGCTCTTTGTGAATTACTATTCCGATAGACTGTGGCGGAACGGTTGGGTGGTCCATTATGGACCGCGGTACGCCACCAGCGAATCGATGCAAATTACTGGACAATTGAGCTGTCGCTTTGCGGCGATACAAATGTACTGTAAAGAATCGCACGTGTGAGTACAACCCGAACACCCCAACCGCGGCTGCGCAAAAACTTTGCGCCCGCCGAACCCTTTAGTTTGTTTGGACAGTGGCTGCAAGCGGCTGTCGATGCCGGCGTTTTGGAGCCGACCGCCATGACGCTGGCCACCGTTGGGCTGGATGGCAAGCCGGCAGCGCGCATGGTGGTCATGCGCAGCTTTGACCCGCAGGGCTTCTGCTTTTATACGGATTACAGCAGCCGCAAGGGGCGCGAATTGATGCGCAACCCCAACGCAGCCCTCGTCTTCTGGTGGCCAGAACAGCACCGTCAGGTGCGCATTGAAGGGGCGGTCAAAAAGATGAGCGCCACCGAGTCCGATGACTATTATCACAGCCGGCCGCTGGAAAGCCGCCTAGGGGCCTGGGCCTCGCCGCAAAGCCAGATCATCCCCAATATTGAAACGTTGGAAATGCGGTTATCGGAGTTGCGCCGCACCTATGCGTATAAAGCCCCCATGCGTCCACCGAATTGGGGCGGCTATCGCGTGCGTCCCAATCTGGTCGAATTCTGGCAAAGCGGTCCGCATCGGCTGCATGACCGGCTGTGCTACTTCCGCGAAAGCGAGACAAGCTGGCGTATTGAACGATTGGCGCCGTAATTTTGAAACTACCGATTTTGTACCTATTCACCTCTCCCTGGCCCTCCCCTGGCCGCTGCGCTAGGGGGGGAAATACGCCACCAGGGGCGGCGTTTGAAGCCACTCCCCCCCTGAGGGGGAGGCTGGGAGGGGGTTTAAGCGTCTGAATAGACACAACATTTTACAGATTTGTTCAATGATTAACCCTTACCCCAGACTGCGCCGACGTGTCAACCTCTTTTGCCGCCGGTTCAAAGAATAGATGATGCGGCACCCCCAAAAACGTCGCCAGCCCATCAATATGCGCCACGGTCAAATTGCGCCGTCCCCGCAAAATGTCGGGCAAAATCGACTCATGCTTAAAGAATGGCAAAAGATCCCTCTACCGCAAATCCGCCTCCTCAAGCAGCGTTTGCTGCACACAGCGGCATTGAAGACATAATAGCGTAAAATGGCTAAATCCGCCCCAATTGTTGTATGATTACACCCCTGCAATTGCAGAAGGAGTGTTGTCAAAAATCGCGATTCGGGCGCCAGCCGCTCCTCCCTCTTGGCGCACTTCATTCGCCGTTCCCCCTCCTCTCCCAAATTGGAGAGGAGGGAGCCAGGGGGAGGAGAGGCGCCCGCCCACGCTCACCACCAGGACAGGAGACACGGTTGCATGATGCAACATGATCATCGCCAACCGGCGCCCGCATCAAATCGGCTGCCGCAATTTCAATTAGGTCACTTATACCCGCTGATAAGCACACTGCTCATCAGCCTCTTCATATTATCCGCCTGCGATTCGATCTTGGGCCGCCAAAGTCAAACGCAAGACGCCCAGGTGACGCTGCCGGCCTACGAAGCCAGCCGCGACGCGGCGGACGCATCTGCCCAGGAAAACGCGGCCGATAGCCCTGATGCTTCTGCACAGGACGCGACGCCACCCGCGGACACACAACCCGCCGCGGCGACCGCTCCCAATCCCGAAGCGACCAATGTCAGGGCTGCCGACAATGCGCCATTGCAACCGGCCACGGTCGTGCGCGGCGACTACAATGGCGAAGTGGTGGCCAACGATACGGTGGCCGTCGTCGCCGAAGTCAACGGCATGGCCCAGGAAGTGGCGGTGGATGTGGGCGACCGGGTGGTCAAAGGCCAGGTGTTGGTGCGCATCGACACCACCATGTTGGAGGCGCAGCGGGCGCAAGCGCTGGCCGGTCTGGAAGCCGCCCAAGCCCAGCTCGAACAGATGTTGCGGGCGCCGGATGCAGACGATATTGCCGCCGCCGAGGCCGCCATCAATGCCGCCGCCGCCGCCTATGCCGAAGTGACCAAAGGCGCCTCCGCCGAAGACCTGCGCATTATGGAGTCACAGCTTCAGCAGGCCGAAGCCGCGGTGCGCCAGGCCCGCGCCGCCTATAACGACGTGCGCTGGAACCCCAAAATTGCCATGTTGCCGCAAAGCCTGGCCCTGCAAAGCGCCACCCTGCAATTGGAAGCAGTGCAGGCCCAATATGACAAAGTGGTGAAAGGCGCCTCCAATGACCTCATTGCCGGCGCTTACGCCCAACTGGTGCAGGCGCGCTCACAATTGGCCCGGCTGCAAGAGGGCGCCAGCGCCGAGCAGGTCCGCGCCATGCAGGCCCAGGTGAGTCAGGCCGAGGTGGGTCTCTACATGACTCAGCTCCAGCTCGACAAGGCGGCCATCAAAGCTCCCATGGAGGGCATTGTGATCCAGCGCAACGTCTCCATTGGCGGCATGGTGGCGCCCGGTGCGCCGCTCTTTGTGCTGCGCTCGCCCGATGTGAAAATTATGATCCCAGTCGAAGAGTTGCGCCTGCCCACCATCGCCATCGGCCAGTCTGCATTGGTGCGCGCCAACGCTTATCCCGACCGCGTCTTCCAGGGCGAAATCAGCAAAATCGCCCCTCAACTCGACCCGCAGACCCGCACCATTCAGGTGACCATTCAGCCCACCGAGCCGGCGGATGTGTTATTGCCGGGGATGTTTGCGGCGGTGGATTTATTGGTAGAGGAGTAGAATTTTATGTGGCTTTGCGCGGCATATAGGTCACAATCAGCACGCCGATCAACACGGTAATGCCGCCGATGAGCTGGCGGAGACCCGGCGTCGTATCAAAGAGCAGCAGCGCCCACACAATGGTGGCCACCGGCGTCAGCGTGGTGATGACGGAGAGCAGCCCCATATCCAGCCGGCGCAGCGCCCAGTAATAAAAGGCGCGGCTGGCCGTCACGTCAAAAGTAGCGGTGAGGATGATGATGCCCCAGCCCATGAGCGTGGGCCAGGTCAGCACCTGGCGCGCCGCCGACATCACAAAGAGGATGGCGGCGGTACTCAGCAGCCGATAGAAGAAGAAATCCAGAAAGCCCATTTGGTTGCCGTAGCGTTTGACCACGGCAAAGTGGGCCGAATAGCAAAACGAGCCAAAGACCAGCAACAGCGCCCCCCAGCGCAACTGCGCATCGGGCTGATAGGCAATCACAAAGCTGCCCACAATGGCAACAGCCGCCCCCAAAAGCTGAATTGGTGAAAAACGTTCCCCCAACCATAAAATACCCAGCGCCAGGCTAAAGACTGTCGACACCTTGGTCAGCATGGAAGCCGTGCCCGGGTCAATGAAAGTCACTGCCAGGTAGCCCAGGTAGGTGCTGGCGCCAATCAGTGCGCCGATGGTCACAAAGAACCATTTGTTTTCACGCAACGCCGCCAAGCTGATCTGCCGGGTGATCAATCCATAGAGCCCCACCTGCACCGCGGCCACCCCCATAACATACGCCGCCGAAATATCGGGGCTGACGTACGAAGCCAGCAGTTTCGCATATATATAGTGCATACTGTCAAAGAGCAGCACGAAGGTCAACAGCGGCAGATCGGCGCGACCGATGGCGCTGGTGGAAGTGATGGTATTCTGATTTGCGCTCAAAGCGCCTCCGATCTAGTAGAGACAACAAGTTGAAATCATCAAAAGACATTAGCGGTAATATAAGTTAATAAGATTTTGTACGCGGATTCACGCGGATGAACGCAGATTTTTCAGAGAGAATCAGCGTAAATCTGTGTTCATCCGCATACCCAATCCTAATTCCGATAATCTCTAAGGGAGAGTATAACGAGCGCGATTGGGCTTGTCAACGTTGACAAACTCCATCCGCCACAAATTAAGGAGAATCATCCATGTCCCCATCAACTCCTCACAATGCCGAGGGCCCGCAGCGACCGAACATCGTTCTCATTCTGGTCGACGATATGGGCTTCTCCGACATTGGCTGCTTTGGCTCGGAGATCCGCACGCCCAACCTCAACGCGTTGGCGCGCAACGGTGTGCGCAACACCCAGCATTATAACTGCGCCCGCTGCTGCCCCACGCGCGCGTCGCTGCTCACCGGGCTCTATCCGCATCAAGCCGGCGTGGGCCACATGGTGCAAAATCGCGGCAGCCGCGCCTATCAAGGCTATCTACGCGACGATTGCGTGACCATTGCCGAAGCGCTGCGGGCAGGCGGCTACCAGACGCTTATGGCGGGCAAATGGCACGTGGGCGGGCCATATCAGTCCACCGCGCCCGAAACATGGGAGCCGGGCCGCGCCGAGCATCCCATGCCGCTCAACCGCGGCTTTGACCGCTTCTTTGGCACGCTGGAGGGCGCAGGCAGCTTCTTTCACCCCTACACGGTGATGGAAGGCACGGCGACCGATGGCTGGCGCTTTATTGCGGGCCAACAGGGCCAAATTCAGGCGCAGGATTTCTATTACACCGACGCCATCTCGGCCAAAGCGTGCGATATGATTGCGGATGCCAACCAGCACGATGCGCCCTTTTTCCTCTATCTGGCCTACACCGCGCCACACTGGCCATTGCACGCCCTGCCAGAAGATATTGCGTACTACGAAGGGCGCTATCGCGGCGGCTGGGATGCGCTGCGCACCGCCCGCCATGAGGAGTTGAAGGGCATGGGGGTATTGGATGCTAGGTGGGAAATCTCCGCGCGCGATGAAGATGCGCCGGCGTGGGCCGATGCGCCCGATCACGATTGGGAGGATTTGCGCATGGCGGTCTATGCGGCCCAGATCGACCGCATGGATCAGGGGGTGGGGCAGGTGGTGCAGAAGCTCAAAGAGCTGGGACAGTTTGAAAACACGCTGATCCTCTTTATGTCTGACAATGGCGGCTGCGCCGAGTTTTTGGCCGAGGAAGGTCACGCCAACGAGCGCTATCGTTATCACACGGCGGACGGTCAGCCCATCCGCGTGGGCAACATTCGCGATCTACAGCCGGGCGGCGCCGACACCTTCATGAGCTACGATCTGCCGTGGGCGCACGCCTCCAATTCACCCTTCCGGCTCTATAAACATTGGGTGCACGAAGGCGGCATTGCTACACCGCTCATCGCCCATTGGCCGGCGGCTATTCCGGCCAACCCGGCGGGCGGCGGCCGGATAGTCCACGAGCCCACCCACGTGGTCGATATGATGGCTACCTGTTTGGATGTGGCGGATGTGGCTTATCCCGCCGAATATGCGGGCAACACAATTCAACCCAATGAGGGGGAAAGTCTGATTCCGCTGCTGTGCGGCGAAAGGTGGACGCGGGAGCGTCCCATCTTTTGGGAACACGAAGGCAATCGCGCCGTGCGCCTGGCTGAATGGAAGCTGGTCTCCAAGTTTCCGGGTGCATGGGAGCTTTACAATATGAACGATGACCGCACGGAGCTGCACAATTTGGCGGATCGCAATCAGGCCAAAGCTGCCGAATTTATGCGCGCATATGACGCGTGGGCGCAGCGTTGCGAGGTGCGAGAGTGGCCGCTTTAAGGCGCTTCCCCCTCCATTGGGACATCCACCATGGCGCCGGCGGCGTTCCGTTTGAGCAGCAGAGGAAGAAACAAGCTGATGAGCGCCAATAGCCAGAGCGAAGTGGCAATTAGCGGCATAGAGGCGAGGATGCTCCAGTCGCCGTTGCTAATGGCGGTGTGGAATTCACCGAGAAAACGGGGCGGGCCGCCGATGAAAAGATAGGTCCAGTCACCGCGGCTAATGGCCAGGGCGCGCCGCAGATTGTTCTCCATCAGCGGTCCCAAAATCAGCCCCAAAATGACCGGCTGCAGCGGCAACTTGAGCATGTGCAGGAAAAAGCCAAACGCGCCCAACCCCGCCATCAGCAACATATCAAAGGTACTGTTGGTGGCGGCATAGACAGCCACAAAACTGATGGCGATCACGGTGGGATAGAGGTACCAATCCGGCACGTTGAGCACGCGCACAAAAATGCCCACTAGCGGTAGATTAAGCGCCAGCAGCATCAGGTTGCCGATATACATGGCGGCCACCAGCCCCCAAAAAATTTCGGGGCGCTGTTGAATCAGCAGCGGTCCGGGCGTAATGCCTAGTCCCAATAGTGCGCCCAACATGACGGCGGTGGTGCCGCTGCCCGGCACGCCTAGCGTCAACAGCGGAATGAGCGAACCGCTGACCGCGGCATTGTTGGCCACTTCGGGCGAGGCCACACCACGTATGTCATCGATATCGGCAAAGAGATCTTGGGGGATGCCCGAGATGCGCTTTTCGGTAGAGTAGGCAATAAACGCCCCAATGGCGGCCCCGGCGCCCGGTAGGATGCCCACCAGAAAACCGATAATGGCGCCGCGTACCAACGTCCAGATTTTGGAGAAAAATTCTTTGAGGGGCACCATAACGCGCCCCATGCTCAAGATCGCATTCTGCCCTTCAATCCGTTCATAGGTCAGACGCAACACCTCATTGACGGCGAAAAAGCCAATCACCACTACCACAAAATCGAGTCCATCATAGAGGCGCAAATTGTTGAAGGTAAAGCGCGGCGCCCCTGTCATCACGTCCAACCCTACCGTGGAGATCATCAGGCCGATGAGCGTGCCAATGAGCCCTTTGGCCAGATTGGCGCCGGCCAGGCTGGAAAGCGTGGAAAAGGCAAAGACAATCAGCGCAAAATATTCGGCGGGGCCAAATTTGATGGCCCAGCGCGCCAGCAAGGGCGCCGCCACCATCATGGCAATAATCGACACATTGGAGCCAAAGAATGACGCCAATGCCGACGTGGCCAGCGCCGGTCCCGCCCGCCCGCGCCGCGCCAGCGCATTGCCTTCCAGCGCCGTCACCACGGCAGCTGAGGTGCCCGGCACATTAATCAGGATAGCGCTGATCGAGTTGCCATATTCGGCGCCATAATAGATGCCGGCAAAGAGAATCAACATCTGCGTGGGGTCGAGCTTGAGCGCAAAGGCCAGCGGAATCAACACCACAATGCCGTTGATAGGACCAATGCCCGGCATCATGCCTACAAAGGTGCCGATGACGGCGCCAAAAAAGGCGATGAGCAAATTTTGAAAGGTGAGGGCAACGGCAAAGCCGTCGAGAAGATGTTGGAGGGTTTCCATGAGAAAGTGTGAGTTTCGGTTAGCGAATGTGTGTTGCGTGTTACGTATTGCGTGAACCGGTATAGATTCTTGTTTTGTTTAGAGTTTCTGAACCGATTCACGCAATACGCAATACACAACATGTGAATGCCTAAAATGGCAACAACCCATTGGGTAAATTGAGCGCCAGGCCATAGTCGAACAGAAAATAGAGGAAAAGCGCCGTACCCAACGACGCCAGCAGGGATTTGACCGGCGGGCCTTTAAAGATGAGCGCCAACACAATCATTTCCAGAGCGGTGGCGATCACAAAGCCGACGGGTCGCATAATATTGGCGTAAACCACAAGGCTGCCAATTATGATGCTCATTTGCACCCACGAGGCAACCGGGGGCCACGTGGGATTGGGGTCTGGTCGCAAGATCATCCAGACGCTGCATATGGCCAGCAAGATGCCTAAGATCAGCGGGAATGCGCCTGGCCCCAACGGGTCTGCCGGCAGGCTGGATTTTAAGGTGCTAGCCTGCCAGGTATACGCCACAGCGAAAATTAGCAGGAACAGCCCGGCAATGCGGTCGGTCAGGTGGATCTTCATTATGAGTTCCTAGGTTGAGAGTAGGGAATAGGAAGTAGGGAGTAGGGAGAGCGAAGCGTCTCGCCTTCCTTACTCCCTACTCCTTACTCAATCAGCCCCAAATCTTTGCTCAACTGGCGGAAGTTGCCCACCTGATTCGAGACAAACGTGGAGAACTCATCACCCACCATGACAAAGCTGGCAATACCGGCCTGTTTGCGCGCCTCTTCCCACTCGGCAGATTGGGCGGTCTGCTGCAGCGCATCAACCCAATAGGCGTACGCCTCGTCAGACATACCGGCGGGTACATAGAAGCCGCGGAAGACGATCCATTCGGCGTCGTAGCCGGATTCAATGGCGGTGGGCGCCTGGTCAAAGGGCGCCTCCAGCCGCTCTTTGGTCAGCACGGCCAGCACGCGCACATCGCCTGCTTCCACTTGACCAATGACTTCGGATACGTCGCCAGGGAACACGTCGATAAAGCCACCCAGCAGCGCCGTCAACGCTTCACCGCCGCCGTCAAAGGGGGTATAGGTTAATGCCAACGGATCGACGCCTGCGCTCTGCGCCAGAATCATCACCTTCATGTGGTCCTGACCACCCACAGCGCTGCCGCCGCCAAAATTTACCGAACCGGGGTCAGCCTTGAGCGCGGCCATCAGCTCTTCCAGCGTCTGGTATGGGGAATCGGCGGCCACCGAGAGGGCGGCAAAGTCGGCGCCCAGCGCGCCCAACCAGCGCACATCATTTTCGGTGAGATCGCCAAATTCGCCCTGAGCAATGCGCAACGTAGTGGCCGGGCTGGCCGCGATGAGCAGGTTGTCGTTCTCGTTCTGCTCGGTTACCACATAGGTCATGGCCACGCCGCCGCCGCCGCCCGCCATATTGGTCACGGTGAAGGCGTCGTCCACAATGCCGGCGTCATTCATAGCTTTGGTGATGGCGCGGCAGGTAAAGTCCCAGCCGCCGCCGGGGTTGGCCGGCGCAATGCATTCCGGTGAGCTTGCCATAAACGCATCTGCCGCGGGCGCCGCCGCCGAATCGGCCGGTGGCGCCGCGCCCGAGTCGGCCGGCATGGGCGCGCAGGCCGCCAGCGCCAAGACGCTCACCAGCAGCAATGACACAATTAACGATTTTCGTGTAAACATTGGATTATCTCCTAAAATGAGTTGTGGTCATGCATCAGAAACGGCTATTGCGCAAAGGCAATAGCTAAAATATCAGGCGAATTGCGCGTCTGATGCATGAAAATTAATATCTGTATTTCTGGCAGTTACAACAAAAGGAAATGCTGAATTGGGTGTGGCGTCCAGTATAAACGCCTTGGAGATTCAGACCAAAAACCGGGTATGTTGGAACGCGCGATTTAACCAAATGTGTTCCACATAGGTATGGTGGATCAAAAAAACCCGAGTGCATAGCACTCGGGTTTTTCTATTTTGAAAAGCAAACTTTACTCAGCCCGACTCCATTCGCCAATGTTCCACATCTCAGAGTCCCATCCGCCCTGCATTTTAACGCCCTGCAGGCCGTTTACAATCGCAGACACGCTGCCGCGATGGACCAGCGGAATCTGGAAATAGCTTTGCACGTTGATGTCATTGAGCTGCTTGACAATATCTTCGCGCTCAGGGCCAATCGGCGTCTGGGTTAACTGCTCGTAAAGGGCATCATATTCTAGGCTACAGCCGCGGAAAATGTTGCCGCCGCCCCAGGTATTCTCTTTGCCTGAAATCTGCGAACACACCCAGTTTGCCAGATGCTGCTGCGGGTCAATACTGGGACCAGTGGTATACATCTCCACATCGGTGAAGAATTTCTGATAAGTGTCATTGCTGTTGGGGTCGCCGCCAAAGTAGACGCCGGCGTCATGGTTCAACAATTCCGTGTCCACGCCAATCTCAGACCACCATTGCTTGATCAGCGCCTGCGTCTTCTGGCGCACGCTGTTGGTGCTGGTCTGGTAGCGCACCTTGAGCGGAATGCCGTTGTATTCACGGATGCCATCGCCGTCGCTATCCACAATGCCGGCGCCGTCCAGCAGCGCAATGGCGCCTTCAATATCCTGGGTTAAACAGCTATCATTGGCCGTCGAAGCGTAGTAGGCGGGCGCTGGAATTACGTTACAGGTGGCCTTGCCGGCAAACCCATAAAGTTGCTCGGCAATCAGGTTGCGATCAATGGCCATAGACATGGCCTGCGCAATCGGCGTGCCCACCAGGAACGGATGCGGATTAGCGCCGCCATCATATTCAGAGCGCAGATCGCCCAAATCGGGATCCGGATTGGTCTGATTGACCAAAATACGCTCCACGCTGCCGGCGAATTCGGAAAGAATCACGCCATTGCCGGCCTTTTCCATTTCGGCCAACACATCCGGCTCCACTTGCAGGTTCCAGGCATAATCGGCTTCACCGGTCTCCAAGGCGGCGCGGGCAGATCCAACCGCGTCGCCGCCACCTTTGAAGATTACCTTGTCAAAGTACGGTGCATCACCATGATAAAACTCATTGCGCTCATAAGTGGCCACATCGTTGACCTTGAAGTCGACGATCTTAAAGGGGCCAGTTCCCAAGGGCAACGTGTTCTGATCGTTACAGGTCTGGGCGGCCGCGCCCACACAGTCGGCAAACTGGGCGGCATTAATGATGGGCACATTGGCGCCCACAAAGGCCGTGTAGGGGAAGGGGGTCGGCTTATCAAAGGTGATCACAACTGTGTAGTCATCTGGCGCTTCAATCGACACAATGCCGTCAAAAGCCTCGGTGGAAACACAGCCAGTGTCGGGATCGATACAGTAGTTATATGTGAAGATCACGTCAGCCGACGTAAAGTCAGAGCCGTCGGACCATTTGACGCCCTCCTTCAGCTTCCAAGTGATCTGGGTCAGATCCTCAGAAATGCCGCCATTCTCAACTGTGGGGATCTCAGTGGCCAGCTTGGGCACAAAACTGCCATCGGGCGCCACATTGGCCAGCGGTTCCAGCGTAACGGCGCCGGCATCCTGGTCTTTCGTGCCGCCAGACAGATACGGGCCAGGCAATGAAGCCGCCTGCCAATACAAAATGACCAGCGTCTTGGGGTCGCGGTCGCCAATCCCCGCCGCGCTGCTCTCTGCCGGAGCAGCCTCGCTGCTGGTTGCCGCGCCGGCATCACCGCCGCCAGTGGATGATGTAGGCGCCCCACCGCCAGCCGGGCAAGCCGCCAGAATCATGGCAGTGATGACTAGCAGGCCCAGGATATACAAGTGCTTCATGCGCCGAAGTTGCTTCATATACCTTCTCCTTATTATGAATTTGAGTAACGCAAGGGCGTCATCCTCTATCTGGCTGATAGAGGATGACGAAAACGATAGAGTGGTTATTGAAAAATAGTGGCGTAAACCAACTATTTCTATACTAGCGGTTGGCATAGATGAAACGGATTAGGCGTCATTTTAGCCGATTCGTCAACTTTCATCTATAACAGAGCCAAGTATAATCAGAACTCACGCCGGAAGAATGGGGGCGACGGCGACAACTATCGCTGTATCATCTGCTATTTACGCGTGCGCGGATCCAGCGCATCGCGCAGACCATCACCCATAAAGTTGATGCTGAGCACGGTGAGCGAAATAAGCACGCCGGGAATTACGGAAAGCATGGGATTCAGATCAAGATAGGCCTGACCATCAACCACGAGCCGCCCCCAGGTAGGGACATCAGGTGGAAAACCGAGCCCCAGAAAAGAGAGCGCCGATTCAGTTAAAATGGCGGCGGCAACACCCAGTGTGGCCGAAACGATAATGGGGCTGAGCACATTGGGGAAAATATGACGCGCTAAAATTTTGCGGCGCCGCGTCCCCGTGCTGATGGCGGCTTCCACAAATTCCTTCTCTTTGACCGAAAGCACCGCCCCGCGCACCACACGCGCCGTGGGCATCCAGGCCAAAATGCCAATCACAATTACAATCAGGGCGAAAGTACCGGCCTCCACGCCCAGCGCTTTGCGCATGGTGTCACGGAAGAGCATACTCACTACCAACAGCAGCGGAATCTGCGGCAGCGCCAACATCATGTCCGTAAAGCGCATCAGAGGGCTATCCATTTGCGGAAAAAAGCCAGAGAGAAGGCCGATCAGCGTGCCGATGGTAATGGCCACGAGCATGGCCACAATGCCCACGGCCAGCGAAATGCGCCCGCCGTAGAGGTTGCGCGCCAGCGTGTCACGACCAATGTCATCAGTCCCGAGCAAATGATCGGGCGAGGGCTTGCCTTCTTCCAAAATGGCGTAGGTCGTGTCGGCATAATCGGGATCAACCGTATAAATCATAGGTCCGATGACGACAAGAGCAATCAGCAGAAAAAAGGTAAATGTACCCACCATTGCCAGTTTGTGACGCCGAAAGCGCTGCCACACGTCGCCCCACAGGGTGCGCTGCTTGCGTTCCGCGGTGGTCAGGCTGAGTGCGCCTGGGCTGGCTGTACCAGTCTGAACGGCCATAGTTATGTTGCCTCAAATAATAAATTTAACTATTCAAAACGAATGCGTGGATCGAGAAAACCATAAATAATATCAGCAATAAAATTAAACCCCACGACCAGCACGGCAAAGATAAAAATGAGCGTCTGCACAACCGGAATATCATTGACCTGCATAGAGAGAATCAACAACTGACCCAGACCGTTCACTTTGAAAATCTGCTCGGTGATAATGGCGCCGCCAAAGATGGCCGGGATGCCCAGCGCAATGAGCGTTACGACGGGAATCAGGCTGTTGCGCAACACGTGCCGAATCACAATATAGGCTTCGCGGAAGCCCTTGGCGCGCACGGTGCGCACATAGTCCATGGGCAGATTGTCGAGCATGGACGAGCGCGTATAGCGCGCCACCGCCGCCGCCTGAAACAGCCCTAAGACCATAACGGGCAGCACCATCTGCTTCATCTGCTTGACAAAGCTGGCCCAGCTATTGACTTCCAGATTGGTGTCATAAATGGAGGGGAACCAACCCAACTTGACGCTAAAGAGGATAATGAGAAGAATGCCGGTAAAAAAGGTGGGGAGAGAATAGCCCACAATGGAAAAAAAGGTGCCGACCTGATCAAACATTGAATATTGACGGGTGGCCGAAACGACGCCTATGGGAATGGCGATCAGGATGGCCAACAGATAAGCGCTGCCCACCACCCACATGGTCTGCGGAAAGCGTTGGGCAATCAGGTCAAAGACGGGCGTGCCGCGGCTGCCCCATGAAGTGAGGCGCAATTTGCAGAAAGAATCATCGAACCCAATATTAGTGTCCATCCGGTCTTCCAGCAGCGCCACCGGTTCGCAAATAAAGAACTGGCGAATCCACAGGCCATACTTCACCGGCATCGGCTTGTCCAGCCCCATGGCCTCGCGGATCGCCTGCCGAACCTCCGGCTTGATCGTCTCGGGCAGCGCCCCCGTGGGGTCGCCCGGGGCCAGGTCCAATACGGCAAAGATCACAAAGCTAATCAAAAGCAGAGTTGGAATCGCCGTAATCAAGCGGCGGATAATGTATTGACCCATAGAGCCTCCTTCGAAGTAGGGGAGTAAGGAGTAAGGAGTAGGGAATAGGCAGTCGAAGCGTCTCCCTATTCCCTACTTCCTACTCCATCTCTAAATTACTCAGCGCGACTCCAGTCGGCGATGTTCCACATTTCTGTATCCCAGCCGCCATTCATCTGCACGCCTTGCAGACCATTGATAGTGGCTGAAACGCTGCCGCGATGAACCAGCGGAATCTGGTAGTAGTTCTGCACATCGATGTCATTGAGCTGCTTGACAATCTCTTCGCGCTCTGGACCGATGGGCGTCGTGGTCAACTGCTGGTAAAGCTCGTCATATTCCGCATTGCAGCCGCGGAAGATGTTGTTGCCGCCCCACACGTTATCCTTGCTCGGAATCTGGTCGCAGATCCACTCGGAGAGGTGCTGCTGCGGGTCAATCGACGGGCCGGTGGTGTACATTTCCACATCGGTAAAGAACTTCTGATAGGTGTCGTTACTGTTGGGGTCACCACCAAAGTAGACGCCGGCATCGTGGTTCAGGAGTTCGGTCTCAATGCCAATCTCGCTCCACCACTGCTTGATCAACGCCTGGGTTTTCTGGCGAACGCTATTGGTGCTAGTCTGGTAACGTACATTCAGCGGAATGCCATTGTATTCGCGGATGCCGTCGCCATCGCTGTCCACAATGCCGGCTTCATCCAGCAGCGCAATAGCGCCATCAATATCCTGGGTCAAGCAAGCATCGTTGGCGGTTGATGCGTAGTACTCGGGCGCCGGAATTACGTTACAGGTGGCCTGGCCGGCAAAGCCGTAAAGTTGTTCGGCAATTAGGTTGCGGTCAATGGCCATGGACATGGCCTGCGCAATCGGCGTACCCACCAGGAAGGGATGCGGATTGTTGCCGCCATCATACTCGGAGCGCATGTCGCCCAAATCGGGATCGGGGTTGGTCTGGTTGACCAAAATGCGTTCGACATTGCCGCCAAAGTGGGTAATAATGGCGCCGTTGCCGCTGGTCTCCATTTCAGCCAACACATCCGGCTCCACCTGCAAGTTCCAGGCGTAATCAGCTTCGCCTGTTTCCAGCACGGCGCGGGCGGCGCCTACAGCGTCACCACCACCTTTGAAGATAACTTTGTCGAAATAGGCCGGCTCACCGCGATAGTTTTCATTGCGCTCGTAGGTCGCCACATCGTTGACCTTAAAATCGACAATTTTGTATGGGCCGGTACCCAACGGCAACGTGTTTTGCTCATTACACGTCTGGGCCGCAGCACCCACACAGTCACCAAATTGGGCTCGGCTAATAATCGGGGCGCCTACGGTGACAAATGCCGTGTACATAAACGGCGTTGGCTGGTCAAAGGTCACCTTGACGGTCAGATCATCAATGGCTTCTACATTAGTGACGCCTTCAAAACGTGAGAGTTGCGTACAGCCCGTATCCGGGTCCGTGCAATATTCCCACGTAAAGACAACGTCGTCAGCCGTGAAGTCAGAGCCATCCGACCATTTGACGCCTTCCTTCAACTTCCAAGTAATGGTGGTCAAATCTTCCGAAATCCCCCCATTTTCCACCGTGGGGATTTCAGTGGCCAGCTTGGGCACAAAGCTGCCGTCGGGAGCCACGTTGGCCAGCGGCTCCAGCGTAATGGCGCCGGCATCCTGATCTTTGGTGCCGCCCGACAGGTACGGTCCGGGTAAAGAGGCTGCCTGCCAATACAGAATGACTAACGTTTTGGGGTCGCGGTCGCCGATGCCAGCGGCGCTGCTGGCCGCGGCATCACCACTGCTGGCCGCGGCATCACCACTGCTGGCTGTATCACCACCGCCGGCTGGCGCTGCTGCCGTACAGGCAGAGAGCAGCATGGCGAAGACAGCAACCAGCCCGATGATGAGGTGAAGAGTTTTGTGATTCTTCCTAATCATGTGCGGAATATCTCCTTTTTACAAACAAACTCGGTGTGATATGAATAAACTAGACTGCGCTCTATGAAAAAGCGTGGGGGATTAGGGTAACCCACTCCATGCTTTTATAGCGACTACAGTTTAGATACTACCATTTGAAGTGACAACGTGGTAACAAAGAATGTCTGTGAAAAGAATAACTATAAATTGTCACATATGGTATGCGAGGATGACGTAAAGATACTTGGCCCTGCCATAAATTAACGTTATTGTCAGAGTTGACAATATTAGTTTATGACAACCGCCAGTATTAACAACATCTTGGCTCAGAGGTAGCCGAATAGTACAATTTTTTAATGTTTCTGTCAACCACAACGGTACGACGTGTTAGAGTCCACAGCGACTGGGGCGATGCAAAACCAAATTGCTGGGGGATAATAGCTACGATAGTAGCAGATTATTATCAAGTTTCAATGAAGTTCTAATGAGGCTTTGCAAATCTACTCAACCAGCGTATTTGCCGGTGCACTTTTGGTCGAACCAAAGCGCGTCCAGCGCGCTGAGTACCTTCTCTGGTACACCGGGCGCAGCGTTCCAAAAAGTCGATAATCTGCTTGGGGCGATCTGCCCTTCAACCGCCTTGGTCAGGCTACGCTGGTTCATCTGATAGACATAATCGGGATAGCTGCTCTGCCATTGGGCAAAGCGCTCCACCCGAAAACGTTCGGCCAGCGGCGTGCCAAACGTCAGCGTAATGCGGAAATCTTCGCCCACCTGACAGGCGTCGCACCTGGTCGTGCGGCTGCGGTGCATCGTGGCCCATCCAGTGCGCCCCACTGACTCAACGAAAACTGGAAGTCGTCGCCCGCCGACGGTCGGCCAGATCGATGGCCCCCAGCCAATAGAGCGGACCGGTGACCAGGAAGCGGATCAGCGCGCCTTCCACGGCGCGCCAATTCCTCGAAACCTTTGAGAAATTCCTGCGTAGTAGTGCTGCGGATATACCAGGTGTCGTAGTTGCCCGTGGGGCGCTGAAAATCGGGCTCGTGCTCTTTAACAAGTTCGCAAAATTCCGACAGCGAATACCAGGCCCGGTTGCAGCTTGCCGATAATTTGCAACAGCTCCGCCCGCGTTGCAGCGGATCATTTTGCCAGCTTCCCGTATTGGTGCATTCCAGACCAGGGGTGCGGAAGAGGTCGTTCCATTCGGCAGAGTTGCGCCAGGCTTCCCAGAGGGCAAAGCGCTGTTCGGCCCGCGTTTTTCAAAAAGTCGCGCCACGCGGTTGCCGGTGAGCTGAATCACATTATTTTCGGCCCGGCGCATCCAGCCTAGGCGGTTGGTCAAATGCAGCAAAAGTCCTAAGCGGGTGCTCAATTCGGGCGCATTGTCGGCAAATGGAAGCTGCAAACGCTGGATAAAGCGATCAATGTCCTCGGGGTGTGGCCCGTCACCGTTGAGCCGCAGCGTATCGCTGTGCAAAAGCCCAGCAGCGTGCCGGCATCTTCCAGGAAACTATCGTCGGCCAGCATAGTGCGCGCGGTGGGCGGCGGCGGAACTGGCAGAATGGGCAGGCCGCCATCAGCGCCGCCGCTATGAGGATGGGGCAACCAGGGGATGATGTCGGTGGGAATATAAACAATGGTGTGCGCCGAAGAGCCAGAACCTTTGATGCCGCGGCCCAACAAGCCATAATAGTAGAGCATTTCGGCAATGTTTTCAGGATACAGCCAGGGGGTTTCCCGCTCCAGCTTGGCCGGCCCCATCTGCCGAATGCTGCCATACTGCCGACTAAATTGGGCCTCCACCATTTCGCCCTCCTCTTTCAGGAGCGTCTCGATGGCCTCGCGCGCCGGGTCGGCCATATCGGTCACTTCCTGATAGGCCATCTGGGTAGAGGTTGGTTCCGTAATCTGGGCGGCAAGCAGTTCCAGCGCCTGTTCCCGATTATCGGCGGCGTCTAAAAAAGCGCCGCGCAGTTCGGCAATGACCTGGAGCAAAATATCGGGATAACTTGCCAACATCTGGGTAGTGGTAGGCATAACATTTAATATCTGTCGTAACCACTAAGCCACTCGGGGCCTGAGCCTGTCGAAGGCCGGTGTTCCCTTCGACAGGCTCAGGGAACGGTTTAGTAGTTACTATCTGTCCGAAAATTCTCTGTGGCAAAATGGTCGGTTCAACGGATCACTCTCATCACAACCGAATTTTCGGATAGGTTTGAAGAACAGGTTGTCAACTTGGCGAAATTTCGTTATACTGTATCTCAAGGAGAAAAATATATATGAACTCAAATAATGCAAAATTCGGCGGCTTCTCTCCAGCAGCTATCCTGCGCGATCTAGGGACGGCTTGGCAGCTATTATGGGATCGCCGCGTGCCAGCCATTCTTAAGCTGACGCTGCCCGTTTTCGCCGTGATTTATTGGTTTTCCCCCATCGATCTGCTGCCGGGCATTGTGCTTGACGACATGGCCGTGGTGGTGCTGGTGGCCAAGCTTTTTATTCAGTTAGCCTCCCAAAGCACGGCGGCCGGCGCCAACTCTGGCGATTCGGGTTCCGATGACGACAATACGGTCAGCACATCCTGGCAGGTTGTGGACGATAACTAGAAAATCACGCTGTGAAGTGTCTCTATAGGCCAATATGAGCCCACAAACCACCTTTTCGCTCCAAGAAGTCTCAGAGCTGTTGCACGTGGCGCCTCAGCGCCTACGCCAGTGGGAAGAATCCTTTCCACTGGCTTTTGGCAACGGCGCTTTGCAGGCCCGGACACACTATTCACAGACGGACTTGGCCACCCTGCTGGTCATCCAGCGCTTTTTGGAAAATGGCTTTAGCGCCGAACAGATTTCACAACATCTCAACGGACAGTCATCCACGCAGGACGTTGGATCAGCCACATCAGCGCTACACTCGGCTCCACCTGCTGCTAATTCTGCGGCACAATCGCAAACGTCTCCCCAGCTCACCAACAGCACAACTCGCTCGACGGTCCAATCGCACGAAGTATCATTTGCAGATGCCCAGTTGTCCAATGCCTCCCCAACCGCCGAGGGTGCGGAATCTAACGATACGGCCAGCTATTTGCCGGAACCATACGCCGCCACCGCCGTGCAGCCCTTTGGCGACATGCTCGGCGAAATGTTAGGAACTGTCGCCAACAGCCAGCAGTCCATGCTCAACGTTCAGGATTCAATCCGCGAAATGTTGGGCGTCATTGTGCAGGATAATTTTAATCTGAAGAGTGAAAATCGCAAATTACGGGATCGTATGCTTGAATTGGAGCGGGCGCTGGCCGAATACCAGCGCCGTGAGGAGACGCGCAAAGAGCGGCTGGAAGGGCGGCTGCGCGCCGTCGAAGGTACGCTCAGCGCCATGCAGCAACAGCTTGCCCAACTCGTGCAGCTCCAGCGCCAGAAGGCCAAACGCACCCGCTTTTGGTAAATGTAGGGCAAGTTTCCCAACTTGCCCGGACAAGTTAGGAAACTTGCCCTACACGGCGGCTGCTAAAGGTCGTCGCCAACAGCGGCTCGCCCACCAGATCATACTCCATGGCGCCGTTGATGTGGACCTCCATAAACTCACCTGCTGGCACGCCGGAGATGCCCGGCACCAGTACCAACCCATCCACCTCGGGTGCATCACGATAGCTGCGCCCCATGAGCAATGGCGTGCTTTGGCCCCGCCCATTTTCGCTCACCATTTCCCCTTCCCCTTCAACCAAAATGGAGAGCTTTTTGCCCACCTGCGCCTGGTTGCGCCGTAGGCTGATCGGTTGTTGCAACTCCATGAGGCGCGCAAAACGTTCTTCCTGCAATTCACTCGGCACCGGATCCGGCAATTGCGCGGCGGGCGTTCCCGGCTCCGCGCTAAAGGTGAACGCGCCCACTTTGTCAAACTCAATCGCTTCTACAAAATTGAGCAGACCCTGAAATTCGGCTTCGGTTTCACCGGGATAACCCACAATAAAAGTAGTGCGCAGCGCAATATCGGGCATGGCGGCGCGCAGCTTCTCCATGTGGTCATAGACCATCTCTACGCGGCTGGGGCGGCGCATGCGGCGCAGCGTCTGCGGGTCGCCGTGCTGCAGCGGCATGTCCAAATAGTGCGCCATCTTGGGCTGGCTGGCCATCACCTCAATCAGCTCATCGCTCACGTGGCCGGGATAGGCGTACATCAGGCGCACCCATTGCAGCGTATCGGGTGTGCGGTGGCAAATGGCCGAAAGCAGGCGCGGCAGACTGTTGGGCTCGCCCCAATCGCGGCCATAATCGGTCGTATCCTGCGCCACCACCACCAGCTCTTTGGCGCCGCCGTTGACCAGCGCAATAGCCTCATCCACCACCGCTTCCAAAGGGCGGCTGCGCAGCTTGCCCTTAAAGCTGGGAATGGTGCAAAAGGCACAGGGCGCGTTGCAGCCATCTGAAATCTTGATGTACGCGCTGCCGCCTAGCACGGGCGGGCGCGGCGTGGCCAGGGCAAAATCCACATCGGGGTCGCCCAGCAGGGAATAGCGCTGCATGGGCCGCCCATTGGCGCCCGGCTGCCCGCGGATCTGCTGCACTAGCTCCACCACATCCATCCAGCGCCGCGTCCCCAGCAGCCCATCCACCAGCGGCGCGCGTTGCAAAATCTCATCGCCATTGCGCTGGGCCAAACAGCCCGCCGCCACCAAAATTTGATGACCGCGCTTGGCGCTGGCCAATTCGTTGAGCACGCCAATGGATTCGTCTTTGGCCGCCTCTAAGAATCCGCATGTGTTGACAATCAGCACATCGGCTTCGTCGGCATCCGCCGTAGCCTGAAAATTGGCCGTACGCAACGTCATCTCCATGCCATCGCTGTCCACTTCATTTTTGGGACAACCCAGTGTGATCAAATGATATTTCATGAGTTCTGTCGGTGATTTTTCAGAAGAATTTGATCAACAGATTGCACAGATTAGGCAGATTTTAAAGCTTGTGCAAACAGAAAAAACTTGTAAACACGGATGGGAAAAATACTGATTTGATTTAATCAGTTTTCTATCTGTGTTCTCCCTATCCGTGTTTACAAATCTTTACTGCTCATCAGAGAATCGTAAAACCGGTCCCAAATCTTTTAAATCTGTGTAATCCGTTGATCATTTTTCTAATCTTTTATGATCGATTCGGTCTCTTCGCGCGCCCAGGCGTCCAGCGCGGCCACCATTTCGCGATAGCGGCGCACGGCCAGTCGCTTGGCCGGCTCTGTGTTCATGCTGTAGACCGTTTTGGAGAGGACATCGTGGACCCACTCCTGCGTCTCCTTACGGCGCGCCTGCAAAGTTTTGCCAATATAATAATGTGCGCTCAACCCATAGGCCAGCGCCTGAATACCTAATTTGGACAGCTTGTCCGCATCCCACAAAATCGCCGCCTCTATGGGCTCAAGCGGGTCGGCGCCCTCGACGCGAAACAGGCCCTCGTGCTGGCGGATGGCGGTGGCGACTGGCTCCACCTTGGCGGGCGGAAAGTCCGTTTGGCGCAAAAGCTGCGCGGCCTCGATGGCCCCCGTCTCAGCGTGATTGGGCTGCATTTTGGCAATGTCATGCAGCCACGCCGCCGCCATGAGCACTTCACGGTCCACCGCCTTGTCCGCCTTGTCATCATGCTCAATTTGAGCGGCCAACCAGGCAGCCAACTTGACCACTTCCTGAACGTGCTCCCAGCGATGCTCAAAGAAAACCGGCTGCTCTGGCGCCACGCGCCAGCTCTGCACTGCTTCCAAATGCGCACGCTCTTGCGCAATTTTCTTACATATTTCAAGCCAATTTGTGTTCATTGCAGAATACTACA